>CAKQXD010000017.1 GCA_934281605.1 uncultured Clostridia bacterium | reverse complement strand
GACTACTGACAGTATACAGATCATTCCAGAGACATGCAAGAAGATCATGATAGAGTTAATTTAAGGAGTCAACAACAAGAATATCTTGCCTCCACAGGATACAATACGATCTGTGCAAATATAATTATAGATTCATATACTTGTTGCTTTTCTTTAAAAATGTACCTTTTTTTATCCTGCATTGGCTGAAAAACAAATGTAGATAAAACTAGCGTTACAACCGAAGATCCTAATATACTAATAATTATGGATATTATGTTATCTGTACTCATTCTCTATATTCCACCGGTTTCTTTCATTTTTCTTCCCGCATCTACTTACTTCTTAATTATTCCGGGGGCTTCTGAGCCGCCTCTCAGCACCTACTGCATAAGAATATTCAGTCATAGTTTGCGGATGGTTTGACGCTTACAATACATATTCTTATACCCCCCCACATTTTTTACCGACAATTTTCGACATCCCCATATACCAACCGAGGTCCGAACCCCGCATCCTTTCCATACAGGCTCCAGACCTCCGATCCTATGAAATGTCTTCCCGCGAATTCATTTCTTCTCGTTCAATTATAGCAATTCTGCAAAATAATACATCCTCTCCAATCTGTCAGAGCGCGAAATACTGCGTCAGAAATCTTTGCCGTGCATCAGCACGCCTGCAGATTTCATCCTTATCTTTCGCACTCTGCCAAATCGTCTTGCCTGCATTATTTTATTGAATTGCTATAATTTTTCTAAATTTTCACACCGGCTCCCCAAACGTATCCGGCCGCTGCGGATTAAATACTTCATTGCATGTCATCACCGTCACGAGATCTTCTGTCTCGGAGAGGTTGATGATGTTGTGGGTCCAGCCGGGGATCATGTAGATCGCTTCGATCTTATCGCCGGACACTTCAAACTCTACGGTCTCGCCGGTATTGATATTGCGCTCCTGGATCAGACCGTGGCCGTGCACTACGATAAACTGTTCCCATTTGGAATTGTGCCAGTGCTGGCCTTTGGTTATGCCCGGCTTGCTGATGTTGATGGAAACCTGACCGCAGTCGACGGTATGTACCAGCTCAGTGAAGGAGCCACGGGCGTCACAGTTCATCTTCATGGCATATTTAAATTTCTCGGTCGGCAGGTAAGTCAGGTAAAGGGAGAAAAGCTTCTTTGCGAAAGAGCCGTCCGGGCACTTCGGCATCATCAGGCTGACTGGCTGCTGTTTGAATTCTTCGAGCAGGTCAACGATCTCGCCCAGGGTTGCTTTATGGGTGACCGGGACACAGCAGTAACGGCCGTTTGGATTCAAAACTGTCTCCACGCCGTCAAATTCACAGTGCTGCTCTTTGCCTTCCAGCAAGTCGAACATTCCCTCAACGAGATCATCAATGTAAAGGACTTCCAGCTCTGTACTTCTGTCATTTACCGTAAACTCTTCGTCATTTGCCACTGCCCAGCAGAAAGTGGAGATCGCACTATTATACTTCGGTCTGGAATGGCCCATCAGATTCACAAAACGGTAAACGTATACCGGCGCACCGGTCTCTTCGCCGTAAGAGAAGAACAGCTCCTCTCCGGCTTTCTTGCTTCGTCCGTATTCACTGTTTCCGAAACGCCCCGCCAGAGTTGCCTGAACGGAAGAGGAAAGCATAATGCCAGCTTTATTTCCATGCTTTTTCAGCGTATCAAGAAGAACAGAGGCAAAGCCAAAGTTTCCTTTCATGAAATCTTCCGGGTTTTCCGGGCGGTTGACACCGGCAAGATTGAATACAAAATCCGCATTTTTACAGTACTCGTCCAGCTCCTCCGGCGTGCTGTCTATATCATACTCATAGATTTCGTCAATCTTAATTCCCGGCCTTGTACGGTTCTTCCCGTCCCGTATGTTTTTCAGGTTGTTGCAAAGGGCTGTTCCGACCATCCCCCTCGCACCCGTAACCAATATTCTCATCTCCATACCTCCAGTACTTTTTCTGCAGCGGGCTCCGCCTATTTTCCTCAGAGCCTGTCCACGATTTTACCCTTATGTGAATCCTTCACGAAAGTTACACTCTGCGACTTTAAAAACAGCGGTAACCTTTTTGCAGCGTTCACATTTTACTGATCCTTCCTCCAGACCATCTTATTCACGACATTCACATATCCCTGAATGATTCGTACCACCTTCATCGATACCGTCTCATCCACATAGTCCGGGCACGGCTTGCCGAGGACACCATTCTGCTTCATCTCGATCGCCATGTCCGCGGCATTCAAAAGTTCCTTCGTCGTAATGCCGGCCAGGATAAAATCGCCGGCCTCCAGCGCTTCCGGCCGCTCTGTTGAAGTACGGATGCAGACAGCCGCGATCGGGTGGCCGATTGACAGATAAAAGCTGCTCTCCTCCGGCAGCGTTCCGCTGTCGCTGACGATCGCCAGAGCGTTCATCTGCAGGCAGTTGTAATCATTGAATCCCAGCGGCTCGCTGACTCTGACTCTCGGATCCAGCTTAAATCCGGTCTGCTCCAGTCTGTGTCTGCTTCTCGGATGGCAGGAATACAGAATCGGCATGTCATACTTCTCCGCCAGCGCATTAATCGCAGTAAACAGACTCAGGAAATTCTTTTCCGTGTCAATGTTCTCCTCTCTGTGTGCACTGAGCAGAATGTATTTGTCCTTCTCAAGGTCCAGTCTCTGCAACACATCTGATGCCTGAATCTTCTCAAGATTGCCGCGCAGCACCTCTGCCATCGGAGAACCGGTCATGTAAGTCCGCTCCTTCGGGAGCCCCGTATCAGCCAGATATTTGCGCGCAAATTCCGAATAGCACAGATTCACATCCGAAATGACATCGACAATTCTCCGGTTCGTCTCCTCCGGCAGGCACTCATCCTTGCAGCGGTTGCCCGCCTCCATATGGAACAGCGGAATGTGGAGACGCTTCGCAGAAATGGCAGAAAGACAGGAGTTCGTATCGCCAAGAACCAGATAGCCATCCGGCTGCAGATCACTCAAAAGCTCATAGCTTCTGCCAAGAATATTTCCGCAGGTCACGCCAAGATTGTCGCCGACAACCGGCACCAGAATATCCGGTCCAAATTCCCCGGCATTGTTTTTCAGTTCAAAATCCTCCCAGAACACCGTAGAAAGATTTCTGTCCCAGTTCTGATTGTAGTAAATCACGCAGGTATCAAAATACTCTCTGCATCTCTTAATCACAGCTGCAAGGCGGATGATTTCAGGACGAGTGCCGAGTCCGATACACAGCTTCGTTCTTCCATTATTTTTCCATTTAAAATTGTATTCCATCTCCTCTTCCTCCAGCTCCTTAATCCTCTTCCAGTCTCTCCTGGATGTACGCAAGCTTTGCAATCGTCGCCTTCGTCTCTTCCAGATTCAGCAGCTTCGTATTGTTGCTGTTGAACTCCGTAAGCGTATTTCTCTTCGCATCTCCATCCTTGAAATACTTGTCATAGTTCAGGCCGCGGTTGTCCGCCGGTACACGGTAGAAATTGCCCATATCGATCGCCTTGGCACACTCCTCATTTGTCAGCAGCGTCTCATACATCTTCTCACCGTGACGGATGCCGATCACCTTGATCTCCTCTTTATTACCGCCAAAGAGCTCGCACACTGCCTCTGCCTGCGTCTTAATCGTGCAGGCCGGAGCTTTCATAATCAGAAGGTCTCCATTCTCTCCATTTTCAAAAGCAAACAGCACAAGGTCAACCGCCTCATCCAAAGACATAATGAAACGCGTCATGGACGGCTCTGTAACTGTGATCGGATTACCTGCTTTGATCTGATCGATCCAAAGCGGAATTACAGAACCTCTGGAGCACATTACATTACCGTAACGGGTGCAGCAGATCTTTGTCTTGCCGGACATACGGCTCTTCGCTACCGCTACCTTCTCCTCAATCGCCTTCGTGATACCCATTGCATTGATCGGATAAGCCGCTTTATCGGTAGAAAGACAGATAACCGCCTCAACGCCCTCCTCAATCGCAGCCGTAAGCACATTGTCGGTACCGATGACATTTGTGCGGACAGCCTCCATCGGGAAAAACTCACAGGACGGAACCTGCTTCAGCGCAGCCGCGTGGAATATGTAATCAACGCCATGCATCGCACTCTTGCAGGACTGAAGATCCCTTACATCGCCGATATAAAACTTGATCTTGTCCGCCACTTCCGGCATCTTTGCCTGATACTCATGCCGCATGTCATCCTGCTTCTTCTCGTCGCGGGAAAAAATCCGGATCTCTCCGATATCCGTTTTCAGGAAACGGTTCAAAACCGCATTTCCGAAAGAACCAGTACCACCAGTGATCATCAGTGTTTTGTTTGTAAATAATGACATTTTCTCAATCTCCTCTGTATCTTAATTTTTAATAAAAAACTGTGTTGTATATATTATCCTCCAAATGCAGGAGGTATGCAACCTATATTATATCTTTACTTCCATATCACAACAATAAGGAACCGCATGCCAATTTTGTCTCTTCGAATAACGAAGTGGAACTGTCCTCAAATAGTTCAAAAGAATATCCAACCATTGGCGCCGTTCTGAATTCCAATTCGCTCACTTCGCTGCGTCCATTGCTTTTATTTATAAACTGATAAATATGAATATCATCCTTTTTCAGCAAGTCATCACTGTTGATTTCAATTTCTCCGTTTCGAATCGATACCGGCTGTTTGCCAACTTTCTTAGTCCGAGAAAGCAGTAATAAATTATTCAATTTCGTAACAAATGTATCACTATGTGTCGCAACAATAATTCTTATTCCACTATTATTTAATCGATTTAACAGTTTTACCAT
>CAKQXD010000016.1 GCA_934281605.1 uncultured Clostridia bacterium | reverse complement strand
ATTCGCTATCAGAGAAGGCGGAAGAACAGTTGGATCCGGCGTTGTAACTGAGATCATCGAATAGGGAGACCTATCCAAATAACGAAACTGAAAAGAGAACCTGCGGGTTCTCTTTTTTCATGTACATATTAGGAATCGATGAAAATTTATAGAAGCAAATTGGCAAGCAAATTCAAAAAAAGAAAGTTACAGATAATACTAAAAATGATATGATAAACCAATCAAGCAGAGCATCTGAGTTGTGATCGATTTGCGGATTCGGGAGAAGGATTTTGTGATTTGTGAAAAAATATTATGGGATCATTACAAAAACGGTTTTGCAGGCGTGGTGAAGAGCTGATGGGAGGGTCAGATCAGGAGAGTAAAGCGAAGATTTTTGTCATGATCAGAAAAAACTATGATTTGAAAAGTGATTGTCTCACAAAAAGTGGAATTACAAAAAATGTCACCTAACCATTCTCCACAGCGCTTCAGCAGGATTTGAGTAAGCAAGCCGTAGAAGCGGCCTGCGGACGATCATCAGCGGTCTGAGCTGTCCTGCAGCCGATTTTCATATTTGATGGTGTATCGGAATGTGGTATAATAGGTGCAGTAATATTGCGGCGGACGCCGCAAACCCTGAAAGGATGGATGATATGAAAGACATATACATTTCTGATATAAAAACCCACCAGGAACTGATTTCTTATTTTCTGGTAAAGACGTCGGCTGTCAAGGTCGGCTCTAACAAAAAGGCTTATCTGGATCTGCTGCTGGCGGACTGCACCGGTGAGATCTCGGCGAAGAAGTGGGATATCGCCGATGAGGAGCTGCCGGGGCTGGAGAAGATCAAGGAAGGATCCATAATCAAGGTCAAGGCTCAGGTGACCGAGTGGAACGGTATGAAACAGCTGCGTGTCAGCCGGATCCGTCAGACTTCGGCAGAAGATAATCTGGTGATGAAGGATTACATCAAGGCGGCGCCGGAAGAAGCGGCCGACATGTACGACTACATCTACAGCCGGGCGGAAGCGTTCCAGGATGAGGATCTGCGGAATATCTGCATCCGGGAACTGACTGACAACAGGGAGAAGCTGATGTACTATCCGGCGGCGCAGAAGAACCACCACGCGGAGATGGCGGGACTCCTGTATCATGTAAAGCGCATGCTGATGATGGCGGAGCGTGCCTGCGAAGTTTATACGAATCTGAACCGGGAGCTGGTGATGACTGGCGTCATCCTCCACGACATGGAGAAGATCAACGAGATCCAGTCCAACGAGCTGGGCGTTTCCACCGGGTATTCCTTTGAAGGCAAGATGCTGGGACATCTGGTACAGGGCGTGCGGACTATCGACCGGCTGGCCAACGAGCTGGGCATGCCGCGGGAAAAGGCCGTTATGCTGGAGCACATGATCCTGTCCCACCACTATGAACCGGAATTCGGAAGCCCGAAGAAACCTCTCTTCCCGGAAGCGGAGATGCTCCACTATCTGGACATGATCGATGCGAAGATGTTCGACATGCAGGATGCGCTGGAAAAGACGGAACCGGGTGAATTCAGCGACCGCGTATGGACGCTGGACAACAGAACCCTTTACAGAGTCAAGGATAAATAAACCATGCTGGAAGAACATAAAGGGACCATTGGAGAAATCATATTCCATAACAACGAAAACGGCTACACGGTAGCCGTTTTTGAGACGGAACTGGAAGCCTTTACGATCGTGGGGATCCTGCCGGGCGTCAGCGTAGGCAGGCATTACCGGCTGCGGGGCGAATTCACTATGCATCCGACCTACGGGGAGCAGTTTGCCATCAAGGAATTTGAAGAAGAACTGCCGTCCACGGAAGACGGGATCCGGGATTTTCTGGCGTCGGGAGCCATGAAAGGGGTAGGACGAAAGACGGCAGCTGCTATCGTTGAACGCTTTAGGGAGAAGACTTTGCAGGTGATCGAGGAAGATCCGGCGCAGCTGTGCGGCATCAATGGCATCGGACCGAAGATGGCGGCAAAGATCTCGGAGGCTTTCAAGCAACACAGAGAATTCGCAAACATAACACTGTATTTACAAAATTTTGGAATAAACTCAAACTATGCAATGAAGCTGTACGAGGTGTACGGCGGAGATACCATCAAAGCGATCGAGGAAAATCCGTATCAGCTGGTGGACGATATTTTCGGCATCGGGTTTAAAAAGGCGGATAAAATAGCTGAGAAGATGGGGATCGCTCACGACGACCGGTTTCGGATCCAGAGCGGCATCAAGTTCACTCTGACCTATTTCGCGGGAGAAGGGAATACGTTTCTGCCCCAGGATGAGCTTTGCGAGAAAACTGGCCAGATGCTGGATCTGCCAATGAAGCAGATCGAGGATAACATCGCGGAGATGGCTTTTACGGGAGAGATCCACGTGGAAAATCTGGACAACCGGACGGTGGTGTTCCTCATGTCATATTACCTGGCGGAGCAGAACGTCTGCAAGCGTCTTTCCATGATAAACGATGCGGGACTGAAGCCCATCGCGGGCAAGATCGACAGCCTGATCCGGCGGACGGAGCAGTCCACGGGAATTTTTCTCTCGGACAACCAGAAACACGCGGTGGTGAGTTCCTTAAAAATGGGAGTCAGCGTCATCACCGGCGGCCCGGGAACCGGCAAAACGACCATCATCAATACCATCATCAACATCCTGGAGGACAGCGGCCTGAAGACGGCTATCGCCGCACCTACGGGACGCGCTGCAAAGAGAATCACCGAGACGTCCGGCCATTACGCTTCGACGATCCACAGGCTTTTAGAATACTATTTTTCGGAAAGTGAAAATCGGATGCGATTCGGCAGGACGAAGGAAAATCCGCTGGAATACGATGCGGTCATCGTGGATGAAGCTTCTATGATCGATCTTTTGCTTATGAACGGTCTGGTGAGCGCTATCAGGCCGGGAACGCGGCTTATCATCGTGGGCGACTCGGATCAGCTGCCGTCGGTAGGCGCCGGGAACGTGCTGAGGGATATCATCGACAGCGAATACATTTACTGTACGAAACTGACGGAGATTTTCCGGCAGGCCAAGGAGAGCATGATCGTGGTCAACGCCCACCGGATCAACAAGGGAGAATATCCGGACTGCAACGCCAGGGACAAGGACTTTTTCCTGCTTCACAGAAACCGGGAGAAGGATATGCTGCAGACCATTAAGGATCTGTGTCTGACCCGGCTGCCGGATTATTATACGGACCTGTCGCCGGTGGCTGACATTCAGGTTTTGACTCCCGTGAGAAAGGGACTTTTAGGAAGCATCAACCTGAATAAGGAACTGCAGGAAGTATTGAATCCGCCCAACGAGGCTCTGGAAGAAAAGACCTTTGGCGACCGGACTTTCCGCGAGGGCGACAAGGTCATGCAGATCAAAAACAATTATCAGATGGCCTGGAAGAACCTGGAGGACTTTACAGAAGGAGAAGGCGTCTTTAACGGCGACGTGGGATTCATCCGCAAGGTGGACCGGGAGTTCAATGAACTGACCGTTGTCTACGACGAGGTGCGGTATGTGACCTATCATTTCAATCAGCTGGAGGAGCTGGAACTGGCCTATGCCATCACGGTCCACAAGAGCCAGGGAAGTGAATTTCCTATCGTGATCATGCCGGTCAGCTGGTTCCCGCCGATGCTGGCCACCAGGAACCTGCTGTACACGGGGGTAACGAGAGGCAAGCAGGCCGTGGTGCTGGTGGGATCGCAGAACAAGCTGGAAGGCATGGTGGATAACAATCGGATCAAGGAGCGTTATTCCGGTCTGGTGTATCGGCTGCGGAGAGTGCTTTCTATGGAGAGTGCAGGCGGAGCAGTCGATGATTTCGACGAGTTTGCCGGCTTCGGATCGGAACAGGAGGAGCTGGGCGAGTCTGATTGGTAGAATATACAGGGGAAAACGGGATGAGAGAACAGGGAGTATTGGGAAAAACACTGGAGATGATTTCAGAGGCGGTGTTTCCGTCGAATATCTACTGCGCGTGCTGCGGAAGTTTGATCGACGGGACGAGACCTTATGCGCTGTGCGACAGCTGCATGGAGAAGATTCACTGGAACAACGGCAGGACGTGCGGGAAGTGCGGCAAAGCCTTGCCGGAGACATACCGGGGTGCATACTGCTACGACTGCATGGAACATCCCCGCGGGTTTCGCAGAGGCTACAGCTGCCTTACCTACGGATTGTATGAACGGGAGCTGATCCTGGATTACAAGTACAACGGCAAGGGATATCTGGGAAGGAAATTTGGAGATATTCTTTTTGACCGGATTCGCTGGGAAAACCCGGAAATAGATGTTATAATACCGGTACCGATCCATAACAACCGGATGAAAAAACGGGGATACAATCAAACGGAGCTGATGGCGGCGAGACTGGCGCAGCGCTGGGGCAAAACGCTGGCGGCGGATTCTTTGCAGAGAATGAAAGAAACGACGCTGCTTAGAAGCTTATCGCCTGTGGAACGGGAAAGCGCCCTGCGAGGGGCCTTTGCAGTAACGAAAAAGGGAGAATCGGAGATCAAGGGAAAAGCAGTCCTTTTAGTGGATGATATTTATACGACGGGAGCGACCATCGAGGAATGCTGCCGGGTGCTGCTAGAGGGTGGCGCAGCGGCAGTGGATTTTCTGACGCTGGCTTCCGGCGGAAACCGCAGGCCCAAGGGCTTGTAAAATTGTATAACAAAGTGCGGGCAGTAAGGTCTGCATATGACTCAGGTCTGTGATTGAAAGGCCAGGCCAGCTACGGGCGAAAGGTCCCACGTAAGCTGATCCGCAAGGCGGCAGTGATCATGGCGTAGTTTAGAAGTAAGTCCTCTGAGAAACTCAGGTAAAGGCAGGTGTGGGGGCAAAGATCAGGTCAGCTGAGTCATATGCAGACTTTATTGAAAATTCACAAAATATATGTTATACTAAGAAAAAGGCTGCAAAGGAGGTTGTTAGTATGAAGACAATCATTACTGGAAAAAACTATACGCCGAGCGACAAGCTCAAGGAAACCATTGAAAAGAAATTTGAAAAACTGGACAAATACTTTTCCAATGAGATCACCGGAAATGTGATGGTGATCAAAGAGAAGGCCGGCTATAAGGTAGAGGCCACCATCAATACGAAGGGAACTATTTTTAGAGCGGAGATGCGGGCGGACGATCCGTATGACGCAGTAGATCGCGTCATCGAGAAGCTTTCGAGCCAGATGTCCAAGTTCAAGTCGAAGCTGCAGAAGAAATATAAGGGATATCAGGAAGTGACGTTCGCAGATCTTCCAGAGTATGAAGAAGACGAGACAGAAGAACTTCACGTTGTGAAGAAAAAGAAATTCGAGCTGGTGCCGATGACGGTGGATGAAGCTATCGTGCAGATGGAACTGCTGGCTCACAATTTCTTCGTATTCCTCAACATGGAAACGGACTCCGTTAACGTGGTATATCGCAGAAATGATAAGGACTACGGGTTGCTGGAGACGTCGTATTAAGCGGAAAAGCGGCAGGTCGTGAGTTCTGACTTATTAAATAAGGAGAATGCAAAAGCGGAGGGAAGCCTCCGCTTTTGAGAGTTTTTGAGACTGTGCGTGAAAAGTGAAGATTTATTCACGGAAAAGACATGACATACCTATTGAAAACATGGATTGATTTCTGTAAAATATAATGAGATAGGTAGAAGGTTAAGGTAGAATCATATGAATCGATTTTTTGAAAATGTATTTTCCGGAATCGGGATTACAGATATAGTGGATATCCTCATCGTAGCTTTTGTGATTTACAAGCTGCTGGGACTGATCAAGCAGACGCGTGCGGAACAGCTCCTCAAGGGGGTGCTGGTTCTTGTCGTGGCAACGTTCGCATCGGATGTGCTGAATCTGCACACGATCAACTGGCTGTTAAAGGGGACGGTTGCTCTGGGAGCCATCTCCCTCCTCATCGTATTTCAGCCGGAGCTGCGGCGTGCCCTGGAATACATGGGACGCAGCCAGCTGATGAAGGGATCCTTTTCTCAGGTGGACAAAGAAAAGGGTAAACATATCACGGCACAGATCGTTCGAGCCATCGAAAACTTTTCTGCAAACCGGGTAGGTGCGCTGATGGTCTTTGAGAGAGAGACTTCTCTGATGGATATCATCGAGACGGGAACCGTGATCGATGCGGAGATTTCCGACCAGATTTTGGGCAATATTTTCTACGAAGGAGCACCCCTCCACGACGGCGCACTGATCATCCGTCGGGATCGGGCTTATGCAGCGGGATGCGTACTGCCTCTGACTCATGACAAGAGCATCAGCAAGGATCTGGGGACGCGGCACCGGGCAGGGATCGGTATCACGGAAAATTCCGATGCTCTCGTGCTCATCGTTTCGGAAGAAACCGGCGCTATCTCCATGGCACGGGAGGGAAAGCTGACTCGTTTTCTGGACATGAAGACGGTAGAAAAAACGCTGCTTAACATGTACCTGAACAGCGAGCCGAAGAAGGGCTCCATGGCCTTTATCCCGAATACCATCGACAAAATAAGGGGGAAGAAGAATGCTGGAAAATAAAAACGTGCTGAAAGTCATCTCCCTGATCATCGCGATCTTTTTATGGGTTTACGTTATGGGAGAAGTGAACCCGGAAACGAAGGAAAAAATCAGCGATATCGAAGTGACGTTTGTAAATACGGATCAGCTGGCAGACGAAGGACTGGCGGTGGTCCATAATCAGGATATTAAAATCAGCGCTGTCATCAAAGGCAAGCGCTCTGTCGTCAACGATACGAAAAAGACCGGCGTTACAGCGACGGTGGATGTAGCAGGCGCCAGCAAGGGAAGCAACCGCGGGAAAGTCAATCTGGAGCTTCCGTCGGGCGTGACCCTGGACACGATTTCGGATGAAACGATCAAATACCGGGTCGAGGACAGCGTTGAGGTAAAAAAAGACGTGGAGATCGACTTTGTAGGAGATACCGATACTGACACCGACCTGGTGCCGTGGGCATATGATACGTATCCGGGAACCGTTAAGGTGACGGGCGCAGAGAGCATCGTAGACGATGTATACGCGGTGCGCGGCAAGATCACGTCCAACGTGGTGTCGGAGAGTGCCAAGACGGTGGAAGTGGAACTGATTCCGGTAAAGAAAGACGGTACCGAGGTGCAGGGTGTTGTTCTGAATCATACAAAGGCCAAGACGACGGTGCAGCTCATGGAGGCGAAGGATGTTGATGTATCCATTACGCCGAAGAACGTACCGGACGGCAGGGAAGTAGACTCCATTACAGGAGTGGATTCTGTGAAAGTTGTAGGATCTGCCGGTGCACTGGCTGATCTGGAATCCATCATGGCGACCGTGGATCTGAGCGAAATCAAGTCGGAGGGAAAAAAAGAACTGAACTTTTCTCTGCCGGCAGGCGTATATTTGTACAATAAAGGAAATACAACAGAAGTGACAGTAAAATTGAAGACTGCCCGATAAATTATATCACGCAGAACAGAGGAGAAAGTTATGGGAAGACTATTTGGTACCGATGGGGTCAGAGGCGTTGCCAATGCGGAGCTGACACCGGAACTGGCATTTAAGCTGGGGAAATCGGGAGCACATGTATTGAGCAAGGATAAGGAGAGACCTGTCGTACTCATCGGCAAGGATACGCGCCTTTCTGGAGATATGCTGGAGGATGCCCTCAGCGCAGGGATCCTGGCAGTAGGCGGCAATGTGATCAAGGTGGGCGTACTGCCGACACCTGCTATTGCTTATCTGGTACGCGCATATAAGGCGGATGCCGGCGTTGTGATTTCAGCGTCTCATAATCCGTTTGAATACAACGGGATCAAGTTCTTTAACGGAGACGGATTCAAGCTGGACGATGAAATCGAGGATGAAATCGAAGATATCATCCTCAGAGATATCGACGTCAACAGCCACATCACGGGAGATAAGCTGGGACGCTGCCTGGAGGCGGATGATGATGCGATCGACCGGTAT
The DNA here is from genome assembly GCA_934281605.1 of uncultured Clostridia bacterium. Taxonomy (GTDB): domain Bacteria; phylum Bacillota; class Clostridia; order Peptostreptococcales; family Anaerovoracaceae; genus Lentihominibacter. The sequence continues at coordinate 7,406 of CAKQXD010000016.1, read as the reverse complement.
GCGGAGTTCTTAAAGAGCACGCTGGATGTGGATATCAAAGGTCGCAAGCTGGTGCTGGACTGCGCCAACGGAGCGGCATACAAAGTAGCGGAGAAGGTATATTCCGAACTGGGCGCGGATATCACGGTCATCGGCAATGAGCCAAATGGCGTAAACATCAATGACGCCTGCGGATCCACTCATCCGGAAAAACTGCAGGAAGAAGTAGTTCGCCAGGGAGCATTCCTGGGTCTGGCCTATGACGGCGATGCAGACCGTCTCATCGCAGTAGACGAAAAGGGAAGGATCATCGACGGTGACAAGCTGATCTGCATCTGTGCACAGATGATGAAAAACAGAGGCGAACTGCCGGGCGATCTGGTGACGGCTACCGTTATGAGCAATATCGGCTTCCACAAATACGTGGAAGGCATGGGCTGCAAGGTAGAAGTAACTTCCGTAGGGGACCGGTATGTGCTGGAAAGCATGCTGAAAACAGGATGCAACATCGGCGGCGAGCAGTCGGGACATATCATTTTCCGGAATCATACCACGACGGGAGACGGTATCCTGTCTTCGCTGCAGCTTTTGCAGGCGGTGATCCTTTCTGGAAAGCTTCCGTCGGAGCTTTCGGATGAGATCGAGATCTTCCCGCAGGTTTTAAAGAATGCAAGAGTCAAGAATGAAAATAAAGGCAAATTCCGGGAGGATCCGGAAGTGGAAGCAGCGATCGCTGCAGCCGAAAAAGATCTGGAGGGCGAAGGTCGCGTGCTGATCCGTCCGTCTGGAACAGAGCCTCTGGTTCGTGTGATGCTGGAGGGACAGGACGTGGAGAAGATCACGGAGATCGCAGAAAAGATCGCGGTTCTTCTCACGAAGAAATTTGGTTAAAAGAAAGCAAACGAGGAAAGACAGCGTTTCACACAGAAAGAAACAGGAGGAAATAGATTTATGTGCGGTATTGTAGGATATGTGGGCACGGACCACGCAAAGGAACGGATCATAGACGGCCTGAAGCGGCTGGAATACAGAGGCTATGATTCGGCGGGGATCGCTCTGCCTATCGATGGAAAAATCGAGATCCGCAAGCATGTAGGGGAAATCAAAAATCTGGAGAAGATCATTGCAGAACCTGAATTTGACAGCTCTGTAGGGATCGGTCATACCAGATGGGCGACACATGGCGTTCCGTCCGATCTCAATGCGCATCCCCATGCCAATGCAGACAATTCGATTGCCATCGTACATAACGGAATTATAGAAAATTATCAGGAAATCAAAGAATGGCTGGTAAAGGATTACGGTGTGAAGTTCAAGTCGGAAACCGACTCGGAAGTCATCGCTCATCTGATCGGCATCTACTACGATGGAGATCTGCTGCAGGCGGTCAACAAGGCGGTAGAGCAGATGAGAGGCGCTTATGCGGTAGCTGCTATCGCGGCTGCAGAACCGGATAAAATCGTGGCAGTCCGCAAGGATGCTCCTCTGGTAGCGGGTATCGGCAAGGGATTTAACTTCATCGCATCCGATATTCCGGCTTTGCTGAAATACGTCAGAGAAGTATATCTGATCGAGAACAACGAGACGGTTGTTCTGACCAAGGACGACATCAAGATCTACAATGAAGCCGGCAAGGTCGTAAAAAGAGATGTGTTCCATGTAACATGGGATGCAGATGCTGCAGAAAAAGAAGGCTATGAGCACTTCATGCTCAAGGAGATCCACGAGCAGCCGAAGGGAATCCAGGAAACCCTGGTAAGACGTATTACGGATGATGGCAGGATCAATCTGGACGGCATTTCCATGACGAAGGAAGACATCGAAAACTTCGATAAAGTATATATCGTAGCCTGTGGAACGGCTTATCACGCCGGTCTGGTTGGCAAGCTGGTCATCGAAAAGATGGCGAGGGTCCCGGTAGAAGTAGATATCGCATCGGAATTCCGCTACAGAGATCCGTTTGTAGATGAAAAGACGCTGTTCATCGCCATCAGTCAGTCGGGCGAGACGCTGGATACGCTGGCAGCGCTTCGGGAAGCGAAGCGCAAGGGCGCGAGAGTCCTGTCGGTTGTCAACGTAGTGGGAAGCTCCGTAGCGAGAGAATCGGATGACGTGTTCTACACCTGGGCAGGTCCGGAAATCGCCGTAGCGTCCACCAAGGCGTACACGACCCAGCTGATTTGCATGTATCTCATCGGACTGTACATGGGCAGCACCAAGGGCACGATCGAGAAGGATTACTATACGCAGGTTCTGGAAGAGCTGAAGCTGCTGCCGGAAAAGGTAGAAAAGCTCTTTGCAGAAGAAGGCGAGATCGCAGCGCTGGCTAAGAAATATCACAGAAAAGATCAGGTCTTCTACGTAGGAAGAGGTCTGGATTCCGGCGTATCCTACGAAGGATCCCTGAAACTGAAGGAAATCTCCTACATCAACTCCTTCGCCATCGCGGCGGGCGAGCTGAAGCACGGAACCATCGCGCTGATGGAAGAGGAAACGCTGGTATTCGCACTGGCGACCCAGGACTTCCTGTATGAAAAGATGGTTTCCAACGTAGAGGAGATCAAGGCCAGAGGCGCTCACGTGATCGCCGTTGCCAAGGAAGGCAAGACGGAAATCGAACAGGTAGCGGATGAAGTCATCTACATCCCGACCTGCATGGATGAAGTCTCCCCGGTTCTGGCAGTCATCCCGCTTCAGATCTTTGCATACTACGTAGCGAAGGAGCGCGGCTGCAACATCGACAAGCCGAAGAACCTGGCGAAATCCGTAACGGTAGAGTAGCACAATAAAACACGATAACGTTTGAGAAACAGACTGGCCCGGCCGTCAGCCTGTTTCTGTTTTTGAAAGAGTTAGTTGTAACAAACGCCGAATAAAAAGAAAGAACAAAGAGGAACACAATATGAATAACAATTACGACATCAGAGATATCTCCCTGGCGCCTTCCGGTCACAGAAAGATCCAGTGGGTCAAGCACAACATGCCCCTGTTATCCGGTCTGGAGGATGAATTCCGTGAAACGAAACCGTTTGAAGGACTGCGGATCAGCCTTTCCGTTCACCTGGAAGCCAAGACGGCGTATCTGTGTCTTGTACTGGCAGCAGGCGGCGCACAGATGTCCGTAACGGGCAGTAACAGCCTTTCTACACAGGACGACGTAGCGGCAGCGCTGGCGGACGACGGACTTTCCGTATTCGCTTATCACGGAGCAACCGATGAAGAGTATATGAGACATATCGAAATGTGTCTGGAGCACAAGCCGCATATCATCATTGACGACGGCGGAGATCTGGTGGAAATGATCCACAGCAAGCGTCCTGACCTGGGCGAATGCGTCATGGGCGGATGTGAAGAGACCACTACCGGTGTTATTCGCCTTAAAGCAATGGAAAAAGACGGCATTCTGAAATTCCCGATGGTTGCCGTAAACGACGCCAAGTGCAAGCACCTGTTCGACAACCGATACGGAACGGGGCAGTCCGTATGGGACAGCATCATGCGTAACACGAACCTGATCGTAGCATCCAAAACGGTCGTTGTGGTCGGCTACGGCTGGTGCAGCAGAGGCATCGCCATGAGAGCGGCAGCCCTCGGCGCACAGGTCATCGTAACGGAAATAGATCCTGTAAAGGCGATGGAAGCTAAAATGGACGGGTATGACGTGATGACTATGGCAAAGGCAGCTCCGCTGGGCGATATGTTTATTTCTGCGACCGGATGCAAGCATACTATCACGGTGGAACATATGCTGACCATGAAGGATCAGGCGATCCTGGCAAACGCGGGTCATTTCAACGTGGAAATCGATATGACAGGGCTGGAAGAAGCAGCTGTCGCAAAAGAAGAAACTAGAAACAATATTATGGGCTATACGCTGGAAAACGGTCGTCAGATCAATGTGATCGCAGAAGGAAAGCTGGTGAATATCGCAGCAGCAGACGGACATCCGGCAGAAATCATGGATCTCAGTTTTGCAGTGCAGGCAATGTCGGCGATCTACATCAAGGAGCATCATAAGGAACTGAAAAACGGCGTTATCGATGTTTCGGGAGAGATCGATGATATCATAGCCAGAAGACGGTTAAAAGCCTGGGACATCGAAATCGATGAGCTTACAGAAGATCAGAAAAACTATCTCAACAGCTGGGAACTGTAACATCGCAGTATCGCGGCGAACGAGAGTCACGCTAAGAGGGAAAAGGTAAGGTTATGCTGGAATTTAAACACACGATCGAGGAAAAAGCTTATAACGATATGCGGGAGCTGGTGGGCTGGAGACGGCTGGATCCGCAGCAGGCGCAGACTGGTCTGGATAATTCGGTATTCACGACGGTGGCTTACGATGCAAAGACTCCGGTGGGCATGGCGCGCCTCGTCGGCGACGGCGGCTATATGTACCTGATCGTCGATGTGATGGTGCATCCGGATTATCAGAAACAAGGTCTCGGCCGGGCACTGCTGGAACGGATCAACGCCTATCTGGACGATCTGGCTTCCGACGGACGTGTCATCATGGTCAATCTTATGGCGACTACCGGCAACGAAGGTTTTTATGAAAAATTTGGCTATGTGCGGCGCCCGAACGAGGAAATGGGCGCCGGCATGGTGCGCTGGATCAACAGGTGAAGTCAGAAAAATGAGAAGAGTTAAACTTCGACAAATGTTTCACAATATCATTGACGAAATCCGTAGAAAAGAGTATCCTAAGAGTGTAAGAAGATGAAAAATCTTCAAGGTAATATTAATAGTTTTATAGGGAGGACTAAAAAATGAAAACACCTTTAGATTGCATTATGGAAAGAGAAAATAACCCTCAGATGATCGGTGAATATGTATGCCTGAAGACTAGAATGTCTGCTGGCGATGCTCACTACGCTGGCGAATTAGTAGAAGGTGCACACATCGTAACTGCATGGGGAGATGTTGGTACAGAACTGGCTATCAGACTGTTTGGTGATGAATCTCTGTTCGTAGGATACTCTGAAGTTAGATATACTGCTCCTGTATTCGCTGGAGACTGGATGGAATACGGCGGATACATCGAAAAGGTTGGTAACACTTCCTTTACTTGCAAATTCTTCGCTTACAAGTGGATGAAGGATTCCAAGGACGAAAACGGCAACGTAATCAACGGATCCGGAGCAGAAATGATCAATCCGCCTGAACTGTGCGCATACGGAACAGGTACTCTGATGGTTGCTAAGCACCTGCAGAGACCGGAATTCGGCGATCCTAAGTTCGCAGCAGACGCTAAGGCAGCTGGAGCAAAGGCATTCGCATAAATCTCACGGAGATTACCAGTTGAATAATATGAGACCGTACTTTCGGGTACGGTCTCTTTTTATACAAGAAATCAGTTGGATTTTCTCTTTTTTTAAAGTGGACTTTTTTAGATGCTCAGGGCTTGAGTTGATGATAAAAGTCAGAAAAGTTAGAAAAATTAAAATCCGATAAAAGATTCACAATATCATTGACTAATTACTTTTAAAAGAGTATCCTATGGGTATAAGGAAGATGAAAATCTTCAAGGTAATATTTAATAGTTTTAAGGGAGGACTAAAAAATGAAAACACCTTTAGATTGCATTATGGAAAGAGAAAATAACCCTCAGATGATCGGTGAATATGTATGCCTGAAGACTAGAATGTCTGCTGGCGATGCTCACTACGCTGGCGAATTAGTAGAAGGTGCACACATCGTAACTGCATGGGGAGATGTTGGTACAGAACTGGCTATCAGACTGTTTGGTGATGAATCTCTGTTCGTAGGATACTCTGAAGTTAGATATACTGCTCCTGTATTCGCTGGAGACTGGATGGAATACGGCGGATACATCGAAAAGGTTGGTAACACTTCCTTTACTTGCAAATTCTTCGCTTACAAGTGGATGAAGGATTCCAAGGACGAAAACGGCAACGTAATCAACGGATCCGGAGCAGAAATGATCAATCCGCCTGAACTGTGCGCATACGGAACAGGTACTCTGATGGTTGCTAAGCACCTGCAGAGACCGGAATTCGGCGATCCTAAGTTCGCAGCAGACGCTAAGGCAGCTGGAGCAAAGGCATTCGCATAAATCTCACGGAGATTACCAGTTGAATAATATGAGACCGTACCTTCGGGTACGGTCTCTTTACGTATAGAGGCTCTTTGCAGTGAATAGAGAGCCTTCTTTTTTTGCACCAAAACGCGTTCTTTGCAAAATTCGTATGGAGAAATCTTTGCATAAAAAGATGAAAGTACGATAGGCGTAGTGTGATCGATCGCAAGGAGGAACATCGAACTGCTGCAGTGTCAGAAATGCGATCATAGATAATTCAACCACAAGTCGTTAGGAATATCCTGTTAAGAATGTTACTGTATTATCAAGGAGGTGATCACGTGTTACAAGAGAAATTTGGTGAGTTCTTGATAGAGCAGCGTAAAAAAAGAAATTTAACACAAAAAGAAATTGCGAAGAAAATAGGTGTATCGACTGCGGCCGTCAGTAAATGGGAGCGTGGACTGTGTTTGCCGGAGATTTCAAAATTTGAAGATATCGCAAAGGTTTTTGATATGACTCTGGCTGAAGTGATGCAGTGTAAAGAAGGGGATAATAGTGCGGAATCATTTTCTGAAGTTCTCAGAGAAACAATAAATACTTCTGAAGAGCAGCATAAACACAAAGCAAGAAAGACAGGGGTAATTATACTGGCTGCATTTGTTCTTTGTGCCGGGATATATTTTTTCCCAATTTATCATGTTTTTCAGGTATGGTCGCTTGATTACTTTTCGACTGGAGAGGTTTCTAAATTGATTTATATTGGAAGTTATGATGACAGGAATCTGGCCAGGATGTTTGTGGCTCAGGCCGACGAAGCATTTTCTGATTTATCGACACCTGAAAATCAGATGGATGAAAAATACGGATTGTTATCACGATATGCCACAGGCGTGGAGGCTGGGGGAGTAAGTGAAACGCATTCTCTCAAACTTTGGTCGGCGCATTTTGGAGACAATGCTACAGATGGTTATGGCTACGTGTGGGTGTACTATTCCAACGAAGTAAAGGATGCAAAGGGAAACATAGTACAGGCCAGTTCCCGGATACCAGCCCTCTGGATCTTCGAGAAACGTAACGACGGAAATTGGAAGTTGATGCAGATTAAAGAACATCCATAAGGAGGGTTGTATGCTTTAGCAGAGGTTTCAACTACGAAAGTAGTTGAAACAAGATTGATGGAATGAAAATGCTGTGACACGTATTGAATATTCCCTTGCCATCCTCGCTGAAATCCCATATAGTGAGGCAAAAACGGGAGGTCGCATCATGAATGAAAATCGATATATAACGGGAGAAAGTCTGAGCCGGTTTCATGGATTCCTGCAGCAGGAGGAGCGGAGCACGGGGACCATCGAAAAGTATATGCGGGATGTGAAGAATTTTG
>CAKQXD010000015.1 GCA_934281605.1 uncultured Clostridia bacterium | reverse complement strand
CGCTTGCATGGTTTGGGTCCTGCGCAATAGGACGCCGTGAACCTTGTCAGGTCCGGAAGGAAGCAGCAATAAGCGGAAGCTCTTATGTGCCGCAGATCAGCCTTCTCCTACGCCTGCGGAGCTTTCAAAGGGCAATTTGTTTTATCAGCACTTTGGAGGCGAAGATGTATACAGCATTGTATCGGGCATACCGACCGGAGGTCTTTGATGAGATCCTGGGACAGGATCATATCGTCAGGATCTTAAAAAATCAAATACAGACGGATACGACAAGTCACGCCTATCTGTTTTGCGGAACTCGCGGTACAGGCAAGACGACGACAGCGCGTATCCTGGCGAAAGGTCTGAACTGCCTGTCAGAAGGAGATCGTCCCTGCGGTCACTGCAGCGTATGCCGAGAGATCAAAGAGGGAACGTTCCTTGATGTGATCGAGATCGATGCAGCGTCCAACAATGGAGTGGACAATATCCGGGAACTGCGGGAGAGCGTGAAATATCCTCCTGCGGCAGGACGGAAAAAAGTATATATCATCGACGAGGTCCACATGCTTTCCACAGGAGCCTTCAACGCTCTGCTGAAGACGCTGGAAGAGCCTCCGGAATACGTGGTCTTTATATTGGCCACTACGGAGCCTCATAAGCTGCCGGCTACTATTCTTTCGCGGTGTATGCGTCTGGATTTCAAACGGGTTCCGGAAAATACTCTGATTGCCGGTATGGCAGAGATCTGTCAGAAGAAGGGTATCGAGGTTTCGGAAAGCGCATTGCGGATCATCGCTGCTAATGCGGACGGTTCCGTGAGAGATGGGCTCAGCATCCTGGATCAGTGTATTTCCGGAGGAGACACTGTGGTAGATGCGGCAGACGTGCTGGAATTTCTGGGAGCATCCGGGGAGGAGACCTTTGTGGAACTGACCGATCTGATCCGCAAAAAACGCACCTCGGAAGCTATCGTTCTCATTGCGCAGGCTCTGGCGGACGGCAAGGATGTCAGACAGTTTATGAGAGACTGGGTCAATCATTACCGAAACCTGCTGATGACGAAATTCATCAAGAATCCGCAGGACATCATCAATATGTCCGTGGAGAATATAGACCGGATCCGAAGGCAGAGTGAAACCATAGAACTCTCGGAAATCAACCAGGGGATCCTGGAACTTTCCCGGACTATCAATGAGGCCAGATGGTCTACACAGCCGCGTATCCTGCTGGAACTGGCTGTAGTAAAGCTGTCTGCATCGGCGGGAAGGATGCCGGCCATGGGAGTGCCTGCGGAGCGTATGGTCTTTGCAGAACCACAGATGCCACAGGGCGGAATGGGACAGCCTGCGGCGGAATCTTTGCAGAATCAGCCTGCGGCGTCGGAAGCTGCGGGAAGTGTGGCGGAGCCGAAACCGGCGGAAACTCCAGATGGGACAGAGAATGGAAATCTTCCGTCAAAAGAGGATTATGACCGGATCTGGAAGGCTGTATTCGAGGATGGAGAAGCATCAAAGGGAAGCTTTTATATCATTGGAAGCGGCGCAGAGCTGACGGCTGTCGAGGAACATTCTTTTACGATCACCGTTCGGTCGGGACACGTGAAGGCGTATGCAGAGCGAAACAGGGAACTTCTGGAATCCCTGATGGCGAGACATACGGGGCAGAAGCGAAGCCTGCGGATCGCGGAAGCGGGAAATGATGCAGTGAATCAGACTGCGGAATCCGTGGAGGATATTGCACAGGAAGCGGGAAAGCTTCTGGGCATTAATGTAGAAATCAAGTAAAATAGAGTTGGAGGTACTGAAATGGGCAAAGGAATGAAAGCCGGCAAGAGACCAAAGGCGCCGGGCGCAGGAAATATGCAGAAACAGATGCAGCAAATGCAGCAGATGCAGAGAAAGATGGATGAACTGCAGGCGGAAATCAATGAAATGGAAGCGACTGCAACGTCTGGCGGCGGAGCAGTGACGGTCACGGTATCCGGTAAGAAGGAAATCAAGGATATTCAGATCAAGCCGGAAGTCATCGATCCGGATGATGCAGAAATGCTGCAGGATCTCATCATGGTAGCGACCAATGAAGCGCTTCGTCAGATGGAGGAAATCTCCCAGAACGAAATGAGCAAGCTGACGGCAGGTCTGGGTATCCCGGGACTTTAAACGAATATGAGACAGTATCAGTATGCGAAGCCTTTAAATAAGCTGATCAACGAGCTTTCCAAGCTGCCGGGCATCGGCGGGAAAACGGCGCAGCGCCTTGCTTTTCATATCCTTTCCATGGAAGACAAGGATGCGTTTGCGCTGGCGGATGCCGTTCGCAATGCCAAGACAGCTATGACCTACTGCTCGGTATGCGGCAATCTTACCGACAGTGATCCGTGCGCGATCTGTTCTGATGACACGCGGGACAAGAGCACCATCTGTGTGGTGGAGAATCCGCGGGATGTGGCAGCTATGGAAAAGATAAAAGAATATAGAGGCTATTATCATGTGCTCCACGGAGCTATTTCTCCTATGGACGGGATCGGACCGGATGATATCAATTTAAAGAGTCTGATTCCGCGACTGCAGGATGAAGCGGTCAAGGAACTGATCGTTGCGACCAATCCCAATATAGAAGGGGAGGCTACGGCTATGTATATCGCTCGGCTGATCAAACCTTCCGGAATCAAGGTCAGCAGGATCGCACATGGAATACCGGTGGGCGGCGATCTGGAATATGCCGATGAAGTGACTCTGCTGAAGGCCATGGAAGGCCGGCGGCAGCTGTAAGCTGATCCGGGAAAGGCATAAATCGGTAAAAACGGAATATAGTAAAGAGATGATGCATTGCGGTCATCTCTTTTTCTTTTGCAGAAAAAGCGGGGACATGTCGGGAAAGGAGAAGGGAATGGATATCGGGATGGAAACCAGTGTTTTTCTGGCGTATACAGCGGGTATGCTGCTGTTGTATTTTTTTGGGCGTATCTTTTTTGTTCCGATCAAAATGCTGCTGAAACTTCTGCTGTGCAGTGTGGTGGGAGGAGCGGTGCTGGTGCTGCTTCATATTTTTGGTGCAAAGTGGGGACTGACGCTTCCTGCGAATCCGGTCAACGCAGTGATTGCAGGGGCTACGGGGGTGCCCGGTGTGGTCGGACTGCTGCTTTATTTTAATTTGTGAAATGTTGTGCGCTTTTGACTTGATTATAAATATGCATACAGATATAATATAAGCTAGACAAATATTTCAATGCTATTATTAGGAGGATTTCATGGGTATTATCACATCTCTTACAGCATTCCCTGTAATCATTGCCCTGATTCTTTTAGTAACTAAGGGGGATAAAACCAGAAAGGGGATCATGGCGTTCGCTTCGATCGTTATGACGGCTGCAGCGATTGCAGCAGTAGTGATGTATTTTCCTTCTGGAGAAACATTCTTCAAATTACAGTTTGGATTGATCAATTACGTCGTGATCGGGATCGCGGCGATACTTGCGATTTATTTGATTTATGAAGGACTGCGGCACAGAAGGTATGTGGCTCCCTTATTTGCTTTTGTTCAGACGGCGGTGCTCGTCGTGTTCGAGCTCTTGCAGGGATCGACAATCAAAGTGGAGCATAATTTATATGTAGATCGCTTCTCGCTGATCCTTATGGTCTTCCTTCCGATCGTGGGAGGGCTGATCTGTGCTTTTGGAGCAGGTTATCTGGAGAAGTTCCATCAGCAGCACCCGGAGCTGAAAGACAGAAGAAACGTCTTTTTCGCTACGGTGTTTTTTGGTATAGCTGCGATGATGGGACTGGTGATCTTCAATAATATTCTCTGGATCTATCTCGTGTGGGAAATTCTGGTGGTCACTTCCTTCCTGCTGATCGGTTATGCAGGGACCGAAGATGCGATCCGCAATGCGTTCCGGTATCTCACATGGAATTTGTTCGGCGGCATGGCGCTGACGACAGGGATCCTGATTCTGGGACAGGTGTTCGGTACGCTGGAACTCAATGTTGTGATGAAAATAGGCTCGCTGTACGGAGATATGGTTGCGATTCCTGCTGTTTTCTTTGTGCTGGCAGGGGCAATCATGGCAATGCAGATCCCGTTTGCGGGATGGCTGATACGGGGCAAGGACCTGCTGTCGCCGGCAGCGGCAGTCATCAGCTGCGTGACCAGCGCCAATGCGGGGGTATTTCTGATTTTAAAAATGGCGCCTGTGCTGGGAGTAGAAAATTTCGCAGGGATCATGGCGATGATGGTCGGCGGGATCACGTTCCTGATCGGGGCGATGGCAGCAGTACTGCAGCCGGATGCTATGAAAACGGTATCGTATTCGACGATTTCCACGCTGGGACTGATCGTGGCGTGCGGCGGGATCGGCAGTGCAGAAGCTGTGCTGGCAGGTATCCTTCTCATGTTGTTTCACGGGGCGGCCAAGACGGTTATGCTTGCGTGTGCAGGAATGGCGGAGATGGATCGTGATCAGCTGGAAAACGGCAGATCTGTTTCGCTGTATACATTATTTGAGGGAAGACCGAAGCTGGCAGCCTGTATGCTGACTGGTACCGGGGTACTGTTTCTGGCGAACTTTGAGATTTTGATCATGCGTTGGGATGTGATTTCTGATTTTGTGGAGTCTGGTAATATTCTGTTGTTTGCGGCCATCTGTTTTGGCGCCGGGGCAGCGGTGTTCTATTTTGCAAAGTCCATGGGACAGCTGGTGCTGACAGCGGCGTCACAGGAAGACGAGGAGCAGAAGGCAGGCAGACCTGTCGTGCTCATGATCGCTTTTGCCGTATTTCTCAGTATCGTATTCCCGCTGGTTTCCATGTTTGGTGTGATGCCGTATCTGGAAACCGCATTTGGGGGACTTTCGGCAGGAGCGAGCCTGGCGGACAGTCTGACGGGACTTATCGTTATCGTATTCCTGGTACTGCTCTGCGGTGTATTTTACGGGAATAAGAAAAACTATGCACCTGTGAACCCGGTTCGGCTGGATTCCGGAGATATTCAGACGGCTCTGGGAACTATGTTCTCTGAAAAGAAACTGATCTGGATCGGATGTATCTTATCGGCAGTCAGCATTATTATCAGCCTTGGCTTTATGATCGGTACTCTTGTGAGATTATTAGGAGGTGCAGCATGATGATGATTTTGAAAATCGTGATATCGGCAGTTGCCTATCTGGTTCTGGCACCTCTGATCGGCGGGTTCCTGACCGGTCTGGGACGCAGATTTTCTGCAAATCTGCAGGGAAAGAAGGGTGCATCGGCTCTGCAGCCGTTCCGGGATGTGAAAAAGATGCGTTCTAAGAAAAAAGGGGAAGGAAAGTACTTACATGATTATTATGTCAAGGCATTTCTCTTCTTTGAAATCGTTTCCGGGGTGGTATTCTTTGCAGGAGGGAATCTTCTGTTCGTCATTCTGGCACTGGTGGCTGCGGATGTATTCCTGGTCGTTGCTGCCTATGTATCCGGAGCAACTTCGGCGCGCATGGGTGCGGATTACGAACTGATGCGTATGATGGCATACTGCCCTATGATCCTCTTTACTGCAGCAGGCTTTTCTCTGTACTGCGGAAGCATGGATGTCAGAGATATCATGATAGGATCTTCTATGCCTGTCCTTCCGCTGATCGGGATTTTTGCAGGATTTTTACTGATCTATGCCATCAAGTCCAGAACGTCTCCTTTCGACTTCAGTTTTTCTTCTGATCCGGCAGGCAGGCGGATCAAAGGGCTTACATCGGAATTCTCTGGAAGGACGCTGGCGGTGATCGAGCTGGCTGGCTGGTATGAAACCATACTTTTACTGGGGATCGTATTTCTGTTCTTCAGTAATGGAACGATATGGGGACATGCAGCAGGCGTTGTAGCGGCGCTTCTGGTATATTTCCTGCGGGTGTTCGTCAATAATTGTTCGGCAAGCACAAAGTGGGATTTTGTGGTTAAGACTGCATGGGGAGCAGCAGCTGTTACAGGTGCTGTCAACCTCTTCATGCTGTATGTTATGATTTAAGGGGGTGGCGATGTGTCGTATGTAGAAAAATTTCCATGGATCATCCATTTTGACGGATCTGGATGCAGCGGATGCGGGATGGAAGCGCAGGCATGTTTCTCCCCGAAGTTCGATCTGGAACAGTATGGCGTGCGTAAAACGGACAATCCCAGACATGCGGATGTGCTGCTGATCACAGGGATCGTACAGGAAGAAAACCGGGAACAGATCCTGGAGCTTTATGACCGGATGGCAGAGCCGAAAGCAGTCGTGGCAGCGGGTGCTTGTGCCTGTTCCGGCGGTATTTTTGAGGGCTGCGGTGATGTGCTCGGCGGTGCAGATCAGATTCTTCCGGTAAACCTTTATATTCCAGGCTGTGCTGTACGGCCGGAAAGCATTATAGATGGCATTCTCAAATGCTTTGAGAAGCAGGAAGATACTGCAGAAGCAGATCAGGCGGAAGCTGTACCTGCAGCGGAACAGTCAGCGGAAGCGCCGGAAGAGAACGAAGAAAAGGAGGAACAGAAGGATGAGTAATAGTGCAGAAAAATCTATGGGTTCCGATCCTTTTCTGACCATTGAGGCGTCTGAGCTGCTGGACGAAGTCAAAACTCTGAAAGAAGAGGGCTGGCATTTCTGTCAGGCCTGTGCATACCGGGAAGATGACGAAATCGAGCTCATCTATACCTTTGAGAATGAAAGCCGGCTTCTCAGCCTGAAGATGATGGTTTCTGAGGAAACTGCAGTGGACAGCATCACCTTTGTATTCTGGACTGCTTTTGATGCGGAGCTGGATATGGCGCGGGACTGCGGTGTGAAATTCCGTCATGTGGCAGAGGAACATCTCCGTGAGTTTTATGATGTGGCGGATATTTCTTATGCTGCAGAGAACATCCGCAGCGATATGGAGGCATTGACAGAGCATCGGGATTATAGGCAGATGATGTATGTGGCAGAGCGAATGGCTGGAACCAGCAGTTTTGGAAACAGCCTTGGTTACTGTATGGCAGTCGAGCAGGCATCTGGTATTGAAGTGCCGGAACGGGCAGCATACCTGCGTGTGATCCTGTTGGAGCTGTCTCGGATACAGAGTCATTTGTACTGGCTCTCCATGGTGGCAGACCGCATCGGATTTGAAAGCCTGTCTATGGAATTTCTGGCGGTGAGAGAGCCGATCCTGGCTATTTTTGACCGCATTTCCGGAAATCGGATCATGCTGTCCCTATGCCGGGTAGGCGGCTTAAAAAAGGATATTTCAGCGGAACAGCTGGAAGACATCTTGACGACACTGGAAAACAGCCGGAATGAACTGGAAAAACTGACAACGCTGATGGCTCAGGATGCTTCCGTGCGGCGGTGTCTGGAAGGTGTTGGCGTTCTGGAGGAAGAAACGGCGCAGGCCTTCTGCAAAGGTCCGGCAGCACGGGGTTCTGCTGTACTGACGGATGCACGTACTGATGAGCTTTGGAGCATTTACAGTTCTCTGGACTTTGTACCGGTGCTGGAGACGGCTGGCGATGCCATGGCACGCTGCAAGGTGGCTGCTGCAGAGATCTTTCAGTCAGCAGCGATGATAGAACGGGCGATTGCTGAAATCCCGGAAGGTGATATTGCAGTCGAGGTGGAAACTCTTTCTGCAGGGGAGGCGGTCATTCGTCTGGAGCAGCCGGATGGCCAGGCTGTTTATTATGCAAAGACAACGGATTCGGATCATCTCAAAAAGCTGAGGGTCAGCATGGCGACGGACGCTAATTTACTGGCGTATGTCCGGGTGATGAAAGCGTGCGAACCGATCGACAGGCAGCTGGTGTCGCTGACGATGGATCCGTGCAGGAACAATATGGATTGGTAGGTGTTGGTTATGAGCTTTTTTAGAATAAACGGAACTTTGTTGAAAAATCTGTTTGGCAAGCAGCCTGCCGATCCGGAATCGCTGCAGACGCCGGAAGGTATCCGGGGAAGCGTTTCGATCGAAACGGGAAGCTGTGCTCTGTGCGGCGAGTGCGAGGAGCATTGTATCGTAGGGGCGATCCGTGTAAATGGAGAGGATGAAACCTGGGAGATCAACCGGATGCAGTGTATTTTGTGCGGCGAGTGTACGGAAATTTGTCCGCAGGAATGTTTGCATATGTCGGATTTTGTCATGGAACCGGAATTTGCAGTGATCGCAGATGTATTCCAGATCGGCGAAGAGGAAGAAGTCGAATCTGCAGAGGATGATGAGACTGCAGGAACCGCAGAAGGATCAAAAGAATCTGATGAAGCGGAGCTTTCGGAAGACGAAGCGGCAAAGGCTGATCCTGAGGAAAGCGATGCGGCTGAACCGGAAGAGGCCGATGATCCTGAAAAATCTGAGGAAACGGAAACTCCTGAGGAAACAGAAGAATCGGAAGCTGCGGAGAATTCTGCTGAGTTGAAGACTGATGAAGATGAGTCCGAGGAAGAGATTGAATCAGAGGAGAACGAAGCGGAGGAATCTGAGGAAGAAGAATCTGCCGAAGAAGAATCTGCCGAGTCTGAGGAAATGGAGGAACTTCCTGAATCGGAAGAAGAGCAGGAAGAGGCGGACGATCAGGAAGCGGAAATCAGCGAAGACGAGGATGATACCGAGGCGGAAGATGGCGACGATGAAGAAGCCGCTGCAGATGCCGAGGAAGATGAGGACTCCGAAGAAGATGCCGACAAGCCTGATGAAGATGAAATAGAAAAGGACGACGCAGAAGAATCCGAAGAGCCGGAAGATGCTGTGGAAGAGAACGAAGAAGAAATTGCTGAATCGGAGGAGGAAACCACAGAAGAAGCAGAATCGGATGCGGCTGAGGATGAGATAGAAGAAAGCGCCGAAGCTGAGGAGGAGTCTTTGCAGGAAGAGGAAGCATCTGAGGAAAAAGAAAGGCCTGCTGAGGAAGAACCCGAGGAAGAGCCTTTACAGGAAGAAGAGGACGGCGATGAAGAATCGCCTGACAGAGAAGACGCGGAGGACGAGGCAGAAGAATCAGAGAAGCAGCCGGAGAAAGAAAAAAACGAACCGGAAGATGATCAAGAAGAAAAAATCGAAGAAAACGATAACAAAAAGTCATAAAAATCTTGACTTTGCAACTGCTGTAATATACAATTATTTAGCAACTTTATGAAAATAATTAAATTGGGAGCAGTTACTGCTCTTAATTTTAAGTTGGGTTCGGGACATCCCTGAATCTTTAAAATGCAAAACGGAGGACAGTGAGAAT
This sequence comes from uncultured Clostridia bacterium, assembly GCA_934281605.1. Lineage (GTDB taxonomy): Bacteria > Bacillota > Clostridia > Peptostreptococcales > Anaerovoracaceae > Lentihominibacter. Next base: position 14,779 of record CAKQXD010000015.1, on the reverse strand, counting down.
GAGAGTAAAAGTTACGCTGGCTTGTACAGAATGTAAGCAGAGAAACTACAACACAATGAAGAACAAGAAGAACAATGCAGACCGTATCGAAATGAACAAATACTGCAAGTTCTGCAAGAAGCATACGCTTCATAAGGAAACGAAGTAAGGAGTAGCATTATGGCAAAAACTTCGAAAGGAAAAGACCAGACCGCTTTAAAGAAAAAAGCGACTGCGGCTGCTGCCCAGCGTGGAAACAAGAAAAAGAAGCGGGGAAGCATCAAAGAGTACTTCAAGGGCGTTAAGCTGGAAATGAAGAAGGTCGTATGGCCGACGAAGAAGGAACTCGGATCATTTACCGCAGTGGTGCTGGCTACCTGCGCGGCTTTTGCACTTGTATTCTGGGCAGTTGATACAGGAGTACTGGCAGCGATCAAAGCTGTTTGTTTCTAAAATATCAATGAATGGGAGCTTAAGATATAATGTGTGAAAATAACGAAAAGAAAAAACTGGATATCGAAGGTCTTGAAGGTCTCAGAGGAGACGGCGAAGCCAAATGGTATGTGGTACATACCTATTCCGGTCATGAAAACAAGGTAAAGGTCAACATCGAAAAGATCGTTGAAAACAGAGGGATGCAGGATTTGATTCTTGACGTCATCGTGCCTACGGAAGACCGTGTTGAGGTAAAGGAAGGACAGCGTAAAGTCAAGACCAGAAAAATGTTCCCGGGATATGTTCTTGTAAAAATGATTGTAACCAATGAATCCTGGTATCTCGTTAGAAACACTCAGGGTGTAACGGGATTCGTAGGACATGGTTCCGATCCGATTCCTCTCACCGTAGAAGAAGTGAGAAGAATGGGAATAGAAAAGATATATATCGATCTGGATGTAGAAGTGGGAGACACAGTGAAGGTGATCAATGGACCGTTCGAAAACTTCATGGGAGTGGTCGAAGAGGTCAACATGGAGAAACAGACGCTGCGCGCTAAAATTTCTATGTTCGGAAGAGATACACCAGTGGAACTGGATTTCGCTCAGGTCGATACGATCTAAGCACCGGTTTCCGATAGACCCCTGTGAGGGAATCATGAAGAAAGGAGAAATACAATGGCTAAGAAGATCGAAGGTTATATTAAACTTCAGATCCCGGCAGGAAATGCAAACCCGGCTCCTCCAGTAGGTCCAGCATTAGGACAGCATGGTGTTAACATCATGGACTTTTGTAAGCAGTTCAATGCAAAGACTCAGGATCAGCCAGGAATGATCATCCCTGTTGTGATCACAGTATACGCTGACCACTCGTTTTCCTTTATTTGCAAAACACCGCCAGCAGCTGTACTGTTAAAGAAGGCAGCAGGTCTCGACTCTGCGTCCGGTGAGCCTAACAAGACAAAGGTGGCTACACTGACAAGAGCGCAGGCTGAAGAAATCGCTAAAACTAAGATGCCGGATCTCAACGCAGCAGACCTTGATGCAGCAACTGAAATGATCAAGGGTACTGCAAGAAGCATGGGAATCGTTATCGAAGACTAGTAACGTGGGAGATTTTGTAGTAAAAGCGAAATCGTTCGTACCACCAGGAGGTAAATGAAATGCCAAAGAGAGGCAAGAATTACAGAGAAGCCGTACAGGCTTACGACAAGGCTGAACTGTACGATGTAGATCCAGCAATGGACATCGTGACAAAGACAGCAAAAGCTAAGTTTGACGAAACTGTAGAAGTTCACGTTAGACTGGGCGTAGATGGAAGACATGCGGACCAGCAGGTTCGTGGTGCTATCGTTCTGCCGCACGGTACTGGTAAAACAAAGAAGGTTCTGGTATTCGCCAAGGGACCTAAAGCTGCGGAAGCCGAAGAAGCCGGTGCTGATTTTGTAGGTGCAGAAGAAATGGCACAGAAGATCCAGAGTGAAAACTGGTTCGACTTTGATGTTATTATCGCGACCCCTGACATGATGGGTGTTGTAGGTAGACTGGGTAAGATCTTAGGTCCTAAGGGCTTAATGCCAAACCCGAAATCCGGAACGGTTACTATGGACGTTGCCAAGGCTATTGCTGACGTAAAGGCTGGTAAGGTTGAATATCGTCTGGATAAGACAAACATCATCCACACACCGATCGGAAAAGCATCTTTTGGTGCTGAGAAATTAGCTGACAACTTCAACGCTCTGATGGATGCTATCATCAAGGCTAAGCCGGCAGCTGCAAAGGGTCAGTATCTGAGAAGCGTTACAGTGGCTGCTACTATGGGCCCTGGCGTGAAGATCAACCCGCTGAAGTTAGGCTAAACACAACGGAATAGAAAATAAATAACCGTAGACAGCGGGTGGTGATGGGACGTATATCCTGGAAGCCTTAATTTCCCGCCGAGGTACAATGTAAATATATTGGCCTTGCTGTCTATGACGACGACAAGGTCTTTTTATGGCGTACCTGAAGTGAAATTTGATTTCACGGCGAATCTTTAGAAAGGAGAATACGCGATAATGAAAGAAGCTTACAAACAGAAGCAGATAATTATAGACGAGATTAAAGATAAGTTTGAAAGAGCGGAATCCGCAGTAGTAATTGACTACATGGGTATCACAGTTGCTGAAGCTGACGAAATGAGAAAAAAGCTTCGTGAAGCAGAGGTGGATTACACTGTTTACAAGAACACTCTTGTAAAGAGAGCCATCGAAGGCACTAAGTATGAAGCGCTGGGCGAGATCCTGGAAGGACCAAGCGGTTTCGCATTCAGCTATGATGATGCAACAGCACCGGCTAGAGTTCTGAACGATGCTAGAAAAGCTTACAAGAAAATGGAGTTCAAGGGCGGCATCATCGAAGGGGAATACTTCGATAAAGAAAATATCGAAAAGATTGCAGCAATCCCATCCAGAGATACACTCATCTCCAAGTTCATGGGAAGCATTCAGTCCCCGATTGCAAACTTTGCAAGAGTCGTTGCGCAGATCGCAGAACAGAAAGAGGCGTAAGACGCTTTACAGGAACCCTGCGAAATGTATTGCAAACTGCATGAATCATGTTAAGCCGCAGATGATATGCGGCCAGTAAAAAGAATTTGTATAAAGGAGAATGAAAATGAACAAAGATCAGATCATCGAAGCTATAAAAGAGATGTCCGTATTAGAGTTAAACGAGCTGGTTCAGGCTTGTGAAGAAGAATTTGGCGTATCCGCAGCAGCAGGCGTTGTTGTAGCAGCAGCAGGCGAAGGTGGAGCAGCAGCTGAAGAACAGACTGAATTCACAGTAGTTCTGAAGGAAGTTGGAGCTGAAAAGATCAAGGTTATCAAGGCTGTAAGAGAAATCACTGGCCTGGGACTGAAGGAAGCAAAGGAACTGGTAGACGGAGCTCCATCCAACGTAAAGGAAGGCTGCGAAAAGGCAGAAGCAGAAGGCTTCAAGGCTCAGCTGGAAGAAGTTGGAGCAGTTGTAGAACTGAAATAAGCTTAGCTTCTGAATATAAAAAAGGATTGAAAGGCGGCAAGAGAATACTTGTCGTCTTTTCCTCATTTTAAAACACAGGCTGTTTTTCCTGCTTTTGCAGGATGTATAAAATCCAATCTGTTTTTTCATACTCTCCCAAGACAGGGAGCATTGTAGATAGACAATTCGACTTGATTTTCTTTTTTTATAAATATTTTTGAAAAAAATTCCAAACAACCCTTGACTATTTGACAAGCATATGGTAACATAATAAACTGCCCTGCGAGTGTAATTTGTGAAATATATAAGGAGTGATGACTATGCCAAATCCGATAAAATTAGGTAGAAAAGAACGCATGACCTTCGCGAAAATCAATGAAGTGGCAGAAATGCCGAATTTACTTCAAATCCAGACAGATTCGTATGACTGGTTCGTGAAAGAAGGTCTTCGTGAAGTTTTTGAGGATATTTCACCGATCAAGGATTATGCCGATAATTTGATCCTTGAATTTATTGACTATTCTCTGACGGATCCTCCGAAATATGAACAGGAAGAATGTAAAGAACGAGATGTGACATATGCCGCACCGATGAAGGTGAAGGTTAGACTTGTAAACAAAGAAACCGGCGAAGTCAAAGAGCAGGAAGTCTTCATGGGAGATTTGCCGCTCATGACGGAGAAGGGTACTTTTATATATAATGGAGCAGAACGAGTTGTTGTTACACAGCTGGTTCGTTCTCCGGGACCTTACTATGATAAGGAAATCGATAAGTCCGGTAAGGACTTGTTCTCCACAACGGTTATTCCGAACAGAGGCGCATGGCTGGAATATGAGACGGATTCCAATGAAATCATTTCGGTTCGTGTGGACAGAACGAGAAAGCAGCCGGTTACGACTCTGCTGCGTGCACTGGGGATCGGAAGCAATCAGGAAATCATTGATATTTTTGGTGAGGAACCGAGACTGCTCAAGACCCTGGAAAAAGATACAACAACAAATTACGAAGAAGGCCTGAAAGAAATCTATAAAAAACTGAGACCGGGTGAACCGCCTACGGTGGACAGTGCACAGTCTCTGTTTAATTCCATGTTCTTCGATCCGAAGCGGTATGATCTCGCTAAGGTGGGAAGATATAAATACAATAAGAAGCTGGGTCTTGCCAACAGACTTGCCGGCGTGGTAGTAGATGAGGATGTCATCGATCCAAACACCGGTGAAGTTCTGGCAGAAAAGGGACAGAAGATCGATAAAGATCTGGCAATGCAGATCGAGGATGCCGGCGTGGAATTCGTTATGGTGCAGAGCCCAATGGATGAAACGAGAGTTACGAAGGTAATCGGCAGCCAGTTCGTTGCATTGAAAAACTACATCGATTTTGATATTTCCGATTTGAAGATCCCGGAAAAAGTATATTATCCGGTTCTGATGGAGATTCTGCAGGAAAATGAAGATCAGGCTTCTGTTAAGAATGCTCTGAAGCTGAGAAAGAACGAACTCTCTCCGAAACATATTCTGGTAGCAGATGTGATCGCATCTGTCAGCTACCTGCTGAACCTGAATTACGGTATCGGTCACACGGATGACATTGACCATCTGGGTAACAGAAGACTGCGTACTGTAGGGGAACTGCTGCAGAATCAGATCCGTATCGGACTTTCCAGAATGGAACGTACCATCAAGGAAAGAATGACGACGCAGGACATTGCGGAAGTAACACCGCAGGGACTGATGAACATCCGTCCGGTGACAGCCGCCGTAAAAGAATTCTTCGGAAGTTCTCAGTTATCTCAGTTCATGGACCAGAATAACCCGCTGTCGGAACTGACACATAAGAGAAGACTTTCTGCACTGGGTCCTGGAGGACTTTCCAGAGAAAGAGCAGGATTCGAAGTACGAGACGTACACCATTCCCACTACGGCAGAATGTGTCCGATCGAGACGCCAGAAGGTCCGAATATCGGTCTGATCGGCTCCCTGACGACATACGGAATCGTAAACGAATACGGATTTATTGAAACACCGTATCGTATCGTAGATAAAGAAACTGGACGTGTAACGGAAGAGATCCAGTACCTGACTGCAGATGATGAAGAAGACAAGATCATCGCGCAGGCTAACGAACCGCTGGACTCCGAAGGACACTTTGCAAATCTGAGAGTTGCAGCCAGAGGAGAAGGCGGCGAAATCGACTTGGTTCCAAGAGAAGCGGTAGATTACATGGACGTATCGCCGAAACAGGTCGTATCGGTAGCGACAGCGCTGATTCCGTTCCTGGAAAACGACGACGCCAACCGTGCGCTGATGGGATCCAACATGCAGCGTCAGGCAGTACCTCTTCTGGTAACCGAGGCGCCGATCGTGGGAACCGGTATGGAGCATAAATCCGCGAAGGACTCCGGTGTTGTAGCGCTGGCCAAACACGCGGGAACCATCGACTTCGTTGATGCAGATAAGATCGTGATCCTCCGTGATGACGGCGAAGGCAAGGACGAATACAAGCTGCTGAAGTTCAAGCGTTCCAACCAGGGTACCTGCATCAACCAGAGACCGATCGTATTCAACGGAGAACACGTTGAGGCCGGTGAAGTTATCGCAGACGGTCCATCCACGGATAACGGTGAAGTCGCACTGGGCAAGAACCTGCTGATCGGATTCATGACCTGGGAGGGCTACAACTACGAGGATGCGATCATCCTGAATGAAAGACTGATCATGGAAGACGTTCTGACGTCCATCCATATTGAAAAATACGAAGCAGAAGCCAGAGATACCAAGCTGGGACCTGAAGAAATCACCAGAGATATCCCGAACGTGGGCGAAGACGCGCTCCGCGATCTGGATGAAGAGGGGATCATCCGCAAGGGTGCTGAAGTAAACTCTTCCGATATTCTGGTCGGCAAGGTAACGCCAAAGGGAGAAACGGAGCTGACGGCAGAAGAGCGTCTGCTGCGCGCTATCTTTGGAGAAAAGGCTCGTGAAGTAAGAGATACATCTCTCCGCGTTCCGCACGGTGAAACCGGTATCGTCGTAGACGTTAAGATCTTCTCCAGAGACAACGGTGACGAGCTGCCGCCAGGAGTCAACAAGCTGGTTCGCTGCTACATTGCGACAAAGAGAAAGATCTGCGTTGGCGACAAGATGGCGGGACGTCACGGAAATAAGGGTGTTATTTCCCGGATCCTGCCGGAAGAAGATATGCCGTTCATGGAAAACGGTCAGCCGCTGCAGGTAATGCTGAACCCTCTGGGTGTACCTTCCCGAATGAACGTCGGACAGGTACTGGAAGTTCACCTGGGTCTGGCTGCAAAGAGCAAAGACTGGTACATCGCAACGCCGGTATTCGACGGAGCTACGGAGAAGGACATCATTCAGCTCCTGAAAGAATGCGGCTACGATGGAAGCGGAAAACTGCGTCTGCGTGATGGACGTACAGGAGATTACTTCGACAATCCGGTAACGGTCGGTTACATGTACATGCTGAAACTCCACCATCTGGTTGACGATAAGATTCATGCAAGAAGTACTGGTCCGTATTCCCTGGTTACGCAGCAGCCTCTGGGCGGTAAAGCTCAGTTCGGCGGACAGCGTTTCGGAGAAATGGAAGTATGGGCGCTGGAAGCTTACGGTGCTGCTTACACGCTGCAGGAAATCCTGACGGTAAAATCCGATGACATCGTAGGTCGTGTGAAGACATATGAAGCCATTGTAAAGGGTGAAAATATTCCGGAACCGGGAATCCCGGAATCCTTCAAGGTACTCATCAAGGAAATGCAGAGTCTGTGCCTGGATGTAAAAGTCCTGACGGAAGACCACGAAGAAATCGAGATCAAGGAAGAAATGGATGCTTCCGTGATCGAGGATGCAGTAAGCTCCGATTCCGGAGAACTGGATGAAAATCAGGAGGAGGAAGAGTTCGTTGTCGTAGAAGACGATGATGCTGACGATTTTGACAGCGAGGAAGAAGACGACTTTGAGGATGACGACGACAGCGATGCGGAAGAAACAGCATCCGAGGATGAGGAAGATTTATAGGAAAGGGGAAGTGACCGATGAACGATAACAACAATTATGAATTGAATAATTTTGAGTCCCTGCAGATCGGGCTGGCATCGACAGAAAAGATCCTGAGCTGGTCTCATGGAGAGGTTACCAAACCTGAGACGATCAACTACAGAACTTTGAAGCCGGAAAAAGACGGTTTGTACTGTGAACGGATCTTCGGACCAACAAAGGACTGGGAGTGTCACTGCGGTAAGTACAAGAGAATCCGTTATAAGGGTATCGTGTGCGACAAGTGCGGTGTAGAAGTTACAAAGGCAAAAGTAAGAAGAGAACGGATGGGCCACATCAAGCTGGCTTCTCCGGTATCTCATATCTGGTATTTCAAGGGAATTCCGTCCCGTATGGGGCTGGTGCTGGATATTTCCCCGAGAACACTGGAAAAGGTTCTGTATTTTGCGAACTTTATCGTAACGGATCCGGGAAATACAGAATTTGCATATAAAGAGATCCTGACAGAAAATCAGTATCGTGAAGCGAAGGATAATCCTGCCAACAAGTTCAAGGCAGGCATGGGAGCGGAAGCGATCAAGGAACTGCTGACGCAGATCGATCTGGAGGAGCTGTCCCAGGATCTGAAGTCAAAGCTGACAACTGCAACGGGTCAGAAAAAGATCCGTATCGTTAGAAGACTGGAAGTCGTAGAAGCACTGCGTACTTCCGGCAACAGACCGGAGTGGATGATCCTGGATGTGATCCCGGTAATTCCACCGGATCTGCGTCCTATGGTACAGCTGGATGGAGGTAGATTCGCAACGTCCGACCTGAACGATCTGTACAGACGTGTTATCAACAGAAACAACAGATTGAACAGACTACTGGAGCTGAGCGCCCCGGATATCATTGTAAGAAACGAAAAGCGTATGCTGCAGGAAGCAGTTGATGCGCTCATCGATAACGGCAGAAGAGGAAGACCGGTAACAGGACCGGGATCCAGACCGCTGAAATCTCTGTCTGATATGCTGAAAGGTAAGCAGGGAAGATTCCGTCAGAACCTGCTGGGTAAGCGTGTTGACTACTCCGGTCGTTCCGTTATCGTAGTAGGTCCGGAACTGAGATTCTATCAGTGTGGGCTTCCTAAGAAGATGGCGCTGGAACTCTTCAAACCTTTCATCATGAAAAAACTGGTTGAGAACGGAAACGCGCACAACATCAAGAGTGCTAAGAGAATGGTCGAAAAGGTGCGTCCTGAGGTATGGGATGTGCTGGAAGGCGTAATCAAGGATCATCCGGTTATGCTGAACCGTGCCCCGACCCTGCATAGACTGGGTATCCAGGCGTTTGAACCTGTTCTTGTAGAGGGGAAGGCAATCAAGCTTCACCCGCTGGCATGTACGGCATTCAACGCTGACTTTGACGGAGACCAGATGGCGGTACACGTACCACTTTCTGTAGAAGCGCAGGCAGAAGCAAGATTCCTGATGCTTTCCGTAAACAATATCCTGGCGCCGAAGGACGGATCACCGATTACGACGCCGACGCAGGATATGATCCTGGGAAGCTACTACCTGACTCATCCGGGACAGGAAGAAGGCAGAAGAAATTCCGATGCAGAGAAGGGCGACGGTAAAGTATTTACTGACATGTCCGAAATGCTCATGGCATATCAGACTCACATGGTTGGCTTGCACGCCAGAGTTAAAGTTCGTATGTATGCCGGCGAAGACGATGAAAGAGGTAAGCTGGTGGAATCTACCGTTGGACGATTCATCTTCAACCAGAAGATTCCGCAGGATCTGGGTTATGTAGAAGATCGTGAAAACGATCCGTATTCCCTGGAAATCGACTTCCTCTGCGACAAGAAAAAACTGGGGCAGATCATCGACAGATGCTATCGTGTCCATGGTAATACAGAAACTGCTATCATGCTGGACTACATTAAGGATATGGGGTATCATTACTCCACGATCGCAGCGATCACTATCAGTATCTCTGATATGGAGATCCCGGAAGCAAAGGCTGCTATCATCGATGAATCAGAACAGCTGGTAGAAAAATATGAAAAGGCTTACAGACGCGGTCTCGTTTCTGATAAGGAACGTTACGAAAAGGTTATCGAGATCTGGAACAAGACGACAGATGATGTAGCAGACGCTCTGATGGACTCCCTGGATTCCCTCAACAACCTGTTCATCATGGCTCACTCCGGAGCTCGAGGCAGTAAGAACCAGATCCGTCAGATCGGAGGTATGCGTGGTCTGATGGCAAACGCGACAGGTAAGACCATCGAGATCCCGATCAAGGCAAACTTCCGTGAAGGTCTGTCCGTACTGGAATACTTCATTTCCACCAACGGTGCAAGAAAGGGTCTGGCCGATACCGCGCTGCGTACAGCCGACTCCGGTTACCTGACAAGAAGACTGGTTGACGTTTCCCATAACGTGATCGTGCGTGAGGACGACTGCGGAACCAATGAAGGTATCGAAGTAAAGGCATTCACGGACGGAAAAGAAGTTATTGAAAAGCTGAAAGACCGTATTGTAGGAAGAACGGCGCTGACAGATATTACAGATCCTCAGACTGGAGAAATACTGGTAGAGCAGGACTGTGAGATTTCCGAAGATGTGGCACACCGCATTGAGGAAGCTGGAATTGAATCCGTTGCGATTCGTTCGGTTATGACATGCCACAGCAAGACAGGTGTTTGCGCGAAGTGTTATGGTCGAAACCTGGCAACAGGCGAAGGCGTGAACATTGGAGAAGCGGTTGGTATCACGGCGGCACAGTCCATCGGAGAACCGGGTACACAGCTGACCATGAGAACATTCCATACCGGCGGTGTTGCGGGATCCGATATCACACACGGTCTTCCAAGAGTTGAGGAACTGTTCGAAGCTAGAAAGCCTAAGGGTCTTGCAGTGATCTGCGAAGCAGACGGTACGGTCGTATCCATCGAACCGACCATGGACAATAAGACCAAGGTCAAGGTAAGAGGCGAAGAAGAACGTGTTTACGAAATTCCTTATGGAGCAAGAATCTGTGTTTCTGAAGGCGAATACGTTCTGGCAGGAGACAATATCACAAGAGGTCCGCTGGATCCGAAGGATATCCTGAGACTCAACGGTGTAGAAGGTGTTTACCAGTACTTGCTGAAGGAAGTACAGCGTGTATATAAGCAGCAGGGTGTAGATATCAACGACAAGCACGTGGAAGTTATCGTAAGTCAGATGCTTTCCAAGCTGAAGGTCAACGATCCGGGAGATACAGAACTTCTGCCGGGCGGTCAGTACAGCAAGGTGGAAATCGAAGAGGCAAACGAAGCGGCGGTAGCGGCAGGCGGCAGACCGGCGGAAGCAGAGCATATCCTTCTGGGTATTACAAAGGCTTCTCTGGCAACTAACTCCTTCCTGTCGGCAGCATCTTTCCAGGAAACGACGAGAGTCCTGACCGATGCGGCAATCAAGGGCAAGAATGACACGCTGCAGGGTCTGAAGGAAAACGTTATCATCGGTAAGCTGATCCCGGCTGGTACTGGAATGAAGAAGTATCGGTCCATCGATCTGGACTACGGTGTAAATACAGCACTCATCGAAGCGTATAAGGAAATGCAGCGTGAGATGGATCTGGAGGCTGAACTGGAAGAAGATCTGGATGATATCGTTCCTGCTATGGGAACGGGCGATGATCTGGCAGCGGCAGAAGAGTATGCGGCTGATGCAGACACTTCGGATATTGTGGAGCTGGAGTAATCCTGCAACATAAAACCTGAGTAAATTATATTGACATAACAATTCATAACATGATACAATAGTTGTCGGCTCTGAGCTGTATTAGGCTTGGGGCTGACAATTATTTATATACCAAAGAAAGGAGAAAAAGGATGCCTACAATTAACCAATTAGTACGTCAGGGCAGAACAAGCAGTGAAAAGAAGTCTACTGCACCAGCTCTTGGCAAGGGAATGAATTCCCTCAGAAGAGTTGCTACAGACGTAAATTCGCCGCAGAAAAGAGGCGTATGCACTTCTGTAAAGACAGTGACTCCGAAAAAGCCTAACTCCGCTTTAAGAAAAGTTGCGAGAGTTCGCCTTACGAACGGTATCGAAGTTACAGCATATATCCCTGGAATTGGACATAACCTCCAGGAGCACAGTGTTGTACTCATCAGAGGCGGAAGAGTTAAGGACCTGCCAGGTGTAAGATATCACATCGTAAGAGGAACACTGGACACCGCTGGTGTTGCAGACAGAAAACAGGCTAGATCCAAGTACGGAGCTAAGAGACCTAAGAAGTAGTAATCGGTAATTTGAAGTGCCTTTGATCTATAGATTCAAAGAGCACCACGGTGACAATGATCGGACGTAAGACGAGTGTTGCTCGCCTGAAGAAATTCCGATGATTGCGATCGAGTACCGACTGTAGAGTTTAAGGAGGGAAGAGAAGTGCCAAGAAAAGGAAATATACCTAAACGCGAAGTGCTTCCAGATCCGGTATACGGAAGTGTTGTTGTTGCAAAGCTCATCAACAGCGTTATGCTGGATGGAAAAAAGGGAGTTGCTCAGAAGATCGTTTATGACGCTTTCGATAAGGTGAAGGAAACGACTGGAGAGGAGCCTCTGGAAGTATTCGAAAAGGCTATGAACAACATTATGCCTGTTCTCGAAGTAAAGGCCAGACGTGTTGGTGGTGCTAACTACCAGGTTCCTATCGAAGTAAGAGCTGACAGACGTCAGACTCTGGGACTGAGATGGCTGACTAAGTACACAAGAGCAAGAGGCGAAAAGACCATGTCTGACAGACTGGCAAAAGAACTGATCGATGCAGCAAACAACACTGGTGCATCTGTGAAGAAAAAGGAAGATACGCACAAGATGGCAGAAGCCAACAAGGCTTTTGCACACTATCGTTGGTAATCCGGTGTGATGCTTTGCATCACCGGATAACACGACAGGTTTTTTAAGCAGAAAGGAGGATAATATGGCAAAGAGAAGTTTTCCGTTAGAAAAGACTAGAAACATTGGCATAATGGCACATATCGATGCCGGAAAAACGACAACTACGGAAAGAATTCTGTTCTACACAGGCAGAACTCATAAGCTCGGCGAAACCCATGAAGGTGCCGCTACTATGGACTGGATGGAACAGGAACAGGAACGTGGTATCACTATTACCTCTGCTGCTACTACAGCTCAATGGAAAGACACCAGAATCAATATTATCGATACACCGGGACACGTAGACTTCACAGTTGAAGTAGAACGTTCGCTGAGAGTACTGGACGGTGCAGTTACTGTCCTCTGTGCAAAGGGCGGCGTTGAACCGCAGTCTGAAACTGTATGGAGACAGGCTGAGAAATACGGTGTTCCACGGATGATCTTTGTAAATAAGATGGACATCCTGGGTGCAGACTTTTACAGAGTCGTTAAGATGGTAGAGGAAAGACTGAAAGCAAATGCAGTACCTATCCAGCTGCCGATTGGTAAAGAAGACTCTTTTGTAGGGATTATTGACTTAGTAGAAATGAAAGCAGAGATTTACAAGGATGACCTTGGTAAGGAATATGAGATGACTGATATTCCAGAGGATCTGAAAGATCTGGCTGACGAGTGGAGAGAAAAACTTCTGGAATCTGTTGCGGAAGCAGATGAAGAACTGATGATGAAGTTCCTGGAAGGTGAAGAAATCACGAAGGCTGAGATCAAGAAGGTAATCCGTACAGCAACGATTGCAGGTGAAATGATTCCTGTAACTTGTGGATCCGCATATAGAAACAAGGGTGTACAGCTGATGCTGGACGCTGTCATCGACTATATGCCGTCTCCTGTTGATATTCCGCCGATCAAGGGCATTGTTCCTGATACGGAAGAGGAAGAAGAAAGACCGGCAGATGATAATGGTCCGTTCTCCGCTCTGGCATTCAAGATCATGGCTGACCCTTACGTTGGTAAACTGGCATTCTTCCGGGTTTATTCCGGAACGCTGGACTCTGGTTCCTATGTTTACAACTCCACTAAGGGCAAGAAGGAAAGAGTGGGACGTATCCTGCAGATGCATGCGAACAAGAGAGAGGATATCGAAAAGGTATACTCCGGTGATATTGCTGCTGCAGTAGGTCTGAAAGTAACGACAACTGGTGATACTCTGTGTGACGAAAAGCACGAGATCATTCTGGAATCCATGGAATTCCCGGATCCGGTTATCGAAATCGCTATCGAGCCGAAAACAAAGGCAGGTCAGGAAAAGATGGGTATCGCTCTGGCAAAACTGGCAGAAGAGGACCCTACTTTCAAGACATATACAAACGAAGATACCGGACAGACGATCATCGCAGGTATGGGTGAACTTCATCTGGAAATCATCGTAGACAGACTTTTAAGAGAATTTAAGGTAGAAGCAAACGTTGGTAAGCCGCAGGTTTCCTACAAGGAAACGATTACAGCACCGGCAGACGTGGATCACAAGTATGCAAAGCAGTCGGGTGGTCGTGGTCAGTACGGTCATGTAAAGATCAAGGTTTATCCGAGAGAACCGGGAGAAGGTTTCGAATTCAAGAACTCTATCGTCGGTGGTGCTATTCCTAAGGAATACATTCCGAAGATTGAAGAAGGAATCAAGGAAGCTATGCAGACTGGTCCGGTTGCGGGATACCAGGTTGTAGATGTTGGCGTAGAACTGTACGATGGTTCTTACCACGAAGTCGACTCCTCTGAAATGGCGTTTAAGATCGCAGCATCCATGGCGTTCAGGGAAGCCGCTAAGAAGGCTAAGCCGGTACTGCTCGAACCGATCTTCAAGGTTGAGGTTACTGTTCCAGAAGAATACATGGGTGATGTAATCGGCGACATCAGTTCGAGAAGAGGCAGAATCGAAGGATCCGACATGAACAACGGTGCAGTAGCAGTAAGAGGATATGTACCTCTTTCCGAAATGTTCGGTTACGCTACGGATCTGCGTTCTAAGACACAGGGCAGAGGTGTTTATGTAATGCAGTTCGATCACTTCGAAAAATTACCAGACAGCCTGCTTGAATCGATTAACAAATAAATCCTTTTTAATCAATACGCATAGCGTAAGAAAGAAAATGTTAAAATCCGCATGAAACGGATTTGGATGAAAGGAGAACACAAATGGCAAAACAGAAATTTGAAAGAACAAAGCCGCATATCAATATCGGAACCATTGGTCACGTAGACCACGGTAAGACAACTCTGACTGCAGCGATCACAACAACACTGCAGAAGAGATACGGACTTGGAGAAAAGGTAGCATTCGACCAGATCGACAAGGCACCGGAAGAAAAAGAAAGAGGAATCACGATCGCAACTGCGCACGTAGAATATGAAACTCCAAACAGACACTATGCGCA
>CAKQXD010000014.1 GCA_934281605.1 uncultured Clostridia bacterium | reverse complement strand
TCCAAAGGAAGAAGAAAACTCTGAAGGTATATATCATACTTTTCATCAATTTTATTTCCCGATACTGGAACCATTATGTCAGCATCTAAGCCTCTCTCAATCCATTCTCGAATATTAATCTGATACAAATAATCTTTATTCATCATCATTCAAACCCTCCTGTTATCTATTCCACTGCCAAGTCTGCCTCTTAGTATCGATTGGCTTAAACTGCGGTCGGCTCTGATAACAATTCCAGTGCCACAACCTATGACATCTAATCCACAGCCTAAACCCTACCGCATTTTTTCGATCATCCACTTTTTCTTTAATCAAACCAAAAAGTAGATATGTTTCCATACAAGAAAACCGAACTTTTCGCAAGGCTTTCCTGACAATACAAACCTCACAAAAAGCCCGGAATCCATCAACTCCAGAAATATTTACTTCTCCACCTTCTCCAGCACCGCCACGCATTCCGTGTGCTTTGTGCCCGGGAAGTTGTCAAACGGCTTTACCGATTTGATCTCATAGCCGTAATACTGCATGTAGTACAGGTTGTCGGCCAGGCTCTTGGGATTGCAGGAGATGTATACGATCTGCTTTACGCCGTAGCCAATGATCTTTTCCAGCGCGTTGGAAGAAATGCCCACGCGCGGCGGATCCACTACGATGACTTCCGGCTTGTCGGGAAGCCTGTCGAGAACCTCGAACACATCGCCTGCCAGGAAGCGACAGTTTTCCAGCCCGTTGAGGGCCGCATTGGCCTTTGCAGCCTCTACAGCTTCCTCTACCAGCTCGATGCCGATGACCTCCTTCGCCTTGCGGGCCAGCACCTGAGTGATAGTTCCCGTGCCGCAGTACAGGTCGAACACCTCTTTATTCTCAAAATCATCAATGAGGCTGACCGCATAAGAATACAGCCGCTCCACTGCGTCCACATTAGTCTGGAAAAAGGAAAATGCGCTTACCTTGAACTTCAGACCCAGAATCTCTTCGTTGTAATAATCACGCCCCCAGAGTACCCGCAGTTCATCGCAGTAAACAGCGTCTGCCAAACGATCGTTAATGGTTCTCAGAATGCCGACCACCTGATTTTCCAGCGGCAGCGCCCGGATCATTTCCACGAAAGCGGATTCATCGAATCCATCCTCTGAGCTGGTGACCACATTGACCAGAAGCTCTCCCGTCCGGATACCCCTGCGCACGATCAGATGTCGCATCAGACCTTTGTGAGCCTTCTTATGATAATGGGTATAGCCGCGGGAAGAGGCGAAATCCAGCACGCCCCGCAGGATCGTATTGAAATCCTCATGCACCAGCTGGCACTGATCCACCGTCACGATGGACATGAAGTGCTTTTTCTTGTGCATACCCAATGTCATCGGGCCGTTCTTTTCCATATCGCCAAAGGTGTACTCCATCTTGTTGCGATACCCATAACGGGCAGGCGCCCCCTCAATGGGAAGCAGCTCGCCGTATCGGATGTCCTTCTTGTCCAGAAGCCCCTTGACCTCGCCAAATTTATTGCTCAGCTGTTCTTCATAAGGCACGCCCTGATAGACGCAGCCGCCGCAAATATCCTTATCTCTGCAAACTTCTCTGTTTTCTATATTTCCCATTTAAAATCTCCCATAGCTGTCGTAAAATTCTTTCTTGTATTCCAGGAATCTGTCTTCCTCGATGGCTTTGCGGATGCCCGCCATAGTGTTGACCAGGAAGTGCAGATTGTGAGTCGTCATCAGCATGGAAGACAGGATCTCATCGCACTTGAACAGATGGCGCAGATACGCCTTGGAATAGTTCCGGCAGGTGTAGCAGTCACAGTGAGGATCCAGCGGTGTGAAATCCCGCTCATACTTAGCATTTTTGATGTTGACCCGTCCCTGAGACGTCATAGCCATGCCGTGACGCGCGATCCTGGTCGGGAGCACGCAGTCAAACATATCGATGCCCCGTTCCACGCCTTCAAAGAGGCAGTCCGGGCTGCCCACACCCATCAGATACCGCGGTTTGTCCGCTGGAAGATAATCCACGCAGTCGTCCATGATCTCATACATGAGCTCTTTCGGCTCGCCTACGCTGAGTCCCCCGATGGCATAGCCCGGCAGATCCAGTTCCACGATTTCTTCTGCACTCTGCTTTCTCAAGTCTTTATACATGCCGCCCTGCATGATGCCGAACAGGGACTGCTGCTCCGTATTCTTATGAAATTCCTTGCAGCGTTTCAGCCATCTGGTGGTCCGTTCCAGAGAATTCTTCACGTAATTTCGATCAGCAGGGTACGGCGCACACTCGTCAAATGCCATCATGATATCCGATCCCAGGGCATTCTGGATCTCCATGGATTTTTCCGGGGAAAGCATGTGCTTCGATCCGTCGATATGAGAGCGGAATTCCACCCCTTCTTCGCTGATCTTACGCATAGCTCCCAGGCTGAACACCTGGAACCCGCCGCTGTCGGTCAGGATCGCTCTCTCCCAGTTCATGAATTTATGCAGTCCGCCTGCCGCTTTCACAACTTCGTGACCGGGACGCAGATACAGATGATAGGTGTTCCCTAAAATGATCTGTGCCCCCATATCCCGCACTTCTTCCGGTTTCATCGCCTTGACGGTACCCGCCGTTCCAACCGGCATGAACACCGGCGTTTCAATCGGTCCATGAGGCGTGTTGACGCGGCCCCTGCGCGCTTTCGTTCGACTGTCTTTTTTGATCAGTTCGTAAGTAACTGCTGCCATAAAAATAAACTCCTACTCTTTTATCTCACATAATCACAAATCTGGCTGTACGCCTCCCGCAGCTTCTCATACGAGCACCCGCAGTTGGCAGGACTCGTAGACGGCAGCCGGATGGCTTCCACACCACACGCAGGCAGACACAGCTTTTTATACAGCTCCGCCGCCTTGGCTCCCGTCGCAAAGATCGCTCGGATATCCGCAGCCTTTAAAATGCGGTTCATATCGTTGGGCTCGGCACTGCGGATGCTCACATCCGATGCACCCTTGATCTCGCAGCTTGCCAGAACATCCCAGAGTGCGATGTGATTCCGTTTCAAAAACGCTTTCCGCTCCTCCACCGTCTCTGGAAACTCCTCATCCAGCACGTCCGCCAGCACTTTCCAGAACCGGTTCTGGGGATGCCCGTAATAGAATCCCTGTTCCCGCGATTTTGGCGACGGGATCGTTCCTAAAATCAGCACCCTGGAGTCTTTATCAAAGAAGGCGTCAAATTCATGAGTCACAAGACCTGCTTCCATCTCTGTGCCTCCTTATTCAATAAACATGGCGTCACCATAGCTGAAAAACCGATACTTTTCCCGAATGGCTTCTTCGTATACCGCCAGGATCTTCTCCCGGTCATACAGTGCTGAAATCAGCATCAGCAGCGTGGACTTCGGCAGATGGAAGTTTGTGATCAGGCTGTCAATGATCTTAAACTCATAGCCCGGATAAATGAAAATTCCCGTGCTGCCTTCTCCACTCTTCACCTGCATACATCCAGCCGCTTCATCGTAATACGCCGCGCTCTCCACCGTCCGCGTAGAAGTCGTCCCCACGGAAATGATCCGCCGACCTTCCCGCTTGGCCTTGTTGATAGCCGCTGCGCTTTCCTCGCTGATATGATATTCCTCAAAATGCATGGAATGCTCTTCGATATTCTCGCATTTGACCGGCCGGAACGTGCCGATTCCCACGTGCAGCGTCACATAGATCAGCTCCACGCCCTTGGCTTTCGCCTGCTCCAGCAGTTCATCTGTAAAGTGCAGTCCAGCCGTCGGCGCCGCTACAGAGCCTTCCTCCTCGCAGTACACCGTCTGATACCGGTCTTTATCCTCTTCCTGGCTGCTCCGTTCGATGTAAGGCGGCAGCGGCATGCTTCCCAGCTCTTCCAGCCGTTCCATAAACAGACCTTCATACTGAAATTCCACCAGCCGTGTACCATCGTTTCCGTAATCCTTCACTTCCGCCCGCAGCAAAGGCTTCTCCGAAAAGAGTACGCTGTCCCCCGGTTTCAGCCGCTTGCCCGGCTTTACCATGGTCTCCCAGAGATCGCCCTCGATCCGCTTGATCAGCAGAAATTCCACCTTGGCCCCGGTCTTTTCCTTCGTTCCAAAGAGCCGAGCCGGGAGCACTTTAGAATTGTTCAGCACCAGGCAGTCCCCCGGATTCAAATATTCCAGAATGTCATAAAAATGCCGATGCTCCGTCTCGCCGGTATCACGATGCACCACCAAAAGCCGCGATGCATCACGCTTCTCCGCCGGTTTCTGCGCGATCAGCTCCTCCGGCAGATGATAATCAAATTCCTCTATCTTCATATATATCCTCTTCTATTCCTTGACTGAACCGTTAACCTCTTCCTCGTCATACGGGATGCCCAGGTGCTTGTACGCCTGCGCCGACACCACTCTGCCTTTCTGGGTCCGATGAAGAAATCCCGCCTGGATCAGATACGGCTCGTACACGTCTTCAATGGTCACCCGTTCTTCTCCGATGGATGCCGCGATGGTATCGATCCCCACCGGACCGCCTTTGAACCGTTCAATGATGGTCCGCAGGATCTCCCGATCCAGACTCTCCAGTCCCATGTGATCCACACCCAGCGCATCCAGCGCTTTCTGTGTGATATCGATATCGATGACTCCATTTCCCTTGACCTGAGAAAAGTCCCGCACCCGCTTCAACATTCTGTTTGCTACACGCGGAGTTCCCCGGGAGCGCTTTGCCATTTCCTCCATGGACTGCTCGTCCGCCGTCACACCCAGCAGGTCCGCCGATCTTCCAATGATCTTTTTCAGTTCCTCCGTCGTGTACATTTCAAACTTGCAGCTGACGCCGAAACGGTCTCTAAGCGGCGCTGACAGACTTCCCGCCCGCGTCGTGGCCCCGATCAGTGTGAACTTGGCAATATCCAGACGAATGGACCGGGCCGAAGGCCCCTTGCCGATGATGATATCCAGAGCAAAATCCTCCATGGCCGAGTACAGGACTTCCTCTACCGACCGGTTGAGACGGTGGATCTCGTCAATAAACAATACATCGTTTTCATTGAGATTGGTCAGGATCGCCGCCAGATCGCCAGCTCGTTCGATAGCCGGTCCTGAAGTGATCCGTATATCCACTCCCATTTCATTGGAAATGATCCCCGCCAGCGTAGTCTTACCAAGTCCCGGAGGGCCGTAAAACAGCACGTGATCCAGCGGTTCATTCCGCAGCTTAGCTGCCTCGATAAATATTTTCAGATTATCCGTGGCTTTCTTCTGCCCGATATAGTCTTCCAGCTTCTGCGGACGCAGGGTCATCTCCGAGCGTTCTTCGCCCTGCCCCAGCTCCGCCGCGGTGATTCGTTCTTCATAATCCATAGTGATTCCTCATATTCTTTTCTTTCTGCAAAGCCTCCGGCGCTGCTAAATCAGGTTCTTCAGCGCTGCTTTAATGTAGTCTTCCGCAGAAAGATCGTTGTCCTTCACATGCGCCAGTGCGCTGGTTGCCTCTCCTCTGGTGTACCCCAGGGAAATGAGAGCTGCCACCGCCTCTGCTCTGCCGCCTCCAGCAGTCGGCTGTCCATCTTCCGGCGGGGAAACGCCTTCTGCACCAGGATCCACCCCCGGAGCAGCGAATTTATCCTTTAATTCCAGAACGATACGCTCTGCGATCTTCTTGCCGACGCCGTTCGCCTTGGTCAGAGCCTTTGCATCCTCAAATGCGATAGCCTCCTGCAGCTGCTCCAGCGTAAACGCAGAGAGAATGGAGATCCCTGCCTTTGCACCAACTCCGTTGACGGAAATCAGTTTCTTGAAGGCGTCCAGCTCACCCCTGCGGGAAAAGCCGTAAAGGCTGACGTCATCCTCCCGGACGCTCATCATGGTGTATACCTTGACCTCGTCGCCCTCGCTGCTCAGGTAAGCGCCGGAATTGGCCGGAACGAAGATCTCGTATCCAATGCCGCCCGCTTCTATAATAACATACCCCGCGCCTTTCTCGGCGAGGGTTCCTTTGACAAATCCTATCATTTCAGTTTGATCTCCCTCAGCATTTTTCTCGTATCTGCCGAATGTCCGTGGCAGATGGCTGCCGCCAGCGCATCCGCCGTATCGTCCGGCTTCGGTATTTCCTTCAGGTTCAGGATGGTCTTGACCATGATCTGTACCTGTTTTTTATCCGCCCGACCGTAGCCCACGAGGGCCTGCTTGATCTGCAGCGGTGTATATTCTTCGATTTCCAGTCCGCCCTTGACGCAGGCGAGGATCGCGACTCCTCTGGCCTGCCCTACTAAAATCGCAGTCTTGGCGTTGGTATTAAAAAACAGTTCTTCGATGGAGGCCACATCGGGACGATGCTCCTCAATGATCTCCCGCAAAGAATCATACAGATGCTCCAGACGTTCTGTCATGGGCGTTCCCGCATCCGTGGTGATAGCCCCATAATCACATACTTTAAACTTGTTTCCTATTTTCTCTACTACTCCATACCCCAGGATCGCATAACCCGGGTCGATGCCTAAAATTTTCATCTTATCCGTTGTCCTTGCTGTTTTTTCTCAACTATTAGTATAGCATACAAACATATGTTTGCAACCATGAAATTACTATGGTATGATAGAAAAAATGAGGAAAAAAGATTTCGACCCATTCATGACATATGCCTTGCGTATTTTTTTCATAATATGGTATAATTATAAGTAAATCACAGTCCCGCTGCAGGAATTTGGACTTTCAGAAATCAGCGGGTCACGACATCTTAGAGATACTATTTCGGAGGAATTGATATGCGAATTTCCAGACAGAACAAAATACTCGAACTCATTGAAACATATGAGATCGAAACACAGGATAAGCTGGCCTCCCTGCTTCGCGAATTTGGATATGAAGTAACACAGGCAACCATTTCAAGAGACATCAAGGAACTGCACCTGATCAAGATCCTTTCTTCAACAGGGAAGTATAAATATGCGGCCGCAGCGACCAACGACACCCCGATTTCCGGGCGTCTGTCCAACATTTTTCGGGAAACGGTCAAGTCTACGACCTACTCCGGAAACATCGTCCTGCTGAAAACTCTTTCCGGCTGCGCCAGCGCTGCAGCGGAAGCACTGGATTCCTCGGGGATCCCTCATGTCATCGGATCGGTTGCCGGCGACAATACCATCATGTTCGTCACCGATGATCCTAAAAACTCTCCAATTGTAGTAGAGTTTCTCAACAATATGCTGAAAAAATAGACACGGCAGGCTGTTCGCCTGTCAGCGAGGTTGTAACGCTATGATCAGACACATCAGTATTAAAAACTTTGCAACGATAGAAAAAGCAGAAATCGACTTTCACGACGGTCTCAACACCATCACCGGTGAAACCGGCGCCGGAAAATCCGTCGCCGTGGAAGCCATCAGCCTGGCACTGGGCAGCCGTGCAGACACTGCCTATGTCCGCTCCGGCACGAAAAAAGCCGTCATCCAGATGATCGCAGAAGATAAAAATACCGAGTACATCATCACGCGAGAGGTTTCCGCATCCGGTAAAAATATCTGCCGCATCAACGATGAGATCGTGACGCTGGGACACCTGAACGCTCTGTGCAAAAAACTGGCGGACATCCACGGACAGTACGACCATCAGTCGCTGCTGAACCCGGACTACCACATCCATCTGGTCGATCTTTACCAGAAAGACCGGATCCTTCCCGCCAAAGAAAAAGTCCAGCGGCTTTACGAAACCTATACAGCGCTTCGTGCCCGGCTGAAGGCCCTGCTGGAAGAAACGGCGAAAAATCAACGGGAACAGGATTTCATGGCATATGAACTGGAAGAGCTGCAGAATGCGCATCTGCAGATTGGAGAAGATGCAGAGCTGGAAGAACGGCTCGAGCTTCTTCAGAACAGTGGACAGATCTACGAAAATCTGGCGGGAGCCTATCAGATCGCATCGGAAGACGAATGCTCCGCCCTGTCCGCTATCAAACACATAGCGGACAATCTGACAGAAATCGCATCTTATTCTCAGGATCTTTCCGAACTGAGTCAGCGCACAAATGAGCTTTACTACGAGCTGGAAGACATTGCTTCCTCCGTGCGGGACTGCCGCGACAATACGGTATTTTCTCCGGAAGAACTGGATGAAACCATCGAACGCAGCGACCTCTTGAAACGCCTGAAAAACAAGCACGGCAAATCCATCGAAGAACTGATCGCCTACGCACAGGAACTGGAAGAAAAGCTGTCCGGTATCGAAAATGCCGATGCTTTAAAGGAACAGCTGGAAAGTCATCTGGCACAGCAACGCCAGGAACTGCTGGCCGCCTGCGAAGATCTTTCCAATGCTCGAAAGGAAGCGGCAGCACAGCTGGAACAGAAAATTACAGAAGAACTGACTCAGCTCAATTTCAACGACGCCAAATTCTCTATCAGCTTCAAACAGGCGGAGCACCTGACTGCAGAGGGCTTCGACAGCGTGGAATTCCTCATCAGCACCAACCGCGGGGAACCATTGAAGCCTCTCAGCAAGATCGCTTCCGGAGGTGAAATGTCCCGGATCATGCTGGCGTTCAAGAAAATCACCGGCGATTACGATGAAATCCCAACCATGATCTTCGATGAAATCGACAGCGGCATCAGCGGCATCGCAGCCAGCGTGGTCGGCCGCAAGCTGCGGGAAATCGCCCGGACCCATCAGATCATCTGCATCACCCACCTGCCGCAAATCGCGGCCTTTGGGGAGCATAACTATAAGATCGAAAAACAGACAGATGATTCTTCGACCTACACGACGATCACAGAACTGGTACCGGAAGAAAAGGTTCAGGAAATCGCCAGACTTCTGGGCGGCGCCACCATCACCGAAACCACCCTCAGGTCCGCCGAAGAACTGATCCAGTCGTCAAAATAATGCGAAACAAAGCAGAATAAACACACATTATGATATAGAACAAAAAAGCCATGAAGCAGAACCGGCAATCCGCCCTCTGCCCATGGCTTTTTTACAATTTTTTCAGGTATCTGCCGAACATGTAATACCCGTCGCTGCCGATACACGTCTTCCTTCTGTGCTCCCAGCATCGTCACATTATCACGTTCGCACTACAAACTCTTATGCAATTCCTCCATCTTCTCGACGATATCCGCTACCGTTTCTTCCATGGAGCCGCCGCCAGACTCCGCGGTAACTTCCGCATACTTTTCATACAGCGGCTTCCGCTCCTCATACAGTTCCGCTATCCCCTGATCCCTGCTCATGGCAACGCCTCTGGTCGTAATATTGTTGAGCCGCTGCAAAATCGTCTCCACCGAAACATGGATATACACGATCCGCCCCAGCTTTTTCAGATGTTCCATAGCCTTCGGATAATACACTGCACTGCCTCCGGTTGCAATCACCGTATGGGTTGCCTGTACATCACATAAAACCTCTTCTTCCAGCTGCTTAAACGACTCCATCCCATCCTCATTGATAATGTCCTGCAGTCCCTTTCCTGCAGTCTCCTGGATCAGAAGATCTGTATCCAGGAAATTCATCTGCAGGCTCTTAGCCAGGACAACCCCGGTCACGCTCTTCCCACATGCCGGCATACCGATGAGGACGATGTTTTCCCTTCCATTCACCATCTGCTCCACCAGATCCAGCTCTTCTTCGGAATAGACCCGGATCCCGGCTTCCCGCAGCATCTCCGTCGTCAGGCCCTGACCTTCGATCAAGGTTCCTTCAAACGTTCCATCATACACCCTGCTGCTGCCGCACGACGGGCTTTTTTCCTTCAGCACGGCACACAGTACATCTTCCTGCAAAGCCTGCTCCAAAGCGATTTCTGCGCCTTTGCGATATTCTCTTGTCACATCTCTGCCGTCTCTGGTAATCACCTGATTACCGACCCGCTGCGCATCCGTCCGAGGCACAGGAAGACCCCCATCCACTTCCGGACAAACCGGAATCAGTCTGTCATCCTCTTTCCACTTCAAGAAACGGGGATTCCTTTCTTCTTTTGTTTTGCCATCGTAGCGTACCGGCTTGTCCCCGTACAAGCACCGGCTGACAAGTATTTTCTTCATGAACTTCTCCTTTGTTCTTTTTCGAGGATAGCAAATACACGTTTATAAGAAAAAAGAAGCAGCCATTGGCTGCCTCTCTCTTGCTTTCTTATTCTGCGTCAGCTTCCTGAGCTTCGTCCTCTGTAGGAGGTTCGATTGTTTCTCTGATGCTGAGGCTGATCCGCTTACGATCCTTGTCGATTTCGAGGATCTTAGCCTGAACGATCTGTCCGATTTCCAGCTCGTCGTTGATGTTTCCAACGCGCTTATGAGCAACTTCAGAAATATGTACCAGTCCGTCGAGACCCGGTTCCAGTTCTACGAATGCACCGTAATCCTTGATCTGTACTACCTTGCCTTCGATAACCTGTCCAACCTGATAGTTTTCGTCGATTACGCTCCAAGGTTCCGGCTGGTTCTGCTTGAGACCCAGGGAAATCTTTCCTTTTTCTGCGTTCATGGAAAGAACCTTGACGTTGATCTTCTGACCAATGCTCAGAACTTCCTGCGGGTGCTTCAGCTTGCCCCAGGAAATCTCAGAAATGTGAAGCAGACCGTCGATGCCGCCGATGTCAACAAATGCACCATAATCTGTGAATCTCATTACAGTACCTTCTACTACATCGTCTACATTCAGGTTTTCCCAGATTTCTGCAACCAGCTTATCCTTTTCTTCGTTCAGGAACAGCTTGTGAGAGAATACTGCTCTGTTTCTTCTCTGATCAACTCTGGAAACTCTGACTTCCATTGTCTGTCCTACGAACTCTTCTGCGTTTTCAACGTAGTGATCGGACAGCTGGGAGAGCGGAATAAATCCGGAAACTTCCTTGTACTCAGCGATTACACCGCCATTTACCGGTCTAGTCACTTTAACTTCAAGAACTGTTTTATCTTCAAGTGCTTTTACGATTTCTTCCCAATTTGCACTGATTTCCAACTTTTTCTTTGAAAGTAAGATTCCACCGTCTCCGTCGTCTGTTTTGATAACCTTTGCTTTGATTTCGTCATCAACTTTGAAGGCATCTGCTAAAGTCTGTCCTTCTTCCAGGCTCACTTCTGAGATAGGCAGAATACCGTCTTTCTTGCATCCCAGGTTTACGATGACTTCCTTGTCCGTTACCTGGTGTACTTTTCCTGTGACAATTTCGCCACCTCTTGGTAATCTTAAGGATTTTTCGATTTCATCCATAAGATCGTTCATGTTTAATTCGTTGTTTTCAAGTGTAACATCACTCATTCTGGCAATAACCTCCTTAATAGTGCATTCGGGTGTCGAGGCACCCGCCGCTATTCCTATTCTATTACATTTTGCAACTTCTTTCAACGGTAAATCATCAATATTTTCAACAAAATAGCTGTTTGCACAATTTTTTTTAGAAATTTCATACAACTTTTTGGTGTTTGAACTGTTTTTGCCACCAACAACCACCATAAGGTCCGAATCCTGTGCTAATTTTTCACAGGATTCCTGCCGTCTGGAAGTAGCGTTACAAATAGTGTTGTTCACCTGATATTTTTTTCCCTGATCCTCCAGCGCCCGCAGTACATCCTGCAGCATCTGCTCCCGGATCGTTGTCTGCGTCACCACAAAAAGATCGTCCTCCGCGATCCCGCAGGCTTCTTCATACGAGCTGACGATGATTGCCGGCTTTGTACACCATCCAGAGATTCCCAGAACCTCCGGATGATTCCGGTCACCCACGATCACCACCTGCTTGTCCGTATCATTGACCAGATGATGGATCCTCGCCACAAAAGGGCAGGTTGCGTCGATGAGCTGTATTCCCTGCGCCGAAGCCTTTTCATAAAGTGCTCTCCCTTCTCCATGAGAACGGATGATCACCTTCGGTCCCGCCAACTCATACGAGGTCTCTTCATCACTTTCCGGGATCTCTATCTCATCCAGGCTTTCGATGACACGGATCCCTTTCTTTTCCAGATCTTTTGTCACCCGTTCATTGTGGATCAGCGATCCCATGGAATAGATCTCCCCTGGATTCTGCTCCGCCGCTTTCTCAGCCTTTTCAATAGCTTGCTTGACTCCAAAACAGAATCCCGCATTTTCAGCCCTTCTTATTTCTTTCATCGATTCGCTCCAGTTCTTCTAAATATTTTTTAAACGATGCCTCGCTGCCGTTTTCCGTCGGATGGTAATACTTGACGCCCTCCGCATATAAATCGTCAGGCAGATACTGCTGCGTCACATAACCTCCGTATGCATGCGGATATTTGTAGTCCAGCCCCCGCCCCAGCTTTGCAGCACCGCTGTAATGAGAGTCCTTCAGATGGGCCGGAACGTCCTCGATCTTGCGTCCTTTCAGGTCGGCAG
Organism: uncultured Clostridia bacterium; assembly: GCA_934281605.1. Taxonomy (GTDB): domain Bacteria; phylum Bacillota; class Clostridia; order Peptostreptococcales; family Anaerovoracaceae; genus Lentihominibacter. The sequence goes on along the minus strand of CAKQXD010000014.1, from coordinate 41,047 downwards.
CCGCCTGCTCCAGCGCCATGCATGACGCATTTGATTTCGGACAGGACGCCAGCAGCACCACCGCCTGCGCCAGATTAATCCGTGCTTCCGGAAGTCCTACCATCTGTGCTGCCTGTACGCACGCTGTCACCACGGAAATCGCGCTGGGATACGCCATTCCCACATCTTCACTGGCCATCACCAGAAGCCGCCTGCCGATCATCATGATATCTGCGCCGCCGTGCAGCAGCCGTGCCAGATAATGCACCGCCGCATCCGGGTCGCTGCCCCGCACGGATTTCTGCAAAGCCGACAGCAGATTATACTTATCCTCTTCTTTATCATAAAAAGTCGTCTGTCTCTGCATAGCTTCTGATACAATCTGTGAATCCAGCGTGTTTCCTTCTGACAGGTTATCCACGATGAACCCCAGCGTATCCAGCGCCACCCGGCAATCGCCCCCGCTCATTGCCGCCAGCGTCCGCAAAGCCTTTTCCTCATATGAGATCTGCAAAGCGCCAAAGCCTTTTTCCGTATCAGCCAGCGTCCGCTTCAAAAGCACCATGATCTCATCTGCCGTCAGCCGTCGAAACTCATAGATGTTCCGCACCCGGCTGAGGATCGCATTGTTCACCGAAAAATACGGATTTTCCGTCGTGCTTCCAATGAACTTGATGATGCCCTCTTCGATGGCTTTCAGCAGGGAATCCTGCTGCAGCTTGTTCCAGCGATGTACCTCATCCACATACAGGCACGTCGTCTCCCTGATGAGTCCGTAAAACCGATCGGACGCATTCTGCAGGATCGTTTTCAGTTCTTTAATTCCCGTGACCGATGCGTTTATCTCCACAAAATTGCTGTCCAGCTCCCTGGCGATGATCCGCGCCAGCGTGGTCTTTCCCGTGCCCGACGGTCCGAAAAAAATCGCCGAATCAAAGGTCTTGTTTTTAATTGAATTGTAAAAAAGGGACCCTTCGAACAGGAAGTGAGTTTGTCCCACAAACCCATCCAGAGAAGACGGTCTCATTTTCGTCGATAAAGGTATCATGCTGTTCCATCCTCGGTTTCTATCTGATATGAAACAGGCTCATTCGTACACCTCTGTGACAAATCCTTTGGTGCCCTCCGGAAGACCCGCCATCTCACTACGTGCTTCTTCCTGGGTTTTGCAGATCGTTCCAACGACTTTATACATGCCGCTCTGCTCCACGACCTGCAGACCATCCTGCTTTGCCGCCTTTCGCGCTTTTTCCGCAGCTGCCTGATCCGAATAACAGCCCAGCTGCACTGCATATCCCTTGAGCTTTCCGGCGTTTTTCACCTTGACGTTATCCTCTACCACCCTGGTCGTTTCCTTTGCAGCAGAAGATTCCTTCGACTCCTTTTTACTATCCTTGTCCGCCTGTTTTTCAGCCACTTTCTCGCCGATCTGCGGCACGTAGTTGACCACCGGATCCACCACATACTTTGCCGTAGCATATCCGCATCCCACCGAAAGACAAAGGATCAGGATCACCGGTAAATAAGACGGTTTCGGGCGTCTTCTACTGTTTCCTGCAAAGCCTCTTCCATATCTTCTGTTTCTCATACGCACTCTCTCCTTCGCGATGTATCTAGTACATAATATTAGAGATAGCTGCGTATTATGTCTGCTTCTATCCTACATCAAAGCACAATTTTTTTCAACGTTGTATTCCGGTTTCACGCTTTCACTTTACGCCACGCTCCGCTTAAACTGCTCCCTGCAAAGCCTGCTGCCGCACGTGTTCCTCGCTGTACAGCTGCCTGCGGAATCGACCGATCTTATTGACCATATCACGAATATAATAATTGTGATAATAGATGTACTGAGCGGTCTGCCGCAGATATTCCTCCTTGCCGTCGCAAAGCTCCGTCTTCAGCTGCAGCAGAAACCGGATAATGTTTTTTCTGAGATCAGCTTCCCCCTCTACCGGAACATATGCGATCTTTACCTCCCCGCTCTCTTTGCTGTAAAAAACCGTATCGGTAGTTAAGGTGATATGAGCCGGTGCAATGAGATATTCCACTGCCTGTCCCAGGATCAAAAGTACCTGTTCCAGCAGGTACAGCGCATCTTCCGTCCGCTCGATCCGATACATACTCAGCGGCGAAAATCCGCTGCAGTCATAGCAGATCGTCTCCCCATTTTCACTTCCCATGAATCCCATAGGCATAAAAAAGCTACACTGTCCGGATGACAGCATGATCCGCTCAAACTCCTGCATATCGCACTTGCTGAACTCCACCTTGAACTCGCTGTTTTTCCACATAACGTTCTCCTTTCCCATCTTTTATACGTTCTTTTTTATCCACCGCCGCACTTGCTGCACGGCGTGTACCCCTTTTTCTTCGCCTCCGTCCGATCTACTACTATACTATGCCGGCTGACCGCCCGGCATGTTCCTTTATGATAACAAGTATCCTGATCTCGAAAACAGTAGACGATGCTCCCCGCTTTCAAGCTCTCCGAATTGCATAGCCCGCAGGGACTTCTTTTTTTCTTCACACCGCTGTCCAGAATCATTTTTTCCGCCCTGGCTTTGACGTAAGTGCAGTTTTCTCCGTGATATCGCTCTCCCGCATGAGGAAAGATCCAGACAGGATCTTCTTTCTGCTCCTGAGAAAGCTTTTCCCCTGCCGCTGTTGCTTTACGTTTCTTTCCCACGAAGTTTCGATATTTCACCCTTGCTTTCCACGAAAAGTCACGAGAAAACCCCATGGGAAGCTTCAGTTCCATCCCTGCCTCCAGACGATAAGATGTCAGCTTATCGTTAAACCCGTCGCTGTACAAACAGCGTACTTTCGATACTTTCCGCTGAGACATCTGCGGATTTTCCTCTTCTATACGCTCCTGGATCTTCTGTTTCACCGTCAATCCGGAAACCCCGTCATATGCTTTGCGAGAAGCCTCTGTACTCTCATCTACCGCTCCATAAAAAACATTTTCCCAGGCTCCTTCCACCTTCATAAAATATCCCAGCGATAAAATAGCCAGAATCACCAGCGGCAGAAAGATGACCGCTTCCAGCGTATAAAACCCTTTAGTATTTCTTCTCATATCCATATTTCCTGTTATTGATCCTGGCATCAATTTCGATTCCTGTGCTGCATTCGGAAATAAGAAAGGTTTCATCATAGCAGTACCTTGCATTGATCTGGATCAGATCCAGGATTCTTGCCGTCTGTATCCCTTTGTCCTGAAAGAACAAAAGTATCTGCAAATACTGCTCGTAATCATAGCCTTTCTGGACATCCGGGACTACGGTCTTCCCACTCAAACCTTCTACCGCCCCTTCCAGATCGATGGCCCAGGAAGAGCTGTCCTTGGCAAACGGGACCAGATAACCATCCCAGAGAAGTTCCACATCGTTGTCCGATTCCGCATACGCCCAAGTCGCTGCCAGCGCCAGCTGTGTCGCCGCAGCCGCAGCTCCCGGTGTAAGAGCTTCCGCCATGAGCATCACCGCATTTCTCTTTTCCGGATCCGCATAAATATGCGCCAGATTCAGCGGAAACCGCATGGCTTTCAATGCCAGTTCCACCCGCTTTTCATTCTTACGATCCGACACCTCGCCTCCCAGGATATATTCCACTTCATTCTGAAAAAAATGGTCCTCATCTGCCTCCGCGTGACGATTATTGAAATAATGCAGAATATATTGGTTCATCAGCCATGTCTCACCGCCTTCCCGAAACACACCGTCGATTTCATCCTTCTTATCGACAATGGCCTCCGCAAGCTCTCGCAGGTTCTTCTTCGGGACATCGGCAGAGGGCAGGGAAACAATAGTCGCCCCATCCCGCAACACCTGTCCTCCTTCAGAATTTCCCCTGCCGGATGGTTGCTTTGCGGACGCCTTTCCCAAAAGCTTCTGCGCCTGCGCAAAACGGGCATGCTCCAGGATCTGATCCCTGACCAGGTCCGTGTCCGCCAGAAGGAATCTCCCGGCAGAGACAGAAAGCTGCTCCACTTCCATATCCTCCATTCCATCGGTTGTATACGATACATAGTTCCGGAGTTTGGCAGACAGCTCCCGATCATTGCCTCTCAGGAGAAACAGGCCGTACTCTTCCTGCACATAAGAGTCAAACTCCGACAGGATCGAGTCTCCCGCCAGATCAAGGATGCTGTCTGATCTGCTCCGAATGGTTTCTTCCCGTACCCCGTAGATCAGCGCCAGCGTAATGGCCACCAGACCGGCCAGAATCACCGAAAGAAATACGGCACTGCTTCCGCGTTTACTGTTCATGTTTTATCCCCCTGACTAAACTGCAATACCGTACATACTGCGCCGCATCTACACCGCTGCAGCTCCCCTGGATCGCAAATGCCCCTTTCTTTGACAGAATTCCCCTGTGTTCCATCAGAAGATACTTTTTCCCGGTCACATCTACTCCTGCAGCCCCTTTTTTCGTGTAAATCTCACCATCCCAATCAAGGCTCACCTCATTTTTCATGGTCTCCGTCTGCAGTCCTGCTTCCTGCCGCAGTGCAATGTGCATCTGGCTCCTCTCTGTCATCTGGCTGTAAAAAAACATGATGATCAAAACCACCGTGATCACTGCAAAAATCAGGATCGGCAGCACCAGAGACGCTTCCATGATATAGCTGCCCCTCTTGCTTCTTTTCTTAATTAAAACCATCTAATCCCTCAAATGTTTTATTGACAAAATCGGTGATCTCCGTTTTGAAAATCAGCCCCAGCGCAACGGCAAGTGCTACTAAAATGGCGACTTGCACCAACTCCATCCCTTTCTTGCTTCTCAGCCTCTTTTTCCATCGTTTATTTGTGTTATTCATTTTCCCTTTTCCTTTTCTTTCATCTCTACAATTCCAGCAGCGCAGGTGCGATCGTGATGACGATCAGTACCAGCAGGAAAATCACCAGCGGTAAAGTCAGCTTCGTCTCCGCCAGGCGTCCCCGTTCTTCACAGTTTTTCTTGCGGTTCATCCACAGGATCTCACTTTCCGCCTGCAGCTTTTCCGTCAGGCTCGTGCCCTTGCTGACATTATCGCTTATGATATTGGACACGCGAATCAGCTCCTTGATCCCGCTTGCCTTGGCAAATTCCCGCAGCTCCCGGTGCATCGATCCGTTGGCGGTTTTCACATGAACATAAATTTCATGGATCCTGCCGTAAAAATAATCTTTTTTCGGATCGGAAAGAGCCATGCTTTCTTCTACGGATCGCTCGAATGCAGTGGTCAGCACCAAACCGGCATTGAGGAGCAAAACCAGACGATTGACAAACTCCGGCAGCTGCCGGATCACGGATTCCCTCTCCTGCTGTTTTCTTTTCTCCAGCTCACGAAAACGTCCTTTGTACAGCGCTGCCATCACGAGCATACCAACTGCCAGAATCGGGATCGTGTTACGGCTGGACTGCTGCTCCCAGGAAAGGGATTCTCCCGATTTCAGCTTCGCCGGAAGCAGGATCTGTTTCTTACTGCTGTCCTCGTTAAAACCGCTGATCATACTGCGAAGTTCCTGTCCGATCCGCTCCTCATCCGCCAGTTCTTCCTCCGCTTTCGATGCATCTGATCCTTCTTTCTTCTTTGTACCGTAAGGATCCAGCGCAACGGATACTTTCTTTTCAAATACATCCTTGTCCCCGCGAATGGTGACGAGAAATGATCCACGACCTTCCTCCCCGCCGCTGTCCGGGCGAACCATATAAAGACCTTTATCCGTCTGCACCAGATCGATCCCGCTCTTTGCAGAAGAAACCGCCAGATCCGTCAAAATGAGGATCAGACTGATGACAGCTGTCAGCAATATCCTTTTCCGGGCTTTTTTCTCTAATCCTGTTCTGTCCATCCTGCTCACACCTCGATTTCCGAAAGCTTTTCCATCAGATACATCCCGTATGCCACACCTGCCAGTGCTCCCGTCATAATGATCCTGCCTCCTGCCGTCTGATACAACGGCTCAATATAGGAATACGAAAACAGGTTCATCATCAGCAGCATAGCAAGCGGCATCAGAGAAATGATCCTTCCCTCAGTCTTCTTCTGTGCCGTGATCACTTTGATTTCCCGCTCGATGGTCATCTTGTCCGTCAGGATTTCCGACGTATGACCGATGATCTTCTCCAAATCACCGCCCATGCTCCTGCAGGTGGCGTAGACCTGAACGAAATTGTTGATATCCTCATTCCTGCTGCGCACAGCCAGATCCTTTAGTAGCACCTTGTCGCTTTCCTTGTTCTCCACCAGATTGATCCGTATATACCGCAGCTCCTTCATGATCGGCTCTTTTTCCTCATACATGACAGCAAGATTCTGTTCCGCTTCTACCAGAGCTTCCGCCATTTGTCTGCCAGCTGCAACGGACGCCGAAAGGGAATAAAGCAGATCCCGAAACTGTATCGTCAGCAGGTTCATCCGCTTCTCCGCCAGATGCCGTTCCACATAGGGCTGCAAAAAATGCACCAGTAGTCCCGCCGCAGCCGACAACCAGATGCTGTGATAGAACAGGTAAACGACCAGAAAAATACATCCATACCCGCCAGCCAGAAAAAGCGTTTTTTCTTTCCCTTCCAGCTCATATTTTCTGTAATCCCGTATCATAATGACTGCCCCTCTTCCCAAATTTCTCCCTGCGGCAGGCCATATCCGGAAATCATCAGTTTCTCCTGATGCTGCAAAGAGCGCCCAGTCGCTGTCAGTCGTCCTGACACCCCATCCTCCTCCGTCACATACCGAAACAGCGGATTCGTGGCGATCACACCATCTTCGATCCCTGCCAGCTCGGCAATCTCCATCACCTTCCGGCTCCCGTCCTGCATGCGGCTCACATGGATCATGATGTCGATTGCCTCTGTGATCTGATTGCGGATCGCATCCACCGGGACCTCTACCGCCTGCAGGAACATCGCCTCCAGTCGTTTCAACATGCCTTCGATGCTGTTGGCATGTCCCGTGCTGAGACTGCCACTGTGCCCGGTATTCAGTGCCTGGATCATATCCATGACCTCTTTTCCCCGGACTTCGCCAATAAGGATCCTGTCCGGCCGCATGCGAAGACTCGCTTTGACCAGCTGCGCCATATCTACTTCCCCCTTTCCCTGTACGTTGGCATTTCTACATTCCAGCCGCACAATATTTTCGATCTGCTTTATCTGCAGCTCTGCAGAATCCTCGATGACAACAACACGCTCCCCCGGCGGCACAAACTGTGCCAGTACATTGAGCATTGTCGTCTTGCCGGAAGATGTCCCTCCACAGATAAAACAGTTATAGCCAGCCTTCACCAGGATTTTCAGGTAGTCCGCTGCTTCTTCGGTAATGGTTTCCTTCTCCACCAGATCCTCCATTGACATGATCTTTTCCGGAAATTTTCGAATGGTCAGGATCGGTCCATTCAAGGCAATATTTTTATAAACAGCATTTACTCTGGATCCATCGGAAAGCCTTGCATCTACGATCGGATTCAGTTCATTGATCTCACGATGAACGCGCGCTGCGATCCGTCGGATCAGTTCTTCCAGATCTTCCGTCGAATCAAACACCACCGGCAGCCGTTCCAGTCTGCCGTTTCGTTCCGCAAAGACATGATCCTTCCCATTGACCATGATCTCGGAAATACTTTTGTCTTCTATATATGGCTGCAGGATATCCATCTCCTTCCGCAGAGAGTAAAAAAGGCGCTCGATCAGACGAATGTTGTGATGATGACTGCAGGTTTCCGCCTTGGAAAGCGAAAATACATAATTCTCGATTTTCTCCAGTGCTTCCTGATCATCCAGCGTACCCTCACTGTCCGTGATCTGCAGACGAACATCCGTCATGTACGTCCGAATTTCCTCCTCCGTATAGGGAAACGGCTGCTGTTGTGGTTCTGAATACTTTTCCATATGTTCCATCTTTTTCCTTTCACGGCGATTATACATTATTTTCCATTCATTTGCAACCTTTATTTTCTATTTTATGTAAAATATTTGAAGCACGCAGCCAATAAAAAAGAAGCACTACATGCCATGTTACATCTAATGCTTCTTTACTTTTTCATGATTTTGTTATAACAGGAACAAACTCTACCGTTACGGAAATGTCCGCTATCGTCAGGCTTGTCTACGACCTTTTATTCTTTATTGACCGGGATCAGGATCTTCGTCACGTGTTCATTCTCATCCTTGACGTCAACTGGCGAAATGATAAACTCCTCCGAAACCGGACCGCTTACCTTGTAATTGTTCTGGTTGATCCACTGCAGCGCCTTGACATACGTCTTGATAATATCGTTATATGGACCGATGTGGAAAATAGTGACCGCCAAAAATCCGCCAAAATCACGAACTTTATCGGAATCACATTCCTCTACCTGCATACCAAACTCAATGTCACAGGTCTTGGACAGGAACTGATCCAGCAGATCGGTATGGTATGTTACGATAATAGGTCCGCTGGATTTTAAACCGTGCTCCCGTACTTCATCCCCGATGCCTGCCCAGCGATCCAGGGAAACTTCTTCATTATGATAAGCTTTCATCACTTTTCTGGAGTAGTATATGTGGATCTTCGGCACCTTCTCGATTTTGATATCTTCCGGAAGCGTTCCCGACGCCATTCTCGGATCGTCTCGCATGCTGATAATCTCGCTTCCTTCTTCCAGTCGATGGAGAAGGACCTCTCCCTCCCGCTGAGACCGTTCCAGTTCAGCGATTTCCTTATGGATATCATCCAACCGTTCCGTTACGCTACTCTTCATCACGTCCAGATTATTGGTCGATACGATTTCTTTGATTTCCTTCAGACCAATTCCCAGACACCGCAGTTTTCGAATAATCAAAATGCTGACCATCTGGTCCTTGCTGTAGTATCGGTATTTGCTTCCTTCTTTTCGGATTTCAGGCACCACAAGAGAAATTTCATCATAGTAACGCAGTGTTCTGATAGATATATTGCAAGTTGAAGCTACTTCACCGATGGAATAATAGTCTGTGCGATTCATCCGTCCCTCCAAAATTCATATAAAATACCGTCATTTTGTTATTATACCACGAATTTCTGCAGAATAAAGAAAAAAATTAAAAAAGAAGAGGATCGTGCGATCCTCTCCCCTTTATGATTTACAAAAGTTTACATCCTATTTGTAAGTTTCGAATACGAACTGAACGATCGTGCAGAGCTTCGGTTCAGGCAGTACGTCGATAGAGCTTGGGAATTCCGGATTTTCCGGAAGGTCGATGTACTTGTAGTTTCTTACTTCTACAACGATCTTGTCTCCGATCACCTTGTTTACTCTAGCGTGGTATTCGAGGTAGTCACCAGCGAAGCATGGTTCATACAGTCTTACCTTTTCAACCTTAGTGATGTGACCAGTGTTTCCGAATTCTCTAGCCATCAGTCTCTTAGCAGTGTCTTCCATCAGAGTGATGTTTCTAGCTCCGTTTACTACGCCGCCGAGATAGAATACGTCTCTGTCGGACATTCTGTAACGGAAAGTGATGTCTTCCGGATGGTCCTTATCAAATCCAACTTCCGGGAAGTCTTCATTGTCAGCCCAAGGTTCTGCAACTGTTCCGTCTGGCTGTTCACCTCTCTGCAGGTGCTTCTTAACAACCAGTCTTACGTTACCAGCACTGCACAGTACCGGTTCATCGAACCATACCATTTCTCCTGGCAGGCAGTCTTCCTTAGCTTTTCCTTCTCTGTAAGCAGGAGTAGCCAGTTTGAATACTTCGATATGGCAGTCTCTGGATGTGTTTCCGATATGAGTCAGAGTAGCTTTGTACTCCATCATATCTCCTACATATACGTCTTTGTAAACTTCAACTCCGGTATAACCCAGGCAGAGGGATTCATCACCGTCAACGAGGATCATTTCTTCTGTCTCAACGTCTCCGATAAAATCGAACTGTCTTCCTACAGGCACGATACCATCAGGGTTGTTAGCATCTGCCGTTGTCATAGTGTAGCTTAAGTACGATACTTTTCTCATTTCTGTATTCCTCCCTTTTAAAAATACTTTTCAATGATATAAAAGTTTTTTATAATACGCCTTCTTCAATGAGAGTCTTTTCTTCTTCTTCAGACAGACCGAATACTTCACGGTTGTGCTGTCCTACTAATGGAGGTGCAGTCTCAACTTCTCCCGGTGTTTCGGAAAGCTTGATAACGCATCCCTGGAAGTACATATCTCCCACTGTCGGATGTTCGCAGTGTACCATCATGTCTCTTGCCTGAATGTGCGGATGCTCGATAGCTTCCTTAACGTTCAGAACCGGACCGCATGGAATACCAGCTTCATCCATGATATCTTCAATTTCACTCTTAGTGTAGTCTGCACACCATTCTCTGATCAGGTTCTGCAGATCTGGAATATAGTTGTCACATCTGGAAACGTTATCTTTATATCTCTCGTCTTCCAGCAGTTCCTGATGTCCAATGATATTTGCAAACTTGTTGAACAGCTTGTCGTTACCAACACCTAAAGCTACGAAACCATCTTTACATGCATATACATCGAATGGTGCGATAGACGGGTCAACGTTTCCGTTTCTTTCCGGAATGAATCCACCCATTGTGTAGTTAACGATAGCGTTTTCCAGTAAGCTGAAGATTACATCGAACATCGATACGTCGATGTGCTGTCCTTCTCCAGTTTTTTCTCTGTGATACAGAGCCATGCCAACACCAACCATCAGGTAGATACCAGCAACGTGGTCTGCAACAGACGGTCCAACCTTAACCGGATCATTTTCTTTAAATCCTGTCAGGTTCAGCATGCCGCCCATAGCCTGTGCTACGATATCATAGCAAGGTCTGTGTGTAATTGGTCCATACTGACCAAATCCGGAACCGGATGCGTAAATAATGTTAGGATTGATTTTTTTGATTGTATCGTAGTCGATCTTCAGACGCTTCGTTACTCCGCCTCTGTAGTTTTCAACCAGGACATCTGCATCCTTAACCAGTTCATAAAACATTTCAAGTCCTTTTTCAGACTTTAAATTCAGGGTGCAGCCCTTCTTGTTACGGTTTACGAATCCGTAGAATCCGGATTCGCCGGACTTTTCATCGATCGGTCCCCAGGAACGAGACTGTTCTCCGCCAACCGGCTCGATTTTAATGACATCTGCACCGTAATCTCCCAAAAACATTGTACAGAACGGACCATTCAGTGCTGTAGTAAGGTCAACTACTTTCAAACCCTCAAAAACTTTTCCCATGTTTCAATTTCCTCCATTGCCTTTTCCATGTTAATTTTTTAACTGTCTCTGCTTACTATATTATATACAGTAAGCAGAGAGTCAATTAAATCTTACTTTAGAAAAACTAAATTCTGTCTAAAACACACGCATACCATTCCGTAGCGTTATTGTTCGCTTATTTGGATTCTCTAGCTGCCTTGATTGCATCGATCATCAGTGGAACTACCTTGAAGAGGTCTCCAGTGATACCATAGTCAGCAATTTCGAAGATCGGAGCTGTTTCATCTTTGTTAACTGCGATGATCAGCTCGGAATCCTGCATTCCTGCCTTATGCTGGATCGCTCCGGAAATACCTAAAGCAACGTATACTTTCGGGTGTACTGTCTTACCAGTCTGTCCAACCTGGTGGTCAGCGGAAAGCCAACCGGAGTCGATGGTAACTCTGGATCCGCCAACTACGCCGCCGCCGAAAGCGTCAGCCAGCTGACCAGCCAGTTCAATACCCTTCTGGATATCTTTACCGATACCACGACCTACAGATACGATAACATCTGCACCGATCAGGTCTACGATCTGCTTAGCTTCTTTTACAACGTCCAGTACCTGAGTCTTGATGTCGTCCTTAGCCAGAGCTACAGGATACTTTTCAACAACACAAGCGTCTGCTCTTTCCTGAGAGAAAGGAGCCTTCTTCATAACGCCCGGACGAACTGTAGACATGCAAGGACGGAATCTCGGGCAGATGATCGTTGCCATCAGGTGTCCGCCGAATGCAGGTCTTGTCATCTTCAGGTTAACGTCTTCCATGTTGAACTTCGTGTTGGAAAGGTCCAGAGTGGAGGAAGTTTCCAGGAAGTTTACATACTTGTCCATATCGATGTCGAGATGAGTACAGTCAGCAGTCAGACCAGTGTTCAGTCTTGCTGCACATCTAGGACCCAGGTCACGACCGATGTTGGAAGCTCCCAGCAGGATTACTTCCGGTTTTAAATCCATAGCTGCATCACAGATTACCTTTGTGTATGCATCTGTTGTATATACTTCCAGTTCAGGATCGTCGCATACGATTACTTTATCTGCACCGTATCCGCCCAGTTCCTTAGCCAGTCCTTCTACGTTATGTCCGAGCAGGATACCTACCAGCTGAGAACCTCTTTCGTCGGCTAACTTTCTACCTTCAGAAATCAGCTCGAAGTCAGTATTCATCAGCTCGCCGTTTCTCTGTTCGCAAAATACCCAAATATCTTTAAAAGCATTTATATCTGCACTATTGAAAGCCATTGTTCTCTCCTTTCCTTAAATAACATGTTTCTCTAATAAAATGTTTGCCAGTGTTTCAGCAGTGTTCTTGTCAGCTCCTTCAAGCATAGTTCCAACACCCTTCTGTGGAGGTGTGAAGGACTTGAAGATGTTTGTCGGAGATCCCTTCAGACCGATCTTGTCCAGTTCGATCAGTGGTTCGTCCTTCAGAGCTTCGAAGTCGAGAACAAGATATGGCTTTTCGTAGCAGTGGTTGATACCATTGAGAGTCATGTATCTTGCCTTGCTGTCCTGATCGCTGATGCATGTGATCAGGCAAGGAGTCTGTACCTTGATCTTCATGTATCCGTCTTCCAGCATACGCTTTACAGTTACTTCGTTTCCTTCTTTTACGATTTCTGCAGCATAGGAAACCTGCGGCAGTCCCAGTTTTTCAGCAATCTGCGGACCAACCTGAGCAGTATCTCCGTCGATAGCCTGTCTTCCGCAGAAGATCATATCTTCGTCAGAGTACCCAACGTGGTTGATCGCAGCGGAGATAATCTGGGAAGTAGCGAATGTATCGGATCCACCGAACTCTCTTGCGGAGATCAGGATCGCATCATCAGCACCCATTGCCAGCAGTTCTCTCAGCATTCCTTCTGCAGGAGGAGGTCCCATTGTTACGGCTGTAACCTGACATCCTGTATTATCCTTTAATACCAGCGCCTGTTCCATAGCGATCAGGTCATCCGGGTTGATGATCGTCTGCATGGAAGCTCTATTTAATGTTCCGTCCGGATTTACTGCTACAACACCGGAAGTATCCGGAACCTGTTTTACACAAACAAAAATTCTCATTCGAATACACTCCTTTCGACTACTTCATTACCGCTCTTGCAATTACAACTTTATGGATTTCAGAAGTACCTTCATAGATCTCAGTCAGCTTAGCATCTCTGTACATACGTTCCAGAGGGTAATCCTTCATGTATCCATATCCACCGTGGATCTGCAGAGCCAGGTTCGTAACGAATCTTGCGTTTTCTGCAGCGTTCAGCTTGCACATAGCAGCTTCCTTTGTGAAAGGCTTTCCAGCATCAGCCAGGTAAGATGCCTCGTAAACCAGAGCCTTAGCAGCTTCTGTCTTAGTTGCCATCTCAGCGATGTACCACTGCAGACCCTGCAGTACGCCGATCGGCTTACCGAACTGAACACGTTCGCCCATGTACTTAACGGACAGGTCAATCGCAGCTTCAGCAACACCCATAGCCTGAGCGCCTACGCCGATTCTTGCAGCGTCCAGAGCCATCATTGCGATCTTGAAACCCTTGTTCTTCTTGCCCAGCATGTTAGCAGCCGGAACTCTGCAGTCTTCGAATACCAGCTCAGCTGTTTCGGATCCTGCCAGACCCATCTTGTCTTCGATCTTGCCGGAGGAGAAGCCAGGCATTCCCTTTTCTACGATGAATGCGGACATACCTCTGGTTCCCAGCTTCGGTTCAGTCATAGCGAAGATAACCAGAACGCCGGCACGAGCACCGCCAGTGATGAAGCACTTAGTACCATTTAAGATGTATTCATCTGTAGCTTCATCATATACAGCAACAGTCTTAACGCCTGCAGCGTCAGATCCTGCGTTTGGTTCTGTCAGTGCGAATGCACCCAGTTCACCGCCCTTAGTCAGTCTCGGCAGATATTTTTCCTTCTGTTCTTTCGTACCGAAGTCTAAGATAGCGTGCGGTGCGATAAGGTGAATGGAAAGAGTTGCTGCGGAAGACATGCACTTCTTAGCAAATTCAGAAACAGCGATAACCTTTTCCAGCATACCGCCGCCGGATCCACCAAACTCTTCCGGAACTCCGATTCCTGTAAAGCCAACTTTGGCCATTTTTGCGAAATTTTCAGTCGGAAATCTGTGTTCAGCGTCTATTTCCGCTGCTACCGGCTCCAGTTCTTCTTCTGCGAACTGTGCTGCCAGCTTTTTTAACATTTCCTGTTCTTTAGTTAACGAAAAGTCCATATTTTTCATCCTTTCTTTAAATATTGTACGAAAAAGCATTTTCATTCAATAATAGTTATAAGTCCTATAGTCGCTGTAAAGTCAAGCGAGATTCCTTTTTTTATCGTTACATATTTCACATTTCGCCGAAAAAGACTACCCTAGCGTTAGAGTTGTTTTTGCAAAAAATCCCGCCTTTTTCACATCGAAAATAGCCTGAAAATTCCCCATTTTCCGCAAAACTCTGAAATCTGTAACCTCTTGACTTTTACAGTTTTTTCAGAAAACTTCCTCTATTTCCCATGCCGCCACGTTACATTTTTCACCCTCATTTTTTACAAATAGTAACGATTTTCTGCAAAAGACCCTATCTGTACAAATTTTTCACAATCCCCCCGGAGAACGCCATTTCCCCGGCTGCATCCCGCCACATCTTGACTTTTTCCCGATTCCTACTATACTGAAACTGCACAAAGGGGGAACTTTTATGAAGCATTCACAACATACTGAACTGATCCACAACCATATGGCTATTCCCTGGCACCATCTCTGCCAGATAGAAAATCCACCCATCACGGAAGCGACACTACCGGAAAAAGCCTCTATCATAGGGCGCACCGGTCTGATGCTGCTGTCCTGCGGCACCGGAGCATGGCGCGTTCGCAGCTCCATGAACACCCTGGCCAGAACTATGGGAATCACCTGTACCGCCGACGTCGGACTGGTCTCCATCGAATATACTTGTATCGATAAAGCAGAAACATTTTCTCAGTCTCTCTGTCTGACGACCACCGGGGTCAATACTGCAAAGCTCTCCGAGCTGGAAAACTTCGTTCTGGACTTTCCTGAGAAGCACGCTTCGGATACAAGCAAACATCTTCACAAGTTTTTAGACCATATCGAACAGCGTCCCGGGCACTATCACCCGACAGCACTAGGTCTTGCTGCGGCAGTTGCCTGCAGCGCATTTACCTTTCTTCTCGGCGGAGGACCAATAGAAATGCTCTGCGCCTTCTTCGGCGCCGGGATCGGCAACTGGCTGCGGGCCACCCTGACAAAAAAAGGGTTCACACTGCTCCTCTGTGTTGCCAGCAGCGTAGCGCTGGCCTGTCTGGGATATGCGGCGCTCTTAAAAGGGCTGGAGCTGACCTTCCACGTCTCAACCGCACATCAGGCGGGATATATCTGCTCCATGCTGTTTATTATTCCCGGATTTCCGTTCATTACAAGCGGCATCGACCTGGCGAAACTGGATATGCGTTCTGGACTGGAACGTCTCGCCTACTCGCTGATCATCGTTGTCGTTGCAGCGCTGGTGGCCTGGGGCATGGCGCTTCTGCTTGACCTGAAGCCATCGGATTTTCTGCCCCTTGGCCTCTCCAGCGCTTCGATGCTCCTGCTTCGTCTGGCAGCAAGCTTCTGCGGCGTATTCGGATTCTCTATCATGTTCAACAGTCCGTATAAGCTGGCAACCCTGGCAGGCATCATCGGTGCCATCGCCAACACCCTCCGGCTGGAGCTTGTGGATCTGGCATCCTGTCCACCATCTATCGCAGCCTTTGCAGGCGCCTTGACGGCCGGACTTCTGGCTTCCCTCTCCAAAGGCCGGATCGGATACTCCCGCATCTCCATCACCGTGCCGGCCATCGTCATCATGGTTCCGGGACTGTATCTGTATCGCGCCACTTACAACATGGGGATCGTCTCCCTGAGCAGCGGAGCCTACTGGCTGACGGAAGCCATGCTCATCATCCTGGCCCTGCCGCTGGGACTTATTTTCGCACGGATCCTCACCGACAAATCCTTTCGCCACTGCGTCTGACGGATATCAAAATAAATCGAGACAAAACAAAATACGGCCAAAAGCATATTCTTCTACTATGCTTCCGCCGTATTTTTATTTCCATTCTCGCCATTCTTATTTGAAATGGAACGTCACAATGCCGCCCTTGTGATCGTATCCCGTGTCCCACAGCCGCTTCAAATCCAGCCAGTGTGCTTTGCCGTAGGTCGCCGCCTTGATCAGAAACGTATTTTCCATTTCTTCATAGCCGTTGACCAGGAACCAGTGCCACTGGAAGAAATCGAATTCCTTATCCTTGTGCTTCAGCATCAGGTACGCCACCGGGATCTCATCATCGATGCTGGCTTTGATGGTATCCCTCGCCGCCTCATAAGACTCGCTGCCTTCCAGTCCCTCCAGATACAGATCCGTCACATCCGTGTCCTCCAGATAGAGGTTCACTCCATCCATGTAGGTCTGCAGATCTTTGATCCCGGTCCGCCGCGGCTCCAGGTACAGCTTCACCGACATGGCAAATCTGGAATAGGTCTGACGCGTCATGACCCGCTTCTTCGGATCTTTGAAATGATACAGATCGTCCCTGTTCCGATACAGCGAAAAATCGATAAAGGCGTCACAGGTCGTCAGCGCTGCACATCCGCCCAGATGCATCCACGGATCCATCATCCAGTTCTGGTTGCTTCCATATGATTTGCCCATAGTAAAATGAGGCAGTTCCACCTTGTTCTTAGTCAATGAAGTATTTCCTTTCTCTTCCACTCAGCACATTTCTTTGCACAAAATTTTATCAGATTCTCCCGCAAAACACAAGAGAAACGCCCGAAGCTTTTCTAAACTCCAGGCGTTCTCTACTCTTGTTTCTCTAAATAATCAAAGGCTTATTTTTCACTTAAATACTGGTCGATGCTGGCCGCTGCCGTTTTCCCTGCACCCATGGCCAGGATTACGGTAGCCGCACCGGTTACAGCGTCGCCCCCTGCAAAGACTCCTTCTCTGCTGGTCGCTGCGCCTTCGTCGGTGCCGATTCCACCGCGTTCATTGGCTTCCAGCTGATCCGTGGTTTCCATGATCAGCTTGTTCAGCTTGGTGCCGATGGCCATGATCACGCAGTCCACGTCCAGAACGAAGTTGGACCCTTCCACGGCAACCGGACGTCTTCTGCCGGAAGCATCCGGCTCGCCCAGTTCCATCTTGACGCATTCCAGCCCCGTTACGTAGCCGTTCTCATCTCCGATGACCCTAACCGGGTTGCGCAGCAGCTGGAAATCGATGCCTTCTTCGATAGCATGATGGATTTCCTCCGACCGTGCCGGGATCTCATCCATGGAACGTCTATATACGATATATACGTTCTCCGCACCCATTCGTTTCGCACAACGTGCTGCGTCCATGGCAACGTTGCCGCCGCCGACTACAGCGATGTTTTTCGCCTTCTGAACAGGCGTATCATATTCCGGCAGATATCCCTTCATCAGGTTGATCCGCGTCAGATATTCATTGGCGGAACATACGCCGAGCAAGTTTTCACCAGGTATATTCATAAAGGAAGGAAGCCCGGCGCCTGTTCCGACAAAGACTGCTTTATAGCCGTCATCCATCAGATCATCGACGGTTTCCGCCTTACCGATGATGGCGTTGGTCACAAAGGTGACTCCCCGTTTTTCCAGTTTTTCCACTTCCGCAGCAACAATGCTCTTCGGCAGACGGAATTCCGGAATGCCGTATGCTAGCACGCCTCCCGGCTTATGGAGACTTTCGAATACCGTTACATCGTAGCCCTTTGCAGCCAGGTCACCTGCACACGCCAGTCCTGCAGGACCTGCGCCTACGACAGCAACCTTGGAGCCTGCCGGAAGTTCCGACGTATCAGAATCCTCAGCTCCATCCTTTGCAGCATCCGCTTCCAGCTCTTCTGCGTGAGCCGCATGCCAGTCTGCCACGAAACGCTCCAGACGACCGATTCCCACCGGTTCGCCCTTCTTGCCGCGCACGCAGTACTTCTCGCACTGGTTTTCCTGCGGACAAACTCTGCCGCATACCCGCGGAAGAGAGCTGGTGGCACTGATCACCTGATAAGCGCCCTCGAAGTCGCCTTCTGTGATCTTTGCGATAAATTCCGGGATCCGCACCATGACCGGGCATCCGTGAGTACACGGCTTTTCCCGGCAGTTGAGACAGCGCATCGCTTCGTTAATGGCCATCTGTGGCGTATATCCTTCGGAAACCTCTTCAAAATTGTGATTTCTGATATTCGGTGCCTGTTCCGGCATCGGGTTTTTCTTCGTTTTGAGATTAATCATGGTAACGCACACCTCCTGTCAGACGGCAGATATGTCTCGCATCTTCCTGCTCCTGCTCTTTGTAGAATGAATTCCGGCGAATCAGCTCGTCCCAGTCCACAAGACTTCCGTCAAATTCCGGACCGTCTACGCACACGAATTTGTTTTCGCCGCCGATAACGCACCGGCAGCCGCCGCACATTCCTGTACCGTCGATCATGTAAGCCGTCAGAGATGCTACCGACGGGATTCCATATTCCTCTGCGATCTTGCAGACGAATTTCATCATGACAGGCGGGCCTACCGCAACGATCTCATCGTATTCATTTCCCGCTTCAATCAGCTCTTTCAGCTTGTCGGTCGTAAATCCCTTTTCCCCATAACTGCCGTCGTCGGTAGTGAGGAACAGCCGGTCGGTCCCAGCCTTGAATTCATCTTCCAGGATGACCATTTCTTTATTTTTAAATCCGGCGATCATATCCACATGGATACCTTCCTTGTGCATACCGGTCGCCAGCGGATATGCCAGCGCATTTCCGGTACCGCCTCCGACTACTGCCACCTTCTTGAGACCTTCCATATGGGTCGGCTTGCCGAGAGGGCCTACTACGTCCAGCAGGTAATCACCCTCCTCCAGCTGATCCATCAGCATGGTGGTTCTGCCCACTGCGGCGTAGATCAAATCGATCGTGCCTTTTTCCGAATCATGTCCCGCCATGGTGAGGGGGATCCTCTCTCCATACTCATCGGTACGCAGGATGATAAACTGTCCAGGCTTGGCCTTTTTCGCTACCAGCGGCGCGTCGATGACAAGCCAGGTCATCGTAGGATTTAAACGTCTTTTGCTCAAAATCTTAAACATCTATGTGCACCCCCTTCTCTATACTTCTTCCAGACTTTTCTGCTGTCTCTTGAGTTTTCTGTATCTGCCAAGAGCTTCTTCTTCCGCGATCTGGAACAGTTCTTCCGCACGTTTTTCGTTCTTCAGCTTCAGGGAGCTGTAACGAACTTCGTTCATGATGAAGTCGTTGTAGCTTTCCGTTGGAGGTGCGCTGTCAACACTGAGCGGATTCTTCTTCTCCGCAACGAGAGCCGGGTTGTACCGCAGCAGGTTCCAGTAACCAGCCCGTACTGCCTTCTTCATTTCCTGCATCGCATGGCTCATGCCGCCTTTTACACCGTGGTTGATGCAAGGTGCGTATGCGATAATGAGGGACGGCCCATCGTAGCTTTCTGCTTCACGCATCGCCTTCAAAGTCTGCGCAGGGTTTGCACCCATAGCGATCTGTGCCACATAGACGTAGCCGTATGCCATGGCGATCTCCGCCAGATCCTTCTTCTTGATCCGTTTGCCGCCTGCTGCGAACTGCGCCACAGCACCGGTAGGTGTGGATTTGGACGCCTGACCGCCTGTATTGGAGTACACCTCGGTATCGAATACCAGGACATTTACATTTTCACCGGAGGCCAGCACGTGATCCAGGCCGCCGTAGCCGATATCGTAAGCCCATCCGTCGCCGCCGAAGATCCACATTGACGGCTTCGCCAGCATATCTTTATGGTCTACCACGTATTTCGCATCTTCTAACGTTTCTGCAAAGTTTTCGCAGACAGCTGCCAGCTTGTCGCCGGTTTCTGCGGAAGCCTTTGCATCATCCATAGCCTCGAGCCATGCCTTTGCAGCTGCTCCGCAGTCAGAATCCTCTGCCAGACGCTCTGCACAGGACTTGAGTTCCTGACGTCTTGCCTTGACTGCGATAGTCATACCGTAGCCAAACTCAGCGTTATCCTCAAACAGGGAATTGGACCATGCCGGACCCTTGCCCTCTTTATTGACCGTATACGGCGTGCTCGGTGCGCTGCAGCCCCAGATAGAGGAGCATCCTGTCGCGTTGGCAATGAACATGCGATCGCCGAACAGCTGAGTAACCAGCTTCGCATACGGTGTTTCTCCGCATCCCGGACATGCGCCGGAGAACTCCAGCAGCGGCTGACGGAACTGAGATCCGCGAACGGAATCTGCCTGTGCCAGAGCCTTGTCTTCCGCCACGTTTTCGAACAGATAATCGTAGCCGGCCTGTGCCTGATCCATATGATCTTCTGCCAGTACCATTTCCAGAGCCTTGTTTCTGGCTGGACAAACTTCCACGCAGGAACCGCAGCCTGTGCAGTCGTAAGCGGATACAGCGATGGTGAACCGTCTGCTGCTGTCTTCTTTCAGAGGTGCGCTCACTGCTCCGGCTTTCGCTGCCTGCTGCTCCGTTACAGCGAACGGACGGATGACAGCGTGCGGACAAACGTAGGAGCACCAGTTGCACTGCATGCACTTGGTTGGATCCCACGTCGGGATATCCACGGCAATGCCTCGTTTTTCATAGGCTGCCGTCCCTGCTGGAATGGAGCCATTGGCATTGTCCACGAATACCGATACAGGAACTGCGTCGCCTTCCATGGCGTTGGTCGGCTTCAGGATTTCATTGATATAGCTGGTATGCACTGCATCGCGGCCTTCTGCGGACGGAATGGTAAATTCGCCTGTCGCATCAGCCCAGGAAGCAGGCACGTCTACTTTGTGTACGCTTTCTACACCGGCATCAACTGCGTTGCAGTTCATATTAACGATCTGCTCACCCTTTCTGCCGTAAGTCTTCTTGATAGCGTCCTTCATGTGCTGAACCGCTTCTTCGATCGGAAGGATGTTGATCAGCTTGAAGAATGCAGCCTGCAGCACGGTATTGGTACGCCCCCGCAGTCCCAGCTTTCTGGCGATGGACACCGCGTCGCAGGTATAGAACTGAATGTCGTTCTGTGCGATAAATCTCTTAACATTGTCAGGCAGTTTTTCTTCCAGCTGTTCATCGTTCCAGGAGCAGTTGAGCAGGAAGGTTCCGCCCGGTTTTACGTCCTCTACCATCTTGTATTTGTGGAGGTAGGACGGGTTGTGACATGCCACGAAGTCAGCCTGCTTTACATAGTAAGAGGACTTGATCTCTTCATCGCCGAAACGCAGATGGCTGATGGTGATACCGCCCGACTTCTTGGAGTCGTACTGGAAGTAAGCCTGTGCGTATTTATCCGTATTGTCTCCGATGATCTTGACGCTGTTCTTGTTGGCGCCTACCGTACCGTCAGAACCCAGACCCCAGAATTTGCAGGAGACCTGGCTTTCCGGTTCACTGTACGGCATCTTGCTCGGTTCGAGGGAAAGGCCCGTCACGTCGTCGTTGATGGAGATGGTAAATTCTTTCTTCGGTTCATCCGACCAGAGGTTTTCGTAAACCGCCAGCAGATCCTGCGGCTGCGTATCCTTGGAACCCAGACCGTAACGTCCTCCTGTTACCAGAACATCGTTGAATTTGCTGTCCTTGATGGCCGCCGTTACATCCAGCAGAAGCGGTTCACCCATGGAACCGGGCTCCTTGGTTCGATCCAGTACCGCGATCTTTTTCACGGAATCAGGCAGCGCTTCCAGGAAGTATTTTCTGGAGAACGGACGATACAGACGCACGACTACCAGGCCTGTCTTCTTGCCATTGGCATTGGCGTAGTCGATCGCTTCTTCGATAGCGTCGCACACAGAACCCATCGCTACGATGACTTCCTCCGCATCCTCTGCACCGTAGTAGTTGAACGGTTTATAATGCGGCGTCTTACCCGTTTTCTCACTGACCATATCCATATATTTCGCTACGATTTCCACCGTATCTTCATAGTTTTTATTGCATGCTTCTCTGTGCTGGAAGAAGGTTTCCGGCTGTTCTGCCGAACCCATGCTGTGAGGATGGTTCGGGTTGAGAGCGTTCTCGCGGAAACGCTTTACTGCATCCCAGTCTACCATGCTCCGCAGTTCATCGTAATCCCATACGCTTATTTTCTGCTGCTCGTGGCTGGTACGGAATCCGTCAAAGAAGTGGAGTACCGGCACCTTGCCTGCGATGGCAGAAAGATGAGCGACAGCCCCCAGATCCATAACTTCCTGTACGTCGGAAGAACAGAGCATTGCGAAGCCCGTCTGTCTGCACGCCATAACGTCGGAGTGGTCTCCGAAGATGGACAATGCGTGAGTGGACAGAGCTCTCGCCGCTACGTGCATGACCGTCGGCGTTTCTTCCGCTGCCAGCTTATACATATTCGGGATCATCAGGAGAAGTCCCTGGGAAGCTGTAAAGGTGCTGGTGTACGCACCTGCTGTGATAGCCCCGTGCACCGCTCCTGCAGCGCCTCCCTCTGATTGCATTTCTACAACTTTGACTTCTTCGCCAAAGATATTTTTCTTATTTTTGCTTGCCCATTCATCTACATTTTCCGCCATGACAGAAGATGGAGTGATCGGATAAATGGCTGCTACTTCGGAAAAGGCATAGGCAACATGTGCTGCAGCCGTGTTGCCGTCCATGGTTTTCTTTGCTCTCATGATCTTATCTCCTTTCTTCTCTATCTAACTTCATTGCTTCCTGCTGGAGATAAGTGTATTCTGGAACGACACGCTCCCGAATCAGACCTCTGGAACATACATATGTACAGATTCCACAGTTCTGGCATTTCTTATCGTCGATGACCGGATGACCGTCCGTCATAGTGATCGCACCGTTCGGACAGTTGTCTGCACAGTCTCCGCAGCCGATGCAGCCCATACCGCATACTTCCATTCTCTTCTCCGGTGCATCAGCTGATTCGCAGGCAGCCTGTTTTACACCAAGATAGGATCCCATCTGGATCTTGCTTCTCGGGCAGGCGCGGAAGCAGTCTCCACAGCCAACACACTTGGCTTCATCTACCTTTGCAACGCCGTATTCGTTGGAAATAGCACCATAGCGGCATGCCTTAACACAGTCTCCCATGCCGGTGCAGCTGTATGCACAGGCTCCTATTTCTGTAAAGTTTACCTTGCCGTCAGCAGCGGCTTTTACGATGTCACTGCAGCTGGTGTAACCCAGATCTTCCAGTTTTTTATGACCCCATGCGCCTCCTGCACATTTAACAAAAGCCACTTCTTCTTTCAGCTTCGTCAAATCGTGAAGGGTATCTACGATGATCTTCTTTCTGCACTTGACTGTACAGGTTACGCAGCCTTCGCATTTGCTGTAGTCGATCTTCGCATATCTGCCGTCGATCTTATCACCGACCACCATTTCAATGGCATCATTGGGACATGCCAGAGCGCAGTCGCCGCAGCCGATGCATCCGTATCCACAGATTTTAAAGGTATCGTTTTCATTGTCCCTGGAAGAACACGGGATAAAGTTGGTCGCCTCCCGCGGGATCATCTCAATGATGTGCTGCGGGCAAATGTCGATGCAGGCCATGCATCCCGTACACTTGTCCCGATCGATGATCAGCTGACCATCTTCCAGACGCATCGCATCGAACTTGCATCGTTCGATACAGCTGCCGATTCCCATACAACCCCACTGGCATTCACCTTCCAGGAATCCGCATTCCTTCGCTTTCTTGCAGGATTCCATTCCCTGGAATCTCTTCTTGCCGGCGGAATCTCCGGCACACTTGAGGAACGCGACCTGATCGCAAGCCTCAACCGGTTCCCGTCCAAGCTCTTTCGAAATACCTTCTACCGCTTCCGTGTCGCAAGCCGGACACAATGCTGCAGATCCTCCTTCTGCGATAGCACTGGCACAGGCCTCACAGGTCGGATAGCCGCATCCGCCAAATCCGCCGCAATCTACGCCGGGCAGAAACGCAAGGATCCGAAGAGCTGTTTCTGTTACCTTACTCATTTCCTTACCTCCAATCATCCATGAAACAAGAGAAGTATTTTTGTCTACGGTATTATAAATAATGTATGATGTATACAGTATTCTATCTAGTTAAAAAAAATTTTTCTCTTCACTCGTATTTTAACACTCCAAAACCACGCTTTCAACAATTGATTTTTTGAAATTTTGTATTTTTTCAGACAGGTACTGATTTTTACTATTCGCGTGGGGTCGACAACCCTGATTTTATCAAAAGACCTCGCATTCCAACAATTTGCGAGGTCTTGTTTTTCCTATTTATGTTTCAATACACCGCCCTTGATCAGAGCATCCGCCATCCGCTGGCTTCCCAGTACCCAGATCATGTCCCCTTTCTGGATGATAGTCTCGATATCCGGATTCGGAATCGGCAGGTTATCACGCTCGATTCCGATGACCGTTCCGCGATACCTGCTCCGAATTTCTGAGTTTTTAATGGATTTGCGTAAAAATTCCGAGTCGGACTCGATGCGGATCGGACAGCAGATCAGCTGCTGTTCCGGTTCTATGCCATGGAAAGTCTGTGCATACAGGTAATCCTTCAGCGATACGTCCGGTCGATCCGTATATTCGATGCAGTCTTCTCGTTCCAGGAGCATCATGCAAGATTCGATCTCATCATGAGTGCCCATCATATGGAGGATATCACCCGCCAAAACCATTTCATCTGCTTTCGGCATATTGATCCGTTTATCTCCACGGACAATTTTAATGATTTCCACCTGGAAAGAGCGCCTGTTGGTAAACTCGTATATGGTCTGGTATCCACTGGCTTTCGTCACCTGAAACTCGGCTACCAGAAGGGATTCGTTGAGCCATACGTAATTGCCCTTGATGCCCCGTTCTTTCTTGGCCTTCGCCAGGGTTTTCTCCGAAAAATTGGATAAAAACCGCATTTCCAGATCGATAGCCTTGCCCTTGATATAGTCCGAATGAACGATCATAGCGATCGGGATCGCTGCTATGACTACAATCAAGCCGAACGGAATATGGAATGTCCTGCGAAGTACCAGTGCGATAAAACAAGCCGATATCATGATTCTCGCTGCTTTGAGAGTCAGAAGAGGCAGTCGGTTTGCCCGGTGCTTCAGCCACAGCTTCGTCATCAGAGCCTCGTTGCCATTGCCATTCATCAGTGCCGCAAACGGGATCATCACGCCAACGATGATCACCGTTGACAAAATATTGCTGGTCAGCTCCGATCCCACAAAACGATTCAGGAACGGTTCCAGATACTTGAATCCTGCCAGATAGATCACGAACATGATGGCACAGCTGATCCCCGTGCGGGTCAGGACAGCTCGGATATACAGCAGCCAGTCGCGATCCTTGTCGTCGTCGCTCTGCCGCTCCGACGTGTTCTTTCGCAAGAAGATCTTAAGCCCGCTTGGCAGTCTCTTGTCCAGAAGCCTGTAGACCTTCTCCGAATTATTGATGAAAATCGGCGTCGTAAAGGATGTAATGACCGAAACGCATACGACGATCGGATACAGGAAGTCGCTGATGACGCCCAAAGACATACCCAGCGTCGCCACGATAAAAGAAAATTCACCGATCTGAACCATGCTGAATCCGCCCCGGATCGCCATATGAAGCGACTGACCGGAAAGCAGGATACCGAGAGTCGCAAAAGTCATCTGCCCTAATATGGTAACCACCGTGATCAGAAGGATCGGACCGATGTACTCCACCAGGAGCGGCGGATCGATCATCATGCCTACCGCTACAAAGAAGATAGCGCCAAACAGATCCTTGATCGGCGTAATGATACGCTCGATCCGTACCGACTGCACTGTACCAGCCAGGATAGATCCAGCCATAAACGCTCCCAGCGCCGAAGAGAATCCGATCAGGTTGGCGATGACTACCATTCCCATGCAGATCCCGACGGAAACCACCAGCATCATTTCATCGTTGGCTAACAGGCGGATTTTCTTTAACAAACTTGGAATCAGGTAAATGCCCAGCAGGAGCCAGATAGCAAGTTCAATAAACAGAATCCCCAGTTCCTGGAATACAGCCAGTCCCGATACGCTCTGACTGACGGAGATCGTAGACAGAATGATCATCATAAAGATACCGGCGATATCTTCGATCACGAGAGTTCCCAGCACAAGCTGCGCAAACTTCTCCTGTTTCAGTCCGTATTCCTCATAAGCCTTCAAAATGATCATGGTCGATGACATGGAAAGCATGCCGCCCAGGAAGATGCAGTCCATCTTGCCCCATCCCAGCAGAGATCCGATGCCGGCTCCGATGAGGATCATAGATCCCATGACAGCCACCGCAGTAACGAATGCGCTACCTCCTACCGTAGCAAGCTTCTTAAAGCTGAACTCCAGTCCCAAAGCGAACATCAGAAATACTACACCGATATTGGCCCAGACGTGAATGTCTCCCGACTCGATCACCGTAGGAAGATACGTGAAATTCGGGCTGATCAGAAATCCCGACACGATATATCCCAGCACGACAGGCTGATTGAGTTTCTTAAAGAGTACGGTCACAATGCTT
Source organism: uncultured Clostridia bacterium (assembly GCA_934281605.1). GTDB lineage: Bacteria > Bacillota > Clostridia > Peptostreptococcales > Anaerovoracaceae > Lentihominibacter. The sequence continues at coordinate 14,298 of CAKQXD010000014.1, read as the reverse complement.
GCAACAATAAAGATCAATGCAAGGTCTTTTATCAAATAATCCAGCTGCTCCAAACGATCCCATCCTTTCTTTTTTTATTGTCTGCTGTGAAATGTTACATAAAATGTTGCACCCTGATCCACCTGGCTCTCCACCCGCAGGGAGGCTCCGAACAGAACTGCGATATGTTTTACGATGGAAAGACCCAGACCGGTGCCTCCCACCTTTTTCGAACGCGACTTGTCGACGCGATAAAACCGTTCAAACAATCTCTGATGATGCTCCGGCGCGATGCCGATTCCCTCGTCCTTGACGCTGACTTCGATATCCGATCCTTTTTTTAATGCACGTACCCAGATCCTCTGACCCCGGTAGGAATACTTGATGGCATTCTCTATGAGATTGAGCATCATCTGACGAAACCGGTCCACAGATCCCGACAGATGCAGGTCGTGATCCAACTCGAGCAGAATACGGATATCCTTTTCTTCCGCAATGGGTTTGAGGACTTCCACCGTCCGTTCGATAGCCTCGTTCACATCGAATTCCTTTTCCTCTGTCTCCCTCTTGTTTTCAATATCCGACAGCACTAGAAGGTCCTCGATCAGTCGTTTCAGACGCGACGTTTCAATGGCGATGATGTCGATAAACCGGGAGCGAATCTCCGGATCCTCTGCAGCACCAGCCTGCAGCGTCTCAATAAAACCAGAAATTGAGGTCAGCGGCGTCTTCAGCTCATGACTCACATTGGCCACGAATTCCCTGCGGATATGCTCCGCCTGCTTGCTTTCCTCCGCCGCCTCTTTTAATTCTCTCACCTTATTATGGTATGGCCGGAACAGATAGAAATATGCCTGCAGTCCGACCAAAAGCAGCAGAAGAATGCAGCTGACCGCCAGCCACACCATGCCCTCTGCCATGGCACGCTCCCCGCTGCCATCCTGCAGATGGGGCTGAAAATACAGTCTCCAGAAAAAGAACTGCAGCAGCAGGATTCCTCCCATAGCCTCTGCCGTCATGATAATCACTTTGTTTTTCATCGAGCTTTGTATCCTTTACCTCTTATCGTTTCGATATAGTGTTCTTCGCTTTTCCCATCAGAAAGCTTCTGGCGGATATGACGGATATGTACATCCACAGTACGCGTCTCTCCTGCATAATCGATCCCCCAGATATTGTTAAGGAGCTGATCTCGCGAAAATACGTGACCGCGATGCTCCATCAAATATTTCAAAAGTTCAAATTCCTTTAACGTCAGATCCACCGGATGACCTCCCACGGTCACCTCATGGCGTTCCACATTGATCTTCAGATCGTCTACGGAAATCACCGTATCCCCTTCCTCCGAAGAAACACCCTGTACGACTTCATACCGCCGCAGGACCGCCTTGATCCTGGCCATCATCTCCCGGATACCGAACGGCTTGGAAATATAGTCGTCAGCACCGTATTCCAGCCCCATGACCTTATCCATCTCCTCCGTTTTAGCTGTAATCATGATGATAGGGATACTATTGCCTTCCTCCCGCAGTTCTCTGCAGATATCGTATCCATTTTTCCCCGGGAGCATAATATCCAGCAGAATGAGATCCGGCTTTTCCCGGTGCACCATGGTGATTCCCATGATCCCGTCCTCCGCTGCGATCCCGTCATATCCATTGGTTTTCAGATTATATAAAATCAGTTCTCTGATATTCGGCTCGTCTTCAATAATCAAAATTTTCTTCATACTATTTCACCTCTGCTGCCTTCGTCGAATCCACCCACAAGGTCAGTTTTCCCGTATCGCGCGTTCTACTCAGATCGATGATCCTCTGATTTTCCGACCCGCGAAACTGCAGACTCAGATTCTTTTTCTCCTCCACAAACCTGCCGTCGATGAGAACGTCGATGAGAGACAGCACTTCCTCCGTCACCTCACAGTTGGCGTGAGTGCCTTCTGTCATAAGATCTTCCAGCAAAAAACCGGTGTAGGCCCACACGGATTTCTCCGGAAGCTGACGAGCCAGTTTCTGCAAAAACGGTAAAATTCCTCTCTGGTTTTCAGGTTCGAAAGGTTCGCCCCCCAGCAGCGTGAACCCATGAATATAATCCGGCTTCAGCATCTGCAAAAGCGCCTCCTGCGTCTCTTCGGTAAAAAGCTCTCCATGAGCAAAATCCCAGGTCTCCGGCTGAAAACAGTGTTCACAGCGGTTGGTGCATCCCGATACAAAGAGGGACACTCTCACGCCGATTCCATTGGCAATATCGTAATTCTTGATTTCTCCGTAATGCATGCTGTCCTATCCCTTTCCAAGCCGTCATTTCGATCCATGTCATACAGCTTCTTATTTATTATATCCTATCCCCTATTTCGGCACAAGGCAGGAATCCCGTAGAAAAAAACAGCGGCCTGTATCAGGCCGCTATCCTTCTATTTAATTTTCTCATCAGCCTCTTTAATATTGATATCATCGAGCACCTTATTTGCTATGTTATCACAGCAGTCTCCGATTTTTTCAATGTAGTGAACCACATCCGTATAGATGACAGTGAATTCCGGGGAACATTCCCTTCGATTCAGACGTTCCATATGCTTGTCCCTTAAATTCGCCTCCAGCTTGTTCATGCGAACTTCTTCCCGCTTGATGTCCTTAGCCAGTTCAAAATCGCCCGTCCCCAGCGCCTCAATGGCTTCATTCACCATCTTGGTTCCCTGTTCGAAGCACTGATAGATCTCCGCACAGGCATTTTCTGAGAATTCATATCCATTATCCATCTTCTCGATGGCAAAGTGAGCGATATCCTTGCAGTGATCCCCGATGTGCTCTACGTCCGAAACTACATGGAACAGACCGGAAATCGTCTCCGCCTGATGCTCTGTGACCGACTCTGCAGCCAGAATCGAGGCAAGATATTCCGTGATCTTATCCCTTAGATTGTTGACAATCAGTTCCTTCTTGAATACGACCTCCGCTGCTTCCCGGTCATTGCCCAGGAACGCTTTCTTGGTCTCTATGACCATTTCACTGGAAACCTGCGCCATTCTGGACAGCTCTTTCTTAGCCATATGGATCGCTGCAAACGGTCTATCCAGCAGATTGTAATCCAGATATATAGTATCCATCGGATCTTTCTCCGCATCGTGACCCGGGATCAGTTTTTCTACGATCTTTACCAGCACTCCGATAAGAGGGATAAAGACGATGGTCGTTGCAATATTAAAGCTCAAATGTGCATTGGCGATCTGTCTGGAAATGACGTCCAGTTCGTTCCCGTCCGGGGATATCGCCTGAATAAATTCTGCAATATACGGTGTGAACCAGATAAACAGCAGCGTTCCGCCAACGTTGAACAGCGTGTGAGCGATCGCTGTACGCTTTGCATTCACAGAACCTCCGATGGACGCCAGAAGCGCCGTTACCGTCGTACCAATATTGGTTCCGAACAGGATCGGGATAGCTCCCGCCAGTCCTACGATACTGGTGACTCCGTCTGGACCTGCCGTGCTGGCTAGATTCTGCAGAACTGCGATGGATGCCGAACTGCTCTGGATGATGGCCGTCAGCACTGCTCCGACAATAACTCCAAGCGCTGGAGAATCCGATACTTTCAGCATGAGATCTGCAAACAGCTGGGTCTGCGACAGAGGTTCCATCGCATCTCCCATGATATTCAATCCCACAAACAGCATACCGAACGCAAAGATGGTCTGTCCGATATCCATGATTTTTTCGTTTTTCTTCAAGAAGAAGTACATGATGAAGCCTATAATGACGAATCCCCATGCATAATCGCCGATCTGAAACGCTACCAGCTGCGCCGTAATGGTAGTACCGATGTTAGCGCCGATGATAATACTGATGGCCTGTTTCAGGTTCATCAGACCCGCCGTAACGAACCCGATGACCATGACCGTCGTAGCGCTGCTGCTCTGCAGCACTGCCGTGGTAAGCGCTCCCGCCAGCACTCCGATAAATACATTTCTCGTCAATAGAGATAAAATACTCTTCATTTTCTCGCCGGCAGCTTTCTGCAGACCATCGCTCATCAAGTTCATACCATAGATGAACAGAGCCAGTCCGCCAAACAATGCCAGTGCGATCTGTAATGCTTCCACTTTCGTTCCTCATTTCCAAAATCATCAAAAATAACGTAATACAACAACTCTTTACATTGTATTGTTAAATCTATGATAAGGAAAGAGTGGCTTTGTTAAAGAAATGTTAAGATTTTGTTAAGGGATCAAGCAAATGTTCCGTCAGCGCAGCGATCCCGCTCTGAAATGCGCCTTCCTCCGCCAGTCGCTTTCCCTTTTTCTCATCGGAGAAATAACGGCTTTTTCCCAGAAATACATTCACCGGCAGAATAGGATCCTCTCGATCCGCCGGCTCTTCCGTCTGTTTCTGCAGCAGCTCCGACTCTGACACCCGGTTTTCCACCTTGATGAACTTGTCCAGAAGGTGCTCCCCGCAACGGCAAATCAAATATTGCATATACTGCGCTTCCCGAAAAATGCTTCCCTCTGCTGCACCGATCAGACAGACCTTTTCCGCCAGTTCCAGGCAGGCAGTATCCAGCGGAGAAAGGGCCGCGCCCACATCCAGCAGGATCGTATCATATCTGCCGCTGCTCATTAGGGAATCCAGGAACAAAAACAGATCCTCCGGCGACAGCTCCCGCAATGGATTCCGTCCTCGCGTCGGTGCAAAGGCCTCCAGCCCAAATTCATCTCGAAGCACATAGCCGTCCAGAAAAGGCAGCATCGGTTTCTGCGTCGGATCTCCCTGTTTTCGAAACAGGTAATACAAATATCGCCCCAGACTCTTGGCTCCTCTGTAGCTCTGAAAAAAGTTTTCCGTAGATTCCACTTCCTCCAGCGACAGATACAACACCTTTTTCTGATGATACCGGCACAGCTCTCGCCCTGCGGCGATGGCGACCGTGCTGCAGCCGGCGCCGCCCTCCCAGGAAGAAAAAGCGAGTAGACGGATGTCCTGCCGCGCTACATTGACCGGATGTCTTCCCGTCATCCGTCCGTAAATCTCAAAAAAATCTGCTACAAATGACTGAGCGCAGCTGTAACGATACAGACAGAATTCCCGTCTGCTGAAATCCTTTCGCACCATGGACGGCTTTTCCACCAGCCGCATGGCACACCCCTGCATCAGAGGCTCCTCCTCTGGCAATGCTCCGTCCCATACGATCAGATCAAAGGATTCTTCGCCCGTGTACTCTTCGATTTCCTGTCGATTAAAAATCCGGATCAGAAATGCGCGGCATACATGCAGCAGCGCCATTCCCAGCGCTTTCCCATATGCCTGATCCTCACTGACCAGTGCGATTCTGATATGCTCCATATGATATCCCCCTTATTATCTCATTGGAATTATATTCCATTTATTGAAGAATACCATATTTTTCCTATTTCGTCAAGCATTAAATTTCATTAGGATACATCGTTACCCTTGAGAAGCCTCTACAACTCATGTTCAGCTTTTTCCACCCGGCGGTGCAGCTCTGCAAGAGCCTGTGACACACCACCCACGGCATCAATGATCCCAGCTTCTACAGCTTCTTTTCCAAAGAGGATGGTTCCCACATCGTTGGACATATTGTCGCTGCAGTTCATCAGTTCCGTCACCTTCTTCCTGGTGGCCCGGGAATGACCTGCAATAAAATCAACAACACGATCCTGCGTTTTTCTCATGTAATCAAAGGTGGCCTGCGCTGTGATGACAAGTCCTGTCGTGCGGATGGGATGGAGGGTCATGGTTGCTGTCCCTGCAATAAAGGAATAGTCCGTCGCTGTTGCCAGCGGGATGCCAATGCTGTGACCTCCACCCAGCACCAGAGAAACCGTCGGTTTCGAAAGGGTCGAAATCATCTCTGCCAGAGCAAGACCGGCTTCCACATCCCCGCCCATGGTGTTAAGCAGCACCAGCAGCCCTTTTAAATTAGGATTTTCCTCCACAGCAATCAGCTGCGGGATCAGATGCTCGTATTTCGTCGTCTTATTTTCCATAGGAAGAGCAATATGCCCCTCGATGCTCCCAATGATACTGATATACTGCAGATCGCTGTCAAAATTAGTTCCCGGCATGGCAAGTCCCAGCTCCCGGATCAGATCCACAGTCCCCGCATCGCTTTCCTGCGATGGCTTCTTTTTTTCTCTTTCCTGTTCTTTCGCGTTCATATTTTCCTCCAGAATATAATACTATTACTAGTATCTGCAAAGCAGATACCTGTTATGCGACCTGCCGCAGAAAGGAGAAGAGCAATGCTGTTAAGCGAAATCGGAAATAAGGAGATCGTAGATCTTTCCACCGGATGCAGCCACGGAGAGTTATGGGACGCCGAACTGCTTTTCGAAAGAAAAAGCGGCAAAATAAAAGCGGTGCTCGTACCATCATCAATACAGAGCACCGGTTTGTTTCATAAGGCTCCGGAAGAGCTGTGTCAGCTTCCCTGGAGCAGTATCGTCGTCATCGGCGAGGATATGATCATTTTTCAATCTTATCCACCGAATCCTTAAACCAGATCCGTTTTGTAAAAATGTAAATGACCGGCAAAATGAATACCAGATAAGAGTACATCAGCGTCTTGACTCCTACTCCCATCATTTCCAGCGGTACCGTACATGCGATGTTCCAAGGAATGATGACGGACAGCAACACCGTCGCGTTTTCGATGTCGATGGCCAGTTCCCTTCGGTTGCCGCCCGTCTGCAGATACGGCTTGGTCATCAGGTCGCTGCACAGCATGATAGCGATGGTCTGACTGCAGAATACGACGGAAGTCATAAAACCCAGGATCAGCATCATGATAAACCGTCCCGTATGGCTCATCATCTGGTTGATCTTGCCCTGTACGTCAGCCAGCATATCCGTTCCCTTGAAAATACCCGAATAGGAACAGGACAACATGATGATCCCGCACACTTCCAGCATGGAGACTGCACCGCCGCCGCCAATGATCGGTTCCAGATCCGCCTGTTCCGGTACAAATCCCAGGATACAGCACTTCAAAGCATCCAGGAAATCCATTCCCTGCAGTGTTACCATCAGGACAAATCCGCTGACGATGCTGCCCAGGAAAGCCCACCGGATATCCAGCTTCAGCATCGGAAGCACCAGGATGAACACTGCCGGAAGCAGGGTCAGCAGGGACAGGCTGAATTCCTCCAGCATGGAGTCCATGATGGCCGCATCCACCTGCTGCAGCGGATTCTGAAACGAGAGAAACGCATAGATTCCTGTACTGATCAGCACGGCGATCAGCCCCGTCTTATGCATATACTTTACATTATCCATTAAATCTGTCTTCGTGACATTAGCTACCAGGATCGCACTGGATGAAGCCGGAGAACAACGGTCTCCAAAGTAGATCCCCGACATGACAGCACCCGCCGTGATCAGCGGATCCACACCGCCGCTGCGAGCCAGCGCCATAAGGATCACACCCAGTGTCCCCGATACGGAGAAAGACGTCCCCAGAATATAGGACAGAAGACAGGACATGAGGAACGCCAGCAGCACGAACAGCGGCGGCGTTACGAATTTCACACCGTAATACACGAAGAATGTAATGGTCCCGGAAGCTCTCCAGATGGCCGTAATAAACCCGATCATAAACATGATTTCCAGCACCACCAGCGAGTCCCGCACGCCATGCCACGCCATGGTAAACACCTTTCCCGGCGAAAACCCCTTGGTACAGCCTACCGCCACAAAGGCAAACAACCCGATCATCAGCGCGATCAGGATGGACTGTCCCAGGACAAGGCAGGAAATCATCGAAACAACAAATACGAGAAATGCGATAATCAATGCCATGATTTAACACCTACTTTTCCCTTAAATCATTTTTACATTTATACACTGTGAACACTATCGGCTATTCTATCACAAACCCATTCCATTTAAAAGCATATTCCATCGTAATTTCCATAAATTTAAACTATGGCAGAAAAAAAGAGATCCTGTCTTTAGAATCTCTTTTTCGTCTTCTCATATTCTTCCAAGCCATACGGCTGGCGGTTATTTCTCTTCTCCGCTCTGGAAGTGTCTTCCCGTATAATTGTATTTCATATCGATGGAAATGAGAGCTCTGGAAAGCGCCGCCGTATTCATGCCGCCCAGTGCCGCCTTCAGATTATCATCCAGATCGTAGTACGTCAGGAAATGCTCCCGGAATTCCGCCAGTGAATGAAAGTCCTCTACCTTTTCTCCACGCTTGGCGAAAATATCACAGATCTCGCCCATGACAAATGCGAAGATCTGCATCTGATTGCAGGTCAGCTGCACCCGCAGCTCCTTGCCGCCCACTTTAAAGCCCTGTCCTTCCAGCTTCTTGAAGCTCAGGTTTTCTTTCTCTTCCAGCATTTTATGATATTTGATGATCGTTTTATCCAGCTTCTTTTTATTCGGTTCATACCAGTCATTCATAACATCCAGGATCGTCGACGCCAGGTTCTCCGGATCGCCGCCGTACCAGAGAGTTTCTCTGTGAAATCCGCTGACCGTTTCCTCGACTATGATTGCCATATACATTGCGCTTCCTGCCTGCTGTGCCATAATTATCTATTCATCCTTTCCCTGAAATCTTAGAACATTATAACACCGGATCAGACAATCGTCCATCCCTGACTTTGGGTCTGCAAACGTACCGTTTGCGCATAGATCCCATCCTGCCTCAGAAGTTCTTCTGCTGTTCCTTCTTCCGCCATCTGGCCTTCTGAAAGCACGATGATCTTGTCAGCCCCTGCAACAGTACGCATTCTGTGGGCGATGACGATGACCGTCTTATCCCTGATCAGCCTGGAAAGGGCCGTCTGGATCATGGTTTCATTCTCTACATCCAAAGATGCCGTTGCTTCATCCAGCAAAATGATCGGAGCGTTCTTTAAAAATGCCCGCGCGATAGAGATCCGCTGCCGCTCTCCTCCCGACAGCTGGCTGCCGTTTTCTCCGATCTCCGTATCGTATCCCTTCGGCAGTTTTTCTGCAAAGACGTCGCAGTTGGCCAGCTTGGCCGCCTCCAGTACCTCTTTGTCCGTCGCATCCTTTCTGCCCAGGCGAATATTCTCCATGATGGAACTGTTGAACAGCGTAACGTCCTGGAATACGATGGAGTACAGGGACAGCAGAGTCTCCGGCTCGATCTTTGCGATATCCATGCCGCCTACGGTGATTTTTCCTGCATCCGGATCCCAGAACCGGGCTGCCAGACGCGATACCGTCGTCTTACCGGAGCCGGAAGGTCCAACGAATGCCGTGACCTCACCCTGCTTTGCCGTAAAGGACAGATCTTTCAGCACGTTTTCTTTTTTATTGTAAGAGAATGTTACGTAATCGAACTTTATATCATAGTCCTGATTGGTCAGTTCTTCTCTTCCATCCTGTACAGGATGATCCAGGATCTCGTTCATACGTCCCACGTTGGTCCGGATACTGATGATGGCCGCCAGGTTCTGCAGTGCCGCCTGCATTGGATCGTACAGTCTGGACACTACCAGCAGGAACAGGAAGAAGGTCAGCACATCCAGAGATCCTTTCAAGAGCAGGGATGCGCCCACAAGAGCCGTCGTCGCGATTCCCAACTTCAGGATCATGTTAGCCGATGTTACGAACACGGCCGTTCCGAACTCGCTCTTCACAGCCCGGTGTTCCACCGCATCGATCTTATCGTAGAGCCCCACCAGATACGACGCTTCCGCATTGTTTGCCTTGAGATCCTGCACCGATTCGATGCACTCCTGAATGCCATCAGCACAGGCCATCTTGGCATCCATGGACTTATCGCTCAACTTCTGCTGCACCTTTGCAGAAAGCCCTACGATCGCATAGGCAACCGGCAGCACCCAGAGAGAAGCCGCCGCCATGCGCCAGTCGAAGAAGAACAGGCTGAGTGCGATGAGCACCGTGGAAATCAGCGAGCCTGCAAACGGCGGGATGAAATGGGAAAATGCCGTTTCCAGAGTCGTGCAGTCCGCCATAATGGTGCTGGTCAGATCCGCCAGGTCTTTCTTTCCGAAGAAAGATAATGGAATTTTGCGGAGTTTTTCCGCCAGTGTGATTCGCCGCGTTCCCGTCTCTACATAGGTTGCCAGGAACGTGGTATTGTACTGCCAGTACGTGATCCCGTAGATCAGCGCCATGCAGAACAGCGCGCCGACGATGTAAAACGCGATCCTGCCGCCGTGGATCCCTCCGTCCAGAAGGTCTCCCACGAAGAAATACAGCAGGCTGACCGGGAACATAAATGCGATATTCTGGACCGTGCAGGCAATGACTCCCTGCACCAGATCCTTGGCTCCGCGCTCCGAAAGCGCGTATTTATGTTGAAGTTTCTCTATCATTTTACGGCCTCCTTTCCCACTTTCCACTGGATCGAAGATGTGTAATCCGTCATCATTTCTGCAAAGATTCCGCCCTGCTTCTGCAGTTCTTCCGAGCTTCCCGATTCCTCGACGGCTCCATCCTTCAGCACGAAGATCCGGTCAGCGTCGGCTACCGTCGAAAGTCTGTGGGCGATGAGAATGACTGTCTTGTCCTTTGCAAGAGCGTCCAGAGCCTCCTGGATACGAACTTCATTGTCCGGGTCTGCATATGCTGTTGCTTCGTCCAGAATCAGGATCGGAGCATTCTTTAAAATTGCCCGGGCAATGCCGATACGCTGCTGCTCTCCGCCGGAGAGATATACGCCTTCCGTACCGATAACCGTGTGGCTGCCTTCCGGGAACTTTGCAATAATGTCCATGCACTGCGCCTGTTCCAGAGCCTGCAGTACTTCTTCTTCAGAAGCAGCTGGTCTGGCCATGCGCACGTTTTCCAGAATAGAACCCTTCAGCAGATGGCTGTTCTGGAATACGAAGGAAACCGTCTCCATCAGCTTAGCCTTAGGAATATCCTTTACATTAACCCCGCCGATGGAAACCTGTCCTTCATCTGCATCAAAGAACCGGCTGATGATATTGGCCAGCGTCGTCTTGCCTCCGCCGGACGGCCCTACGAAAGCCACAGTCTCACCGGAAGCGATATCCAGGGAAATATTATTGAGCGCCTTCTCCTCCCCATCATAGCTGTAGGATACGTTTTTGAGGGATATGGAATAATCCTTCGGCAGCTTTTTCCCGTTCTCCGGAAGAGGTTCCAGATCCAGCAGTTCGTCGATGCGTTTCATGGAATCATCCAGCAGCATCGTATTCTCACTTTGGAACATGATCTTGGTCATGGTTACCGTCAGCACCGGTGTGATGATGATGTAGAACAGGATGTTAAGGATCAGATCGTTGCTCAGGTTTCCCGTCGCCAGCCACAGGCCTCCACCGAGGATAAAGGCGAAGATGCCGTTGATCAGCATGGTCAGAAGGCACATCGGGCGGCGCATGCTCTTGGTGTAGGAGATGGCCCACTCGCTGTAGCGATCGATGGAATCCCGGAACCGGCGGAAGGAAAATACGGTCTGTCCGAAAGTCTTGACTACCGGGATGCCGCGCACGTATTCCACCGCTTCATTGGACATGTCTTCCAATGCGTTCTGGTATTCGTTCATTTTTTCTTTGAGGACCGGACCTGTCATCTGGGTCATCATAACCACAAAGCTCAGCGCGATCGGCACCAGACAGAACAGTCCGAACCGCCAGTCAAAGGCAAAGAGCATGAAAAGCAGACCGACCGGCGTCACATAGGCTCCTACCATATCCGGCAGCTGATGAGCCAGATAAGTTTCCGTCGATGCGGAGCATTCGTTGACGGTTTTTCTGACCTTACCGCTGCCCAGCCGTTCCATCACGCCAAGGGGCAGGGTCATGATATGGCTCATCATGCCCTTTCGCAGATTGGCCTGTACGCGGAAGGCTGCGATATGGGAGCACATCAGCCCCGCTATGTATACCAGCATGGATGCTACCGCCGTGATCAGTGCCATCCATCCATTATGGGTAAGACCTGTCGCCTGGGCGAAGTCAGGCATGACGTCCAGTACCTCCTGGATGATTTTCCACAAGTAGTAAAACGGGAGCAGGGCCAGTACTGCACTGATAGCCGACAGTATCCAGGAAAGGCAGACCAGTCCCTTGTACGGTCCTGCATAGTTCATCAATCGACTGAAATTGGATTGCTTTTTCAACTAAAAAACCTCCTTTGCTTTTATACTTTTTTCAGAAACAACGCGGCAAAGCCTAGTTAGATTCCGCTAACCCACAACTCGAAAAAATGGGACTATTCCTGTCCCATCAATTTCATCCAGCCTGCAGTATAAAACGCCTGCATTTCTTCCAGGTACAGCACCGCTTCTTCCCACGACATCTGGTGGAGCACGAGTTCTAAGTATGTATTGAACATTCCCGTGATGATGATGTGTTCCAATCTAGGGGAAATCGGTGGTGACGGATTTCCCAGATGTTCAAGAACCTGCAGATACTTGTGTGTCGCTTTACTTTCGATCTCAACCAGCTCATCAAGGAAGCTCGCGTATCGGGTGCCCTCCGCCTTGCCGATGAGCATCTGGCATTCTTCCATGTGTTCATAGCAGTACTGCAAAATTTCCAGCATACAGTTTCCTGATACCTTCCCCATATTTTCCGGCTGCTGTTCTGCCGGCAGTGCGGCGAATTCTTCCTGCACCTGGCAAAAGCGGCTCATGATGTGGTCGTAATGGGGTCCGACAATGGCTTCGAAAAGCCCTTCCTTGTCCTTGAATCTGGTATAAATGGAGCCTGTCGTGGTTCCTGCCTGCGTCGCAATGGTTCTGAGGGAGGCATCCATGTACCCTTTCTCCAGGAACTCCTTGCGTGCACATTCTATGATGCGTTCGTATACGCCTTCTCTCTGCTTTGCCAATTGTTTTCCTCCATCCATAACAGTGTTATGTAACACTGTTATGAGTATAACTCGATTATGATTTTCTGTCAATATTTTCTCGAAAAAAGATTACCCCCGCCCGCGGGGCAGCTCAGGCCGCCGGTGATCGTCGCAGGCAGACTCTACGGCTCACTCGCGAAAATCAGGGTGTCCTATGAACTCACACCTGCGGTGCTCAAACAGCATAGGACACCTGCTGATTTTCCTGCTCATTTCGCCGGACTCTGCTCTGCTCCGCTCAAAGCAGCCTCCTCTGCCCTGCGGGCGGGGGCTCTATTTTATCGAAAGCGCAAAGGCCAAACTATGCGCCTAAATACCCATAATGATGCACTAAAGTTAACGAATCAAACTCGATGCGCGATCAAAATCTTCTTTACGAACATAAATCTTATACTCATAGGAATACTTTTGATTGATTCCAGAGTTCCCCGTGCGAGCCCTTTGTCCTCCAGCTGAAGCTGCGCTCTGAAGATTTGTTGTCTTTACTGCATAATCAATACCCTTTGAAGATAATATTTCACATATATCCGCCTGCCGCCTCATATCGAGAGTAACTAACAGTTCTTTTCTATTAAAAACAGTAATCATCTTTTCCTCCTTGGCTCCTCCATTTACCGGATTCTGGCATTATGCACAGTAATAAAGAATCGCTCCCATAATTACCGCAAGGCAGAGGCATGCTACTCCAACTCCGGTAAACACTTTTTGAATGCACGAGATCTTTTCGGTCGGGCAATAAAATTCATCGGTGCGGTCAGGATTGACAAAAAGCTCCACCGCCTGCCCTACATTTACTTCTGGTTTCGCTGTTCCAACACGCGCTCTCACTTTTTGTTTCACACCATCAATCATATATTCGTAAACCGGGAACCATGATTTCATCACAGCCTCCCCACTGACAGAAAAATCATCGACTCCCACTCTTTCTCTTTGCAAATCCACTACGATCGCAGTTACCGGTCTGGTGCAGATACTTCTTTTTCTCTGTCCTCTTGCATGCAGTCCAATGCCAATGCAAAGGAACGTAACTCCGATTATGCCCCATACCAATACAAACAATAGCATCAATGTTGTTATTTCCATTTTTTCTTATATCTCCTTGTTAATCGAATTGATTATAGTTTGCTCTGATTAATCGTTTTTTCTATTCTCCTGTACATGTTCATTATACCACAATAAAAACTTCTATTTCTTCCGCCTGCCTTCCTTTTCTATGATTTATAATACAAAAAAAGCAGTCGACCATTTTGACAGACTGCTTGACTTGCTATATTAATTTTTCCTTCATGTACTGCACAAACTGGAATTGAGATTTCATATATCCCAAGGGATTTAATAATTGTTATATTTTATTATCAAATACCTCTTAAGTCCTTGAAAACACTAAGTTTATCGCATGTGAGCTTTCCCTTATTGTTTCCCTTGCGTTATATCGTCCCACCAGTGTTTACGAACTCTGATAAGGGCAAAAACA
>CAKQXD010000013.1 GCA_934281605.1 uncultured Clostridia bacterium | reverse complement strand
GCCTTTAAATATAAGGAAATACGACGATTTAAGGAGATATAAGAACATGATAAAAATCCTATTTATCTGCCACGGCAATATCTGTCGTTCGACCATGGCTGAGTTTGTTTTCAGAGATATGGTGCGCCGGGCAGGGCGGGAAGATGAGTTTTACATAGAGTCGGCGGCGACCAGCCGAGAGGAGATCGGCAATGATACGCACCCGGGTACGAAAGGGAAGTTGCGGGAGAACGGGATTCCGTTCGAGCGGCATTATGCGCGGCAGATCACGAAAGCGGACTATGATAAGTTTGATTATTTGATCGGCATGGACGATGCCAATGTACGGAACATTCAGAGAATGTGCGGCGGGGATCCGGAGCACAAGATCACCAAGCTGCTGGATCACGCCGGAGCGAACCGGAGCATTGCGGATCCGTGGTATACGGGGAATTTTGATGAGACTTACGATGATGTGATCGAAGGTTGTGAAGCCTTGCTGGAGGAATTATTATGAGTGTACAAGCAGGTACAAATATAAAAAAGAATTATTTGCCGGTGTTTGAAGAGTATCCGGAGGTGACGGGATTTTTCTCGTTGAAAGATGGTGCGGTGGAGGGTTCGCCGTACAATAATCCGGAGATGTTCAGGCGACTGGGGCTGGAGGATGCGGTGCGCATCTGGCCGACCCAGATCCATGAAACTCGGGTGGCTGTGATCCGGCAGGGGGATGTGGATGCGGCAAAAGCCAATTTTGATCCAGGCAATCAAAATCCTGATGATTGCTCACCAGCCATTATCATACCGGACACTGACGGCACGATCACGAATCTGAAAAACGTCCTGCTGACTACGGTTCATGCGGATTGTCTGGCAGTGTTCTGTTACGATCCTGTGAAAGAGGCTATAGGCCTTTGTCATGCGGGATGGAGAGGCACCTGCGCGGGGATCGCCATGGAGATGGTCGAGAAGATGGAAGACGAATACGGATGCGATCCAGAGAATCTGCAGGCCTACATAGGGCCGGGAATCAGCCAGTGCTGTTTTGAAGTCGGCATGGAGGTGGCGGAGGACTTTGCAGAAAACTGGACGTTTGCAGAAGACTACATCACGAGAACGCCGGGAGACGTAGTGAACGGCAAATGCCATATCGACATCAAGGGCATCAATCAGGAGCAGCTGGAGCTGATGGGGATCCCGACGGAGCAGATCAGGGTGAGCGAGCACTGCACCTGCTGCGAGCCGGAACTGTTCTGTTCTTATCGCAGAGAAGGCGGCACGTATATGCGCATGGGCGGCGGTCTTTGCATGACGGAAAAGTAGAAAAATCCTTGACGTACACGGCTCCTTTATGCTAGAATGATCGTCGAGTCAAAAAAGAAAACAATCGAATATGGTACAATTGGAAACGCACATCCTCCGGATGATAACGAACAACACGGTCGAATGAAACATTGACGTTAGTGAAGTGAGTTGGAATCAAGGAGGATTTTATTATGCCAAAAAACAAGCTGGAAGAAGTTATTTTTACCTTTATCATGGCCACCTGCATGGTTTACGGGATGATCGTGTACAACATCGCGCTGAACACCGGAGTGGTGCGGGGAGCCACCTTTGCAGCGGCGACCCATGAGCTGATCATCATGATGCCGATCGCATTCGTGCTGGAGCTTTTCGTGGTAGGCAAGATCGCGGCGAAGCTGACGTTTTCGGTGATGCGTCCGACGGACCGGCCGCAGTTTATCACGTATATGATGTCGGTTTGCATCTGCTGCATCATGTGCCCGGTCATGAGCCTGATCGCTACGTTTTTATTCAATGATGCGCCGTCCTTCGGCATGTGGATCAAGGTGTGGGCGCTGAATTTCCCGATGGCGATCTGCTATCAGATGCTGTACTGCGGGCCGTTTGTACGTTTGATTTTCCGCCTGATCTTTCGCCGCAAAAAAGCGGCTTGCAGCGAAGGAAAGCCGGAAATTGCATAGCCTTTATAGAGCAGGAGAGAAAAATCCGGGGTGCGGTATGCGTCCCGGATTTCTTGACATCCGTGGTCCTTTTCGCTATTCTGTAAAGGAATGAGCGCACAACCTTTATAGAAGAAAAGGAGAATATATGAAACTGATATCATGGAATGTCAACGGTCTTCGGGCTGCGATGGGAAAGGGATTTTTAGAGTTTGCCAAGGAGGCTGATCCGGATGTGCTCTGCGTGCAGGAGACGAAGATGCAGGAGGGCCAGGCGGAGGTGCCTCTGGAAGGGTATCATCAGTACTGGTGCTCAGCGGAAAAGAAGGGATACTCCGGGACGGCGGTGTTTACCAAGGAGGAGCCCATCAGCGTAAGTTACGGCATCGGCATCGAGGAGCACGATCACGAGGG
Organism: uncultured Clostridia bacterium; assembly: GCA_934281605.1. Lineage (GTDB taxonomy): Bacteria > Bacillota > Clostridia > Peptostreptococcales > Anaerovoracaceae > Lentihominibacter. The sequence goes on along the minus strand of CAKQXD010000013.1, from coordinate 54,222 downwards.
GCGTGTGATCACGGCGGAATACGAGAAGTTTTATCTGGTCAATGTGTATGTTCCCAACTCGCAGAATGAGCTGAAGCGACTGGATTATCGGATGAGCTGGGAGGATGATTTTCGGGCGTATCTGAAAAAACTAGAGGAGAGCAAACCGGTAATTACATGTGGCGATTTCAATGTGGCATTTCAGGAAATCGACTTGAAAAATCCGAAAACGAACCGCAAAAATGCCGGTTTTACTGATGAAGAGCGGGCGAAGATGGGCGAGCTGCAGGACGCCGGCTTCATCGACACCTTCCGCTACTTCTACCCGGATCTGGAGGGCGTGTATTCCTGGTGGAGCTATCGGTTCAACGCCCGCAAGAACAACGCGGGATGGCGTATCGACTATTTCCTCGTGTCCGAAAGCCTGAAACCGGCTTTGCAGAAGGCGGAGATCCTGACGGACGTGTATGGCAGCGACCACTGCCCGGTGAGCCTGGAAGTGGAGCTGTAGCATGATCTATTTATTTTCATTCGAGGGGCTGCGGGAGATCGAGGAGTCGCGGTATCGGCTGCCTCAGAAGCTCGTCGTGCAAAGTTTTGAAGAAGGTTTTTTGCCACAGGAAAGGGTGGAATATCCCTTCGAGCAGCCGGAGGATTATGAGATTTTTTCCGGGGATATCGACCGGATCGTGCTGGAAAAGTGGCGTCCGGTGATGGAGGACGTCCTCTACGATATGGAGGAGACGCCGAAGCTGGTGTTCTTCGCGGAAAGCGACCGCAGGCTATTTTTATCCATGAAGAGCAAGTTCCGCATGCATATCGGAGCCTGGGAATATTATTCTTTGGAATCTCTGCTGCAGCTGGCGGATCTGGAGGAGAACAAAAGTGAATTCAGCCTGATCCGGGAGCAGCTGAAAGAGGAGTACAAGACGGCGGCATTTGAGCAGAAAAATGCCGGGAGCATCGAGGAAAAGCTGGAATCGGTGTGCCGCAAATACGGCATGAAAGCGGAGTTTCGCAGCGGCACGGCTTACATAACCACGTATGCGGGGGAATGGTATTTTGCTTACAACGATCGGCCTATCACTCTGTATCACAAGAATTCAATCCCGGTCAAAGGGAGAAACGGTGATCTGATCCGGCATTCTCATATCCAGCCGGTGGAGCTGTACGCGCCGCTGCAGGCGCTGGCTTATATCCGCAATCACGAGGCGGCGGAGGAACGGCGGCTTCTGGGCGGACAGCCGGGCAAGAAAGGCAGACGAAAATGAGACTGCTGAAACGAATCGTGCAGAGCACCCCAATCCCCATTTCCGGCGTGATGCTCAGCTTTTCCGCGCTGGACACGCTGTTCCAGAGTCTGGAGCACCCGGTGGCGTCCTACGGCCCGGTGAAATACATCTGCGGGAGCATCGCCTTTCTCATTTTCTTGGTGCTGACGGCGAAATTCTTCATCTGCCCGGCGCAGGTGCGAGGCGCCATGGATAAGGGAAACCAGGCAGCGATCCTGCCTACATATTCTATGACGCTGATGAATCTCAGCGTGTTTTTTAAACCGCTTTTGGGAAGCGGCTCTTTTAGTATCTGGATCGTGGCCATCGCGCTCCACTTGGCGCTGGTGATCCGGTTCACATGGCATTTTCTGGTGAAGCTGCGGTGGGAGGAAGTGTTCATATCTTACGTAGTCGGCTATGCCGGGATCGCCAACATCGCCATCACGTCGCCGGCTTACGGTGTGCAGCCGCTGGGCAAGCTGGCTTTCTGGCTGGGATTCTGCTGTGTCTGTATCGTGCTGATCATCGCACTTCAGAGGCAGATCCGTCTGCCGGAAATGGCGGAGGCCGACCAGTTCTTATTCTTGGTGATCGCCTCGCCCATGAGCGTGTGTTTGACCGGTTACGTCAAAGCCTACGGCGCCGGGATCTCCTATCCTATGCTGCTGGGGCTCTTTGGGATCGCGACAATTTTTTACATTACGGCCCTCATACAGGTCCCAAAATTCTTAAAGCGCAGCTTCTATCCCAGCTATGCGTCTTTTACGTTCCCATTCGTCATCAGCGCCATCGGCGTGCGGGACATTCTGTCGTATTTTACATCACAGCATATCGTATTTCGGATGCTGGAAGTTTTGGCATCTGTGGAGAGCCTTATTGCAATTCTATTAGTGTTGTATACTATTTTGCGGTACATTCGTCACATCCGGCAGGCGGTTCGTTTTTAGTGCGCCCTTTGCATAAAAAAGATGGACGAGGAGAACCTAGAAAACGGAGAGAAAAAATTTTACCTTGACATATACCCCGGAGGGGTATATTATCGAAGCGTAGAAAACAATGAGGACAAGGAAGGTTTGTACATGAAAGAGGAAACTTGCTGCTGTCATAAGACGACAGAGCGTTCAGAAAAAGAATATAAAAGTCTGCTGAACCGGCTCAGCCGCATCGAGGGGCAGATCCGGGGCATCAAGGGAATGGTGGAACGGGACGTGTACTGCACGGACATCCTGATACAGGTGGCGGCGGTCAACGCGGCCCTCAATTCCTTTAACAAGGAGCTTCTGGCGGAGCACATCCGCAACTGCGTGGCGCGGGACATCCGCGAGGGCAGGGACGAGACCATCGAGGAACTGGTGGCGACGCTGCAGAAGCTGATGAAATAGCGGGCAGACTGATAAAGGAGGAATTGGATGTGGAACAATATCATGTAACGGGGATGAGCTGCGCGGCGTGCAGCAGCCGCGTTGAGAAGGCGGTGTCCAAGGTGCCCGGCGTTGAAAGCTGTTCGGTCAGCTTGCTGACCAACTCCATGGGCGTGGAGGGAACGGCGAGGCCGGAGGCTGTCATCGCGGCCGTGGAGGCGGCCGGCTACGGGGCTTCCTGCAAAGGCTCCGGCGCGGGTTCTTCAGCAGGCTCGGGTAGCGGTGCTGCCGGGGGCGGTGCTGATGCGGAAATGCTGGAGGACACGGAAACGCCGGTGCTGAAGAAACGGCTCATCTGGTCCATCGTATTTTTAGTGGTGCTGATGTATTTCTCCATGGGACATATGATGTGGGGCTGGCCGGTGCCGGACGCCATGGCGGACAACCACGTGGCCATGGGACTTTTGCAGCTGCTTCTGACGGCGGCGGTCATGGTCATCAACCAGAAGTTTTTCGTCAGCGGTTTCAAGAGTCTGTGGCACAGAGCGCCCAACATGGATACGCTGGTGGCGCTGGGCTCGACGGCGGCCTTCGGATACAGCACTTACGCGCTGTTTGCCATGACGGGAGCGCAGGTGCGGGGCGACATGGACGGCGTGATGCAGTACATGCACGAGTTTTATTTTGAAACGGCGGCCATGATCCTGGCCTTGATTACCGTGGGTAAGATGCTGGAGGCGCGGTCCAAGGGCAAGACCACCGACGCGCTGAAAAACCTCATGAAGCTGGCGCCGAAGACGGCGGTCGTTCTGCGGGACAGCGCTGAGGTGGAAGTACCTGTGGAGCAGGTGGTAAAAGGCGATACATTCGTAGTAAGACCAGGAGAAAATATCCCGGTGGATGGTATCGTGCTGGAGGGCGTCAGCGCGGTCAATGAAGCGGCTCTGACGGGAGAGAGCATCCCAGCGGATAAGGAGCCGGGCGATCAGGTTTCCGCGGCCACGGTCAATCAGTCGGGCTTTCTCAAGTGCGAGGCCAGCCGTGTAGGAGAAGATATGACGCTGTCCCAGATCATCAAGATGGTAAGCGATGCGGCGGCGACCAAAGCGCCGATCGCCAAGATCGCCGATAAGGTTTCCGGCGTATTCGTTCCGGCGGTCATCGGGATCGCAGCAGTGACTATCGTGATCTGGCTGCTTTGCGGTCAGTCCATCGGCTATGCGCTGGCGAGAGGTATTTCCGTGCTGGTCATCAGCTGCCCGTGTGCACTGGGACTGGCGACACCGGTGGCCATCATGGTCGGCAACGGGATGGGTGCCAAGAACGGGATATTATTCAAGACGGCGGTCTCATTGGAAGAGGCCGGCAAGGTCAATACCGTTGTGCTGGATAAGACGGGAACCATTACCAAGGGTGAACCGAAGGTGACGGATCTGGTCATGGCGGAAGGCGTTTCGGAAGCCGAGCTGCTGGAGACGGCTTACGCACTGGAAGTCAAGAGCGAGCATCCTCTGGCCGATGCCGTCGTAACGATGGCGGAGGAAAAGAAGCTGAAGGTATTCGACGTGCAGGACTTCGTGATCTTGCCGGGCAACGGCCTTACAGCCGTCAACAATGGCGATCAGCTGATCGGCGGAAGTCTGGCATTCCTCAGCGATCGGATCGGTGTGCCGGGTGATGTCAAGACGGTTGCGCAGCGTCTGGCGGAAGAAGGCAAAACGCCGTTGCTGTTTGCGCGGGGTGAGAAGATCCTGGGTGTGATCGCCGTAGCGGACGTCATCAAGGAGGACAGTCCGGAAGCGATCCGTCAGCTGCAGAACATGGGCATCGAAGTAGTCATGCTGACGGGCGACAACGAGCGGACGGCTGCCGCTGTGGGCAAACAGGCCGGTGTGGATCAGGTGATCGCAGGCGTGCTCCCGGACGGCAAGGAAGCGGAGATCCGCAGACTGAAACGCAAGGGCAAGGTGGCCATGGTAGGCGACGGTATCAACGATGCGCCGGCCCTTACGAGAGCCGATATCGGGATCGCTATTGGAGCTGGTACCGATGTGGCGATCGATGCGGCTGACGTGGTGCTGATGAACAGCAAGCTCAGCGATGTACCGGCGGCGATCCGCCTGAGCCGGGCGACGCTGAAGAACATCCACGAGAATCTGTTCTGGGCCTTTATCTATAATATTATCGGCATTCCGCTGGCGGCAGGGGTGTGGATCCCGCTGTTCGGCTGGCAGCTGAATCCGATGTTTGGAGCTGCGGCCATGAGCCTTTCCAGCTTCTGCGTGGTAACCAATGCACTGCGTTTGAATCTGTTTGATATGCGCAATGCTGCAAAGGATAAAAAGATCAAGAGAAAACAGGAGGAGACGAGGATGGAAAAGACGATGAAAATCGAAGGAATGATGTGCGGACACTGCGAAGCGACGGTAAAGAAGGCGCTGGAAGCGCTGGACGGTGTGGATCACGCAGAGGTAAGCCACGAGCAGGATCAGGCGGTTGTGACGCTGAAAGAAGACGTGGCAAACGACGTCCTGAAGAAGGCGGTAGAAGACAAGGATTATAACGTAGTATCCATCAATTAGTTTGATTTGACGGCGATATATGCCGCAGATTTCACAGGAAAATCACAGGAGAAGCTATTCGCAGCATTGACAGCGGATAGCTTTTTCTTGTATAATACTAGAAATATAGTAGGAAAAGTAGGGAGAAAGAGATGGAACAGGAATTAGCATTAAAATATGAAAAATTGCAGCAGCGTCTGAAGGAGCTGGGAAAGCTGGTGATATCCTTTTCCGGAGGGGTGGATTCCACATTTCTGCTGGCGGCGGCACGGGAAGCCATCGGCGATCAGGTGACGGCTGTAACGGCTGCCGGGCGGTCGGTCCCGGAGCGGGAAATCGAGGAAGCGAAAGAATTCTGCAAGGAGCGGGGGATCCGCCACATCGTCTTTGCATTTGACGAGCTGGAGGTGAAAGGCTTTGCCGATAATCCACCTGACCGGTGTTATCACTGCAAGACGGCGATTTTGCAGAAGGTAAGAGAGGCTGCGGAGCAGGTGGACACGGTACATATCGCAGAAGGGTCCAACATGGATGATGACGGCGATTACCGGCCGGGAAAACGGGCTGTCAAGGAAGCAGGGGTCATCAGTCCGCTGAGAGAGGCAGGGCTGACCAAGGCTGAGATCCGCCAGCTTTCCAAAGAGATGGGACTTGAGACTTGGGATAAACCGTCCTTTGCCTGTCTGGCGTCCCGGTTCGCCTATGAAGAACCGATCACGGCGGAGAAGCTGCGGATGGTGGAACTGGCGGAGGAATTTCTGCGGGAGCACGGATTTTCACAATACCGGGTGCGGATGCACGGGAGCATGGCCCGGGTGGAGGTGCTGCCGGAGGATCTGGAGAGATTTCTGGATCCGGACTTGAGAAAAGATTTTACCGCTCACATGAAGGAGCTGGGATTCACGTACACGGCGCTGGATCTGGACGGATACCGGACCGGGAGCATGAACGCCGTTTTAGAAGAGAAAGCGTAAGGAGTAAGATACAGCCTGCGATCGCTTTGCAGGAGAAAGAAGGGTAATAGACATGAGTGATCATATTTCAAGAGAAGACGCGCTGGCACTGGTCAAAGCGCATAACAAGGAGCCGTTTCACATTCAGCATGCGCTGACGGTGGAGGGCGTGATGAAGTGGTTCGCACAGGAACTGGGATACGGCGATGATGCGGAATACTGGGGCATCGTCGGACTGCTGCACGATATCGATTTTGAGGAATATCCGGAGGAGCACTGCATCAAGGCGCCGGAGATCCTGCGGGAAGCTGGAGTAGGCGAGGACATCATCCACGGAGTGTGCAGTCACGGTTATGCTATCACGGTGGATATCGAGCCGGAGCACCAGATGGAGAAAGTTCTGTATGCTACAGATGAATTGACGGGGCTGATCGGTGCGGCGGCGCTGATGCGTCCGTCCAAGAGCGTGCAGGATATGGAAGTGAAATCCGTAAAGAAGAAGTATAAGAGCGCTAACTTTGCAGCAGGATGCTCCCGTGAAGTCATCGAGCGGGGCGCCGATATGCTGGGATGGGAACTGAGCGACCTGATCCAGAAGACGATCCTGGCGATGCGATCCTGCGAGGCGGAGATCGCTGAAGCGATGGCGGAGGAAGCAAACTAATGGCGGAGAGCAGATTTTCAAGAACCGAATTGTTACTGGGCCGTGACAGCATTCAGAGACTGTCGGAGAAGCGGGTGGCCGTGTTCGGCATCGGCGGCGTAGGGGGCTACGTTACGGAAGCTCTGGCGAGAAGCGGTGTGGGAGCACTGGATCTGATCGACAAGGATACGGTCAGCATTTCCAACATCAACCGACAGATCATCGCTCTGACCAGCACCGTAGGAAAGTACAAGACGGAGGTTATGAAGGAACGGATTCTGGACATCAACCCGGACCTACAGGTGAAGACTTATAACATGTTTTACCTGCCGGAGACGGCGGAGCAGTTCGACTTTACCCAGTACGATTACGTGGTGGACGCCATCGATACGGTGACGGGCAAGATCGCCCTGGTGCTTCACGCCCAGCGTGACAATGTTCCGATTATCAGTTCCATGGGGGCCGGTAATAAGATGGATGCTTCTCAGTTTGAGGTGGCGGACATCTACAAGACCTCGGTCTGTCCGCTGGCCAAGGTGATGCGCAGGGAGCTGAAACGGCGCGGAGTGAAGCACTTAAAAGTGGTGTATTCCAAGGAAGCCCCCCTGACGCCGGATTACGAAGCCTGCGGTGAAGAAGCACGCGTCAACGGGAAACAGGTTCCAGGCAGCAGCGCTTTCGTGCCGTCGGTGGCAGGACTGATCCTGGCGGGCGAAATCGTGAAGGATCTGATACGGGCGTAGCGCGGCGCTGTGGGATCATGGAAGCGGAGGCGATGAAGATGCCTCGCGAGGCTATGGGATCCCCAAATGAATACAACAGCAGACAGATTCCTCGAAATGCGGAAAAAGATTTCCGGGTTTCGGGGAATTTTTTCTTTGCCCGGGCAATATACTGTTCCAGGTGGTGAGACTATGATTATTATGATTCGAAAAAAACGGTTTTTGCGGGCGGCAGGGGTGCTGACCGCTGCGGTGGTGCTGGGCGCGGGGATCTTTACGGCATCGGGCGTGCTGCAGGAAAAGAGTCTCAATACGGCGGCAGACGGCAACTGGGGACTCAGTTTTCAGGAGGCGGGGAAACCGCCGGTGGCGAATGCGTCCATGGATTATCTGAAGAAATTCGATGCATATTACGCGGAGGATACGGATAAGAAGGAGCTGTTTCTGACCTTCGACGCCGGGTATGAAAACGGCCACACGGCCAAGATCCTGGATACCCTGAAAAAGCACAACGTCAAGGCGACCTTTTTTGTGGTGGGAAATTTCATCGAGACCAGTCCGGATCTGGTGAAGCGGATGGTGAAGGAGGGACATCTGGTGGGAAACCATACGTTCACCCATCCGGATATGTCGGAGATCGCAACGGAAGATGCGTTCCGGCAGGAGCTTTCCAGGTTAGAGGATCTGTACGAAAAAACGACGGGCAAGAAGATGAAAAAATACTATCGACCGCCCCAGGGAAAATACAGCGAATCCAACTTGAAGATGGCTAAGGAAATGGGGTATCATACCATTTTCTGGAGTCTGGCTTACGTGGACTGGTATGAGTCGGATCAGCCGACCCGGGAAGAGGCACTGGAAAAGATGGTGCCGCGGATCCATCCGGGGGCTATCGTGCTCCTGCACAGCACGTCGGCGACCAATGCGCAGGTGCTGGATGAATTGCTGACCCAGTGGGAAGAGAAGGGGTACTCTTTCAAACGGGTGGATCAGCTGCCGTAGGGCGGACGGTGCCCTCAGGCCGCTCCCGGAATTTCGGGAAAACCGGAACGGGAACGCACGCTCCTTCATAGTATATAGCATACGAGTGAAAGGAGAGAGTTTTCATGAGATGCACAACTTCGTCCCAATGGACGTCTGAGAGATGCAAAGGCGGCTCCGGGGATTCGCGGGAGCGCGGAGGCTGCGGCGGTCCGGGCAGACCACCATACAGACCTGGCGGAGATCCTGGGTGCGGATGCGGTCGGCCTCCATACAGACCTGGTGGAGATCCGGGCTGTGGCTGCGGCAGACCTCCTCAGCCGGGTGGATGCGGACCGTTCAGACCTGAACCTGGTCCAGGTCCGGGACCGGGAACCGGATGCGGATGCGGCACCACCTGCCGCCCTGTCTGGGTATGCGACGACTAAGCAGTCCGCATATGCCATTTCTTTGATTTGAGAAAATCATAATAATAAAACAGCAGGCACTTCCCTGACGGGACACCTGCTGTTTTTGCGTGCGTTCAGCAGCGCATGATTCTATCCAATTTAGTTTTTCAGACTCTGCATCGGAGCCGGGATCCTGCCGCCTCTCTGGATCATCACAGAGGAGGACTTGCGGTTGATCTTCATGATCGGACCGGTTCCCAGCAGGCCTCCGAAATCCAGGACTTCACCGGCTTCGTGACCGATGGCCGGGATCACGCGGACCGCTGTCGTCTTGGAGTTGACCATACCGATGGCCGCTTCATCAGCGATGATCGCTGAGATGGTGTCGGCCGGCGTGTCGCCCGGGAGCACGATCATGTCCAGACCTACGGAGCATACCGCCGTCATAGCTTCCAGTTTTTCTAAAGTTAAAGTTCCAGCTTCCGCCGCATCGATCATGCCTGCGTCCTCGGATACCGGGATGAATGCTCCCGAAAGTCCGCCGACATTAGAAGAGGCCATGACGCCGCCTTTCTTGACCGCATCGTTGAGCATGGCCAGAGCTGCCGTCGTACCGTGAGTGCCGCACTGTTCCAGACCGATTTCTTCCAGAATGTGAGCCACCGAGTCGCCTACTGCCGGAGTCGGCGCCAGAGACAGGTCGATGATACCGAATGGAACACCTAATTTTGCAGAGGCTTCGCTGCCCACCAGCTGTCCCATACGGGTAATTTTAAAGGCTGTTTTCTTGATGAGATCCGCCACTTCGGAGAGAGGAGCGTCCTTCGGCATCTTTGCAAGAGCCGCCCGGACAACGCCCGGACCGGATACGCCTACGTTGATGACACAGTCCGGTTCGCCTACACCGTGAAATGCTCCCGCCATAAACGGGTTGTCTTCCGGAGCATTGCAGAACACCACCAGCTTGGCAGCGCCGATGCACTGTCTGTCGCTGGTCAGCTGAGACGCTTCCTTGACCACGTTGCCCATCAGCTTGACCGCATCCATGTTGATGCCGGCTTTCGTCGATCCCACGTTGACGGAGGAACAGACGAAATCCGTCTCTGCCAGCGCCCGCGGGATGGATTCGATCAGTTCCCTGTCGCCAGCCGCGAAACCCTTCTGCACGAGAGCCGTATAGCCGCCGATAAAGTTGACGCCTATCTTCTTTGCAGCTCTGTCGAGGGCGTGAGCATATTTGACCGGATCGCCGCCGGATACCGCCGTCAGCATGGCGATGGGTGTAACGGAAACCCGCTTGTTGACGATAGGAATGCCGTATTTTTTCTCGATTTCTTCGCCGGTCTGAACCAGATTTCCCGCCAGACGGCAGATCTTTTCATATACTTTTTCGCAGGACTTGTCGATATCGGTATCGCAGCAGTCCAGCAGGGATATTCCCATGGTGATCGTCCGGATGTCCAGATGATCGTCCTGTATCATGGTGATGGTTTCCATGATGTTTTTCATATTCAGCATTGCAGTTACCTCCCCCTGTTCTTAAATTTGATGCATGGAATTGAAAATATCTTCGTGCATCACGTGAACGGTCATGGCCGGAACCTCCTGCAGAATGCTTCCTTTCAGCTCTTCCAGAGAGCATTCCATCTTTTTGATATCCACCAGCATGATCATGGCGAAATATTCGTCCAGGATCGACTGGGTAACCTCTACGACGTTAACATTTGACTTGGCGCATGCAGAGCTGACTTTCGCCAGAATGCCGACCATATCTTTCCCAATAACGGTAATGACTGCTTTCATAATTCCCCTCCTGTAGTTTTGGTAATAATTTAATATTTTAGCACAGTATACCGCCCGTCTTCAAGGGCAGGGTCAGTTTTCCACCGTATTTTTATGCCCGGATATTTTTCTGCAAAGTACAGCTTGTTTCTTTTGGCGTTCCCAATCATATTAGAGAAGGAATGACCGTTGCTTCTGAATGCAAATTCTCCTGCTGGCACTTGATCTTTTTCGGCGTTTTCAAGCAGCTGAAGCAATTGGGTTTCCAGGGATTCTTTCGCCAGTTCGCCTTCTACCAGCTGCCGGAACGCAGGGTGAAATGTATGACCGCAGACGGCTTCGCCTTCGGTGATCAGATCCGTGCTTTTGAGACCGACTCTCAGGATGGTGATCCCGGCATCGTCCAATATGCGGTACATTTCCTTGGTGGTGGAGACGGCTTCCTCTGTAGTCAGCGGCTGATAGATCCCTTCCTCATACATCTGCAAAAGCCGGGTGTCCCGGAGGACGATGGTGGGATAGAGCCTTGCCAGCTGCGGCGAAAGTCTGACCGCCTCCTTGGCCGACGCAATGGACTTTGCAGGAGAATCGCCGGGCAGCCCGATCATCAGCTGGATTCCCAGTGTAAACCCGTATTCCTTGATGAGATGGCACGCCTTGTAGACGTCCTCTATTGTATGACCCCGGTTGGATGCACGGAGCACGTCGGGGTCGAAGGACTGAACACCCAGCTCAATAATGTCCGCATCGTATGTTTTGAGATTGTCCAGGATATCCCGATTGATATAGTCGGGGCGGGTGGACATGTGGATCTTGTCGATGAGGCCTGCGTCCTTGTACTCTTTGGCGACTGCCAGAAATGCCGACTGCTCCGGGATGGGGAGGCCTGTAAAACTGCCGCCGAAAAAGGCCAGTTCGATGGTCTTAAGTCCTCGCCCGGTGAGAGTCGGAAGATAAGTTTCGATTGTGTTTCTCACGTCTTCGGGACTCACATCGCTGCTGCGGGCGGTGATGGCCTTCTGATTGCAGAAGACGCAGTCGTTGGGGCAGCCGCGGTGAGGGATGAAGACGGGTATGATGGCATGTTTTTTCATGAGAATATTGTACCACAAATGATGGGATATGGTATCACAAACGTGGTAAGCATGGTATAATAAATGAACCCGCAGGGGAATACGAAATGAAAACGGATGGAGAATGTGTTTTGGAAAGACAAGAAAACAGACAGCGTGCGCGGCATGCGAAGAGAATGAAGCGGTATCATCAGCGTAAGATCCTGGTGCTGATCCTGGCTGTCCTGGTGGTGGCAGTGGCGGGATTTGCCATTCTGTATCAGGCGAAGCAGTCACCGATCAAGCTTAACGGAGATGAGGAAATGACCATCAGTCTCAACGGGGTATATGACGAGCCGGGTGCGACGGTGAAAATAGATGGCAAGGATTATAGTAAAAAGATCAAGATCGACAGTGATCTGGATACGACGAAAGCCGGGAAATATACGATCAAATACAGTGTCAAGGGCTATACGGCGAAGCGGACGATCCAGGTGACGGACAAGATGAATCCGACTCTCAAACTGACCGGAACGGACAAGATCACCGTGAAGCTGGGGGAATCTTTCGACGATCCGGGTTACAAGGCGACCGATGAAAAAGGCAGGGATATCACCAAGGATGTGAAGGTTTCTTACGATGATCTCAACAAGGCGGGAGACCGCAAGCTGGTCTACACCGTGGAGGATTCCAAGGGCAATAAGACCCGGGTGTATCGAAATGTGACGGTGGAGCCGAATACCAGCTATAAAACGTCGGGACTGCCGATCTGCATGTATCATTACGTGTACGATGAGAAGAACCCGCCGGAGGATCTTCATAAGAGATTCGGCAATTATATCTCGGCTCAGGCACTGGAGGAAGAACTGAACTGGCTCAATTCGGAGGGCTATTATTATCCGACCTGGAAGGAAGTGCGGGAGTATATCGACGGCAAGCTGAAGCTGCCGGACAAGAGCATCGTCCTGTGCTTTGACGACGGAGCCAAGAGCTTCCTGGAAAACGGGATCCCGGTGCTGGAAAAGTGCAAGGTACCTGCTACATGTTTCATGATCACATCGTCTAATGGAGAAGAAAAAATCGCCCAGTATCAGAGCGATTATGTATACTATGAGTCTCATTCCCACAACATGCATCGGCCAGGCGGAAACATCGGTCACGGCGGCATTTTCCCGGCGATTTCCCATGAAGAGGGAATGGCAGATCTGAAGAAATCCATAGAAATCTGCGGCAGCGGCGATGCCTTTGCTTATCCGTACGGGGATTACAACGACAGCAGTGTAGCCATGGTCAAGGAAGCCGGGTTCCTGTGTGCAGTGACGACTCAGCCGGGCAAGGCCAAGCCGGGCGATAACCCGCTGCTTCTGCCGCGGGTGCGCATGTCCCTGGGCCAGAGCCTGGAGGCCTTCCAGAAGAAAGTACAGCCATAGGGAGTAAAAATGGCTGGGATGGCATAGCTGAAAGCGGAGAGGCCTGGGGGTGATTCTGGAAGCGGATTAATCCCGAACTGGCTGCTGCAAAGACTTCGGCGCGGCGTCTACGAGGATGCTGCCGATATCCATCAGTGGGCTGTCTTTCGAGTAGTATAAGTCGATATCGCGATCTTCGAGGAAGGTCGCGATTTTTTTATAGTCCGGGTGAGTTTCGATATTGCCGTTTACGACCAAGAGGCGGCGGCCGGACAGGGGGAGGCCGCCGCCGGTGCCGCCGATAAAGCCGTAGTCAAATCCCGGCAGCAGGATATGCCCGGGACGGATCAGCAGAACGTCCGTGTCGTAGTCCGCAAGGGTCTTTGCAATACCTGTATCCGATGTGATAAACGACCGGTCATCCACAGGAAGCAGGCTGCAGCGGGTGTAGCCCTGCTTGACGTGGATCTTTGTCAGGATTGCGCTGTCGGCAGCTGCCTTTGCTTCCGCTGCTGCCAGCAGATCCGGATCTGTGTACTGGAGATTATGGATAAAATATTTCCCTGTGCAAACAGCATTGTACCGGATATTTCCCGGGTAATTTCGCGTCAGCTTTTCCGGATCTCCGTGAAAGATCTGTGCCTTTTCCCAAAGTCCCAGCTGGCACAGCAGGATGTCCGCGTGGGTGGAAATCTCAGGATAAACGGCAGGCACGTCGATAGACTCCAGACGGAAGCCGTTCCCCTGCAGAAAACTTTGCAGAGACGGCGAAGCCAGCCGGGAAAGATAGACGGTGGAGGTGTTTTGCGATTTTGTGGACAGAGCGGCATCCTGCAATGGGATCGCTCTGGAAGTGGCCTTCAGCATAGTGGGATTCTCCTTATCGTGATTGCTGGGGATATTGTAACATGTTTTTCAACAGACGATAAGATGAAAGATATTCCCATCTGCTTTCTGATATGATAAAATAACCCCATCAGCAGACAATGCAGAAAGGCGGGTAGCACGAACATGGTACACATCGGAAACAGCTGGGACGACGTCCTGAAGGGCGAATTTGACAAGGATTATTATCTGAAGCTGCGGGAGTTTCTCAAGCAGGAATACGGCAGCCGAACGATTTATCCCAATATGTACGATATTTTCAATGCGTTGAAGTTTACGCCGTATGAAGATGTGAAGGCGGTGATCCTGGGGCAGGATCCGTACCATGAACCGGGACAGGCTCACGGGCTTTGCTTTTCGGTGCAGAAGGGTGTGCAGAAACCACCTTCGCTGGTGAATATTTTTAAGGAGCTGCAGGATGATCTGGGGATCGATCCGCCGAGCCACGGCAATCTGGAAAGCTGGGCGAAAAACGGCGTGCTCCTGCTCAATACGGTTTTGACTGTTCGCAGGGGAGCGGCAGGCTCGCACCGAGGCCAGGGCTGGGAGATCTTTACGGATCAGGTGATTCAGCACCTCAACGCCAGAGAAAAGCCGATGGTATTCATCCTCTGGGGAGGTTTTGCAAAGGCCAAGGAAGCTCTCATCACGGGAAAGCAGCACTGCATCATCAAGAGCGTGCATCCGAGTCCGCTGTCGGCACATCGAGGTTATTTCGGCGGAAAGTATTTTTCGAGAACCAATGCATTCCTGCAGTCTACGGGACAGGAACCTATCGACTGGAGCATTCCGGAATAGCTCTACCGCACTACCATCAGTACCAGTTCTGCCACAAATACGGCGCTGCAGGCGCCTACTGCGACGATGAGCAGTCCCTTGCCTTTGTAGGCGATGAACACGGCGGCGGCCAGCCCTGCGATGGCGGAGATCATGTGATTGGTCCCGTACAGAATCGCCGGGAAAGTCATGGCAGCCAGCACGGTATAAGGAATATAATAGAGGAACGAGTTGAGAAACCGGTTCTCTATTTTTTTATTGACCAGAGCGAAAGGCAGGGCGCGGATCAGGTATGTGACGCCGGCCATTACCAGCAGATACGGTAAGAATGTAAGCATATCCATTATTCGGCCTCCTTTACCGGGAAGAGTACAGCCCCGGCCACTGATGCGATCACTGCGCTGATGATAATGGCGAATCCCGCGGAGATTCCTGAAAATACAGGAACGTAGCGGATCACGGTGCTGAGGATGATTGCTAGGATCACGGTGATCAGCACATGGCGGTTTTCGCGCGCCTTCGGCACCACGACGGCGATGAACATGCCATAGAGGGCAATGCCCAGGGATGTGGTAATGATTTCCGGCATGATGTTGCCCAGAACGGCTCCAAAGAGGGTCCCTGCGGACCAGCCCAGGATCGGCAGGCTCATAAGACCGGAAAAATATTCTTTGGAAATCGGTCCGTCATGACCGATAGCAACGGCAAAGATCTCATCGGTGATGGCGAAGCCCAGCAGCCACTTCCAGACGCCGCGGAATTTTCCATCCACCTTCTGGGAGAGGGAAATCGCCATCAGGGAATAGCGGGAGTTGATGACCAGCTGGGTCACGGCCATTTCCACATAAGTCCCCATGGTGGCGAGTACGGTCACACCGGCGAACTGGCCGGCCGACGTGAGATTTGTCAGGGAAATCAGGACGGCTTCCAGTGCGCTGCATTCGTTTTCAATGGCCATCAGACCGAAAGCGATCGATACGGAAAAATACCCCAGCGCTACCGGGATCCCGTCTTTAAGACCTTTGTTAAAATCCATTGCAATATCCTTTCTGATTTGATACGATTGTTCTGCTGGCTGTTTTGCAGGATTTGTGCCTGCACATGATCATATGACAATATGCAGACAGACATAGAACCATTATATAGTAAAAGAGGTTAAAAAGAAATGATGATTTTCGTATATTGGGGGATTTTGATCCTCTGTTATTTTATCGCATCCAGACTGCGGAGCATGGCCAGCTGTTTCGGCTTCCTGGACAAGAGCATGATGGCGGCGGTGTATATCCTGGTGTTCCTCATGGGACTTCGCATGGGCATCAACCAGCAGGTGACGTCGGCGCTGGCGGCCATCGGCGTACAGGCTCTGGCCATCACTCTGGCGGCCATTGGGGGCAGCATCCTGATGATCTTTCTGGTGCGCAAGGCGCTGCGGCTCAACCGGTACGGCGGTTCGGAAAAGGACGCGCAGGAGCAGGAGCATAGAGGCAAGGCGGGCACTTCTGATCTCAAGAGCACGGTGGGTATCGTGCTGCTGGTGATCGCCGGGATCGCAGTGGGCCGTTTCGGACTGGTGGATCAGTTCCCGGATCACCTGGAGGAGATTTCTAACATTACGGGCAACGGTCTGACCATATTTTTATGCGTGCTGATCGCCATCATCGGGTTTGATCTCGGCCTTTCAGGCACGGTTGCTGCGAACCTGAAATCGGTGGGTCTCAAAGTGCTGGCGTTCCCGCTGGCGATCCTGGCAGGCACCATGCTGGCAGGAGGCGGGGCGGCCATGGCTTTCGGATTTTCTCTCAAGGAAAGCATCGCCATCTGCGCCGGGTTCGGCTGGTATTCTTACGCTCCGGCCATCATCACGGCGGCTGGCCCTCAGTACGCGGTGGCAGGTGCCGTGGCGTTTCTCCATAACGTAATGCGGGAGACGGCGGGGATCATCTTCATCCCGCTGGTTGCCAGAAAGCTGGGGTATCTGGAAGCCATCAGCATCCCGGGCATCGGGACCATGGACGTATGCATGCCGATTGTGGAGCAGTCCTGCCGGCAGGATACTGTGGTCTACGGCTTCGTGTCGGGCTTTCTACTCTGCATCTTCACGTCGTTCTCCGTGCCGTTCCTCATGGGGTAGTTTCTGCAAAGTTTCCGGCGCAGGCTCGGCAATTTTCTGCAAAGTCGTCTGCTTTTGAGCAAGAAAAAACCACCGGCCTAAAGCTGGTCGATGGTTGGATGAACATGATACATATTTTTCAAAGCTTCGTATTCCTGCGAGGCTTTTTCTTTTGCCGCTTCCTGTTTCTGGCGTTGCTTTTCAGTCAGGGCGGCTGGATCCGGCAGGACGGCCTTGATCATCACGTTGCGGGCGGTGTGCTCCAGCGATGTGAACTCGATCATATTGACCTGGTAGCCGGCGCTTTCCAGTTTCAGTCCCCGCAGTCCGTCGGTGAGGATTTCCGTGAACTTATCCTTTAAGATCCCGTATTTCAGATAGGAATCGTTGACCGGTTCCTTGATCTGGGAGAACAGCTCATGCTGGCAGCACGGCACCGACAGGATCACCCGGCTGTGCCATTTGACCGCATTGATCAGAGCGTAGTCCGTCGCCGTATCACAGGCGTGGAGGGTGACCACCATATCGGCACCCGTGCTCTCGTAGTCGGCGATGTCCCCGGTAAGGAAGGTCAGGTCGTCGTAGCCCAGTTCCTGCGCCGTCTTGTTGCAGAACTCGATCACGTCTTTTTTCAGATCCAGTCCGACGATGGCCACATCCCGGTTCTTTAAGACCCGCAGATAATAATACAGAGCGAAGGTCAGATAGCTTTTACCGCAGCCGAAGTCGATGATCCGCAGCGTACCTTGAGAAGGCAGATCGCGGAAGGAATCGTCGGCGATCTCAAGGAACCGGTTGATCTGCCGGAACTTGGAATAGTGTTTCTGGAACACTTTGCCCTCCGGCGACATGACGCCCAGCTTGATGAGAAAGTCGCAGGGCTTTCCGTCTTCGATGATGTAGTGTTTCTTTCGATTGTGATCCAGGACTGCCGCCTTGCGAAGCTTTTTATAAGCACGGCGGGTGATCCGCGGATTTTCCGGATCGGCGGCCAGGATCTGGATGTCTTCCGCCTCCGTCAGGATGTTGATCTGCTTGAAATCCTCGCAGATCCACTGGCTGGCGTAGTCTACCATCTCATGATATGGGATGTTCTGATGAGTCACTTTTTTCTCAAAGTGAAACTCCGCCTGATACATGTATTCGCCCCGGATGGTCACCGGGCGAAGGGTGATTTTGCTGTATTCCAGGGACTTCTTCCGCTTCCCTGCAAAGATGATCTTAGTCAGGCTGCCGCTGTCAGCTGCCTGCAGGATCGTCTGGATGATTTTTCTCATAGCTGCAGTCCTTTCTGCTTTTTTCTACAGTCCATCATGCCATAAAGAACCGCAAATGTAAACGCTAAAATCTCCGGACGGGTCTTTGCAGAAATCAAATGCTGGGTTCCACGAACGGGATGCCGAAGTATTCCGTCAGAGCCAGCACCAGGGTGCGGGCGATCAGCTGGATGTTGTCGATGATCCAGAAGGCGTCCTCGGCGTTGTCATGGTAGGCCAGCTCGATGAGATTGGACGGAGCCTTTACTAGGCGCAGTTCTCCCAGTGTGGTGTTTGCCACCGTTCGGACTTTGGTGGGATCCGGATAGATGACCTTCAGGTTTTCTTCAAAGATCTTCGCGGCGCGCGCTCCCTGGGTGCTGGTGGCGTAATAGTAAATGTCGCACCCTTGAAGCTGTCCGGCGAGGGCAGGTGGCGCGGCGTTGGAATGAAGGGCCAGATGGAAATCGTAGTTGCCCGCGTTGGACAGGGCGATGGCCTGCCGCAGGGTGGCATCCGGGTCATTTCGCGTAAAGGAAATGCCGCAGGAAATGAGATACGGCTCCATGGCGTCAGCTACCAGATTCATGTAATATTCTTCGCTTCCCAGTCCGTTGATATAGGGATTGTATTCCTGCACGGAGGGGCTTAAAAACAGCTTTGGCATAAAGATACTCCTTTGTTTTTCTGTTAGTCTATGCGGAAGCCGCTGAAAAAGAGTCTGGCCGTGCTGCAAATTATTTTGACATGCTATGTATATTGATATAAAATAAAGTGTTACAGTTATCACGAAAATCGCGAAATCGCAGGATTTCGATCATGTAATAAAATTCAATACAGAAAGTGGGAATGGAGTAATGGCAGAAAAGCAGAAAATAATCAATATCGCGGTGATCGCTCACGTAGACGCCGGCAAGTCCACGCTGGTGGATGCGTTTTTGAACCAGAGCGGGGTCTTCCGGGACAACGAGCAGGTGGTGGACTGCATCATGGACAGCGACGACATCGAGCGGGAGCGGGGCATCACCATCTATTCGAAGAACTGCTCCGTCATGCACGGAGACGTGAAGATCAATATCGTGGATACGCCGGGACACGCCGACTTCTCGTCTGAGGTAGAGCGTATCATCAAGACGGTAGACACAGTGATCCTTCTGGTGGATTCCAGCGAAGGTCCGATGCCGCAGACGCGATTCGTACTGAAAAAATCTCTGGAGCAGGGGATCAACCCGATTCTCCTCATCAACAAGATCGACAAGAAGGACGCCCGGATCGACGAGGTTGTGGATGAAGTTTATGAGCTCTTTATGGACCTGGAAGCCAACGACGAACAGCTGGATTTCCCGATCCTCTACGGCATCGCAAGACAGGGCATCGTGGTATACGATCCTGATGACGTCAAGGGGATCTCCGTAGAAGAAGGTGATGCAAAGATCAAGAAGAGTGCAAAGGGTATGCAGGGGCTCGATATCACGCCGCTGTTTGATACCATCATCAAGCATACCCAGCCTTACCCGGATCGTAACGAGGAGCCTTTGCAGCTGCAGATCTCGGCTCTGGGCTACGATGATTACATCGGAAGACTGGGAATCGGACGGATCACCAAGGGCGTCATCAAGGCGGGAAGCACTGTTGCGGTAGCCAAGGGTGACGGTCAGATCGAGCAGAAGAAGATCAATCAGGTATTCGTATACAGAGGACTGAAGCGGATGGCGGTGGATCAGGCTGAAGCGGGAGATATCGTCGTGATTTCCGGTATTGCAGACATCTCCATCGGAGAGACTATCTGTGATCCGGCAGACCCGCAGCCGCTGGAAATGATCCATATCGAAGAGCCGACTCTGTCCATGTACTTCATGGTCAACAAGTCGCCGTTTGCAGGCAAGTCCGGCAAATTCGTAACGTCCCGTCACATCCGGGAGCGACTCAATAAGGAACTGGAAGTCAACGTGGGACTGAAGGTGGAAGAGACTGACTCTACCGACAGCTTTAAAGTATCGGGCAGAGGGGAACTTCACCTTTCTATCCTCATCGAAAATATGCGCCGGGAAGGTTACGAGCTGGCGGTTTCCAAGCCGGAGGTCATCATGCGCCGGGGCGATCATAACCAGGTGCAGGAGCCGATCGAAGAAGTGGTTCTGTCCGTGCCGGATGAATACTCCGGATCGGTCATCTCCAAGCTGAACGTCCGCAAGGGCATGATGCAGGAGATGCACAGTGAAAACGGATTCACTCACCTGGAATATCTGGTACCGACGAGAGGACTGCTGGGATACAGAAGCGAGTTTATCAACGACACCAGAGGCGAGGGGACCATGGTACGCCGTTTCGCGAAATTCGATGATTATATGGGTGAGATCCCGCAGCGTACCAACGGTGTGGCCATCGCCCAGGAAGAAGGCGTGGCAACACCGTATGCCATCTTCAATATCAGCGAACGTGTGCAGATGTTCATCGAGCCGGGCACTAAGGTATACGAGGGCATGATCATCGGTATGAATGCCAGAAGCGACGACATGGTAGTGAACCCGTGCAAGGCGAAAAAAGCGACCAATATGCGTGCGGCAGGAAGCGATGACAACATCAAGCTGGCGCCGGCCCGCACCTTTACATTAGAAGAAGCGCTGGAATTCATCGATGACGATGAACTGGTAGAAATCGTGCCGGACGACATCCGTCTGAGAAAGAAATACTTAAAAGAACTGGAACGGAGACGGAGCGGCCGGAAGATCAAACAGGAGGACTAGGCTATGGAACAAAAGCTTGCGGAAGGTCAGGAAGCGCTGACCGGGGAATCCTGGAAGGACTTTTTTTCGATAGATAAGCTGATGGACTGGGGGATGAATCTGGCCGCCATTCTGATCATTCTTCTGATCGGACTGATTCTGCTGAAAGTGATCCTGCATATTACGGATCGAGGACTAAAAAAGAGCACGGCGGATCCGATCCTGTACACGTTTATCCGAAACGTGATAAAGGTAGCGGCGGCTATCGTGCTGTTCACCATGTGCCTCGGGGTGCTGGGGATTCAGGTCCATACGATCGTGGCTGTTATCGGGGCCGCCGGAGCAGCTATTGCGCTGGCTCTCAAGGACAGTCTGGCTAACATTGCCGGCGGCGTCATGATCATATTGACAAAACCTTTCAGCAAGGATGATCTGATCGATATAGGCGATGTGTCAGGCAAGGTGCATCATATTGATTTGTTTCTGACAACGTTGAAAACCTATGACAACAAGACCATAACCATCCCCAACGGGATCGTCAATACTTCTGTCCTGGTAAACCACAGTCAGGAGGAGAAGAGGCGCGTGGACTGCACGTTCGGGATCGGATACGATGATGATATCGAGCATGCCAAGGAGATCATGCGGAAGGTATGTGACGACAATCCGCTGATCTTGACGGATCCGCAGCCGCTCATCGGTGTAGCAAATCATGGAGAAAGCTCTGTGGACATGGATCTTAAGGTGTGGTGCCTGACGGAACATTACTGGGATGTGAAGTATTATCTGGAGGAGCAGGTGAAAGTGGCATTTGATGAAAATGGCATTGAGATCCCGTTTCCGCAGATGGACGTCCATATTCATCATCAGTAAGAGACAAAGCTGGAGCTTTTGTCGATAACACACAAAGAATTTGCTCCAGGTTTATAAATATGTGTGGAAAAATGAACGGAATGATGATAAAATATAATAATAATGCGTATTTGAAAGGAGACTCGGGATATGAACGACAAGAAAAAATTTAAACGGGTTCTGGTCGCCAACAGAGGCGAGATCGCGATCCGTATATTCAGGGCCTGCAAGGAACTGGGAATCAGAAGCGTTGCAATCTATTCAGAGGAAGATAAAAATACATTGTTCAGAACGAAAGCGGATGAATCCTATCAGATCGGTAAAGGAAAATCTCCTGTAGATGCTTACCTGGCGATCGATGAGATCATTGAGCTGGCTAAGGCCAAGGGTGTGGATGCTATCCATCCGGGTTACGGCTTCCTGTCTGAAAATGTGGAATTTGCAAAGGCATGTGAAGAAGAAGGACTGGTATTCATCGGACCGGATTATCACATGATGGACAGCCTTGGAGACAAGGTCAAGTCCAAGATCGTAGCCAACAGCGTAGGCGTGCCGACTATCCCGGGCATCACGGAAACCGTACCTTCGGAAGACGTCGCTCTGCAGTTTGCAGAAGAATGCGGCTATCCTGTTATGCTGAAAGCAGCAGCAGGAGGCGGTGGCAGAGGTATGCGTATCGTAAGATCGAAAGAAGAAATGGTAGAACAGTACCGCAGTGCCAAGAGTGAAGCGAAGAAGGCGTTCGGTATTGATGACATCTTTATTGAAAAATATCTGGAACGTCCGAAGCACATCGAAGTGCAGATCCTGGGAGACAACCACGGCAATATCGTGCATCTGTACGAACGTGACTGCTCCATCCAGAGAAGACATCAGAAGGTGATTGAATTCACTCCTGCTCTCTGCCTGACGGAAGAGCAGAGACAGAACATCTGCAACGACGCTCTCAAGATCGCCAAGGCAGTAAACTACAGAAGTGCCGGAACAGTAGAATTCCTGGTAGACCACGAAGGAAATCATTACTTCATCGAAATGAACCCTCGTATTCAGGTAGAACATACCGTTACAGAAATGACGACGGGCATCGACATCGTGCAGTCCCAGATCCTCATCGCAGAAGGATATGAGCTGGACTCGCCGGAACTGGACATCAAGAGCCAGGATGACATTCAGCCGCGTGGATTTGCCATCCAGTGCAGACTGACGACAGAAGACCCGATCAACGGATTTGCTCCTGATACGGGCGTGATTACCAAATACACGAGTGCAGGCGGCTACGGCATTCGTCTGGACGCCGGCAATGCGTTCGTCAACTCGACGATCTCGCCGTACTACGACAGCCTTCTCGTAAAGGTAACGTCCTGGGCTCGCAGCTTCCACGACGCTATCAGCAAGGCAAAGCGCGCGCTGAAGGAAATGAAGATCAACGGTGTAAAGACCAACCGTGCATTCCTGCTTAACGTGCTGAACCACCCGACGTTCCAGGCTGGAAACTGCGACACCGGATTTATCGCAGACAACCCGGAACTGATGAACATTATGGTAAGAGAAGACAAGGAAGTAAAACTGCTTACATTCCTTGGTGAAAAATATGTTAACGGAAACAAGGGCATCAAGCCGCAGTTCGATGTACCGGTATTCCCGCGGATCAAGCCGGCTGAGATTGCCAAGCTTTCCGGAACAAAGCAGATTCTGGATGAAAAGGGTCCGCAGGGCGTTGTAGACTGGGTAAAAGATCAGAAGAAACTGCTGATCACCGATACGACCATGCGTGACGCACAGCAGTCCCTGATGGCTACCCGTGTCAGAACGGTAGATATGGAAAAGATCGCACCGGCAACAGCTCTGTACGGCAAGGATCTCTTCTCTCTCGAAATGTGGGGTGGAGCGACCTTCGATACATCCTATCGTTTCCTGAAAGAATCTCCATGGGAGAGACTGGAAACCCTGCGTGCCAAGATCCCGAACATCATGTTCCAGATGCTGATCAGAGGAGCAAATGCAGTAGGATACAAGAACTATCCGGATAACGTGATCCGCAGATTTGTAAAAGAGTCCGCGAAATCCGGTATCGACGTATTCCGTATCTTCGACTCCCTCAACTGGATCCAGGGTATGGAAGTTGCGCTGGATGAAACACTCAACCAGGGTAAGATCGCAGAAGCATGCATCTGCTACACCGGAGACATCCTGGATGAAAGCAGAGAAAAATACAACCTGAACTACTACATCAAGATGGCGAAGGAACTGGAAAAGAGAGGCGCTCACATCCTGGGCATCAAGGACATGTCCGGTCTCATCAAGCCGATGGCTGCTAAAAAGCTGATCGAAGCGCTGAAGAACGAGATCTCTATTCCAATCCATCTCCATACGCACGATACCAGCGGCAACGGCGTAGCAACTCTGATGATGGCTGCCAATGCTGGCGTAGATATTATCGACGCAGCGTTCAACAGCATGTCGGGACTGACCAGCCAGCCTGCCCTCAACTCCATCGTAGCTGCTATGGACAGCACGGAGCGTGAAACAGGCATCGATCCGGACGGCATCCAGCAGATCTCCGATTACTGGGCAGCAGTAAGACCGGTTTACGCAGGATTCGAGTCCGATATGATGACAGGATCTGCAGAAATCTACAAGTACGAGATGCCGGGAGGACAGTACTCCAACCTCAAGTCTCAGGTAGAAAGCTTCGGACTGGGTCACAAGTTCAACGATGTAAAGGATATGTACAAGGCAGTCAACGAGATGCTGGGTGATATCGTTAAGGTAACTCCGTCCTCCAAGGCTGTTGGCGATATGGCTATTTTCATGGTGCAGAATGAACTGACGCCGGAAAATATCTATGAAAAGGCGAAGGATATCGACTTCCCGGATTCCATCGTTTCCTACTTCGAGGGTATGATGGGTCAGCCGGAAGGCGGCTTCCCGGAAAAACTCCAGAAGCTGGTTCTTCACGGCAAAAAGCCGATCACATGCAGACCAGGTGAACTGCTGCCGGACGAAGATTTTGACGGCATCAAGAAGCTGCTGGTTGAGAAATACGGACTGGAAGGTACCGAGAAGGAAGCTCTCAGCTATGCTCTCTACCCGAAAGTATTTGAAGACTATCTCAAGAGCCTGGATAAGGAAGGCAACTTCCGTCTCATGGGCAGCGATGTATTCTTCCACGGTCTGTCGGAAGGCGAGACATGCGAAGTCAAGATTGCGGAAGGTAAGGAACTTGTCGTAAGACTCTCCGACGTGAGAGAAGCTGACGACGAAGGATTCCGTAATCTGGTATTCGAGGTCAACGGAAACAGAAGTGCGGTCAAGATCAAGGACCAGGCTGCTTCCAACATCGGAGCAAACTCTTCGCAGATCGTTTACGCTAATGCGGAGGATCCGAACGAAATCGGAGCAAATATCCCGGGTAACATCATCAAGGTGCTGATCAATGAAGGCGATGAGGTAGATGAAAAGCAGCCGATCGCAGTTATCGAAGCTATGAAGATGGAAACCAACATTCTGGCTCCAGCCAAGGGCGTTGTTGACAAGATCTACATCAAGGAAGGTCAGCAGGTCAAGGCAGGAGAACTGATCGCGAAACTGAAGTAACTAATAAAGGAGCACCCCGGGGCGCGTCAATGTCGCCCTGCGGGCGACTAATAAAGGAGTCGAACGATGAACAACGGTGGTATCGTAGGAAAGTTTTTATATTTTTGGATCTTCATGATCGGTGTGTTGCTTTTTGCAAAGTATCTCGGTCATGTCGATGACGGCAGACAGATGGTTTATGTCTGCATTGCTGCAGCCCTGGTGTACATCGTTTTCATGGTGTTCCGGGCGCTGGGCAGAAACAAGCGGGAAGAGAAGGCTGAAAAAAAGCGTGAAGCAAACCGCACACCGGTGCATAAGGGTCAGGCCGGCAAAAAGAAAAAGAAGCGTTAGCCTGAGAATCCTGTAAGAATAGAGAAAAGAACCTCGCATAAACATTCCTGTTTTTTAACAAACTAAGGAAAAAGATGCGAGGTTTTTTTATGAGTGAATATGAAAATCTGCTGAGGCAGATCAAGAGTCAGGTTCCGGTAGATGAAAGCTTTGACCTGCTGGAAAGAAAACTGAAGATCGGAGAGCGGGATGCAACTATGTTTTTCGTGGACGGTCTGGTAGACGGAGATGTTATGCAGCGGGTAGTAGCCAGCCTGCAGGAACTGGATAAAAAAACAGTGGATCGAGCGAAAACTGCCGGAGAATTTATGGCGTATAACCTGGCATTCCTTGATTGCCTGCTGGCTTCCGACATGAAACAGGGAATACAGTTTCTGTACTCCGGATTGATCCCGCTTCTGATCGATGGGTATGATCAGATAATCATCATTGACGGACGGGATTATCCACTTCGCAGTGTGGCAGAACCTTCCAAGGAAAAAAGTTTGCGAGGAGCGAAAGACGGCTTCGTAGAAGCAATGATGACGAACATCGCACTGCTTCGCAGAAGGATCCGGGATAATGCTCTTATTTTCAAGATATATGCTGTAGGAGAAGTGACTAAGACAGATGTTGCCCTGGCGTATATGAAGGATCGGGCAGATCAGGATATGGTGAAGAAAATGGATCAGACACTGAAGCAGCTTCGTTTGCGGGGGCTGACGGTCACAGAACAGACTCTGGTGGAGGCTCTGACCGGAAAGAAGCTTAGCTGGTGCAATCCTTTTCCGAAAGTGCGTTATTCTCAGCGCCCGGACATCATTGCGGCTCACGTAGAGGAAGGAAAGCTGGCAGTGATCGTTGACAATTCGCCAACTGTGATCCTTCTTCCTGCAGGGATATTTGATTTCCTGCAGGATATTGATGATTATTATTTTCCTTTGCTTACAGGGAATTATTTTCGATTTTTGCGGATTTTAAACATATTCGTGATTCTGTTTGCAACACCGGTGTATCTGCTTTTTGCAGAAGGGGATATCCCAGTTAATGAAGCATTGCGGTTTTTCATTACCGAAGAAGAATTTGCCATAAGCATTTTCTGGCAGTTTATATTGCTGGAACTGGCAGTGGACGGATTGAAGCTGGCATCCTTGAATACGCCAGATTCCCTGGGCATGTCGCTGTCGGTGATCGGGGCGTTGATACTGGGTGAGTTTTCGGTTTCATCAGGATGGTTCGTGCCGCAGACCATCCTGTGCATGGCTGTAGTCGCTCTGGCAAGCTTCACGCAGCCCAGCATCGAGTTGGGCTTTGGAATCAAATTCGTGCGTGTGCTCATGTTGATCGGTGCTCATTTGCTGGGCTGGGAGGGCGTTGCCATAGGATTTTTGATTTCAGTGGCAGTGATGGCCGCTACCAGAACGATCGTTGGAACATCCTACTTATATCCACTTGTTCCATGGGACTGGTCTAAGCTGAGGAAGCTTCTGTTTCGCACAAAAAAGTGAACCACTGCATAGTATGAGAAAGAAAACAGGGAAAGGCGGAGCAGAAGCAATGGATACGAGAGAGCTTTTTGCACGGCTCATTCAGTGTGAGGCGGGTGGTGAAGGAACGGATGGTATGATGGGCGTCGCTACAGTCGTTATGAACAGAGCAACGATCAATTATGGGGAATTTGCCCGGATCAACGGTGGAGGAGATATTCGCAGTGTGATCGAGCAGCCTGGTCAGTTTACATGTATGAAAACCAGTGTTGGAGGCGTTTATAATCCACAGAATGTTTATAACATGATACCTCTGGAGGAACATTATGCGATTGCCGACTGGGCGATCGCAGGCGGCAGGCTGCCGGGAGTGGATCAGTCATTGTTTTTTCACAATCCGTACAGCACAAGCTGCCCGGTGTATTTTCCAACTCGCGTCGGCGTGATCCATAACCGGGTGGGCGACCATTGTTTCTACATCCCGACTTCCTATTATGCAGCTACATGAGTCAGAAAGGTGGTTTTATGGCAACACAGGAACAAGGGGCAGAAATGATTGCCCGGGAAGATATGACTGAAATCATGGGAACGGAGCAGATTCCTGCAGAAGCGGTGCTGCCGGGTTCGGCAGGGGCGGCGATATCGACCGGCAGTTCCGGGAACTTCGGGATGCAGCAGAACGGTTCCTATCCGCAGATCATTCCCAACAGTCCGACGTTTCAGGTCCCGGCGAATTCGCTTCTTCCGCTGGAATACAACGAGCTCCTGGATTACAATGCCGTGCAGTATCTCAATGGGATCTTCCGTACTCAGATCGGACGTTACGTCAAGGTGTCGCAGCTGGTGGGATCCAATACCATGGAGGAGTTTGAAGGATATCTGATTGGCGTCGGGATCAATTACATCATCCTGCAGGATTATCTGACAGGAAATATACGGATCCTGGATATTTACGGGATCAAGAGTATGTATGTGTATTATAAGAACGTCAGGAGCATGCTGTCTTCGGAGTAGCGCGGAGGCTTTGCAGCAGAAAAAAAGCATGAAAAAACTGCATCGGGGCGAGGAATTTTGAAGATCCTCGATCCGATGCAGTTTTGCAGTTTACAGGGTTTCAGGTTTTAATAGTGCATTACGACCGGCATGCCTACCTCTACGATTTTGAACATTTCCGGAATGCGTGACGGTGGCATGTTGACGCAGCCGTGGCTTCCGCTGGTTTTCCATATGCTGCCGCCGAAACTGCTCCTCCAGTCTGCATCATGGAAGCCGATTCCCGTCGGTGTGATACCCATCCAGTAGGATACAGGGGACTCATACTGAGAGCCATCTCCGTTATCACCCCGGAGCACCACGTTGCGCAGCCGGTTGATGATGAAGTAGGTTCCCGTCGGCGTCGCATGACCCTTACTGAGACATCCGGTCACGACAGGACAGGAGAATTTCAGTGTGCCGCTGTTGTAATATTTGACTTCCTGTTTGGTGAAGTCAACGTCTACATAGGTATCGCCCAGCAGACGGGAGTAGGTGCCGTAGCCTTTTTTGGAATAAATCGGCTCCCGGTCCACATCCTTATGGGATGCAATGTCCTTGCTCAACTGCTCAGCTTCTTTTTCCTGATCGATCTTCCAGCCGTAGGTGCCGCCCTTGACGGAAACAGTCTTTCCGGTCAGGCTTTTAAAGTCTCTCTGGATCCCCACGGTGTTGTATTTTTTTGCAAGCTCTTCCACATATGTTTTTACCGCATCGTCGTCGGCTTTTCCGGACATATCGCTGTTGAGCAGTTTGCTCAGTTCTTCTGTGGTGAGGGTGAAGGATTCTTCTCCCAACTGGTAGTGGATCTGCTGCTTCAGATATTTTTTGCAGAATTCCTGATATTCCACAAGCTTTTCGTCATCGGAAGTTACCTTTGGTTTCTGTGTGTATTTTTTCTGATCGAAGGTCAGCTGGAACTCGCCGCTTTTGATGTGATCCAGCACAGCGTTGAGGAAGCTCTCCTTGTCGATGGCCGTTCCCTGCTTTTCCGGAACGATCGGGAAAGAAGGATCCGAAACGTCTACGTAGGCGTCGGTGCTTTCCGTTGCATTTTCGATGGTGAGAAATTCGGAAGACAGTACCTGTTCCTTGAATTCTTCGCCGTATGTTTCCACTTTCATCGGAATGTTTGCTGAAAGCGGTGTATGGATATAGTGGTTGACAGCAGCCTTGAACAGATGGTCGTGCTTCAAAGAGCTCAGCTGTTTGGAAATATCATAAGTACAGTTGAAGTTGGTGTACTTCGCCAGCTCGTCGTTGAGATCGCCCTCTACGGTCAGCGTTTTCTTGTTCCACTCCGAGGAAAGCTTGCTGCTGGCCTCGTCGTATGTCAGACCGGAACAGTCGATCCCGTTGATGGAAGTGCCGCTTGGGAGCTTCTCAGCGGTGTAGTCCGTAGATTTGAGGTAAAGTCCGGTCATGGCAGCTGCGGCTGCGATCAGTCCTATGATTACTGCAGAAATAATAATTAGCGTTTTCTTCATAATGTCTCCTTCTATGGATCCCGTCCACAATCTCTTTTATTCTACTTGATTCGTCAGGATTATACAATAGAAAAATGGTTTGAATAGCCAAATACAGCGTAAAAGTTCGTCATGTAATTTTATCGCAGAGTATGATAAAATATTAGTAGAATAATAAAAGAGGTTTTTTATGGCATTTACACACTTACATGTACATACGGAATACAGTTTGCTGGACGGGGCTGCCAGGATCGGAGATCTGGTGTCTCGTGCAAAGGACCTGGGCATGACGTCGCTGGCCATTACGGATCATGGCGTGATGTTCGGGGTCATCGATTTTTATAGAGAATGCAAAAAACAGGGCATTCGCCCGGTCATCGGCTGCGAGGTGTATACGGCTGCCCGGACTTTGTTCGACAAGGATGCTGAGCGGGACAAGCGGATGGGCCACCTGGTGCTGCTGGCTAAGAACAACCAGGGCTACAAGAACCTGATGAAGATCGTATCCGAAGGGTATCGTCACGGCTTCTACTATAAACCGCGGATCGATAAAAACGTCCTGCGCCAGTATCACGAAGGGCTGATTGCCCTGTCTGCCTGTCTGGCGGGGGAGATCCCGCACCGGCTCCTCAACGGTGATTACGAAGGCGCGAAAAAGGAAGCTCTGGAAATGCTGGACATCTTCGGCGAAGGCAACTTCTATCTGGAACTGCAGGACCAGGGGCTGGAGGAAGAAGCGCGGATCCTGCCGGATATGAAGAGGCTCCATGCGGAAACCGGGATCCCTTTCGTAGCGACCAACGACTCTCACTACGTGCGGCAGGAGGATGCGGTAGCGCAGGATATCCTCATGTGCATCCAGATGGGAACGACGGTGGATGAAGAAAACAGAATGCGGTTTTCCAACGACCAGTTCTATCTCAAATCCGAGGACGAGATGCGGAAGATCTTCGCATCCATTCCAGAGGCCTGCGACAACACGGAGAAGATCGCCCAGCAGTGCGACGTGACCTTTACCTTTGGCGAGCTGCACCTGCCGGACTTCCAGGCGCCGGAAGGCATGACGAAACCGCAGTATCTGCGGCAGCTTTGCGAGAAGGGACTGGCAGAGCGGTATCCGGAGGCGGAGGGAGAAGAGTTGGCCGGCCTGCAGGAGCGACTCAACTACGAATTATCGACGATTGAAAATATGGGTTATGTGGAATACTTCCTTATCGTCTGGGATTTCATCAACTACGCGAAGGAAAATCACATCATGGTGGGGCCGGGACGGGGATCCGCTGCCGGGAGCATCGTGGCATACACCCTGCGGATCACCGACATCGATCCCATCAAGTACGGCCTCATCTTCGAGCGATTCCTCAATCCGGAGCGTGTCAGCATGCCGGATATCGATATCGACTTCTGTTACGAACGGCGTGGCGAGGTCATCGACTATGTTACGAGAAAATATGGCGAGGACAAGGTCTCCCAGATCATCACTTTTGGTACCATGAAGGCCAAGCAGGCGGTCAGAGACGTTGGACGTGTGCTCAACGTCAGCTATCCGGAGACGGACGCCATCGCCAAGGCTATTCCATTTGCGCTGAAAATGACTATAGACAAGGCTCTGGAAATGAGTCCGGAGCTGAAGACAAAATATGAAAGCGACGAGACCACGCGGAGAGTCATCGACATGGCCAGAGCCATCGAGGGCATGCCGCGCCACGCATCGACCCATGCGGCCGGTGTGGTGATCTCCCGGGACAGCATCGACGAATACGTGCCTCTGTATCTGGCGGATAAAGGTTTATCGACCCAGTTCAACATGACGACTATCGAAGAGCTGGGGCTGCTGAAGATGGACTTCCTGGGACTGCGAAACCTGACCATCATTCGGGACGCCCTGGAGATGATCGAAAAGAATCACGGCGTTAAGATCGATTTTTCCAAGATGGAATACGACGATCCGAAAGTATATGAAATCATTGCCAAAGGCAATACAGAAGGAATCTTCCAGCTGGAAAGCGGCGGCATGACCCAGTTTATGAAGACGCTGAAACCGGACTGCTTCGAAGATATCGTCGCCGGTATCTCCCTGTATCGGCCGGGTCCGATGGCATCCATCCCGACCTACATCGACAACAAAAAGCATCCTCATAATATTGCTTATATCCACAAGAGCCTGGAGCCGATCCTGTCGGTCACCTACGGCTGTCTGGTGTATCAGGAGCAGGTTATGCAGATCGTGCGCGACCTGGGCGGCTATTCCTATGGACGTTCCGACCTGGTGCGCCGCGCTATGAGTAAGAAGAAGATGGATGTCATGCTGGAGGAAAAGGAGTATTTCATCCACGGCAAGACCGATGCGGACGGCAATGTGGAAATCGCAGGATGCGTGCGAAACGGTGTGCCGGAAGATGCTGCGGAGGAGATCTTTAATCAGATGGTCAGCTTCGCAGAATACGCCTTCAACAAGTCTCATGCGGCGGCATATGCTGTGCTGGCCTACGAGACGGGTTATCTGAAGGTCCACTATCCGGCGGAGTTCATGGCGGCTCTCATGACCAGCGTGACGGGCGACGCCAACTCCATTTCAAAATACATGAGAAACTGTCAGGACATGGGCATCGAGGTGCTGCCTCCTGACGTCAACGAGAGTGACAAGAAATTCTCCGTGGTGGACGGCAAGATCCGATTCGGACTTTCCGGCGTCAAGAATGTGGGAGACGGAGTCATCGACGCCATCATCGAAGCACGGGAAAACAAGGGGATCCCGACGGATATTTTCCGCCTCATCGAGAATCTGGATATCCATAAAATCAATAAAAAGGCCATCGAAAGTCTGATCCGGGCTGGTGCTCTGGACTGCTTCGATCCCAACCGGGCGGCGCATATCGGCATCTACGAAAGCCTCATCGAGTCGGCTCAGTCCAGCGCCAAAAAGAACATCGAAGGGCAGCTTTCTTTATTCCAGCTGGCGGCGGACACAATGGAGGAGAGCAATGTGGTCAACCGGCTGCCTGCAGTGAAAAATTTCGAGAAGGAAGTGCTGCTGGCTCAGGAAAAGGAAATGCTGGGCGTGTACCTGACGGATCATCCGCTGCGGGAGTTTGAGGATCAGATCAAGCAGATGACCACCGTAACGGCCCAGGATCTGGCGGATGTTATGGACAGTGAGGAAAACGGTGAGCAGCACAGCTTTATCAGAGACGGCATGCAGGCTGTCCTGGCGGGTATCGTCACCGGCAAGAAGACACTGATCACTAAGAACAACAAGATGATGGCGTTCCTGGATATAGAAGACCTGTACGGCGCAGTGGAAGTGGTGGTATTCCCGAATATCTACGACCGCTACAGCAGCATTTTACAGGAGGACGCCATCGTTTCCATCACCGGCAGCCTCAACTTCAAGGAGGGAGAAATGCCGAAACTGCTGGCGGAGACCATCGTGGATCTGAGAGAACTGAAGGATGCATCCCCGGAAGCTTCTGCAAAGAAGACTCCGGCGGGCCAGCATTATAATGGGGCTTTTGCAAAGAGTACTCCCGACGTTTTCGGCGCTCCGGGGGCGTATGCTCCTGCTGGCGGCGCGCGTCAGCCGCAGGGTCTCATCAAGATCAAGCTGCCGCAGGATGTCGATAAGGATGACATCCTGGAGAAGATCCGGCGCATTATGAAGGAGCACCCGGGCGAGTGTCAGGCCATCATTTATCTGCCGGAGGGCGGTTCCTTCCGGACGGATGAAAGCCTGTGGGTGATCCCGGATCATGATTTTCAGCAGAAGATCATCGCACTGGTAGGCGAAGGAAACTATAAAGGATAGAGATTTTAAGAAAACAAGGAGGCGAACGGATATGAACAGGATCGGAATACTGACCAGCGGAGGCGATGCTCCCGGTATGAACGCAGCGGTTCGAGCAGCTGTGCGAAAGGGCCTTTCCATGGGGATGGAAGTATACGGGATCGACCGGGGTTACGAAGGTCTGCTGGATGGAGAAATCGAGAAGATGCAGTGGCATTCAGTGGGAGATATCCTGCAGCGGGGCGGGACCATTCTCAGAACGGCGAGAAGCGAGAGATTCCGGACAGAAGAAGGACAGGCGCATGCTGTTTCGGTACTGGAAACCTTTGGCATCGAGGGGGTGATCGTCGTGGGCGGAGACGGGTCGTTTCGCGGCGG
This sequence comes from uncultured Clostridia bacterium, assembly GCA_934281605.1. Classification (GTDB taxonomy): domain Bacteria; phylum Bacillota; class Clostridia; order Peptostreptococcales; family Anaerovoracaceae; genus Lentihominibacter. The sequence goes on along the minus strand of CAKQXD010000013.1, from coordinate 20,454 downwards.
ACTGGATCTTTCGCGGCGCGGCATTCGCGTCATGGGCGTGCCGGGAACGATAGACAACGATCTGGCCTACACGGACTACACAATCGGCTTCGATACGGCGGTCAACACCGTCCTGTCCATGATCTCCAATATCAGAGATACATCTTCGGCTCACGAGAGAACCAGCATCATCGAGGTGATGGGTCGTCACTGCGGCGATATTGCTCTTCACGCGGGACTGGCAGGCGGAGCAGATGATATTCTGATCCCGGAGATCGAGCTGGATATCAACCGTACCTGCAGACGGATCCTGAGAGGGCAGCAGTCGGGTAAGCACCACAGCATCATCATCAAGGCTGAGGGCGTCCCGGTGAGCACGTCCGAGCTGACGAAGATCATAGAAGAACGGACAGGCAAGGAGACACGTGCGGTCGTACCGGGTCACATCCAGCGAGGCGGAACGCCGAGCGGACAGGACAGGATCCTGGCGAGCCTGATGGGTGCGAAAGCGGCGGAGCTGCTCTACAACGACGAAGAAAGCAAAGCCATCGGCATCACCGGCGGCGAGATAAGAGCCTGCGGTCTGGAGGAGGCTTTGCAGATGAAGCGCCAGTTCGATGCGACTCTGTACGACCTGGCGGAAACGCTGGCATAGTTGACATAATGGAATAATCGGAATAGAAGCTGCTGCGGCAACAGAACATGGTCTGTGCTGCGGCAGTTTTTTTACGGTTTTTTTAAATTCCGGTTGACAAGCAAGGAGGGTTTAGGATATAATCAGCATCAATAAGTGATAAAACCTATAGGTAAACTAGGAAAAGGAATCAAAAGACAAAAATGGTGAGTGTGTTGCTCACCTGGAAGGAGTATGACTAGAATGAAACTGGAACAGGAGAAGCTGGCGGTGACCAGCTTGGACGAACAAAAGACGGGATTATGGGATATTGCCTTTATCTGGTTCTGCGCCAATGTGGCGGTACCGCGGCTGATGATCGGCGGTTCGCTGGCGGAACTGGGATTCTGGAAACTGATGTTTATCATAATCGTCGGAAATATTCTTGTGTTTTTACCACTGCTGGCGCTGGGCCACATCGGCTATAAGGTGAAGCTTCCTACCATGGCGGCTTCCCGGCTGACCTTCGGGATCAGAGGATCCTATCTGCCATCGGTTGCTAATGGGATCCAGCTTTTAGGCTGGGCAGCCAATGTTACCGTGATCTGCGGATCTTCCATCAATGCTATTGTAGAATCCCTGACCGGATTTTCCAGCCTGGCGCTGTGGATCGTTGTAACGGCTGTCGTACAGCTGCTGATCACGGCTTATGGATTCCGTTCCATAACATGGCTGCAGAGAGTGTCTGTACCTCTTCTGGCAATCCTGACGCTGGTAGTCATCGTGATGATCTTCAAGAACTACGGAGCGTCCAGCATCGTGCATTATACGCCGGCAGCGGCCATCAGCCTTCTGGTGGGTCTGGATATCGTAGCCAGCAATGCTTTTGCCTGGGGACCGATGGTCTGCGACTACACGAGATACGCTAAGAGTGCGGGAGCTGCAAGCTGGGGAACGCTGATCGGTTCACTGGCAGGCGCGGCGCTGTTCATGTTTGCAGGTGCGATCTCTGCCATCACAACGGGAAGCGCCAATCCGGTAGATTTCATGCTGGAAAGCGGACTGGGCATTCCGGCTCTGCTGATCATCGTTCTTTCGTCGGTAACGACCAACGTTGTGAATTTATATTCCGCAAGTATTTCTTTCGTCAATGTATTCCCGAAAGTGGAACCTTGGAAGATCATCGTTCCGGCGGGTGCTGCAGTAGGTCTGATCGCACTGATCCCGAACCTGATCGGACACTTTATCACATTCCTGACCATCGTAGGAGCTATTTTCGTGCCGCTGATCGCCATCATGCTGGTTGACTTCTTCTTCATCAAGAAGCAGAAGGTGAAGGCGGATGATCTGCTGGACGATACGTCGGCGTCGCCGTACTGGTATCAGGGTGGATTCAACTGGAAAGCCCTCGTCGTATGGTTTGTTGGAATCGCACTTTATAACGTGCTGACTTATGGCTGGACGCTGCTGGGAGCCTGCGTGCCGACCTTTATCGTCATCGCAGTTCTGTACGGTGTGATCGCAAAGCCAAGTGATGGAAAGAAGGTGCAGGCATGACAGAACGGCTGCTGGTAAAAAACGCAAAGCTGCGGGACGGATCGGTTACGGACATCCTGGTAGAAGACGGGAAGTTTGCAAAGATCCAGCCCGGCATTCAGATCGAACAGGCGGATACCATCGATGCAAAGGAGCATCTGGTGTCTCCGCCGTTCTGCGACGCCCATCTGCATCTGGACGCTGTCCTGAGCGTGGGAAAACCGAGATACAATCAGAGCGGGACCCTGCTGGAAGGAATTCAGATCTGGGGCGAATTGAAGGAAAATCTGGATAAAGAAACTATCAAGAAAAATGCCATCGAAGTGATCCGGTGGGAAGCGGTCAACGGAAGCACTTTCCTGCGGACCCACGCAGATGCTACGGATGCATCGGGCAATGCCGTAGAAGCGCTTCTGGAAGTGAAAGAGGCTGTTAAAGACTTTGCAGATCTGCAGATCGTAGCCTTCCCGCAGGACTGTATCTTTACCAGAAAAGGCAATGACCGGATGCTGGAAGAGGCAGTGGAGAAGGGTTGCGATGTAGTAGGCGGACTGCCGTACATCGAGCTTTCGCCGGAGGACGGTCTGCGGGATGTGAAATACGTCTTTGATCTGGCTGAAAAATACGACCGGCTCATCGATATCCACTGCGATGAGAATACGGACGATCAGTCCCGCTACGTGGAAGCCATCGCCCGGGAGACCATCGTTCGTGATATGCAGGGGCGGGTCTCGGCCAGCCATACGACGGCGATGCATAACTACAACAACGACTTTGCACAGAAGCTGATCGGGAATCTGAAGCGGGCGGATCTGAATATTATCACAAACCCGTTTCCTAATTCCTGTCTGCAGAACAGGACGGATGGCTATCCGCGCCACAGAGGACATACGCGGGTGGATGAACTGGCAGCAGCAGGAGTCAATGTGGCGGCGGGAAGCGACGACATCATGGATCCGTGGTATCCGATGGGCAAAGGATCTCCGCTGACGGTGGTCAACCTTCTGATGAATTACGCCCAGATGAGCGGATACGATCAGATCAGTTATCTGTTCGATATGATCACACATAACGGGGCGAAGGCTCTGGGTCTTAAAGACTATGGTATCAAACCGGGCAATCCGGCGGATTTCATCATTCTGGATGCAGACAGTGAATTTGATGCGATCCGTCTGTGTTCGGAGGTGCTTTATACCGTAAGACGTGGTAAAATAATAGCAGAGGTAAAACCTGCGGAGCGTACTTTCTGCGGTAGTGGAGAGAACCGGCAGGTGGATTTTAAAGTATAAGGTTTATGAGCAGGAGGTTTTGGAATGGACAGAAGAGACGATAACAGGAGTAAAAAAGTAATTTTTGTGTCCAGCTGTTTGCTGAATACCAACAACAAGGTAAAGGGCCTGGCAAGATACCCGGGAATGTGCAAGGAAGTGTTCGATACATTGTATGAAAACGATCTGGGGATCCAGCAGATGGACTGCCCGGAGACGCTGTATATCGGGATCCAGAGGTGGTGGCACACCAAGAATCTGTACGATAACGTAGGCTTCCGCAGGCACTGTCGCGAGATCGCGGAGCGGCAGGCGGACTACATGGAAGAATACAAAAGAGAAGGCTATAAAGTCGTGGGCGTGCTGGGATGCGACGGCTCTCCGACCTGCGGTGTTTCCATTACGGCGTGGGATGAAAACTGGGGAGGCAGCCCGGTAGATCTTTCCTTTAACGACGCTATCATCGAAGGAGAAGGAGTGTACATAGAAGAACTGAAAAAAGCCATCGAAGCACGCGGTCTGGAAGTGCCTGCGTTTTATGGACTGGCTCTGGACGATGAATCAGCGGATATGGATCAGATCATAAACGATTTCCGTGCATTCGTGAAATCCATTTCCTAAGGTGCAGCTATTTGGAATCCTCCGGTTTTTTGATGGATTCCAGTCCGATGTCATTTTTGAGGATGCGGCCGAAGGTGATGGCGTTCCTGCCGAATTTTTCGCGGATGTCATCCATGGTACGCTCCATTTTTTCACCGGTTTCCGTCTGGACGTTTTCGCTGGAAAACAGGGAAAGCTGCTGTGCCTGATCTTCCGGGCACAGGTTGATGGCCGTGACGGTCAGCATCCGGATGGGATGGCGCAGGTTCCAGGACTTTTCGATAATGGACACGGCAGTATCTGCGATGATTTCCGCCAGGTTGGTGGGGTTGTCCAGCTGCTGCTGACGTGATATGACTTTTAAAGAAGGATCTTTGATGTCAACTTTGACACCGAAGGCCTTCTTTTTCTTTTTGCGCAGGCGGACTGCCACCGTGTCCGCGAGGGCGATGACGGCGGTGCGGACGTCCTGGATCCCCTCCAGATTGCGGCGGAAGGTGGAACCGTTGCCGATGGATTTGATCTCTTCCCGTTCATCGAACCGGCTCACTGGGGTCTGGTCCAGACCGTTGGCATAGTCGTGGATGACGCCGCCCTGCTTGCCCAGAAGAGCAGTTACCGTTTGTCTGTCGGATCCTGCCAGCTGCCCGATGGTGTGGATGCCGATTCCCTGCAGTTTATCTGCGGTGGCTTTGCCCACGAAAAACAGATCGCGGATGTCCAGAGGCCATAAGAGTTCTTTATAGTTTTCCAGGGTAATGACGGTGGTGGCGTCCGGTTTTTTATAGTCACTGCCCATTTTCGCAAAGATCTTGTTGAAGGATACGCCGGCGGACAGGGTAAGTCCCAGCTCTTTTTTCACCTGGTGGCGGATCTTGTCGGCGATCTGTCTGCCGCTGCCGAAGAGCTTTTGGCTTGAGGTCACGTCCAGCCAGGATTCGTCCACGCTGAAAGGCTCCACCATATCGGTGTACTGCAGATAGATATCGTTTATGAGGCGGCTGTAATGCTGGTATTTCTGATGATGGGGCGGGACGGTCTGCAGCTCCGGGCATTTTTTTCGCGCCTGCCACAGGGTCTCCGCTGTGACGATGCCGTATTGTTTTGCAATCTCGTTTTTGGCCAGAATAATACCGTGGCGGCTTTCGGGATCGCCGCAGACTGCCATGGGTTTATCTCGCAGCTGCGGGTAGTCCAGCAGCTCGACAGATGCGTAGAATCCGTTCATATCGCAGTGAAGTATGACTCTGTTTACCGTGTGATTCATGGCTGCCTCCTTTGCAGAAATAACAGGGGAAAATTCCCTGTTAACAGTATACCATTTTTCGGATAAGAGAAAACACATAATCTCCTTTTTCCTTTACGGGGTTTTGTGGTATACTGTAGTCAATAAAGAGAAAGGGAAGGATTATGTTTCAGAAAATCAACAGAATGCTTCGGACGGCGATTCTGATCACGGGAGCCGGCATCCTGCTGGCCAGGCTGGCGGAGAAGGACCCGGAAGAGCAGATAACCGAAGAAAATCATGATGAGAATCCTAGAGAAAAAGACACTTTTCAGGAAAAAGAATTTGACGATATCTGGTAGTTAGAAGGAGTTTTTTCAAATGAGAATGTTAACGATCATAGGCGGCGCGCTCATGCTGCTGACTGGTATTTTTTGTTTTATCAACCCGGGACAGACGTTCCTGGCGATCGCGTTTGTCATCGGTCTGGTGATGGTACTCAACGGTCTGATCCATATCTGCGCATATATGCTGGGAAGAGGATGGAACAACAAGGGCGACAATAACGGCTGGATCCTGACGGATGCGCTGATCACCCTGCTTCTGGGAATCCTGGTTCTCTGCAATCAGCTGGTTGCAGATACGGCGATCCCTCTGGTATTCGGCATGTGGGTACTGGTTTCCGGGATCCTGCGTATCGAGGCGGCTACCCATATCAACCGGGAGAGAAAACGGCAAAATTTCCAGATCACCATGATCACCGGTGTGCTGACAGTCGTAGTAGGGCTTTTTGGCTTTATCAATCCGCTGGTGATGTTCCTCAGTACAGTAGTTCTGCTGGGATTCTTCATGGTAATGCAGGGAATCAACATCATCGAACTGGGTATTGATATGCCTCACCAGAAGAAGTCCTACGTGAAGATCTACAAGAGAAAGCGGGAGCCGATCCGCATCACGCCGGAGGAAGAGACGGAAGAAAAGGTGCAGGAGCGGCTGCAGGCGAAGCACGAGGAAGAAGTCGATGCAGTAATAGGAGATATTCATGCGAAATTATGATGTCTGTATTATAGGAGGCGGAGCATCCGGTCTTGCGGCGGCGGCTTCGCTTTCTTTACATTTTGATACAGTTTTACTGGAAAAAAACAGGATTCTGGGGCGCAAGATCATGGCGACGGGCGGCGGCCGGTGCAATATCACCAACACCGCGTGCGCGCATTGTGATCTGACCCTGGAATTTTTTAAATCCCTGGGAATGGAGCTTTATCACGACTCAGAAGGCCGGTATTATCCTTATTCCAACCAGGCGCGCGATGTGGTGCGGGTACTGGAGGACGCTGCAGAGAAAAAAGGTGTTGAGGTGATTCTGGACTGCGGCGTGACGAAGATCCAGAAAAAGTCTGAAGGGTTTCGGATCGTCGCAGGAAAGTCCTCTTTTTCTGCAAAGACGGTGATCCTGGCCTGCGGCGGCAAGGCTGCACCGGCGCTGGGTACTACAGGGGACGGCTACGGACTGGCTCGCAGCCTAGGTCATGAGACGACGACTATCTATCCGATCCTGACGGGGATCGAATGCGGAGATTTGAAAGATCTCAAAGGAGTGCGTGCCCGCGGAACGGTGCGGCTGTTTCGAGAAGAAAAATTGCTGGCAGAAGAAACGGGAGAGATCCAGTTTACGGAAGACGGTATTTCCGGTATCTGCGTCATGAACCTGACCATGTACATCACGGCAGAAAAGGGTATGCCGGTGCGGAAATCCCTGCAGCGGTACCATCTGGAGCTGGATCTGGCACCGGATTTTTCACAGGCAGAGATGCAGCAGCGGGCAACTTCTTTCGGGATCCTGTCCTACGCTCTTTCGAGGCGGGTTTCGCTGGAGGAAATCAAAGGATGGAAGCTGCCGGTCTGCGGTGTAAAGGGATGGAAGAACGCCCAGTGCACGGCAGGCGGAATCCGGCTGGACGAGGTGGATCTTGCGACCATGGAATCCAGACTTGTGCCGGGGTTGTATCTGACGGGAGAACTTCTGGATATCCAGGGAAAGTGCGGAGGATTCAATCTCCAGAATGCCTGGGAGACGGGGATCCGGGCAGCGGAGCATCTGAACGCCATAGCGAAAATTGAAGTGAAATGAGGATACATAAGGAACAATAAGGAAGTTTTATGCGATACAGAATCAGTGAAATCAAACTGGATGTGACCCAGAAGGAGCAGGATCTGCCTGCTGCGGTACGAAAAAAACTCAGGAAAAAGAATCTGGAACTCCACGATCTGCAGATCGTAAAGGAGTCCATCGACGCCCGAAAAAAGCCGGACATCAAGCGGGTCTATACTGTGGAATTTTCCTGTGACCAGAAGCTGCCGCTCAAAGAAGCGGTGAAACGGGAATACCATGTTCCTGCGGCAGACAGCGAGGATAAGTCGCGTCCGGTCGTAGCAGGCTTCGGTCCTGCAGGTATGTTCGCAGGCCTGATCCTGGCGGAAGCGGGCCTGAAACCCATCATCCTGGAGCGCGGCGAACCGGTGGATCAGCGGATGAAGACCGTCCAGAAATTCTGGCAGGAGGGCGTGCTGGATCCGGAGTCCAACGTCCAGTTCGGAGAAGGGGGTGCAGGGACGTTTTCCGACGGTAAACTGACCACCGGAATCAAGGATATCCGAATCGGAAAAGTTCTTGAAGAGCTGGTGGGAGCCGGAGCTGATCCCAGCATTTTATATAAACAGAAACCTCATATCGGAACGGACAAGCTGCGGGGTATCGTCAAGAATATCCGAATGAAAATCGAGAGCCTGGGCGGTGAAGTGCGATTTGGAAACCGTCTGGAGGAGGTAACCCTTTTCGGCGAGAAGGAAGCCGGGGAGAGATCTTTGCGGGAAATAAAGGAAGTGACCGTGAGAAGGCGGAAGGACGATGGAAGCGCAGAGCTGTATGATCTGCCGACGTCCTGCCTGATCCTGGCGACGGGACACAGCGCGCGGGACACTTTCGAAATGCTGCAGAAACAGGGTGCTGAGATGGAGCAGAAGCCGTTTTCCATCGGCGTGCGGATCCAGCATTTGCAGGAGACCATAGACAAGGCTCAGTACGGAGATCCGAAGCTGGCAAAGATCCTGGGACCTGCGGAATACAAGCTGCATCACAAGTGTGCAAACGGCAGAGGGGTGTATACCTTCTGTATGTGTCCCGGCGGGGAGATCATCGATTCCAGTGCAGAGCCGGAGACGGCGGTGACCAACGGCATGAGCGAGTCGGCTAGAGATGGAAAGTACGCCAACAGTGGACTTCTGGTGGACGTGCGGACAGCTGATTTCGGATCGGACGATCCGCTGGCGGGAATCGCTTTTCAGAAGAAATATGAAGAAAAAGCCTATAAACAGGGCGGCGGCAGGATCCCGGAAACGAACTATGAAAACTTCCGGGACGATATGGCTGATCCTGTGCGAAACAGTCTGCCGGACTTTGCAGTGGAGTCCATCGTGGAGGCCATGCCGTATCTGGGCAGGAAACTTCACGGATTCGATACACCGGACGCCGTTATGAAGGCGGTAGAGACGAGAAGTTCGTCGCCTGTACGGATCCTGAGGGATGAATCGGGACAGAGCAGCATCAGAGGACTCTTTCCGGCGGGCGAAGGACCCGGTTATGCAGGCGGTATCGTATCGGCTGCCGTGGACGGGATCCGTATGGCAGAAAAAGTAATCATGGTGATATTTTCCGAAAAATCGAATATACTGTAGCGTAAGATTGCATGAAGAAAATCCATGCGTGCTGCAGGAGGCGAATATGACCATACGAGAGGAGCTGCTCTTTGACTTTGCTGTGAATATGCCGCGGGTTTTGGTAACGGGCGAAACGACTGTGGTGGACAACGTGAAAAAGCTGCTGGTCATGACGGATCAGCAGGTGATCGTGTCCAACGGGAAACGGTGTACTTCCATCACGGGCCATGGATTTGTCGTGACGAAACTGAAAGAGGAGCGGATGCTCATAGCGGGTGAAGTGGATGAAATTCGGTTTTTTAAAACACTACAGGAAGATAAAGATCGAAGGGATCGATCCGAAACGGATCCTCAATAAATGTCTGAAAAACAGGATCACGCTGCAGGATCTTCGCTGGCGGGATGACATTTCCTACACGGCGAAGCTGCAGGGCGATGATTACCATAAAGTGAAGCGGATGGCGGGACACACTTATCAGGTGACGGTGCTCGGTGAGGGCGGTCTGGTTCCTGCGATCTGCAGTGTAAAACGGAATATTGCAGTAGTCATGGGCGCCTTTTTTCTGGGCGCTCTGCTTTTTTATCAAAGTCTTTTTATTGCGGAGATCCAGGTGGACGGCTACCGAAGTTTGGAGGAGGCTGAGATCCGGAGCACGCTGAAGGAAGCCGGAGTCGTGGAGGGAGCACGCAGACAGGGAGACTATGCTCAGGCGAAGGAGCTGCTGTATCAGACCTACGATTCTCTGACCTGGGTCAGCTTTTATGAGGAGGGGAGGCTGCTTCACGTGGATCTGGCAGAAGGCGGTTCTCCTGCAAAGGAGCCGAAGGCGACAAAGCTGGAGCCGGTGGATATCGTGGCTTCCCGGTCGGGCCTGATCCAGCAGATTTTGCCTCTGCAGGGCAATGCAAAGGTCCAGAAGGGGGATTACGTCAATAAAGGCGATCTTCTGATCAGCGGACGCTACAAGTATCGCAGCACGGATTACAGCAGAGGAGACGAGGAGTTCATCCAGTATCAGTACGCTCAGGGACGGGTGCTGGCCAGGGTGCCGTGCCGCCTGGAATATTATTTTGAGAAAAAGGAGCGGCAGAAGACGGAAACGGGAAATTATTTTACGGGGATCGCCATTCGGCTGGGCGATTTTTCCTTTGATTCGACTGAGGGCTGGGGCGACTACGAAGCTTCCGTGAGGAAGGAGCACAAGTTATTCGACTTCGTTCGTCCGCTGCCTTTTTCCCTTCGTCTGGTGACGGTGAAGGAAGTAAGCCTTTCCGAGAAAGAACGTACACCGGAGTCTTTGCAGAAAACCGTGGAAGCAGCCCTGCGGGACTATGAGAAGAAGTCGTTGAAAGACGGCGAGCGGATCCTCAGCCAGGAAGTGACGTATTCGGATCAGGAAGGTCTGATCAAGGCAGATGCGCTGCTGGAAGTGGAGAAAGACATTGGCGTGGAAAAGAAAATCGATGTAAAGAAGGAAGAAAAGGCCAAGAAGAAGAAATAATTTTCGAAAAGGCCCAGGATATGGTATACTAAGAAGAGGCAAAAAAACGGAATTTTCCGCAAGAATAAGGAGTTTGTGATTGGATAAAAAAGAAGGTGCGGCCTCTGGTCTGCGCAGCCTCCCCATCAGCGATTCCATCGATCGCAGGGAGCTGTTTGGCGGACTGGATCGCAATCTGGAAGTCATAGAAAAAAATCTGAAGGTAGACATCATTCAGCGAGGAAATGAACTGCTTTTGAAGGGAGAAAACTCGCAGAAGGCAGAAAAACTGCTGCAGGAAATGATGGGCGTATTGGAAAGAGGAGGAAAATTGGATCAGCAGAAGATCAATTACATTGCGGATCTCAGCAATGAAGGCATTTCATATCAAAAGGAAAACGTAGAAAAGGGGATCATTTGTTTTACTCATGACGGCAAACCTCTTCGTCCCAAGACGTTGGGGCAGAAGACTTATGTGGACAGCATACGAAGCCATGACATCGTCTTTGGAATCGGACCGGCCGGAACGGGGAAGACTTATATTGCCGTGGCCATGGCGGTCAATGCGCTGAAAAACAAGGAGGTGCAGAAGATCATCCTGGCGAGACCTGCAGTGGAAGCAGGAGAGCGTCTGGGATTTCTGCCGGGAGACCTGCAGGAAAAGGTGGATCCGTATCTGCGTCCTCTGTACGATGCTCTGTACGATGTGCTGGGTCGGGAGAGCGCCATGCGGCTGAAGGAGAAGGAAGTCATCGAGGTGGTTCCGCTGGCGTATATGAGAGGGCGGACGCTGGATAATTCCTTTATCATTCTGGACGAAGCGCAGAATACGACGCCGGAGCAGATGAAGATGTTCCTGACTCGTATGGGTTTCGGTTCGAGAGTAGTTGTCACGGGAGATGTGACGCAGATCGACTTGCCGCGGGGTAAAAAATCCGGACTGATCGAAGCGCGCCGCGTGCTGCGGGACGTGGAGGAGATCCGGTTCTGTGAACTGAAGGACGTGGACGTTGTGCGCCACCAGCTGGTGAAGAAAGTGATCAAAGCATACGATGATTATTACCGGAAGCATCCGGTCTACGAAGAAGGCGAGGAATAGAGCCATGAGAATACTATGTGACGAGGAGCGGATCCCTTCGCGGGAACCGGAGCTGATGGAAACGTTGAAACGGGCGGCGAAGCTTTGTCTGAAGGAGGAAGGCATCCCGGACGAGCGGATCGAGATCAGCCTGTCCTTCGTTTCCATGGAGGAGATCCATGAACTGAACAATATGTATCGTCAGGTGGATCGGCCTACCGACGTGCTGTCCTTCCCGATGATCGAGGATTTCAATGAGATCGACTGGGAGGAGGAAGAGGAGGAAATCCTGCTTGGCGACGTGGTGATCTGTCTGGACAAGGTGCGGCAGCAGGCGAAGGAATACGGACATTCGGAAAAGCGGGAGATCGTCTACCTGTTCGTCCACAGCGTGCTTCATCTTCTGGGATATGATCATATGGAAGATGAGGACAAGGCTGAAATGCGCAGGCAGGAAGAAATCGTCATGGAAGCCCTGGATCTGAAAAGGAGTATGTAATATGGCAGAGCAGAAAAGTAATGCGGGAATCGACCGGAATACGGCCGGCTCCCTGTTTGAACTGGCGCGGGCAGCCAGCGGCAATGCCTATGCGCCGTTTTCGCACTACCGGGTAGGCGCGGCCCTGCTAACGAAGGGCGGCAAGATCTACACCGGAGTGAATATCGAGAATTCTTCTTTCGGTGCGACCATCTGCGCGGAGCGGACGGCATTTGTGAAAGCGATTTCGGAAGGAGAACGAAAATTTGAAGCCATTGCGATCTATGGCTCGGACAGTGAAGCGGTTCCCTGCGGGATCTGCAGACAGTTCATGTTTGAGTTTGCACCGGATCTCATCGTCATCACGGCGGAGGATCCGGACGAGCTGCACATCCGGCCTTTGGATGTGCTGTTGCCGGAAGGATTCCGGCTGGAAGGAGGAAAGGCATGAAAACAGGTTTTGTAGGCATTATCGGGCGGCCTAATGTAGGCAAGTCCACGCTCCTGAATGCGATCCTGGGAGAAAAGATCGCGATCACTACGGAGAAACCTCAGACGACGCGGAATGCGATTCGCGGTATTTACACCCATTACAGCGACGATGAGCTGCCGGAGGATCTGCAGATGATCTTTATCGATACGCCGGGGATCCATCGTCCACGGACCAAGCTGGGATCGTATATGACCGATGCGGCCATCGGGACATTCAAGGAAGTGGATGCCATCGTCTATATCGTGGACGACAGGCTTTCCGAAGGCCCGGGGGACAAATACATCGTGGATCTGCTGGATGATATTGTGACTCCGAAGATCCTGGTGATCAACAAGATCGACAAGCTGCAGCCTGATGAATTCGCTGAGATCTACAAGGAATACGAAGAGCTGGGGCTGTTCGAGGAGATCATCGGCGTTTCTGCAAAGGAAGGGACTCACGTAGAAAACGTGATCCGGGAAGTTTCGCAGTTCATGGAAGAGGGACCGATGTACTTCCCGGACGACATGATCACGGAACATCCGGAGAGATTCGTAGTCAGTGAGATCATAAGGGAAAAGATCCTCATGTATCTGCAGGATGAAGTTCCTCATGGAGTGGCCGTAGAGATCGAACAGTACAAAGAGGAAGAAAAAATTACGAAGATCCATGCTGTGATCTATTGTGAGAAGAAGTCTCACAAGGGTATGATCATCGGAAAGGGCGGTCGAAAGCTGAAGGGAATCGGCAAGAGCGCCCGGGAAGAAATCGAGGCTTTGCTGGGAACAAAAGTGTATCTGGAGCTGTGGGTCAAGGTAAAGGAAAACTGGAGAGACAGCGATATCGCTCTGTCCAATTTCGGATATAAGGAGTAGGTGAGAAGCGTTGCTGACGGATACGGAGGGAATCGTACTCAGGCAGATCAAAACTTCATACAATCGCCGGATGATCCTGCTGTTTTCCAAGAAATACGGGAAGATCAGCGCAGGAACCAGCATCCAGGAAAAAGGCCGGGGCAAAAGCTCTCTGGCGCTGCGTCCCTTTACTTACGGCAGGTACGAGCTTTTTAAGAATCGGGACAGCTATAATATCAACAGCGCCGATGTGCTGAAGAGCTACTATGCCATCGGGGAAGACGTGGACAAGTATATGAACGGAGCCTATGTTCTGGAATTTACCGAACACGTGCTCTCGGAAGGGGTTCCGGCACCGGGAATTTTTAATTTACTGCTGGATTTTTTTGACTTGCTGGAGAGCAGGGACAGAGGGATCGGAACACTGGTGCTGGGCTATCAAATGAAGCTGTTTAAGTATGCCGGGGTCGCTCCGCAGGTGGATAGATGCGTCCATTGCGGGGAGAAAAAAGAGGCGTATAAGTTCAGCATTCCCGATGGCGGGATTTTATGCCAGCAGTGCTGGGAAAAGATGCAGAATGAGCAGGAAAAAACGGAAAAGAAGCCGCCTTATTCAGAAAATTCACAGCAGCACACATTGATTTATGACCCTGAATTTGGTATAGTAAACATATTGAAGTATTTTACGATCAACTCCTTAAAAAATCTTAAAAACCTGGCATTAAAAGAGGATACCGGTCGGTTGCTGCAGAAACTCATTCGGGAATATGCGGCATATCATTTAGATGCTTCTGATCTCAAAAGCGAGAAACTGATCTGAGGCAAAACAACAGGAGGTACAAGATGGAAATTACATTAGAGAAGATTGAACTGGTGAAGGATAGAACAGGCGTAACTTATGCAGAAGCAAAACAGGCGCTGGAAGAAACCGATGGAAGCGTGGTAGACGCTATCATCGCCATTGAAGAAATCATAAATTCGGGAGAAAAGGGCAAGGGCTTCGGCAAGAAGGGCGAAGCGCTGTTTTCCCGCCTGAAGGAGATCGTTAAGAAGGGTAACGTATCGAAGATTCAGGTAAAGAAGGACGGAGAACTGGTTCTCAACGTTCCTGTGAACGCTGGTCTTGTGGGAGTGGTGATTGCACCGATTGCTGCAGTGGTGGCTGTAGTAGCGGCATTTGGCTTCAAATGCTCCATCGAGATCATCAAAACAGATGGAACTATCATAGATGTGAGCGATGCTGTGACAGACGCTATGGGAACTGTAGCGGAAAAGAGCAGCAGCGTGGCTGGAGAGATGAAGGAACGCGGCACGACCTGGTATCAGAGAGGTCTGGAAAAGGCAAGTGAAGCGGTAAGCAAGATCAAGAAGGCCGGCGAAGAGATTGCAGAGGCTACAGAGGAGGCTTTCGAAGAAAGCCGCATCACCGGTGAAGACGAAGATGAGGCAGAAGCGGAAACTCCTTGTGAAACGGCAGAAGATGCAGCAGAAGGTGCGGACGAGACAGCAGAAAAACAGGAAGAAACGACTGAGGAAGAATAATCAAATTTAGATGGAGTAAAAAGTATGAGCACAGAAGTGACAATGGAAAAATTGACAGCCCTGGCCAAGAATCGCGGATTTATCTATCCGGGATCGGAAATCTACGGCGGGCTTGCCAATACGTGGGACTACGGTCCGCTTGGTGTGGAGTTCAAGAACAACGTGAAAGACGCCTGGAGAAAAAAATTCGTACAGGAATCAAAGTATAACGTAGGTCTGGACGCAGCGATTCTCATGAATCCGCAGACCTGGGTGGCTTCCGGCCACGTGGGCGGATTCTCGGATCCTCTGATCGACTGCAAGCAGTGCAAAGCTAGATTCCGCGCTGACAAGCTGATCGAGGATTACATGAAAGAGGTTGAAGGCGTTGAAGAACCTGTAGTAGACGGATGGCCAAACGAGAAGCTGGAAAGCTACATTCAGGAAAAAGGCATCAAGTGCCCGGAATGCGGCAAGGCTGATTTCACAGGGATCCGTCAGTTCAACCTGATGTTCAAGACGTTCCAGGGCGTTACGGAAGATTCTCAGGCAGAGATCTATCTCAGACCGGAAACGGCACAGGGAATCTTCGTAAACTTCAAGAACGTACAGAGAACATCCAGAAAGAAGATCCCGTTCGGTATCGCACAGGTAGGAAAATCTTTCCGTAATGAAATCACACCGGGAAACTTCATTTTCCGTACCAGAGAATTCGAACAGATGGAACTGGAATTCTTCTGCAAACCGGGAACGGAGCTGGAGTGGTTCGCATACTGGAAGGACTATGCTGTTAACTTCCTCAAGTCACTGGGACTCAGCGAAGAAAACCTGAAACTGAGAGATCACGATCCGGAAGAGCTTTCGCACTACAGCAATGCGACGACGGATATCGAATACCGCTTTCCGTTTGGATGGGGAGAACTGTGGGGGATCGCTTCCAGAACGGACTACGACCTGAAAGCGCATCAGACCACATCCGGACAGGATATGAGCTATATGGATCCGGAAACCAATGAAAAATACGTACCGTACTGCATCGAGCCGTCGGTAGGCGTAGAGCGTATGCTGCTGGCATTCCTGCTGGATGCATATGACGAAGAAGTCCTGACGGACAGCAAGGGCAAGGAGGACGTAAGAACAGTACTGCGTCTGCATCCGGCTCTGGCACCGTATAAGGCTGCCGTACTGCCGCTGGCTAAGAAGCTGGCTCCGGTTGCAGAGCCGATCTACGAGGAACTGGCGAAACACTTCAGCGTGGATTACGATGTGACAGGATCTATCGGCAAGCGGTACAGAAGAGAAGATGAGATCGGTACACCGTTCTCCATCTGCGTGGACTTTGACACGGAAACAGATCACTGCGTGACGATCCGTGACAGAGACACGATGGAACAGATTCGAATCCCTGTAGATCAGGTGAAAGAATATATTGAACAAAAATTAGTATTTTAATAGTTTTGACAAGGAGTGTATGTAAAAATGAAAAAGTTTGTGTATTCCTTTAACGAAGGATCCAAGGACATGAAAGACCTCCTCGGCGGAAAGGGAGCCAACCTGGCGGAAATGACCAAGATCGGTCTGCCGGTACCGTTTGGTTTCACCGTAACGACTGAGGCCTGCAACAGATACTATGACGAAGGAAAAAAGATCGGTGACGACATCGTAGCTTCCATCTTTGAAAAACTGGAAGAGCTGGAAAACACAACTGGCAAGAAGTTTGGCGACGTAGAAAACCCGCTGCTGGTTTCCGTTCGTTCCGGAGCTAAGATCTCCATGCCTGGTATGATGGACACTATCCTGAACCTGGGACTGAACGACCAGACTGTAGAAGGACTGGCTGCACTGACAGAAAATCCGCGTTTCGCATACGACAGCTACAGAAGATTTATCCAGATGTTCGGTGACGTTGTAATGGAAATCGCAAAGACCAAGTTCGATGCGATCTTTGATGCAAAGAAAGAAGAACACGGCTACAAGTTCGACGTGGATCTGACGACAGAAGACTTAAAGGAAATCATCGTTGGATACAAGGCTCTCGTTAAGGAAGAAATGGGAAGAGACTTCCCGCAGGAACCGAAGGATCAGCTGATGGAAGCGATCATGGCTGTATTCCGCTCCTGGAACAACGACAGAGCTATCCTCTACAGACAGCTCAATGAAATCCCGGACAGCATCGGTACTGCAGTAAACGTACAGTCCATGGTATTCGGTAACATGGGAGATACATCCGGTACAGGCGTAGCCTTCACAAGAAGCCCGGTCAACGGTGAAAAGGCGATCTTTGGTGAATTCCTGGTAAACGCACAGGGCGAAGACGTTGTAGCTGGTATCCGTACACCGCAGCCGATCGCTGAAATGGCTCAGGCTTTCCCGGAAGTATATACAGAGTTCACAAGAATCGCAGAACTCCTCGAAAAGCACTACACAGACATGCAGGACATGGAGTTCACAGTAGAAAGAAACAAGCTGTTCATGCTGCAGACAAGAAACGGCAAGAGAACTGCTCCGGCTGCTGTTAAGATCGCAGTTGATATGCAGAGCGAAGGCCTGATCGACAAGGAAACTGCTGTTATGCGTATTGAACCGGCTCAGATCGACCAGCTGCTTCACCCGATGTTCGATGCAGAAGAACTGAAGGAAGCTGAAAAGCTGACAAAGGGTCTGCCGGCTTCCCCGGGCGCTGCAACAGGACAGATCTACTTCAATGCATCCGATGCAGAAGCTGCTGTAGCCAACGGTGCAAAGGCTATCCTGGTAAGACTGGAGACTTCTCCGGAAGACCTGGCTGGTATGGTTGCTGCAGAAGGTATCCTGACTGCCAGAGGCGGAATGACTTCCCACGCTGCTGTAGTAGCAAGAGGTATGGGTAAGTGCTGCGTATCCGGTTGTGCAGAGATCAAGGTTGACGAAGAAGCGAAGGAACTGACTATCGGCGAATACGTATTCAAGGAAGGGGACTACATCTCCCTCGACGGTACTGCTGGAGACGTTCTGAAGGGACAGATCAAGACTGTACCGCCTGAATTATCCGGAGACTTTGCAGAAATCATGTCCTGGGCTGATGAAATCAGAACACTGAAGATCAGAACAAATGCGGACAACCCGAGAGATGCTAAGCAGGCTGTAGAATTCGGTGCAGAAGGTATCGGACTTTGCAGAACGGAGCACATGTTCTTCGAAGAAGAAAGAATCCCGGCTGTAAGAAGAATGATCCTGGCTGACAGCGAAGAGGAAAGAAGAGAAGCTCTGAAATTCCTGCTGCCTTACCAGAAGGGCGACTTCAAGGGAATCTATGAAGCGATGGGCGACAGACCGGTAACCATCCGTCTGCTGGATCCACCTCTCCACGAATTCCTGCCGCACACAGATGAAGAAATCAAGGCACTGTCCGAACAGATCGGCGTACCTTATGAAAAACTGGCTAAGAAGACGCAGGAACTCCACGAGTTCAACCCGATGCTGGGTCACAGAGGATGCCGTCTGGCCGTTACATATCCTGAAATCGCTGAAATGCAGGCAGAAGCAATCATCATGGCTGCTATCGAAGTGAGAAAAGAACAGGGTCTGGACATCATTCCGGAAATCATGATCCCGCTGGTAGGCATGGTGAAGGAACTGGCTGACGTTAAGGCAACGGTTGTTAAGACAGTAGAAGCTGTTATGGAAAGAGAAGGCGTGAAGTTCGACTACCTCATCGGTACTATGATCGAAATCCCAAGAGCTGCCCTTACTGCTGATGAAATCGCAGAAGAAGCTGAATTCTTCTCCTTCGGTACAAACGACCTGACTCAGATGACGTTCGGTTTCTCCAGAGACGATACTGGCAAGATCATCAAGGAATACAGAGAAAAGGGAATCTTCGAAGACGATCCGTTCCAGAGCATCGACCAGACTGGCGTTGGCAAGCTGGTTAAGATGGCTGTAGAACTTGGTAAGCAGACAAGACCGTCCATCAAGCTGGGTATCTGCGGAGAACACGGCGGAGATCCGAAGTCCATCGAATTCTGCAATGCAGTAGGACTTCAGTACGTATCCTGCTCGCCGTTCCGTGTGCCTATCGCAAGACTGGCTGCTGCACAGGCTGCTATCAAGCAGAAGTAAGTAATGCTTGTCTTTTTTGCCTCACACGTTGTCAGCAGCGTCTGCTCGGTACTCACGTACTTCAAGTACGCTCCGTGCCTCGCATCCTTGCTTCCTAGTGTGAGACAAAAAATCCGGCGCATTAGACGCATTAGATTTATAGACGTTATCAAACCCCTTGCATCGATTATGGTGCGAGGGGTTTTTATGTGAAAAAATGTACAAAGGATTCAGGGTATGGTAGTATGAGGGTAAAGATCAATCGGGATTTAACAGGCAGAAAATTTTGGACGTAAAGGAGCTAATTATATGAATTACGAATGCAAAATAACGGTATTGGAGACAAAGGTGTTCCCGGAATTACAGGAAAAGTATTTGGCTGATCCGAAATCCGGTCCGTGTCCCTGTTTCAAAGCGGGAGACACATTTCTCTTAAAAAGAACTCCGGAACAGGATGATTTTTACCATCTGATGAATGGAAAATTCTGTGGAGAGGCATGGGATGCCATCAGCCGATATGTTTATGCGGCATTGCAGGGAGGCTCCATTATGCGCAAATGGACAAATGATGACAGAATGATGATCGCCTGCTGCAATGATGGCACACGCCCCGTTATCTTCAAGATTGAGCGGATCGATATTCCGGAAAATGAAGAAGAAAAGCAATGGCTGGAAAAGCAGAATTTCAAGAACACGGCAGATGATGCCTATACAGGTTAATAACTTCCCGTTTGTGCAGTACATGAAGGAAAAATTAAAATAGCAAGTCGAGCAGTCTGTCAAAATGATATGATCCCTCTTAAGTAGAGAAGGTAAATAACCAAAATCTACGGAAGAGGGATTTTCTATGTCTAAATCACCACACACGCCAGAGGGAACATATTGAGGATCGAGAACCTTTTTTCTGGGCTAGAAAAGAAGAAAAACGAGGCATGTGATAAACAGGTATATTATGATGTGTATGTAACGTCTATACCAGTAAAGACTAAAGAATTTGAGTATAAAGAGAAGATCGTAAATTGAAATGAATTAGCCAACAACAGATTCGACCGTGGGACATGCTGCTATTACGACATACAGACAGAGAGTATCGCTTTAAGTAAGGATAACAGCAGAAGCATTTGTATTAGAATAAATGGCAGATAGAAGATCTTATTGTGGTATAATATATATGCTTCAGAAGAATAGTATATCGATGGAACAGATCAAAGGGTTGTTTATATAGGCAGATGTTATCGGAATCATATATCAGTCTTTTGCCGTACATGAAATGTAACCGACATTAGAAAAGAAGGCTGCACACCTTCTGTATTTCGTAACTAAGAATCACAGTTTCCTAGATGGTAACAAAAGATAGGACTGAACGACGAGTATCTTGAGGGTATTTTTGTTTCTGATGAAATGCAATCGTAGGACACATATCATATCTTCCTATTTTTCTATAACAGACTATTGATTATTATATTAGATTTTTATTAATAATGTAATCGTTGAAATTACATCTATTTTTTGATATGATTATTGTTGAAGAGAGGTGCTTATAATGCAGATT
>CAKQXD010000012.1 GCA_934281605.1 uncultured Clostridia bacterium | reverse complement strand
GAACACAGAAGTTAAGCTCCTTAGCGCTGATGATACTTGGTGGGAGACTGCCTGGGAAAGTAGGACGCTGCCGTTTTGGTTAAAAAAGAAGTTCGCGAAAGCGGACTTCTTTTTTAGCGTTAGCGTAGAGCGGTGAGTTCCAAGCCGGCTAAAGCTGGGGAACTCTCGCAGGGGACCTTCCGCGAAATCATAGATTTCGGGATAGGTCTCCCAAAAGGGACAGCATACGAGCGTAAGTGAAGGCGTGAGCGTAGCGAACGTTGCCGCTAGGAAACGTGAATAAGAAATAACATCAAAAAATCTAATAAAAAACGCAGTAATGAAAGCTCCATTCTGCGTTTTTTATTTATTTTCTTTAGTTCTGGAAGGCGATTGAATCACTTCCGAGGGCTTCATTTGTGCTTTTATCGTACAGGGTAAAGGTGAGCTTTCCTTCTGTACCGAATAATGGAATCGGATACTGGAAACGGGCGGTGATTTTGGATCCGCTTTTCCAGTTGGAATCCAGGTTATACACCTGTTTGGCACCATTCGGCCATACGATTTCATAGTAGAGCTCGATTTGTTCGGATGGTTCCCCGCCACTCAAGGTCGCATGAAAATATGCGGTATCATGACGACTGATGGTTTCCATGTCATTGCTGTAATCCTCTTCTGAATTATTGGCAATGATTTTTACATGCCAGGCATAGTAGGTGTCGTAAATCTCCTGAATGCCAGGATATTTGATGGACATCAGTTCAGCCAGATAAGTTTCTACCTGATCCGTGCGTTTAGACTGATATGCCTTGACATATCCAAACTTCGCCTTATTGATTTTTTCCTGCAGGGCATCAGTATCTTTCATATCCATTGCAGTCTGATAAGATGCAATAGCGTTTTCAAACTCACCTTTTTCATAATATCGGTCTCCGATACCAATATGACACTTTCGGATTTTCGTCTGGATTCGATCGCTCTCTTTCATTTTCAGTGCCGTATTATAAGTTTTGATCGCCTGCTCAAATTCACCGTTTTTATATTGCTCATCACCGATGGATATGTAACATTCCCAAATGTGCTCTTTGCAGTCCCGGTAGTCTCCTAGTGATTCAAACTTGTCGATGGCTTTTTCGTATTTACCGGATTCTTGTAGCTTGATAGCTTCCTCATACTGAATCGCCGGAGCTGCAAGATATTTGTAAACTGCAATTCCTCCGCCGGTTGCCAGCAGCAGGAGGATCGCGATCAGAATGATCATTTTTGTCCGAAAGGAAGGTTTTTTCCATGTAAAGCGTTTTTTCTGGTTTTGCTCTTCGCTAGCGACGGGCACCAGTGCGGTTCCCTCTGCTTCAGACGGAGGCTGACCGGTTTCCTGCAAAGATTTCTGCTCACTGTTTTGATTTGCCTCCTTTTGCAGTTCATCTGCCTTCGGTGAAGTGACTTCCGCAGATGCAGTAGCGATTGCAGCGGTGGAGATTTCTTCCTTACTTTCCTGTGAACTGTTATCAGGCTCAGTCTGGCGTTCTGCTATTTCTGTCGTTTCTGCAGCTGTTTCCTCAGGAGAATCGGACGATAGCTCCGTTGACTCTAAGTTCGCTTTCCCTGGATCATACAATTTGACAGTCATAGGAGAAACTTCCTGTTCGACTGTAGCTGCAGGATCTTCCTCAATAGGAACTACATGCGGGTGATCTCCCTGCAATGCATCCAGTTTTTCACGTCTTCGCCTGCGCTCGGCTTCCAGTGTTTCCTCTCGATCGACCTGTTCTTTGGCTTTTCGAAGCTTTTTGTTCAGTTTACCGGGAGTATCCGCTGGTTTATGAAGGATAAAGAGAGAACGTAGCAGTTCTCTCTCCAGTCCGCAGTTTTTACAGCTGGTTCCTTTATTAATATGGCCGCAGCTGCAGGACCAGTAATCGCCAAACTCTTCGAACCAGTATTTCGGTTTAGTTGGAGCGCTGGCAAATTGCTCTAAAATATCTTCATAAATCTCGTCGTCTGGTGTCAGAGGACGAGGTTCATATACTCTGGTTTTTTTTGCCGGAGTACCTCCGTTTTCCTCCTGGTTTTCGTCTTCTGGAGAAACATGAATCCTAGTATTTTTGGGAATCGTATCTGAAGAGGAGTGCGCAGCTGTGCGTTCTGATTTTTCCTTGCTGGAAAAGACACTTTTTTCGCCAGAACTTTCCGAATTTTCATCGGAATTCTCGTCGCGCTTTCGAAGATCTTCAAACAGAGTTTTTGTATCAAATTCTTTTTGATGCTTCCATTGCTTGTGATTTTTCAACGTTTTTTGCTCCTGTTTCGGTGTGCATAGTTTAATATTGTTATTATATCAATAAAACAGGCTCTTCACAAGCACTTTGCAGGCGTCGAAAAATCAAGAAAGCTTGAAATTTCAACGAATATAAAGTTTTTTCTTGTATTTTGTATAATTTTCAGTACACGGTTGACAAACTATAGGAGTTACGGTAAAGTTTATAAGTGCTTAGTACCGTTTAGTACTAACATTATTTTGCCAATTTGACAGGTATAAAAATGAAAAAAGAGATGTATTATTTCAGACGATAATACGAACTGAGTTGGAGGGAAATTATGACACAGCGAAGAATGAAAACTATGGACGGAAACACTGCGGCAGCGCACGTATCCTATGCGTTTACCGATGTTGCGTCAATCTATCCGATCACCCCGTCGTCTACCATGGCAGAAGTAGTTGACGAATGGGCTGCGTACGGAAGAAAGAATATATTTGGACAGACGGTCAAAGTTGCAGAAATGCAGTCGGAAGCCGGAGCAGCAGGAGCTGTACACGGTTCACTGGCAGCTGGAGCTCTGTCCACCACATATACCGCATCTCAGGGTCTGCTTCTGATGATCCCGAATATGTACAAGATCGCAGGCGAACTGCTGCCGGGCGTATTCCACGTGGCAGCGAGAAGTATATCGACTCATGCACTCTGTATCTTCGGAGATCACTCTGACGTAATGTCCTGCAGACAGACAGGGTTCGCAATGCTGGCATCCGGTTCTGTACAGGAAGTTATGGACCTGGGCGGTATCGCACATCTTTCTGCAATCAAGGGACGCGTTCCTTTCCTGCACTTTTTTGACGGATTCCGTACTTCTCACGAGATCCAGAAGATCGAAGTGTTCAGCTATGAAGACTTTAAGAAGCTGGTTGACTGGGATGCTGTACAGGAATTCCGTGACAGAGCATTGAATCCGGAACACCCGGTAATCCGCGGAACTGCTCAGAACCCGGATATCTTCTTCCAGGGAAGAGAAGCTTCCAATAAGTTCTACGATGCTATTCCGGAAATCGTTGTTGATTACATGGATAAGGTCAGCGAGCTGACAGGAAGAAGTTACAAGCCATTTGATTATGTTGGCGCACCGGATGCAGAAAACATCATCGTAGCGATGGGCTCCGTATGCGAAACGATCGAAGAAACCATGAACAAGATGGTTGCAGAAGGTCATCGAGTTGGTCTGATCAAAGTAAGACTATACAGACCGTTCGTTAAGAAATATTTCATGGACGTATTACCGAGAACAGTAGAGCGGATCGCTGTTTTAGACAGAACTAAGGAACCGGGTTCCCTGGGTGAGCCGCTTTATCAGGATGTAAAGACTCTGCTGTACGGAGAGAGAAATGCTCCGGAAGTATACGGAGGTCGTTACGGACTGGGCTCTAAGGATACGACTCCCGGTATGGTACATGCGATCTATGACAACTTATATCACAAAAAGCCGAAGAACCACTTCACCATTGGTATCGAAGATGACGTAACAGGGCACTCCCTGCCGTACACAGAAGGTATTGCGAGAGAGCCGGAAGGTACGATCAAATGTAAGTTCTGGGGACTGGGTTCTGACGGTACGGTAGGTGCGAACAAGACTGCAATCAAGATCATCGGTGACAAGACGGATATGTATGCACAGGGTTACTTTGCATACGACTCCAAGAAGTCTGGTGGTCTGACGGTATCCCACCTGAGATTTGGTGAGCATCCGATCCAGTCCACATATTTGATCAACCAGGCTGACTTCGTAGCATGCCACAATCAGGCGTACATCAGACAGTACGATATGCTGAAGGATCTGAAGAAGGGTGGCACGTTCCTGCTCAACTGTCTGTGGTCCGATGAAGAAATCGATAAGATGCTCCCGGCTAAGGTAAAGAGAGATCTGGCGAAGAAGAACATCAACTTCTACGCTATTGATGCATGGAAGATCGCAGAAGAAGTAGGTCTCGGCACGAGAATCAACATGGTAATGCAGGCTGCATTCTTCAAGCTGACCGACGTTATTCCTATTGACAAAGCAGTAGAATACCTGAAGGAAGGTATCGAAAAGACATATAAGAAAAAAGGTCAGAACATCGTAGATATGAACTGCGCTGCAGTAGATCAGGGCATTACAGCGATCCGCAAGGTCGAGATTCCGGAAAGCTGGATCGATGCAGAAGACCCTAGAGAAAAATACGAAGAATTGCCTGAATTCATTGAAGACATCCTGATCCCGATGAACCGTCAGGAAGGTGATGATCTGCCGGTAAGCGCATTTGACGGTATCGAAGACGGTACATTCCCATCCGGAACGGCTGCTTACGAAAAACGCGGTGTAGCTGTTTACCTGCCTGAGTGGCAGCCGGATAAGTGTATCCAGTGCAACCAGTGCTCCTTCGTATGTCCGCACGCTGCCATCAGACCGATGCTGCTGAACGAAGCAGAAAAGGCTGCGGCTCCGGAAGACTTCGTAACAATCAAGGCAACAGGAAAGGGCATGGATGGTCTGCAGTACAGAATGCAGCTGTCGGCTATGGACTGCCTGGGATGCGGAAACTGTGCAGATATTTGTCCTGCAAAGGAAAAGGCACTCGTAATGAAGCCTTACGCAGATGTTGTAAAAGAAGCAGAAAACTGGAAGTATGGTATCAAGATCTCCAGAAAAGAAGAAAAAGTGGATACGCATACGGTCAAAGGAAGCCAGTTTGCTAAGCCATATATTGAATTCTCCGGTGCATGTGCAGGTTGTGGCGAAACGCCGTACATCAAGCTGGTAACGCAGCTGTTTGGAGATAGAATGCTGATTGCCAACGCGACGGGATGTTCCTCCATCTGGGGCGCATCTGCACCGTCTATGCCGTACTGCAAGGACGAAAACGGCAGAGGACCGGCCTGGGCAAACTCCCTGTTTGAAGATAATGCGGAATACGGCTATGGTATGCTGCTGGCTGCAAAGCAGATGAGAGAAAAGATCGAGCATAACATGAAAGCTCTGATGGAGCTGGATATCGATGAAAAACTGAAAGAAGCCATCGAAGAGTGGCTGGAATACAAGAATGACGGCAGAGAATCCAGAGAGAAGAGCGATAAGGTCATCGCTGCCATCGAAGGCATGAGTACGACTGACGAAGTTGTAAACATGCTCTGCGGAAGAATCATGGAGCTGAAGGACTTCCTGGTTAAGAAGTCCGTATGGGCTCTCGGCGGAGACGGATGGGCGTATGATATCGGTTATGGTGGTCTGGATCACGTTCTGGCTTCCGGTGAAAATATCAACATCCTGATCTTCGATACAGAAGTATACTCCAACACAGGCGGTCAGGCTTCCAAAGCAACTCCGGAAGCGGCTATCGCCAAGTTCGCTGCAGGCGGTAAGCGGATCAAGAAGAAAGATCTGGGTCTGATGGCGATGTCCTACGGATATGTTTATGTTGCTCAGGTTGGTATGGGTGCTGACAAGAATCAGCTGATGAAGGCGATAACAGAAGCAGAAAGCTACGACGGTCCGTCCATCATCATTGCTTACGCACCATGCATCAACCACGGCATTAAGAAGGGAATGGGTAAATCTCAGGAGAATATCAAGGATGCAGTTGATGCTGGATACTGGCATCTGTACAGATACAATCCTGAACTCAAGGCAAAAGGTAAGAATCCGTTCACACTGGATTCCAAGGAGCCAACTGCAAGCTTCAGAGACTTCATCATGGGACAGGTTAGATACTCATCCCTGTCCAAGGAATTCCCTGAAATCGCAGATAAGCTGTATGCAATGACAGAACAGGATGCGAAAGAAAAATATCATACTTATAAGGAACTGGCAGAAAGAGATTCTGCGCTTCTGTAATATGACTGCATGATAGCTTACACATAGAAAATAAGAAGCTGTTTCGAGAATTTTCGTTTACGGATTTTCGGAGCAGCTTCTATGGTTTTCCATGTTAAGGGGGAGTTGTAAAGGGGATTTACAAACAAACTTAAGTAGAAGGAGAGTGGATTTACTTTGAGAGAGCAATGGAACAACAAAGTTGGCTTCCTGCTGGCGGCAATCGGTTCAGCAGTAGGTCTGGGTAACATCTGGCGATTTCCTTATATTGCCGGAACCAACGGAGGCGGAGCATTTCTGATCCCGTACTTTTTCGCAATTATCACAGCAGGTATTCCGATTCTGATCCTGGAGTACACCATGGGTAAAACCTATCATGGCGGTGCTCCGGTCACGCTGGCGCGGATCAACAAGAAATTTGAGATCTTGGGCTGGTTCCAGACAATGGTAGCGTTTGTTATTTCTACATACTATATCGCAATCATAGTATGGACGCTGAAATATCTGCAATTTTCTCTTACACTTGCATGGGGAGATGATCCGACCAGCTTCTTCCTGGACTTCCTGGGCGCTACGGACAGCGCAACGAATCTGGGCGGACTGCGGATGAATCTTCTGATCCCGTTCCTGATCGTATGGGCCATCGTTGCCTTTATCATGTATAAGGGCGTTCGTCATGGTATTGAAGTGGTTTGCAGGATTACGCTGCCGATCCTGATGCTGCTGATCGTGCTGCTGGTTATTCGGGGCATTACGCTGCCGGGAGCAGTAAATGGATTGAACTATCTGTTCCAGCCTGACTGGGCAGCATTAAAGGATCCAAGCGTATGGGTCGCTGCATACGGACAGATTTTCTTCAGTTTGTCCATCGGATTTGCTATCATGGTTTCTTATGCAAGTTATTTGCCTAAAAAGACGGACGTTGTCAACAGTGCGTTTATTACGGCGACAGCAAACCATGGATTTGAAGTGTTCACAGCCATTGGTATCTTCGGAATCGTAGGATTCATGGCAGGTCAGCAGGGTGCAGATGTTGCTGAAGTGGCTAGCGGCGGCGTCGGTCTGGCGTTCATGACATTCCCGACGGCGATCAATGCCTTGCCGGCATTCAATACACTGTTCGGCCTTTGTTTCTTCGGAGCATTATTTATTGCGGCGATCACGTCCATGATCTCGATCCTGCAGGCTGTTATCGCCAGCATGCATGATAAATTCGATATCAATCATATGGTGGCGACAACGATCGTAGTGGTGCCGTCCTTCCTGATCAGTATCATCTTCATCACAGGCGGCGGTCTGAATATCCTGGATATCGTGGATGCTTTTGTCAACAACCTGGGTATCGTAGGATGCGGATGTGCGGAAGTGCTGCTGCTGGGATGGTTCTTTAAAACAGAGAACCTGCGGCAGGAAGCAAATCGTTATTCCAATTTCAATATTGGAAAATGGTGGAATTACGCTTTGAAGTTTGTTACAGTATTGGTTCTTGGCGTGATGATCGTTCTAAATACCATCGATTATATCTGTCATGGCTATGGAACATATGCGATGAAAGATGTTGCGATCTTCGGATGGGGCGCTATGCTGTTCGTTGTTGTTGCAGGATGTATCCTCAATTTCAAGCAGGGTAAAGATGGTTACCGCGATTTGAATACGATCGCTCATAAGGAGGGGTGGTAATATGAGTACCAGTGCAATTATTATGCTGATCATTGGCGGCGTCGGATTATGGGGTGGATGCGCTCTGTCCTGCTTTATCTTTGCAAAGAGGAGCAAGGATAATTACCCTCATGACGAGGATGAAAAATAGGAACAATGACGCTGTTTTACAAGAAAATCATGAAGATGCGTTACGGCTGTGGCAGGCTGTAACGCATCTTTTTTTATGAATTGGAGAGAATATATAGTAAAAAACAGAACTGACATAGCGAGAATTGGCACGAATCGGAACTTTGCGGGTTTACGATATGCCGGTCTCATTGTATAATAAACAAAGAAAGCGAGTATATCACTATGGAATTAAAACAGATCGGTTCGAGGACCTTTTGCATCGAACATGAGACGAACATCGGGATTCATTTTACCGCAGATGACAAAGTGTATCTCATCGATACCGGATCAAAGGGCGATGGAGAAAAAATCGACGAGATCCTGGAGCAGCAGGGGTGGACGCCGTCCTGCATCATCAATACCCATACGCATATCGACCATCTGGGCGGGAATGAATACCTGATGAAGAAATACGGGATCCCGGCCTACTGTACGGATTATGATATGGTGTTCGCACATTATTCGGAACTGGAGGCAGCTTATATGAACGGCGGCTATCCGGCAGCAAAGCTGCGAAAAATCTTTGCACATCCGGGAATGATCGGTTTTCGATCCATTGAAAAGGAAACACCTGAGGACATTGAGTGGACGTATCTTCCGGGGCATTCTTTCGGGATGATCGGGATCAGAACATCGGATGATATCTGGTTTCTGGGAGATTCCTATTTGAGTAAAAGCTTTCTGGCGCAGTATCCGTTCGGATTTATCTATAATGTAGGGGCGTATCTGGAGACCCTGGAGCGCTTAAAGGATTTCAAGGGCAGCCTGTTCGTTCCATCTCACGGGATAGTAGAGAAGGATATTGCCGGGACTTTGGAAGTAAATCAAAACAGCGTATATAAGATCTGCGACATGCTTTGTGAGGTCTGCAGAGAGTTTCGAGGGCAGGATGAGATTTTGCAGCAGATGTATGAAAGACTGCGGATGCACGCAAGACCGGCACAGCAGGCGCTGCTTTCATCGACCGTGAAAAGCTATTTAACATATCTTCAGGACAGCGACAAACTGGAATGCAGATTTGTGGATAATATAATGAAATGGAGAACGAAAGTGTATTAAGGAGGGTAACACATGGCTACTAAAATTGCAATTAACGGATTCGGAAGAATTGGAAGATTATCGTTCCGTAAGATGTTTGAGGATGATAAGTTTGATGTTGTAGCGATCAACGATCTGGCTACGACAGAGATGCTGGCATATCTGCTGAAATATGACAGCGTACAGGGGAATTTTGGACATGAAGTAGATCATGATGCGGAACACATCATCGTAGAAGGCAAGAAAATCAGAATTTACAAAGAAGCAGATCCGGCAAAGCTTCCTTGGGGTGAACTGGGTGTAGATATCGTTTTGGAATGCACAGGCTTCTTTGCGTCCAAGGCAAAGGCTCAGGCGCACATCGATGCTGGAGCGAAGAAAGTTCTGATTTCCGCACCGGCTGGAAACGATCTGCCGACTATCGTATATGGCGTAAACGAAAAGACTCTGACAAAGGAAGACAACATCATTTCTGCAGCTTCCTGCACGACAAACTGCCTGGCACCAATGGCAAAGGCACTCAACGACTACAGAGAAGTAAGAACTGGATTTATGACAACGATCCATGCATATACTGGCGACCAGATGATCCTGGACGGACCGCACAAGAAGAACAACTTCAGAAGAGCAAGAGCTGGTGCGATCAACATCGTTCCAAACTCCACAGGCGCAGCTAAGGCAATCGGTCTGGTTATTCCGGAACTGGACGGCAAACTTAAGGGATCCGCACAGAGAGTACCGGTACCTACTGGTTCCACTACGATCCTGACTGCAGTACTGAAGGACTCCACAGAAACAGTAACTCTGGAAGGCGTAAACAATGCGATGAAAGAAGCTGCCAGCGAATCCTTCGGATATAACGAAGAAGAAATCGTATCCAGCGATATTATCGGCATGAGCTACGGCTCCCTGTTCGATGCTACTCAGACTTTCGTAGAAAGAAGTGGAACGGGTGTATTCGAAGTACAGGTAGTTTCCTGGTACGACAACGAAATGAGTTACGTTTCCCAGATGGTAAGAACACTGGGCTATGTCGCAACTCTTCTGTAAGAGGCTCAGGAAAGAATTTTCAACAGCTGACAAACGACATAAAAATTCCGCATCGTGTGCATTTGGACAAACGGTGCGGAGTTTTTTTGCAAAGAATATAAGAGAGATGCGTCGTTTTGATGCGGTTACTCTTCGTCCGGCGCTTCTTCCTTTTTATGATTTTCTGCAGGGGCATCTTTCTCCTGCAGGTATTCTTTCATGATCAATACGGAGGCACTGCAGCCCAGGCGGTCGGCTCCTGCTTCGATCATGGCGCGGGCGTCTTCCAGCGTGCGGATACCGCCGGAGGCCTTGATCTTCATGGCAGGTCCGGTGACGCGCTTCATCAGCTTGACAGCCTCTACCGTTGCTCCCGGACCGTTGAAACCTGTAGAGGTTTTGACAAAGTCCGCTCCGGAGCGTTCTGCCAGAATGCAGGCGGTGCGGATCTCTTTTTCTGTGAGAAGCCCGGTTTCCAGAATGACTTTCAGGACAGCGCGGTTGCGGTGGCACAGGGTGGATAAGATGATCAGCTCCTGCTGGATATAATCGTAGCGGCCGTCCTTCAATGCTCCGATGTTGATGACCGTATCGATCTCGCTGGCTCCGTTTTCCAGGGCATTTTTCGTTTCAAAGGACTTTACCTTTGTGGACATAGCTCCCAGAGGAAAACCGGTGACTGCTGCAACCTTTACAGAAGTATCCTTCAGTTTGTCTGCGGCGAATTTCACGTGACACCCGTTGACGCAGACCGAGGCAAAGTCGTATTCAGCGGCGTCGCGGCACAGCTTGAGGATCTCCTCCCGGGAAGCGTCCGGTTTTAACAGGGTATGATCAAAGAATTTCTGGAATTCAGCTGGTTGTTTCATATCATATGACATCCTTTCCATGTATATTTATCATCGTGATAATCATTATATCATGGATCAGAGATATTGCAATTATCCTAGTAAAAGGGTATAATTAAGAATTGATTAAGCATATGGAGAAAGGACGAAAAATGAAGATACCTGAATTATATGAACATAAAAAACCTGTATTCTCACTGGAGATTTTCCCGCCGAAAAAGAAGGGAAATATAGATTCGATTTACGGCACGGTAGAGCAGCTTGCTCACTGCAATCCGGACTTTATCAGTGTTACCTATGGAGCTGGTGGAAATCTGGCGGACAACTCCACCTGTGAGATCGCATCCCGTATCAAAAAACAGTACGGGATCGAATCGGTAGCTCATCTGACCTGTGTTAATTCTTCCAAGGATGACGTGCAGGAAATGATCGACCGGCTGGTGGCAGCGAATATTGAAAACGTACTGGCTCTTCGCGGCGATATTTCGGAAGATGGAGACATGAAACATGATTTTCATCACGCTAATGAGCTGGCTATCGAGGTGCAGAGAAAGTGCCGTGACAGCCTGGAGATCCTGGGTGCATGTTACCCGGAAGGACACTATGAGAGTAAGTCTTTAGACGAAGATATTCAGAATTTGAAATATAAGATCGGAGCTGGCGTCAAAGTGCTGATCACTCAGCTGTTCTTTGACAACCAGTGTTTCTATGAGTTTGTGGGCAAGGCTAGAATGATGGGCATCAAAGTGCCTGTTTCTGCTGGCATTATGCCGATCGTCAATTCCAGACAGATCGAACGTACCGTGGCGCTGAGCGGAGCAAGCCTGCCCCACGATTTTACCAAGATGATCGGTCTGTATGAAAATGATCCGGACAAACTGTTTGAAGCGGGCATCCAGTATGCGGTGGATCAGATCCGCGACCTGATCATCAACGGCGTGGACGGAATCCACCTGTACACCATGAACAATCCAAAAGTAGCGTTGAAAGTATATGAGAAAATAGAGGACCTTTTATAAAATGAATGTAGCAGTAACAGCTCCGCTGGATCGAAAACGCTGGCTGGCTTCTTTGCAGAGCGGAAAAGATGTGTCGGATACCCTGAAAGAACAGATGGATCTGGCCGAAGAACAGCTTTTCAAGGCTGCAAAGCCCAAGGCGGTCTATCGCATCATGAAAAAAGAAGATATCAGGAGAAAAGGCGTCTCCATCGAGAAGCATCTGGAAGAATGTGATCGGGTAGCCGTTATGGGAGCTACGCTGGGTATGGGCGTTGACGATCTGATCCGCAGGACGCAGGTCCGGGATATGGCCATGGCGGTGATTTTAGACTGCGGCGCTTCGCTTATGATCGAGGAGGTCTGCGATATTTTTCAGAAGCAGATCGACGCGGAGACGGATGGATATCTGACGTCCCGGTTCAGTCCGGGATATGGGGATTATCCATTGGAATACCAGCAGATCATCGTTCGGTATATCGACGGGCAGCGAAAGATCGGGCTCAATGTGACGGCCAACAGCCTGATGGTGCCGCGCAAGTCGGTTACAGCGCTGCTGGGGATTTCCGATCATCCGGTGACGGGTAGACTGGCTACCTGCGGAGAATGTGTTTTGCGAGAAAAATGTACACTGAGAAAAGAGGGAAAATTCTGTGGAGATTGATTTCAGAAAAAAGAGATATGTGTTAGATGGCGGAATGGGAACCATGCTGCAGAGCGCAGGCATGAGCCCGGAAGAGACGACCACTGAATTTGGGCTGGCTCATCCGGAGATCTTGACGGAGATCCACCAAAAATATATGGAAGCTGGTTCGGATATCGTCTATGCCAGCACCTTCGGAACAAATCGATTTAAGAAAAAGGAAATGGGTGATCATTCGCTGGAGGAAGCGGTACGCATCCAGGTGGAAGCTGCTGTTACGGCGAAGGAAAACATGGCTGCCAAGGGCAGAGAAGTGGCTGTCGCTCTTGACCTCGGCCCTCTGGGAGAGCTTCTGGAGCCGATGGGGACTTTGTCCTTTGAAGATGCTTACGACGCCTTTCGCGAGGTGATCCAGGCGGGATGCGATATGGCCGACCTCATCGTCGTCGAGACTATGACAGATCTGTATGAGGTGAAAGCGGCAGTTCTCGCAGCAAAGGAAACCTGCGATCTGCCTGTTATGGTCACCATGACATTTGAAGAAAACGGGCGGACGTTTACGGGAGTCAGCCTGGAGGCGATGGCGCTGACGCTGGAAGGTCTCGGTGTGGACGCCATGGGAATCAACTGTTCCCTGGGACCGGTGGAGATTTTCCCGATGGCTGAGAAATTGCGGAGTCTGACGACGTTACCTGTAGTGGTAAAGCCGAATGCGGGACTTCCGGATCCTGCGACGGGAACTTACGATATCACGTGCGAGCAGTTCGTGGAGAAGATGGAGGATTTCCTGGAGCTGGGCGTGGAGCTGATCGGCGGATGCTGCGGCACGACGCCGGAGTACATCGAAGGTCTTGCCAAGATCGCTGCAAAGTTCGGCGGTACGGAAGCGTCTGCAAAGCCTTTGCAGGAAGAGAAAACGCTGCAGGTGTGCAGCGGTAACACCGTGGTGACGGTAGACCACGTTACGGTGATCGGAGAGAGGATCAATCCGACCGGTAAGAAACGCCTGAAGCAGGCGCTGCTGGATGAGGATTTTGACTATATTTTATCGCAGGCTATCGAGCAGATCGATGCGGGGGCTGAGATCCTGGACGTCAACGTAGGCGTGCCGTCGCTGGATGATGTGCGGATGCTGCCGCTGGTGATCAAGAAACTGCAGTCCATCACGGGGCTGCCTTTGCAGATCGACTCGGGAAATCCGGAGGCGATCGAAGCGGCTCTTCGCGTGTATAACGGCAAGGCGATCGTCAACTCCGTCAACGGAGAAGAGCAGGTGATGAAAAACATTCTGCCGCTGGTAAAGAAATACGGCGCGGCAGTAGTTGGCCTGACTTTGGATGAAAACGGCATTCCAAACAAAGCGGAGGACCGTTTTGCTATCGCTGCGCGTATTTTGGAGAGGGCGCTGGAGTATGGAATCCTGCGGGAAAACGTTATCATCGACTGTCTGACGCTGACGGCATCGGCGCAGCAGAAGGAGGTTGTGGAGACGTTGAAGGCGGTACGGATGGTCAAGGAGAAGCTGGGTCTGAAAACAGCGCTGGGTGTTTCCAACATCAGTTTCGGGCTGCCGCTACGGCCGATCATCAACCGGACGTTCCTGACTATGGCCATGGAATGCGGGCTGGATCTGCCGATCATCAACCCGAACAGCGAGGATATGATGTCTTCTATCTTTGCATTTCACGTACTGCATAATATCGATGAAAATGCGACGGCATTCATCGACCGCTACGGGGATGCAGCCATAGAAACCTCGAAAATTTCACAGAAAAAAGACACTTCCACCACAGGATCTTCAGGAAATGGAGACGGAAGTCATGATATATTTTATTGTATCGAAAAGGGTATGAAGAGTGACACGGTGGCTGCCGTGGAGAAACTTCTGCAGGATCATACGGAGATGGAGCTGGTCAATGACTATCTGATCCCGGCACTGGACAAGGTAGGACAGGGATTTGAAAAGGGGACTATTTTCCTGCCGCAGATGCTGCAGGCTGCTACGGCGGCGCAGGCCGGATTCGATATCGTCAAAACGAAGCTGGCGGAAAGCGATAAGGAGACGGTGTCTCTCGGACAGGTGGTCATCGCCACGGTAAAGGGGGATATTCACGATATCGGCAAGAACATCGTGAAGGTTATTATGGAGAACTATGGATTCCAGATGATCGACCTGGGCAGAGACGTCCCGCCGGAAACCATCGTTGAAACGGTAAAGGAAAAGAACATTAAACTGGTAGGATTAAGTGCGCTGATGACGACGACGCTGAAAAGCATGGAAGAGACTATTGTGGCTGTCAAGGAGGCTGCGCCGGACTGTAAGGTCATGGTAGGCGGCGCTGTGCTGACGGCGGATTATGCAGAAAAAATCGGAGCAGACTATTACTGTAAGGATGCGATGAAGTCGGTGGAGGCAGCACAGGAGGTATTTCATGGGTAGATTCTCTATGTGGTTTGCGAATCTGATGCGAGGACGGTATGGAATGGATCAGCTCAATCGGGCATTGACCATCGTAGCCCTGATTTTCATCGTGATCAATTTCTTTTTCCATACGCGGATCATCAACTGGATCGCAGTCGTTTTGCTGATCTACATTTACTGCAGGATGTTTTCGCGGAATATTCGTGCACGGGCCGCTGAGAATCAGAGATATCTGCAGTTTTCCTCCGGGATACGTTCCCGGTTTGGCAGGAGATCGTCTAATGCCTATGGGACAAATACGCGAACAAAGGACAAGACTCATAAGATCCTGAAATGCCCGGGATGCGGTGAAAAGCTTCGTGTTCCAAAAGGGGTGGGGAAAATCAGCATCAGCTGTCCTCACTGTCATACAAAATTCACAAAAAAAGTATAATATTAAAAATATTTGCCAATCATTTTGTTGCAAAGCTGAGGGGAACGGTGTAAGATAGAGCTAGATTAGAGTATTTTTAGAACAACGTGATTGGGGAGAATACGCATGAGAGGAAAAACCAAGTATATCGTATTGTGTCTGGTGCTTTGTCTGTCGGCTTTACTGCTGGCGGGATGCGGCGAGAAAAAGTCGGGCTCGACGATTGCAGAGCCTGAGATCACAGGACAGTATCTGCAGGAAGAATATTCACAGCAGCTTTTGACGGACGGTGCAGAAACTGTGCTGGGGTATGTCACCCTGGACAAGCTGGAAGAGGGCGGATACAGCGTCCACATTTCAGAACGTCAGGTAGTAGCAAGTTCAGAATACAAGGAAGGCTATTATATTGCTGATAACAACGTAAGCAAAGACGTTACGCTGGGTGTGGAAGAACGGATCGCCTGTCTGAAGGACGGGAAGCTGGAAGTGGTTTCTGCAGATGATTTCATTCAGAAATACAATGACGGAGAAAAACAGCTTTATACGGTATATCTGATGGGAGACTCTGCGGAGCTGATTTTAGCAACGGATCCGGCGGATGTAGAAGTACAGTAGCGGATCGGAATGCATTTGCAGCAGAAAAGAATCAAGATATTAGAAAAAGGTGTGGAATTATCCCCGCCTTTTTTGATACAATAAACCTGTTGAATATTTTGCAGGGAAACCATCTCTTGGGAGAAAGGATAAAGGAACGCTATGCCGATACCAAATCCAGTGGCATTTACCATTTTTCACATCGATATCATGTGGTACGGGATCCTGATCACTGCGGGGATCGCTCTGGCAACGATCATCTGTATGAAGCGGGCGCCGAAGCATGGGCTCAATGGAGATCAGATCCTGAATTTTGTGATCATCAGTGTTCCTGTCGCTATTGTGGGGGCACGGCTTTACTACGTGGTGTTCAACTGGTCGCTGTATGCGGGGGACTGGGCGCGCATCGTGAATATCCGCCTGGGTGGTCTGGCCATTCACGGAGGTTTGATCTTCGGTTTAGGAACGGCAGTCGTGCTGTGCCTGATCTGGAAGATACGTCCCCTGAATATCCTGGATCTGGCGGCTCCGTGTATCGCTGTAGCACAGGCCATCGGAAGATGGGGCAACTACTTTAATTCCGAGGCTCATGGAGGTCCAACAAATCTGCCATGGGCGGTGACGGTAGATGGACAGACCTATCACCCGACTTTCTTATACGAGTCCATCTGGTGTTTCCTGCTGTTTCTGTTTCTCATTTATATGGACAATAGAAGGCAGTTTGAAGGGCAGACCATTTGTCTGTACGGGATGCTGTACTCGGTGGAGCGATTCTTCGTGGAAGCTCTGCGTACCGACAGTCTGATGATCGGACCGTTCAAACAGGCACAGGTCATCAGCTTCGTGATTTTTATTGCCTGTCTGGCGGGATATTTCATCCTGCGGAAGCGAGGGAAAAAGATTGACCGGATGGCATAACGCCTTCGGTTTTGCTGATAGAATAATAACGAGGAGAATAAGACTATGAAATTAGGTATTGTAGGATTGCCCAACGTCGGCAAAAGTACATTGTTTAACGCGATCACAAAGGCCGGAGCGGAAGCGGCCAACTATCCGTTCTGTACCATCGAGCCCAATGTCGGCGTCGTAACGGTTCCGGATGAGCGGCTGAAGGTGCTCCACGAGATGTACAATTCCAAGAAGACGATTTATACGACCATCGAGTTTTATGACATCGCGGGTCTGGTAAAGGGCGCGTCCAAAGGGGAAGGTCTGGGGAACAAGTTCCTGGGGCATATCCGGGAGGTCGCTGCCATCGTACACGTTGTACGCTGTTTTGAAGACCCTAATGTGGTTCATGTAGACGGTAAGATCGATCCGATCTCGGATATCGATACCATCAATACGGAGCTGATCCTTTCCGACATGGAAGTGCTGGAGCGCCGTATCCAGAAGACGACTAAAAATCTTAAGGGGGACAAGTCTTTGCAGAAAGAGCTGGATCTTCTTAACAAGGTGCATGCGTTCCTGGGAGAGGGTAAGTCCGCCAGAGCCATGGAGCTGGAAGACGATGAAGCGGAATTCGTCAAGAGTCTGGATCTGCTGTCCTATAAACCGGTCATCTATGCGGCAAACGTGTCCGAGGATGATGCTGCCGGCGAGGATAACGAATACATCCGCAAGGTGAGAGAGTTCGCAGCGACAGAAAACTCCGACGTTGTAGTCGTATGCGCCAAGATCGAATCGGAAATGGCAGAACTGGACGATGAAGAAAAGGCTATGTTCCTGGAAGAACTGGGCATCGAAAAATCCGGACTGGACAAGCTGGTGCAGGCTTCCTACCATCTGCTGGATCTGATCTCCTTCCTGACGGCGGGCGAACCGGAAGTCAGAGCGTGGACCATCAAGAGAGGAACGAAAGCGCCGGGCGCTGCCGGTAAGATACATACCGACTTCGAAAAGGGCTTCATCCGTGCGGAGACCATCGCTTACGACAAGCTGGTGGAGTGCGGCGGCAATCTGGCGACGGCCAAGGAAAAAGGCCTGATCCGCTCCGAAGGCAAGGAGTATGTGGTAAAGGACGGAGACGTGATGCACTTCCTGTTTAATGTGTAAAGAGCGCAGCTCAGGCTGCTTTATGAGAAAGAAAACCTCCAGATCTTGCGGGATCCGGGGGTTTCATCGTTTTTGCAGGAATGCAGCAGAAATCCATGTTGACACGGGTAGGGGAATCGGTTAGATTAGAGGGACAACGATAAAAGTTGTTCATTCTACGACGAAAAATAGGAGGATCAAAATGGTAGGAGAAAAGGTAGTACTCCACGCCATGATGAGCGAAAAAGATGCTCATTTTGTTGGCGGACTCGTAAATGGCGCAAGGATCTTACACTTCTGGGGCGATGTCGGCACGGAACTGATGGTGCGTGTGGACGGTGACATCAGCCTGTTCCTGGGATACGAAGATATTGAATTTACTGCGCCGGTATACGTTGGTGACTTCATGGAATATCACGGCTGGATCGAAAAGGTGGGACGGCAGTCCTATCAGTGCAGATTTGAAGCATGGAAGGTCGCTACGATGCTGGAGCGGACAGGAGACGAGGCGCTCGGCACGGAACCGACGGCGGCTGCAGCGTGTACTCCTCCGATCCTGTGCGGTAAAGCCAGAGGAAATCTGTACATCGCAGAAAAGAATCAGAGAGGGAACACCGATCCGGCATTTGAACGGAAACACGTAAAGTAACAGGAGGAAGACAAGATGATAGGAAGCAAAGTTGTACATCATGTTATGATGAGCGCGAAAGACGGACACTATATCGACGGGCTGGTAAATGGTGCAAGATCGGCGGATCTGTGGGGCGATGTTGCGACGGAACTGATGGTTCTGGCAGACGGAGATATCGGCCTGTTTCTGGGATACAAGACCATGAAGTTCACCGCGCCGGTATACGTTGGTGACTTCATGGAATATCACGGCTGGATCGAAAAGGTGGGAAATCAGTCCTACACCTGCCGCTTTGAGGCATGGAAAGTGGCTACCATGCTGGATCGGACAGATGAAGATGCGACTGGTGCAGCGCAGACGGCGGCGACGGCCTGTGTGCCTCCGATCCTGTGCGGAGAGGCAACGGGAAGCCTGTTTATTTCCAGAAAGAATCAGAGAGGGCCGCAGAGAGATGATTTTAACGACGTCGTACACCCGGAAAAATAGAGGCGAGCAGATTATATGAAGTATCAGAATATCCGAAAAGCTGTGTTTTGCGAAAGACCCAACCGCTTCATCGCTCATGTGGAGCTGGAGGGAGAGATCGTAAAGGCACATGTAAAAAACACAGGAAGGTGCCGGGAGCTTTTGCTGCCCGGCGCAGCTGTGTACATAGAGGATTTTGCAGGTCGCATGGGAAGCCGCAAGCTCCGCTATTCTCTGATCGCGGTAGAAAAGGTGGTGCAGGATGCGGATGGCAGAGAGAACAACGTCCTGATCAATATGGATTCTCAGGCGCCCAATAAAGTGACGGCGGAGGCTTTGCAGAACGGGCACCTGAAAGTCCCCGGGATGGATGAGCTGGCGGAGATCCGCGGAGAATATACCTACGGAGAGTCACGCATCGATTTTTACTGCAAAGACCTCGCCGGACGGGAGCTTCTGCTGGAGGTCAAGGGAGTTACGCTGGAAGAATACGGTGTTGCCCGCTTTCCGGATGCGCCGACCCAGCGAGGCGTCAAGCATGTGGAAGAGCTGATCCGGGCGCGGCAGGAAGGCTACGCTGCCGGGATCCTCTTCGTGATCCAGATGAAAGGCGTGTACCGCATGGAGCCTAACTGGCAGACCCACCCAGCCTTCGGGGAGGCTTTGCAGAGAGCACAGACCGCCGGCGTGGAAGTGCTGGCCTATGACTGCCTGGTGGAGCCGGACCTGCTGGAGCTGGATAAGCCGGTGGAGGTGGTGCTGGGATGATTATGAAAATCTTATAAAACGAAGATTTTGCAAAAATCCTGCGTGCGGAGCTTTTGCAGTTTCTCGATTTACATAGTAAATTTTTCAAAACGAAGATTTTGAAAATGTTGCAGATTCTAGGGCCGCCGTCTTTTGGAAAAAGTATGCAATCATAAAAATGTAGCCTTACGCTAATTTTCGCTCATAAAAATGTAAAAATACCGAATTTTACCCTCATAAAAATGTTGAGCATGGATAAGACTCGTGCTAGAATAAAGCGAGGAGAGTGAAAATCATGGGATATTTAAGACGAAAAGCCGATGAGTTCCTTTGCAGATGGAAAGAGCAGGAGGACCGGCTGCCGCTGATCATACAGGGTGCGCGGCAGGTCGGCAAGACGGAAACGATACGAAAATTTGCTGCAGAACATTACGATCATGTGGTGGAAATCAATTTTGTTACGGATCCGAAATATAAATCAATCATAGACAATGGGTTTGCAGCGGATAATATCATAAAATCTATTTCTTTAGTTGATCCGGAAAAAGAGATGGTTCCGGGAAATACGCTGATTTTCTTTGATGAGATCCAGGCGTTTCCAGAAATCGCGACTTCCCTTAAATTTTTTAAAGAGGACGGACAGTACGATGTGATCTGTTCGGGATCACTTCTGGGGATCCAGTACCAGCATATAGCCAGCATCAGTGTGGGATATAAAGAAGACTACAAGATGTATTCCATGGACTTTGAGGAATTTCTCTGGGCAAAAGGATATGGAGAAGAACAAATGGACTCCATTCTGGCACATATGCTTTCGGGAGAGCTTTTTTCTGAGCTGGAGTACAGCATATACAGCGGTTTATTTCTGGAATTCTGTGTACTGGGAGGCATGCCTAATATCGTTTCACGATACATCCAGCAGAATAACTTCCAGGGATCTTTGCAGCTCCAGCGCCAGCTCCTTGTTGACTATGAAAGCGACGTCAGAAAATATGCAGAGGGACTGGATCAGGCGAAGATCATTAACGTCTATCGATCCATCCCGGCACAGTTAGCCCGGGAAAATAAAAAGTTTCAGTACAACAAGGTTTCAAAAGGCGGAAGATCCAAAGAATATATGGGGTGCATTGACTGGCTTCAGGATGCAGGACTTATAAATGTGTGCCATTGCATGAGTTTTCCGGAATTACCGATTCGAGGCAATACAGATGATAGCAAGTTCAAGGTGTATTTTTCAGATACTGGACTCCTTGTTGCTTCTCTGGATGATGAGGCGCAGGAAGACCTCCGTGCCAATAAAAATCTGGGGGTATATAAAGGCGCGCTTTATGAGAATTTTGCCGCAGAAGCTCTTGTAAAGCAGGGATATGAGCTGTGCTATTACAAGAAGGAGAATGCTACCTTGGAGGAAGATTTCTTTATTCGTTCCAGAAACGAACTTGTACCGGTTGAAATAAAGGGGAATACCAATAAATCAAAATCTTTAAATCAGCTGATTTCGGGAAAACAATACGAAGATATTTCCCACGGGATTAAGTTTACGACTGGCAATATCGGGCACAGTGAGCCGCTGTATACGTTCCCGTATTTCTGTTTGTTTCTGTTAAAACGATTTATGAAAGAGCAGACTTTTTTTGCTTAGTAAAAGCATGGACACACCGCCACCTCAAAATCGCTCGTAAGAGCGATTTTTTTGTGCTTTTTGCTCCCCGGAAGCCAAATTGCGTCAAAAATCAATATTTTGGCAAATATAACGCCTCACAATACTAGATATTGTGCATGGTGGACTTTGCAGCCCCTCCTGAAACCGTGAAAAAATCTTTTTTGGAGCAAAAAGGTCACGGTGGGGAGTGAATGTGTTGAAAAAGGGTTTGATGTGGTTTAAAATGGAGTAAAACCAAAATGGAGGGAGAGTCTATGTTTGTAGGCAAATATTACAACTCAATAGATGTAAAATCAAGAGTCATCGTGCCTGCAAAATTCAGACTCGAACTGGGCAGCAGGTGTATCGTTGCGAAGGCTCTGGACAAGTGTCTGACGGTATATCCGTTTGAACAGTGGGAGAAATTCGTCAACGAGAAACTGGAGCTGCTGCCGGATTCCAACCCGCAGGCGAGACGTTTGAAACGTCACTTCCTTTCATCCGCCGCAGAATGCGATGTGGACAAGCAGGGAAGACTGAAAATTCCGCAGGATCTGGCGGACTACGCCGGGATCGACAAGGAACTCGTGACCATCGGAAGCAACCGGACCATTGAGATCTGGAGCAAGGAAAACTGGAGCGAGGAGCTGGATGAAGATACCGGAGAACTGATGAATGCCAGTGAGATTGCAGAGGGGATGGAACAGTATGGATTTTAAACATGTACCGGTTCTCTACGAAGAATGTCTGGATGGGCTTGCCATCAAACCGGACGGCATTTACGTAGATGGAACCCTGGGAGGAGCCGGACATGCTTTCGGGATCGGAAGCAGGCTCAGTGAAAAGGGCATTCTGATCGGCATCGATCGGGATAAAGAAGCGATTGCAGCGGCCAGCGGGCGGCTGGAGTCTCTTGCTTGTCAAAAATTTCTGGTGCAGAATACGTATGATCAGATCGAAGCGGTTCTGGACAAGCTCCGGATCGACGGGATCGACGGGGCTCTGCTGGACATTGGCGTATCGTCCTATCAGCTGGATAACGGCGAAAGAGGTTTTTCCTATATGCAGGACGCACCGCTGGATATGCGAATGAATCAGGACGATTCTTTTTCTGCGTATGACGTGGTAAACGGGTACGATAAGAAAAAATTGACGGAGATCATTCGGAAATACGGCGAGGAGCGATGGGCTTCCCGGATCAGCGATTTTATTGTGAAGCATCGGAAAGAAGAAGGAGATATTACGACGACCGGTCAGCTGGTTGACATTATCAAGGCTGCAATCCCGGCTTCTGCAAGACGGGAAGGACCGCATCCGGCCAAGCGGACGTTTCAGGCGATCCGGATCGAAGTCAACAGTGAACTGGAACAGCTGGAACATGCCATCGATCGTTTTTGCGATGTGCTGAACCCCGGCGGCAGACTTTGCATCATCACCTTTCACTCGCTGGAAGACAGGATCGTGAAAGAGGCATTTCAGCGAAGGCTGAACCCGTGTACCTGCCCGAAAGAATTTCCGGTATGCGTATGCGGCAAAGTAAGCGATGTGGTGAAGGTGACGGGGAAACCGATCATTTCAGGAGAAGAGGAACTGGCAGAGAATCCGCGGGCGCGGAGTGCCAAACTGCGGATTATAGAAAAGAAGAGGTAAGAAGACAATGATGGAACCTGAAAGATGGTATGAATATCAGAAAAATTATCAGAAATACGGATTTGATATGAAACCGAAGCCGGAGCCAAAGCCCGCGCAGAAAAGACCACGTCAGAGAAAGACGGTCAAGGTGCCGTTCCTGCTGGGCAGCGGAAAGAAAATGGCGTTTTCTGCAGTGGTAGCAGCCGGTGTCATCATGATCATGCTGATCATCGTGACGGCGTATGCAGCCAATATCCGGTATGATATCAACTCTATGATCAAGGAGAACAATACGCTGATGGGTGAGATCGAGAACCTGCAGGCTCAGATGTATACCACCAATAATATCAATTACGTGGAAAACAAGGCGACCAGCGAGTTGGGTATGGCTTATCCGGAAACGGGCAGCAAGGTGTATATCACCATGGATGATGTACCGGAAAAAGGTTTCAGCGACGTTCTCAAGGAGAAGGCATATAATTAAGACAGAAAAAATATAATAAGTTTTAGCAGATGATAATAATGTAATGTAATCCCCGGACAATTAAACAATGTGCATATGTCCGGGGTGTTTTTAAGGGAGCAACATGACACCGACATCAAATAACAGCAAAAGAAATCTGATTTTGATACTGGGCATCGTATTCGCCTGTCTGCTGCTGCTGGTGATCCGTCTTGGCTGGATCCAGATCGTGAAGGGGGATACGTATTCTGAGCGGGCAGTGGAGCAGCAGACCA
This sequence comes from uncultured Clostridia bacterium, assembly GCA_934281605.1. GTDB lineage: Bacteria > Bacillota > Clostridia > Peptostreptococcales > Anaerovoracaceae > Lentihominibacter. The sequence continues at coordinate 45,048 of CAKQXD010000012.1, read as the reverse complement.
GAGATACTCCGATCGAAGCGGAAAGGGGAACGATTTACGACAGAAACGGCAATGAACTGGCTGTCAGCGTGACCTGCTACACGATATGGGTGCGCCCGACAGATGTGAAAAAAACAGAAGAGAAGGATGCGTCCAAGCGGGAAGCTGAGGCACAGAAAAAAATTGAGAAAGTGTCTAAAACTCTGTCGGAATCGCTGGATATGGATTACGATGAAGTCAAGAAGATGGTGACGAAGGAGCAGAGCATCATCAAGATCAAGAAAGGCGTTTCCAAAACGGTAGCAGACAAGATCCGGAAAGAAAAACTTCCAGGCGTGGAAATTGCGGAAGATACGAAGCGGGAATATCCGCTGGGAGCTTTTGCATCCCAGACGCTGGGAACGGTGACCGACGATAATGCGGGGCGTTCGGGGCTGGAGCTGCAGTACAATACGTATCTGAGCGGCGTGTCCGGCAGATGGATCAATTATACGGATACCAGCGGGAACAGACTTTCCTACGGTAAGGAAAAATACTATAAGGCGGAAGATGGATACAGTCTGGTGACTACCATCGATCAGGTCATCCAGCACTATACGGAAAAGGCGCTGGATCAGGTTATGGAATCCACCGGTGCGGACCGCGTCATGGCCATCGTGATGGATCCGAAGACGGGCGATATCCTGGCGATGGCGCAGACGCCGGATTTTGACTTAAACAATCCGAAGGTGCCGGACAGCAGTACAGAAAAAGCTAAACTGGAAAAAATGTCGGAATCTGAAAAGGTGACGTACTGGAATAAAATGTGGAGAAACTCATTGATTTCGGACGTGTATGAACCGGGTTCCACCTTTAAGCTTCTGACTACAGCTATCGCTCTGGAAGAAGATGTGGCGACTCCGAAGAGCACATATAACTGTACCGGTTCTATTCAGGTGGCGGATCAGACGATCCACTGCTGGAGCAGGAGCAATCCTCATGGCCATCAGACTTTGACGGAAGCGGTGAGCAATTCCTGCAACCCGGTTTTCGTCCAGCTGGCAACGAAAGTCGGCATCGACAAGTTTTATGACCATCTGGGAACTTTCGGGATAACAGGAACGACGGGGATTGATTTCCCGGGTGAAACGACGGCGATCCTGCAGTCTAAGGAAGACGCCGGTCCAGTCGGTCTGGCTACGGTCGGATTCGGTCAGGGTATTGCGGTAACGCCGATCCAGCTGATCACGGCGATCTCTTCTTTTGGAAATGACGGCAAGATGATGAAGCCGCGTCTGGTCAAGGAGCTGAAGGATTCCAGCGGTAAAACGGTCAAGACCTTCGATACGGAAGTCGTGCGTCAGACGGTTTCGGAAGAGACGGCGGGAGAGATGCGGGACATCATGCAGTACGTCGTAGACAACGGCGGAGGCGGATCCTTTAAAGTGGACGGCTATAAAGTAGGCGGTAAAACCGGTACGGCTAACAAGCCGAAAGCTGGCGGATATTCGGATCAGACTTATTCCTCCGCGATCGCTATGGCGCCGATGGATGATCCGCAGGTGGCGGTGCTGCTCATCGTTGACAACCCGAAGGGCGTACATTTCGGTAGCGTTGTTGCAGGACCCGGCGTCAAGCAGATCCTTTCCGATACGCTTCGGTATCTCAATATATCGCCGGATAAGGAAACGGAAACGAAGACGGCATCGGAGAAGGTCAAGGTACCGGATGTGACTGGAAAGAGTGCAGAGGACGCTATCGGCGTTCTGAGCGGGCAGGGTCTGTCCTACGATATGGATAAGTCTGACAGCTCAGATGACTTTGTGGTGGCGAAGCAGTATCCGGAAGCGGGAACAAGTGTGAAGAAAGGGAGCAAGATCTATCTTTATAAAAAGTAAAGACAGCTTGCGCAGAGAACCAGAAATGAATAAAATAAAGATACAGGAAATCATAGAAGCGACAGGCGGCAGACTGCTTTGCGGAAGTCTGGAGGATGTGGTGACAGGGGTTCGCCACGATTCCCGGGAATGTGAAGCAGGGGATCTGTTCGTCGCCATCATCGGAGAAAATCAGGATGCCCATCGTTACATCCCACAGGTGCTGGAAAAAGGATGCCGCGCCGTCCTGGTATCACAGGAAGGAGAATGGCTGGAGTCTGCAAAGGAAAAAAATGCAGCGGTCATCCTGGTGGAAGATACGGTATACGCCATGGGCGATCTGGCCAGATACTATCTGGATACGTTGGACGTTACGAAGATCGCAGTGACGGGAAGTGTGGGCAAGACTTCCGTGCGGGACATGATCTATTATGTGCTCAATGAAAAATACCGTTGCGGCAGAAACCTGAAAAACTTCAATAATTTTATCGGACTTCCGTTATCCATCTTCCAGTTTGACGACAGTCTGGATGTGGTGGTGCTTGAAATGGGCATGAGCGATTTCGGAGAGATCGACCATCTTGCCGGCATCGTGAAACCGCACATTGGTGTAATCACCAATATCGGCGTCGCCCACATGGAATCTCTGGGAAGCCGGGAAGGTATTTTTCGGGCGAAGATGGAGATCACGAAGCATATCCATGGGCGTGACGGACAGCCGGGAACGCTGGTATATGCCGGTGACAGCGAATTCCTGACAAAAGAACGTACCGCTGGAGCTTACCATCAGATTTCCGTTGGTGAAAAAGAAGAAAACGATTATATCATATCCTCGGTTGACGATTTCGGTCTGGATGGTATAAAATTCAGTCTGGAGCATGAGGGCGCAGCGCGTCAGATCCAGCTGCCTCTTCCGGGCAGACACAATGCTGTCAACAGCGCCATCGCTGTGGCGATCGGTGATCTTCTGGGCGTTTCTGAGGAAGAAGAGGCCAGGGGTCTTATGGCGGCAGATCTGACAGGAAACCGTCTGAAAAAAAGAGAAAACGGCGGAGTCTGCGTTATCGACGATACGTACAATGCAAGCCCGGACTCCATGAAAAGCGCGCTGCGTGTACTGGAACGCAGCAGCTGCAAAGGACGCAGAGTGGCCGTTCTGGGAGATATGTATGAGCTGGGAGAAGACAGCGACCAGCAGCATTTCGACGTGGGGCGTTTTGCAGGAAAACTGGAAATCGATACTATCATCGGCATCGGGGAGCATGCTGCCAAAATCTGCGAGGGAGCGGAAGGCGGCAGACCGCAGACTGCGTATTATGAAAAAAAAGAAGATTTTTATCAGGATAAGGATCGATTCATTGGGAATGGGGATATAATCTTAGTAAAAGGTTCCAGAGGAATGAAAATGGAACAGGTTGTAGAAAATATTTTGAAGCGGTAGGAGTTGTCATGAAGTACATCAGTATAGGAATTATTATGTTGATTTCTTTTGTTTTATCGGTGATCATCACGAAGGTCGAGATCCCGGTTTTGAAGCGAAAGGCGGGACAGAACATCCGGGAGGATGGTCCGCAGTCGCATCTGTCCAAGGCGGGAACGCCAAGCATGGGCGGGATCGCGATCATCATCGCAGCCTCGGTTACGACGATCGGAGCTGCAGTGATGGGGAAAATCGACGGTCTGGGAAGCGCCATCGTCCTTCTCGTGTTCGTGGGATTTGGTCTCATCGGTTTCTTTGACGATTACCTGAAAGTCATCAAGAAAAATAATCTGGGGCTGCGGGCATATCAGAAGTTCGGCCTGCAGACGATCCTTTCGGTGATCCTGGCAGTGTACCTGGCTAATTATACGGAAGGCAGCACCTCCGTTTATATTCCGTTTGCCGATATCTATGTGAATTTCGGGATCTGGTATATCCCGTTTGTCGTATTCGTTGTGCTGGCCATGACCAACGCGGTCAACCTGACCGATGGTCTAGATGGTCTGGCATCCGGGGTGACGGCGTTCGTATCGCTGTTCTTTGCTGTGGCAGGCTTTACCTATGGCATCGTGACCGGAGCTTATTTCTGTAGCGCTATGTGCGGTGCATGTCTGGGTTTTCTGGTGTTCAACCGGAATCCTGCAAAGGTATTCATGGGGGATACCGGTTCGCTGGCGCTGGGCGGCGGTCTGGCTGCGGCAGCTATTTTAATGAAGCTGGAACTGATGCTGCCGATCGTGGGACTTCTGTATGTGATCGAAGCTCTGTCGGTGGTGCTGCAGGTAGGTTATTTTAAAATTTCAGGTGGAAAGCGTATCTTCAAGATGGCGCCGATTCACCATCACTTTGAAAAATGTGGATTCAAGGAAGTGCAGGTTGTAGCAGGGTTCTGGATCTTTGCTGTACTCTGCTGCATTGCTGGATTCTTTATTATATAACAGATGCAATTGATTTGATTAGGAGATGGTATCATGAACAAGAAAACTATTTCTGATATGGAAAACAAAAAAGTTCTGATCGTTGGAACCGGAAAATCGGGAAGGGCCGCGGCTCAGGCTATGGTAAAACTGGGTGCGAAGGTGTCGATCCAGGACAACAAGCCGGAGGATGAGGTGGATTCTCAGCTGGAGGCATATTTAGAAGATAAGAATATCGATTGTTACTGGGCCTGTCAGCCGGAGGATATGACCCAGTTTGATATGGTTATCCTCAGCCCGGGAGTTCCGCCAGGATTGCCGTTTATCGAAGAAGCGAAGGCTGCCGGTGCAGAGATCATCGGTGAGCTGGAAATCGCATATCGGGTAGGCCACGGCAGATATGTGGCTATTACCGGAACCAACGGTAAGACCACGACAACCACGCTGGTCGGTGAGATTTTTAAGGCTGCGGAAAGACCAACTTATGTAGTGGGAAATATCGGAGTTGCCGTTATTTCCAAGGCGTTATCTGCAGAGGAAAACAGCTGGCTCGTGACGGAGACCAGCAGCTTCCAGCTGGAGACCATTCGCGACTTCCGTCCGGAAATCTCTGCAATCCTGAATCTGACGCCGGATCATCTGGACCGTCATAAGACGATGCAGAATTACATCGATGCGAAAGCGCGTGTATTCGAAAATCAGACGAAGGATCAGTACTGTATTCTCAACCACGATGATGAGGAATGTCGTAAACTGATAGAAAAATGCAATGCGACGCCGGTCCCGTTCAGCCGCAAGGCGGAACTGGATTTTGGCGCATATGTAAAGAATGATAAAATCGTAATAAAGGATGCTGATGGAAGCATCGTTGAGATCTGCGGCACAGAAGAACTGCAGATCCCGGGAACGCATAACCTGGAAAACGCGCTGGCGGCATGCGCCATCGCTCATTTTGCAGGAATCGACGCAGCGGTGATCGCGAAGGTACTGCGGGAGTTTCAGGGAGTAGAACACCGGATCGAGCTTTGCAATGAGATTGACGGGATCCGTTTTGTCAATGACTCCAAGGGAACCAATCCGGATGCAGCTATCCGTGCCATTGAAGCTATGAAGAAGAATATTATCCTGATTGCAGGCGGCTATGACAAGGGCGCTTCTTTCGAGGAATTCGTCGGTGCTTTTGGTGATAAGGTCAAAGCATTGATCCTGCTGGGAAAAACAGCCTCCAAGATCAAGGAAGCGGCGGAGAAAGCCGGATTTACCAATTCCGTGATTCTCAAGGATATGGAAGCCTGCGTGCGGGAAGCGTATCGGATCGCAGAGCCGGGAGACGTTGTGTTGCTGTCTCCAGCATGTGCAAGCTGGGATATGTATACCAGCTTTGAACAGAGAGGAAAGCACTTCAAAGAGTGTGTTCGGGAACTGGAAAGGTAGCATCTGGAATTGAGAAAGCAGGAAAAGGGAAACGAGAAAAAAGTTAAAAAGGAAAAAAGCGGAGTGCGGAGATTGAAGCCGGCCGCAGGGTTGCGGTCAGGGGACTTTCTGCTGATGATCTTTACGGCAGCCCTGGTGATTTTCGGAGTGATCATGGTGTTCAGCGCCAGTTACTATTACTCCATCAGTCAGGATGGAACGGCGTACAGCTATCTGTTCCGGCAGCTGGCGTGGGTCGCCTTGGGAACGGTTGCACTGCTGTTCGGTGCGACATTTGATTACAGAAAATACCGCAAGGTCGCTGTCCCGGGTCTGATTTTCGGAGCGATTCTTCTGGTGCTGCTTTTCACACCGCTGGGACATTCGGCCAACAATGCGACCCGGTGGATCGGCGCCGGACCGGTAACTATCATGCCGGGAGAATTCGCCAAGCTGTTTATCATTTTGTTTACAGCATGGTTTTTTAGTGAAAAGCCGGAGCGGATCCATTCGCTGACGAAAGGCATCCTGCCTATGGCAGCGGTGACGATTGTGTATGCGATCCTGATCATTAAACAGCCGAACCTGTCTACGGCGATCACAGTATGCGGTATCGTTGTTGCCATGATGCTGGTAGTTGGTCTGAAATGGCGTTATGTGTTTGGGCTTGGAGCACTGGGCGGAGCAGGTCTGGCATTTATTGTGCTTTTCACGGATTCTTACTGGGCGCAGCGTATGAACCAATTTTGGGATCCGTTTCAGGATGCTCTGGGAGAAGGCTATCAGGTAGCGCAGTCGCTGCTGGCACTGGGATCTGGAGGATTGTTCGGCGTTGGACTGGGCAAGAGTGTCCAGAAGAATCTATATCTGCCGGAACCGCAGAACGATTTTATTCTGGCCATCATTGGAGAGGAACTGGGATTCATCGGGATCATTCTGTTGCTGGCACTTTACTGCTGCTTCCTGTGGCGCGGCGTACACGTGGCGATCAATGCACCTGATCAGTTCGGTCTGCTGCTGGCTTCAGGTATCGTCTTGATGGTGGGCATTCAGGTATTCCTGAACATTGCGGTCGTGACAGCATCCATGCCGCCGACCGGAATCAATCTGCCGTTTATCAGTTATGGTGGTAATGCACTGCTTATGTTCATGTTCTCGGCGGGAGTTCTTATGAACATATCCAGGCATGCACCGAAAAATACAGGAGTGGAATCATGAAAGTAATTATGACAGGCGGAGGCACGGGAGGACATATCTACCCGGCCATCGCGATCGCAGATGAAATAAAGAGAAGATTTCCAGATGCAGAGATCCTGTTTGTAGGAGCGCAGCGCGGTCTGGAAAAAAAACTGGTACCGGACAATGGGTATCCGATCCGTCTGATTCCGGTACAGGGATTCAATCGGAAAAAGCCTTTAAAGAATATTGAAGTCCTGCGGGATCTGCAGAAGGGAAACAAGCTGTCTCGCCAGATTCTGGCTGAGTTTCAGCCGGATGTTGTCATCGGCACAGGCGGCTATGCCAGTGCGCCGCTGGTAAAGATGGCGCAGAAAATGAAGATTCCAACATATATCCATGAGCAGAACGCTTTTCCGGGTGTGACCAACAAGATGCTGGAAAAGCACGTCAACAATGTATTCCTCGGCTTCGAAGAAGGCTCCGCTTATTTTAAGCATCCGGAAAAACACATCACGGTAGGGAATCCGGTGCGGAAGAGCTTTTATGAAATGGATCGGGAACAGGCGAGAAAAGATTTGGGGTTTGCAGAGGATGATTTCGTGCTGCTGGCCTTTGGCGGAAGTCAGGGCGCGGGACGTATCAATCAGGCGATGATCAGCGTCATGGAAGCCTTCCAGGGAAAGCCGGATATGAAAGTCTGCCTGGCAACGGGGAAGTTCTATTATGACGCTATCTGCAGCGAACTGAAGGAGAAGAATATCAAGACCGGTAAAGATTCCAACATCAAAATCATGGAATATATTAGTGATATGAACCGGTATCTGGCTGCGGCGGATCTTGTGATCAGTCGAAGCGGGGCAATCACAGTAGCGGAAGTAACGGTGTGCGGGAAAGCGGCTATTTTCATCCCATCTCCCCATGTAACGGGAAATCACCAGTATTTCAATGCAAAAGCTGTTGCAGAAAAAGGTGGTGCTATCGTTATTGAGGAAAAGGATCTGGATCATGAAAAGCTGATCGCAAAGATTTTACAGTTGAAGGAGGATCCTGCGATCCTGCAAGATATGGAGGCGAAAAGTCTGCAGTGTGCTCCAAAGGATGCTGCAGGGATGATTTGCGATAATATTGGTGAATTCCAGAAGGTGGAGAAATAAGCGACTATGCGAAGAGATAACCGGGCAGAAAAAAATGTAAAAAAGAAACGAAGACGAAAAAAACGTTATCTGCTGAAGATTTTTCTGTTTCTACTGCTTTGTGCAGGCGTATATTTCGGTGTACATATCGACTATTTTACCGTGGACGGGATCGCAGTGGTCGGCAATGAGGATATTTCAGATGATGAGATTTTGAAACTGTCGGAGCTGAAAACCGGAGAAAATATTTTTGATGTGCATCCGCTGTTCGCGCAGCATCGCATCAAGCAAAATCTTTACATAGAAAAAGTGCGTGTGAAGAGAAAGCTGCCGAACAAGATCGAGATTTCCGTAACGGAAAGAAGCGGACAGGCGCAGTTCCTGATGGGAAAGCGGTTCGTCATTACGGACGGAGAAGGCATGGTTTTGGACATCGCAAAGGAGCAGAAGGAAGTCCCTCTTGTTGAGAATGTCAAGGTGACGAAAGCGAAGAAAAAGAAGACGATCGAAGTAAAAGACGGTGACACCTACGACAAGGCGATGGAGATCATTCAGCGGATGGAGGATGGAGATCTGTATTTCAAGAAACTGGACATTGACGGAACCAGAGTAAACGCTTATATTTACGATGGTCTTGTCTGCCGGGGCAAGTATACGGATCTGCTTAATTGTATGAAATCTGGCGCGTTGAAAACGGTCGTGTTTGATTTGTATCAAAAGGGTGTGGAAGCAGGCGTTATCAACATTGGAAGCAATAATTATTGTTCCTTTACGCCGCAAAATTAATGTGTTATAATAAAAAATGGAATTATTTAAAAAATCACAGGAGGTACTTCTGAATGTTACAATTTGAAGCGAATGACTCTAAGCTGCAGGAAATCAAAGTCATCGGAGTTGGCGGCGGCGGATGTAACGCAGTAAACCGCATGATAGAAGCAGGTATGACGGGCGTTTCTTTCATTGCTGTCAATACGGACAAGCTGGTTTTAGACCAGAGATGTAAAGCAGAGACAAAAATACAGATCGGAGAAAAACTGACGAAAGGTCTTGGCGCAGGCGGAAATCCTGAGATAGGACAGAAATCGGCAGAAGAAAATATCGAAGATCTGGAAAAATATATTGCAGGAGCTGATATGATCTTCGTGACTTGCGGTATGGGGGGAGGCACAGGTACAGGTGCCGCACCGATCATCGCAAAACTTGCGAAAGACATGGGAATCCTGACGGTAGGGGTTGTAACCAAGCCTTTCCGCTTTGAAGGTAAAAAACGCATGGAACATGCAGAACTTGGTATTAAATTCCTGAAGAAGTACGTGGACTCTCTCGTTGTTGTACCGAATGACAAGCTCCTGGAAACGGTGCAGGAACAGACTTCTCTGCTGGAAGCATTCGAGATGGCAGATGAGATCCTGAAACAGGGAGTTCAGGGTATCTCCGATATCATAGTAGACGATGCACTGATCAATCTGGACTTCGCAGACGTGACAACGATCATGAAGGACAGAGGAATCGTACATATGGGCGTTGGCAGAGGAACAGGCGAAACACGTCTGGAAGACGCTGTTAAGGGCGCCGTGAACAGTCCGCTTCTGGAAACTAAGATCTCCGGCGCAAGAGCCGTACTCATCAATATCACGGGTGGAAGAGATCTCACTATGTTCGATGTGGATAAAGTGATGTCCCAGATCGAACAGGAAGCTGATGAAAATGCAATCATCATTATGGGTGCAGCAATCAAGGAAGATCTGCAGGATGAAATCGTAGTGACTGTTATCGCAGCAGGATTTGAAAAACCGCAGGATATGGATATCCTCAACAGTCCTGTGATCCCGGACAAACCGGAAGAAAGTCCTGCAGAAACTCACAGCACACCGGCGGATAATGCAGCACCTTCCACGGAAGATGCATACAAGGGAATGTCCGGAATTGACATTCCGACTTTCTTAAAGAGATAGCAGAAAGGTAAGAGTATTTCAATAGCCGGTTTTATCCGGCTATTGTTCCGTTTCAAGCAGACATGAAGAAAATCACATCAAAGGATAACTCCATCTATAAAGCCGTCTGTAAGCTGGCAAAACGAAAATATCGGGAGCAGACAGGAAAATATCTGCTGGAGGGAATCAAGCCTCTGGCGGATGCCATGTCGCTGGGAATTCCGGTGGAGATGATCCTGATAAGGGAGAACAGCTCATCCGGTTTTGAGGAGTCTGAGCACACCCCGGTCATGGAGCTGAGTGCCAGACTGTTTGACAGCCTTGCGGATACGGATCATTCCCAGGGCGTCATTGCTGTGGTTCGGAAAACGCAGCACGACTGGGACAGCTTTTCCGATTTGCTGAAAGAAAATACGAAAAACATTGTGATACTGGATCGATTACAGGATCCGGGAAATATGGGAACGATCATTCGCACGGCAGAAGCAGCTGGCTACGGTGGCGTACTGCTGATGGACGGATGCACGGATGTGTATGCTCCGAAGGTCGTTCGTGCGGCGGCGGGTTCTTTGTTCCGTATGCCGATTTTGCAGGAAAACGATATTGCAGAAGCAACAGATCGGCTGCATGCTTTGCAGCGAAACATCGCAGTGACCAGTCTGGAGGCAGAGCAGTATTACCAGGATGCGGATCTTGGTGAAAATGTTGCTCTGGTCATCGGAAACGAAGGTCGCGGCGTGCGGCAGGAGTTCCTGGATATTGCAGATATAAAAATCAAGATTCCGATGGCAGGCTCCATCGAATCCCTGAATGCGGCGGTGGCGGCCGGCATCCTGATGTATCAGTCACACAACATAAAATAAAATTGAGAGGTAAAACGATGCAAGCTCAGTTAAACAAAATTTTAGAAGAAGCGAAAGCACAGCTGCAGCAGGCAGGATCCGTCAGCGATGTCGATGACGTCCGGGTAAAACTGCTGGGTAAAAAGGGAAAGCTGACCGAGATCCTCAGAGGAATGGGCAAACTTTCACCGGAAGAAAGAAAATCAACAGGCCAGATGGCAAACTCCGTGCGTTCCGAGATCGAAGGTCTGCTGGAACGCCGCTTTGCAGATATGAAAGCTGCTGCGAAGGAAGCAAAGTTTAAACTGGAAAAGATAGATGTGACAGAGCCGGGTAAAGACGTTACGTTAGGCGTTAAGCACCCGCTGACTATCACCATTGAGGAAATCTCGAAGGTGTTTATGAGCATGGGATTCTCCATCGCAGAAGGTCCGGAAGTGGAAACTGTATTCAACAATTTTGATGCACTGAACGCCGGACCGAATCACCCGTCCAGAGATATGTCAGATACCTTCTATATCACAGAAGATATCCTGCTGCGGACGCAGACATCGCCAGTACAGGTAAGAACGCTGATGAAGACGAAGCCTCCGATCAAGGTGATTTCCCCGGGAAGATGCTTCCGCTGCGATACGCCGGATGCGACTCACTCCCCGATGTTCCACCAGATCGAAGGTCTGGTAGTCGATGAAGGTATTACGATGGCAGACCTGAAAGGAACGCTGGACAGCTTCGCAAAACAGTTATTTGGAACAAAGACCAAGACTAAGTTCCGTCCACATCACTTCCCGTTCACAGAACCGAGTGCAGAAATGGATGTATCCTGTTTCAAGTGCGGCGGCAAGGGTTGCAGAGTCTGCAAGGGCAGCGGCTGGATCGAAGTTCTGGGCTGCGGTATGGTTCACCCGCACGTATTAAAAGTTGGCGGCCTGGACACCGAAAAATATACGGGATTTGCATTTGGTATGGGAGTAGAACGTGCTGCCATGCTGAAGTACGGTGTTGATGATATCAGATTATTTTATGAAAACGACATGCGTTTCATAAACCAGTTTAAATAGGAGGGTGCCATATGTTAGTTCCAATCGAGTGGTTGAATGATTATATCGATATAGATGTTTCTGACGAGGAATTTTGTGACAGAATGATCATGTCCGGTTCCAATCTGGAAACTTGCGAACACTTCTGTGAAGAAATGGATCGCGTGGTAGTCGGAAAGATCGAGAAAATAGAAAAACACCCGGATGCAGATAAGCTGGTGGTGTGTCAGATCAATGTAGGAGAAGAAGAACTGATTCAGATCGTAACAGGTGCTCCGAATGTATTTGAAGGTGCGCTGGTACCGGTAGCTCTTCACAAGAGCCGGATTCCGGGACCGCTGCATGGGCAGCCGAAGCAGGAAGGTGGCGTGAAGATCACCAAGGGCAAGCTGAGAGGCGTGGAGTCCTTCGGTATGCTGTGCTCCGCAGGCGAGCTGGGTTTTGAAGATAAAGTCGTGCCGGTAGCACATAAAGACGGCATTTGGATCCTGGAAGAGGATTATCCTCTGGGACAGGACTTTGCAGAAGCTCTGCAGCTGAAACAGGCTGTCGTTGACTTTGAAATCACACCGAACCGTCCGGACTGCCTGGCTATGGTCGGCATGGCGAGAGAAGCTTCCGCGACGTTCAAGAAGCCATTTTCTTATCCGGATACAGCGATCCAGAACGAAGACGGAGAAGGTGAATCCAAGGATTACGTTTCCGTAGAAATCAAGAATTCGGAAAGCTGTAAGAGATACGTGGCTCGTATCGTAACGGACGTGAAAGTGGAACAGTCCCCATGGTGGCTGCAGAAGAGACTGATGTATGCAGGCATGCGCCCGATCAATAACATTGTAGATATTACCAACTTTGTTATGCTGGAATACGGTCAGCCGCTCCACGCATTTGATATCAATCAGGTAAAGGGTGGCAAGATCGTAGTCGAAAATGCAAAGGACGGCGAAGTGTTCACGACGCTGGACGGCACGGAAAGAACGCTGACAGACGATATGCTGCTGATCAAGGATGCGGAACGCGGCATCGCTATCGCAGGCGTTATGGGTGGTCTCAACTCTGAAATCGAAGAAGATACGAAGACGATTATTGTGGAATCTGCCAACTTTGCAGGAAACAGCGTGCGGACAACGTCTAAAAAACTGGGGCTGCGTACCGAAGCATCCGCCAGATTTGAGAAGGGCATCGACCCGAACCTCTGTGAAGCAGCTGCAGACAGAGTATGCCGGCTGATCGAGCTGATCGGCGCAGGCAAGGTCTGCAAGGGCAGTGTTGACAATTATCCCGTTCCGGAGGAAGCAAAGACCATCGACATCCGTGTAGACCGGATCAATCACGTTCTGGGAATCGAACTGGAACGTCAGGAAATGGTCGATATTCTGGAAAGTCTGGAAATCAAAGTGACCGGAAGCGGCAATATCATGACAGTAACTCCTCCGACAATTCGTCAGGATCTGCTGGAGGAAGAAGATTATATCGAGGAAGTAGCTAGAATTTACGGCTATGACAAGATGCCGGTGACGCTGCCGAAGGGCAATACAGAAGCTGGCATCCCGGAAGAACGTGCACTGCGCGATCTGACGAGAGATTCTCTCTGCGGCATGGGTCTCAATGAGATCCAGACCTATTCCTTCGTAAGCCCGAAAGGTGTGGATTACATCCGTACGGCAGAAGGTTCCTGGGAGAGAAACTTCGTGAAGCTGATCAACCCGCTGGGTGAAGAAAACTCCGTTATGAGAACGGTTCTGATGCCGAACATGATGGAAGTGCTGGCCCGCAATTACACGAGAAATATTGATAAGGTAAACGCCTTTGAAATCGGCAATACCTTTGTAAACAATACAACGGAAGACGATGTGCTGCCGTATGAACAGTATGCTCTCTGCATCGGTATGTACGGCAAGGATGAAGATTTTTTCAGTCTGAAGGGCGTTGTGGAAGAACTGCTGCGCGTACTGGGCATCAAGAGTGTGATGTTTACTGGGGAATCTGATCTGGGTTCCTTCCACCCGGGAAGATGTGCACGGATCTCCGTGCTGAAAGATGGCGGTGAAGAGCCTGTACAGCTCGGCGTTATGGGTGAGGTTCATCCTGACGTGGCAGAACAGTACGGCATGGACGGCGTAAGAGTTTACTGCTGTGAATTGATGTTTGACGCCATTAAGGCATGCAGTGACAGAACGATTCTTTATACACCGCTGCCGAAGTATCCATCTACTTCCAGAGACATTGCTCTTCTGGTAGAAGAAAATCTGGAAGTCGGCAGGATCGAAGCGCTGATCCGCAAGGAAGGCGGCAAGATCCTTGAAAACGTAAAACTTTTCGATGTCTACAGAGGAAAGCAGGTAGACGAAGGAAAGAAGAGCGTGGCGTTCAACCTGACTTACAGAGATAAGGATAAGACCTTGACCGATGAGGATGTAGCGAAGGTACACAACAAAGTACTGGAAGCTCTTGAGCATAAACTGAACGCTGTGCTGCGCGAAATGTAGCCGGTGGAAACCAAGTGATAGGAGAGTGTTTATGGAAACCAACAAAGTAAACGTCAAGATCTACGGACAGGAATATGTGATTGCCGGAGATAAACCGAAAGAAGAAATCATTCAGGTGGCTGCACACGTTGATATGAAAATGCAGGAAATCGGAGAGGCGGCAAAGTCTCTCGGAGCATCCCCTTCCAATATTGCAGTTCTCTCTGCTGTTAATATTGCAAGCGAGTATTTCGAGGTCCTCGAGGAGATCGAGGAACTGAAGCGCCTGAATCTGCAGCTGGAAAAGGACGCACAGCATTACGTGCAGCTCTGGGATGAATCCAAGAAAAACTACATGGATTACAAAGAAGAGACCCAGGCGATCGTGCTGCAGAGAGATGATCTGCTGAATCAGATCAAGCAAAAGGAAGCCGAAACGCAGCAGCTTCAGAATGAAGTGAACAATGCGAAACAGCAGGCTCAGAGCAGTATGGAGGAAGTGGTCAAGGAAGTGGAAGACAAGTGCAAGGAACTGGAAAACAGCTTCTTCGACCTGCAGATGGAAAACCTTCAGCTGAAAAAGGAGCTGGAAAAATATAAGAACATCAATGGATAGCATGCAATGAAAGAAAAGACGTTACATGTACTGGAATATAATAAAATAATTGAAATGCTGCGAGAGCAGGCAGGCTCTGAGATGACGAAAAAGGTTATTTCAGAGCTGCTGCCTTATCTTGATGCGTCTGAAATACGGGAGCACCAAACGGAAACCACAGAAGCGGTAAGACTCATACAATATAAAGGGCCATTACCTGTCGGTGGTTTTTATGATATTGAGGAGATTGTTTCTCTGGCGCGCAAGGGCGGTACGCTTACCATGGCACAGCTGCTGAAAGTCCTTTATAACATGAAGACGGCGGAGCGGGTACGATCCTTTTTAAAAGGCGATGTGCCGGAACTTCCGGTGATGTTTGCCATAGCGGAACTGATCGCCGTGCATAAAGAACTGTCAGAAGAAATCGACCGCTGCATCATTTCTGAGGATGAGATGGCGGACAATGCCAGTCCGCAGCTTCGAACCATCCGCAGAACTATCGTGCGGCAGAATGAAGCGCTCAAGGCAAAGGTCAATCATATCCTCAATTCATCGGATAATAAGACGATCCTGCAGGACGCTATCGTTACCATGCGAAATGGCAGATACGTGATCCCGGTCAAGCAGGAGCATAAGGCTCGCGTGCCGGGAATCGTTCACGACCAGAGCGGCAGCGGGGCAACCTTGTTTATCGAGCCGCAGGCTGTGGTGAATCTCAACAATGAGCTGCGGCAGCTGGAGCTGGATGAAAAGGCGGAGATCAACAGGATCCTGACCGATCTTTCAGAACGGACGGCGGAGCATTACCATGATTTAAAGAACAATCAGGTGCTGCTGACCAAACTGGATCTCTTTATGGCCAAGGGAAGACTTTCCATCGCTATGGGAGCGGATGAACCGGAGATCAACCAGGACGGCATCCTGGATCTGAAACGGGCGAGACATCCGCTGATCGATCCGGAAAAGGTGGTGCCGGTCAATATCGCACTGGGTGAAGGTTATCAGACGCTGGTCATTACGGGACCGAATACCGGCGGTAAGACCGTCACCTTAAAGACTGCCGGGCTGTTGTCTCTGATGGCACAGGCAGGACTTCATATCCCGGCCGATTCGGGTAGCCGGGTGCCGGTGTACGATAACATTTTTGCGGATATCGGAGATGAGCAGAGCATCGAGCAGAGTCTGTCAACCTTCTCCTCTCACATGAAAACCATCGTGGAGATCGTAGAAGAAGCAGGGCCTCATAGCCTGACCTTGTTTGATGAGCTGGGTGCGGGAACCGACCCGACGGAAGGGGCGGCTCTGGCTATCGCGGTACTGGAAAAAGTCGCGGCACAGGGAGCTTATTCCATTGCGACGACCCATTATACAGAATTAAAAAAATATGCAATTTCTGCGGACGGCGTGCAGAATGCATCCATGGAATTCGATGTGGAGACTCTCAGCCCGACGTATCGGCTGAACATCGGGATCCCGGGCAAATCCAATGCTTTCGAGATCTCCCGCAAGCTGGGACTTGCGGACGGCGTCATCGACCGGGCGAAGCAGCTGCTGGAGGGCGGCGACATTGCCTTTGAAGATGTGATCGCATCTTTGGAAGAGGACAAGAAGATCGCAGAAGAAGAGCGGGACGAAGCCATCGCCATGAACATCGAGATGAAACGGATGCGAGAAGAGCTGGAAGCGAAGATCCATAAATTCGAGAAGCAGAAAGAAAAAGAACTGGAACGAGCGAGAGAACAGGCGCGCGAGATCGTGCGGGAAGCCCGCCAGGTTTCCAACGAGGTAAAGGACGAGCTGAAAGAGCTTTCCAAGCTGGAGAGCCTGGGCGAGCGAAATCTTGCCTTCGATAAAAACAGACGCAGGCTACGGGAGCTGGAGAAGAAAAACCGAAGCTCCATCAAGCGGGAAACCAGCCGGGAACCGGTGGATCCTTCGCAGCTGGTGCTGGGCAACCGGGTAAAGATCCTCTCCATGGATCAGAACGGAGAGATCATCTCGCTGCCGGATGAGAAGGGCGATCTGCAGGTTCAGGTGGGCATCATGAAAATCAAAGTTAACTTGAAAGACATCATGCTCATCGATCATGTGCCGGCAAAGAAGAAGCCGAAGAAGGCCAGCTACGGCAGTCTTTACAGAAAAAAAGCACAGACCATATCCACATCCACCGATGTGCGGGGAAAAAGCCTTGACGATGCGGTGATGGATGTGGAAAAATATATTGACGACGCCTTTATTTCCGGTCTGGAAGAAGTCACGATCATCCACGGCCGCGGCGAAGGGATCCTGCGGAAAGGCATCCAGGAAGCGCTGAAACGGAATAAAAACGTCAAGGGCTTCCGAAAGGGAAGTTACCACGAGGGCGGAGACGGCGTGACCGTCGTAAAATTAAGATGAGTAACATAGAAGAAGGAGATGGACTATGATCAGCTATAAAGAAAAAATCGCGGAAATCCTGGCGCCTCATGTAGAGGGCTTGGAAAAGGATGAGATCATGGAAATGATCGAGACTCCGGCTGATAGCAAGATGGGCGATTATGCGTTCCCGTGCTTCAAGCTGGCAAAGATTTTCCGCAAAGCTCCGCAGATGATCGCGCAGACACTGGCAGAGGCGATCGGCAGCGAGGCTGTGTTTGAAAAAGTAGAAAACGTAAACGCTTATGTAAATATGTTCCTGTCCAGAGAAGAGATGGCGCAGGAGGTAGTTTCCGAGGTCATTGCGAGAGGCGATGATTACGGCAGAAGCGACGTGGGACAGGGCAGGAAAGTCATCGTGGAATACTCTTCTCCAAATATCGCAAAGCCGTTCCACATCGGACATATTCGAAGCACTGTAATCGGAAATTCCATTTATAAAATTTACGATTTTCTGGGATATGATACGATCCGCATCAATCATCTGGGCGACTACGGCACTCAGTTCGGCAAGATGATCTGTGCGTATCGCAGATGGGGTAACAAAGAAGACGTTGTTCGGGAACCGATCAAGTCTCTGCTGTCCTACTACACTAAGTTCCACGTAGAAGCGGAGAAAGATCCGGCACTGGAAGATGAAGCCCGCGCTATCTTTGCAAAGCTGGAAAAAGGTGAACCGGAGGAAGTGGAACTGTGGAAGTGGTTCCGCGAGGAAAGCCTGAAGGAATTCAACCGCGTGTACGATATGCTGGGAATCACCTTCGACTCCTATAACGGCGAAAGTTTCTATTCCGATAAAATGCCTCGGATCGTGGATGAACTGAAGGAAAAAGGTCTGCTGGTAGAGGACAACGGCGCCCAGATCGTAAAGCTGGATGAATACGACCTGCCGCCGGCGCTGATCAAGAAGTCCGACGGCTCCACTCTTTACATTACGAGAGACATTGCGGCAGCCGTATACCGGAAGGAAACCTATGATTTTTATAAGAATATTTACGTGGTAGCATCCCAGCAGAACCTGCATTTCCAGCAGTGGTTCAAGGTCATCGAGATGATGGGCTACGACTGGGCGAAGGACTGCGTTCATGTACCGTTCGGTCTGGTAAGCATGGAAGACGGCACCATGTCCACTC
The DNA here is from genome assembly GCA_934281605.1 of uncultured Clostridia bacterium. Taxonomy (GTDB): domain Bacteria; phylum Bacillota; class Clostridia; order Peptostreptococcales; family Anaerovoracaceae; genus Lentihominibacter. Next base: position 26,664 of record CAKQXD010000012.1, on the reverse strand, counting down.
GTCAGGGACGCGTGGTGTTCCTGGAAGCCGTGCTCAACAGAGCGGTAGAGCAGACCAAGCAGATCATTCTGGAAAAGAATGTGACGACGGAAAACGTGGACGAAACGGCTCACGACGTAGGTGTGGGAGCAGTGGTGTTCAACGAGCTGTCCAACTATAGAATCAAGGATTACGTGTTCTCCTGGGACAAGGTGCTCAACTTTGAGGGAGAGACGGGTCCGTATGTGCAGTACACTCACGCGAGAGCTTGCAGTATTCTCCGCAGAGCCGGGGAAGAAACGGTGTCGGCTGCAAAGGAGGGGTTCGACGCGTCGTGTATTACCGGCGAAAGCGCACATCATCTGATCAAGCTGCTGTACGCGCTGCCTGAGGTGATTGCTGAAGCGGGTGAAAAGTATGAACCATCCATTGTGACGCGTCATATCGTGGATATTGCACAGGGATTCAACAAGTTCTACCACGACGAGCATATTCTGGTGGAGGATGAAAAGGAAAAGACGGCGAAGGTAGCGCTGGTTCTGGCGGTACAGACAGCTATTAAGAACGGTCTTGGTCTTCTGGGCATGAAGGCGCCGGAGAAGATGTAGGGGACCGCCTGAGGAAAGGAGTAAGAACAGCATGAGATACGAAGGAGATATTTACAGACCTCCAAGCGAGGCGTACAGCCTGCTGGTGCAGGTGACCATCGGATGTACCCACAACAAATGTACGTTCTGTAAGATGTTTAAAAACAAGAAGTTCCGGGTGCGGAAGCTGGAAGAGGTGCTGGAAGACCTGGCATGGGCAAGAGCGCAGTACCGCAGCGTGCCGCGGATCTTTCTGTGTGACGGCGACGCCATGGCGCTTTCCAACGCCCGTCTGATGCCGATCCTGAACTATATCAAAGAAAACTTCCCGGAATGCGAGCGCGTCTCCATTTATGGAAGGGGAAGCGACATCATCAAGAAGACGGATGACGAGATGAAGGAACTGTATGACGCCGGGCTGACCATGGTTTATGTAGGTGCAGAATCCGGCAGCGACAAGGTGTTAAAGGCAATCTGCAAGGGCGAGACTCGCCAGCAGATCATCGACGGCGTGAAGAAGGTGGAAGCCTGTGGAATGAAGTCTTCCGTTACGTTTATTTCCGGACTTGCAGGACGGGAAGGCTGGGAAGATCATGCGATCGAAACCGGCACGATGATCACGGAAATGCAGCCGTCTTACGTGGGGCTTCTGACGCTGATCGTGGAGCCGAACGTTCCGATGGCGAAGGAAATCGAAGAAGGTACTTTAACACTGCTTACTCCGGAGGAAATCATGGCGGAAACGCTTCTGATGCTGGAGCATGCCGATGTGTCCAGGACCTGCGTGCTGCGAAGCAATCACGCATCTAATTACGTCTCCCTCAGAGGAAACCTGCCTGAAGATAAAGAAGCTATGATGAATACTTTGAGAACGGCGATGGAAAATCACAATATGTTTAAGGATGAAAGGTTCAGAGCCCTGTAACGCTCTGAGAGGTAGAGTATGAGCAAAGAAAAGAAAAGTATAGCCCAGACCATGGGAATCACCAGAACTGTTATCAGACCGCGGGAGGAATGCGATATCCAGCTTCGGGAAGACCGGATCGGAAAGTATTTCAGAAAGTATCTGAACAAGTTCGTATTCGTGGAATTTTCCGAGGAATTTATGCAGAAATCCAAGGCGGGGGATCTGATGCGCGGCGTGCCGATCCCGCTTCGTAAAAAGGAAATCAAGGATTTTGCAGGCGGCGAAGGTATCGATATGCTGGTACTGGCGGAAAACATGGCGTGGGTCATGGGATGCGACCCGCATTTCAAACATACGAAGGACTATGTAGCGATCCTGAAAAAGCTGTACAACTACAAGCTGTACGAAGGTATGATGAAGGAAGGCAGAGACGCTGCAGAACGCGGTGATATGGACAATGCCTGCATCCACTTCCGTGCGTCCCTGTGTATGCAGTACAACTATCTCCACAGCATGTACAGTTATGCGAGAGCCTGCCGGGCCATGTATCTTCACAGCAGAAATGAGGAATACGTAGGCAGATTCAAGGCGGAGTCTCTGGACTGGTTTGAACTGCTGGTAGAAACCCATCCTCGGTTTGCGCAGGGGTATTACTACCTGGGCTACGCATACCTGAATCTGGGTCTGTATGCCAAGGCGGATATTACGTGGCGTGAATTCATGCGTTTTAGTCACAATAATAAGGATAAGAAGGAAATCCGCAAGAGACTGGATCAGATCACGGAGCCGCGTCAGATCGAGGCTGGCTGCAATGAGATCACAGCGGGAAAATACGAAGACGGTATCAGCCTTCTGGAACCGTTCCTGACCAGCCGTTTCAATGACTGGTGGCCGCTCCACTACTATCTGGGCGTTGCCTATGAAATGACAGGTCGACGGTCTGAAGCTGTCAGCGCATTCCGCAAGGTGCTTCAGCTCAACGGAAGCCATCTGGAAACTATGAAAGAACTGATGGCGATTTATGAGGATGAAGGCGACCGGGAAAACACCAGAAAATATCGTGAAAAGATCAAGCTGATCGAAGCAGCTATGGAAGAGGAACACCAGCAGCATCTGGAAGAGATCCAGGAAGAGGATAAGAAGCTGGAAGAGGAAGAACCGGAGCTTATGGAGCCGGAGCATATCGACACGGGCGACGCCGACAAGATGGCGGATGCAGTGCCTTCTGATGCAAAGGACGATGCGGGGGAGCTTTCGGAAGAATCGGCGGATCCTGCTGCGGAAAACGCTGACGAACCGAAGGAAAAACGCAAGGGGCTCGTAAAGCGTTTTGGCAAAAAATAAGACGCAAAAATTGAGACAAAAAGCGAATTAAAATCAAGAATAAACTTGCAAAAAAATGCGATAAAAAATATCGAAAAAAATTAAAGTTTTTTTGAAAAATAGGTTGACGTGGAGGGCGTGTTACTATATAATAATTCTTGTCGTTACGAAGCGCAACCTAATATTCCAAGGTAGCTCAATGGTGGAGCACTCGGCTGTTAACCGATAGGCTGTGGGTTCGAGCCCCACCCTTGGAGCCAATTAAATAATCTGAAGTCGTAAAAGCGACTTCAGATTATATTTTGCCGGAGTGGCGGAATTGGCAGACGCACAGGACTTAAAATCCTGCGATCCTTACCGATCGTACCGGTTCGACCCCGGTCTCCGGCACCAATACTCAGGCAACAAGGTGCAGCTTACATAACTGAATAATGATATCGCGGGGTGGAGCAGCTGGTAGCTCGTCGGGCTCATAACCCGGAGGCCGTAGGTTCAAATCCTGCCCCCGCAACCAAGGAAATAAAAGCCGTCCATCAGGACGGTTTTTTATTTCCTTACTTTAAGAGCTGAGGGGATTTGAACGGTTCAAAGACTGCCTGATTCTCCAAAGAGCGCAGGGCGCGATTTGCTGGTTCTGTAAAAAATGTTGGGGTGGCTGCAGAAATGTAGCTGTCTTTTTTATGAAAAAAAGAGCCTCAGATAGCAAATCCGGTTATAAACAAGATTTCACTAGTTCTCCTGCAGCTGCTTCTTTGCTGCATTGTATCCGTCATAGTAGCCATCGTTTGTACCGATATCGTATCCGTTGGATTCGCCGTCCTGATAGCCGGCATCGTATCCCCGGTAATATTCATCCTCCAGGATGGTTCGACTTCCAAGATATACAATGCCTGCCGAAAACAGCAGTGTGATGATGACAGCAATAACGACTGATTTTATAGTTTTCTTCTTCTGATTTTCCATAGTGCTATCCTCGTTGTTTTACAATCTGTTTATTTGAATATATTTACGATAACATAATATTCAGGCTCCATCCATGAAATCTTTAAGCATGGAGAATCACGAAACGAGGGACGGGCCAAACTATAGTTGAAAAACGCGCTCTATCGCCAGGACCGGCTCTATGGTATACTGAAGACAGGTAATCTGTAATTCAAACAAAGGGGTACAAAACATGTGCACAGCAGTAACTTATAGAACAAAAGACTTTTATATAGGCAGAACTCTTGATTATGAGTTCTCCTATGGAGAGGAGATCACGGTAACGCCGAGGAACTATGGGTTTCAGTTCCGGGATGCGGGGACGGTAAAGTCTCATTATGCCATGATTGGAATGGCGTTTGTGTCAGACGATTATCCGCTGTATTATGATGCGGTCAATGAAAAGGGATTAGGCATGGCGGGACTTAACTTTGTGGGCAATGCGGTATACGAAGATGTGGTTTCTGCAAAGGAAACGGATGCGGTACAGGTGGCGCAGTTTGAGTTTATTCCCTGGATTCTCGGTCAATGTGCATCGGTGGCTGAGGCAAAGAGAAAAATCGCGAACATGAGACTGACGAAAACACCTTTCAGCGATCAGCTTCCGGCCGCACAGCTTCACTGGATGATAGCGGATCAGGAGGAATGTATCGTGGTGGAATCGATGCAGGATGAACTGCATGTTTATGATAATCCGGTCGGTGTTCTCACCAATAATCCGCCGTTCCCCATGCAGCTCTTTGCATTGAATAACTATGCTGGCGCATCCCGAAAACAGCCGGCAAACCTCTTTGCAGAAAATTTGCAGCTTGATGCCTATAGCCGGGGAATGGGAGCGCTGGGAATCCCCGGCGATCTTTCCAGTCAGTCCAGATTTGTTAAGGTCGCATTCACGAAACTCAGCTCCATCTCAGGTGAAAGTGAGAACGAGAGTGTAAGTCAGTTTTTTCATATACTGGGTTCTGTGGAGCAGCAGCGGGGATGCTGTGAGGTCGCTGATGGAAAGTACGAGTTTACGATCTATACGTCGTGCTGCAATGCTACGAAAGGGATTTACTACTATACGACATACAATAATCATCAGATCACGGCGGTGGACATGCGTCGGGAAAATCTGGATTCCGATCAGCTGATTCGGTATCCGATCATAAACGAAGGCGAAATTAGATGGCAAAACGGAGGTGTGAGGTGATGTCACTATGTTGATCATAGATAATGATTTGAAATTAAACAGGAAGTACACTTTTGAGGAATTTAAACAGAGTTCTTATTATACGGGTGCGCGAGAAGAACGAAATGGAGCTGATTTTGTATTAGGGGGAGTAGGTTCTCCTCATACGATTCATGGAATGGAAGGCGTGTATTGTATTGGTCTTGTGTTTCAAGATACCTTGCAGCGTGTCAGTGTTGTGAAACCCGTTGCTGATTCCTTTGAAGATATGATGAATTATGATATGAAACGCATTCACGAGGATGTTTGTGAAGGGTTGAAGCGTTTAAATCTGGAGGCTCAGACTATTTCGGTATGTGGCGATCCTCACTGGGAAAATGATTTTGAAGTTGTTATTACCTATAATCCCTATGATGCTTCTTTTTATAAAAAACATAATATTTGGAAATAGGATATAAACGAAGGCGAGATCCGATGGCAAAACAGAGATATTTAAAGGGGCTTTTATAGCCTCTTTTTTAACATATATTAAAATACTGGGATTTGATTATTCTGTACACATGGATAAAAAGGAACTAATTTCATTGTTACATTTCCGTAGACAAGGTATAATAGAGATAGAACAAGGGGTTTGAGAACTGGGAGATTTCAGATTCGCTACGGATGCTGAAAGAAAAGAGGAAATATGAGCAACGGAAATCGAACGTCAGCAGGGGAACATCTTTTTGTTTTTTCTCTGCTCTACGGACTACTCGTTATTGCTGCAGCACAGCTGAGGATCTCACTGTTTACGGATCATTTTGTCATTTCGGCGGGAGTCATTATTTTTGCACTGCTGATGCTGATTCTCGATGAATTTGCGACGCTGCCGGTAGTATTTATCTCGGCTGCAGGGATCATGATCACAAGAGCATTTATCAGCTCGGGTAAGCCGGTAGGCCCGGATCAGATCTGGACTGTGGGAATGCCGGAATTTGCATTTTATATCGCTTATGGAGTTGTGATCTATCTGCTGTTTCGCTACTGCAGAGCGGAGGGCAGCTATGTACGGACTTTTTTCGCGCTGATCATACCGGATTTTATTGCCAACGTGATCGAGATTTATATCCGCATTGGGGCGGATGCGGGACATGTTCGGATCATTTTGATCCTTTTGGCGGTGGCTGTGGTAAGAAGCGGTATCATCCTTGCCATTTATGCGGCGCTGCTTCATTATGGATTTCCTATCGTTAAAATCCCAAGGGGCGGGGGTGCTTCTGAGACAGATCAGAAGCGTGATCCCGTTGTGGTCAATACAATAAAAACAATGGAGACTGCTTCTCTAAAAAATGCTGCACAGAAGGCGGCGGCATTGTACAAAGAACTGGAGCACATACCTGTTTCCTGTGAAATACTGGATCAGGCAGAGGAACTTGCAGAACGCCTGAAGAAAGCTGCAGGAGAAGAGGAGTAGAATCATGATCACTATTTTATCAGGTACAGCACTGTTGCTGGTTACTCTGGCAGCGTTTTCTTTGTTCAGTTTCAAGATGCCAAAGGGTCAGGCGGCAATGTCCGGGATGGCGGATGCAGCTGTGGCAACCTTTCTGGTAGAGGCTATTTTGAACTATATTGCGGGAGATATTTTCGGACTGGAATTTTTAAAAGAGGTCGGTATCACTTCAGGTACAATGGGTGGTATTGCGGCGGCAGCGATGGTTCCCATTAAAATGGGCGCAAGTCCTGTTCTGTCGATCTGTGCCGGAGTAGCTGCGGGGGGATACGGGATCCTTCCGGGGTTTATCGCTGGATATTTGATCGGCTTTGTAGCGCCTTTTATCGAAAAGAAGCTGCCGGAAGGACCGAATGTCATCGTGGGTGCGCTGGTAGTGTCCTCTCTTTCCCGCGGGGTGGCATATTTCGTAGATCCGGGCGTAACGAAAGTTCTGACCATCATTGGAAATACCGTTTCAGAGGCAACTACGACGTCTCCGATCCTCATGGGATTCCTGCTAGGGGGAATCATCAAGATGATCTGTACTTCACCGTTGAGTTCTATGGCTCTTACGGCGATGCTGGGCATGACAGGTCTTCCGATGGGGATCGCAGCGATCGCCTGCTTCGGAGGATCGTTTACCAACGGCATGATCTTTAAACGACTTCACTTCGGAAACAACGGCAATGTGATCGCAGTTATGATGGAGCCGCTGACACAGGCCGATATCGTTACGACGCATCCGATCCCGATCTACGCCTCGAACTTCTTTGGCGGAGGCATGGCGGGGATCGCAGCTGCTGTACTGGGGATCGTCAATAATGCTCCAGGGACGGCGTCGCCGATTCCGGGTATGCTGGCGCCGTTTGCATTCAATCCTCCTGCAAAGGTCGCTCTTGCGCTGGTGATCGCCGCAGCGTGCGGTATGCTGGCAGGCTTTGTCGGCAGTATCGTATTTAAAAGATTCGATGAAGGCAAAAAGAATATTGAAAAGACGGAACCTGAACCGGCGGCAGAATAGTTTTGACTCGTAATCGTAATAACCAGGAGGCTTCTTTTGCAGAGGTCTCCTTTTTTCGTATTTCATTGACACCCGCCAGGTCAGGGATTAAGATAGAACATGGTAAGCAAACGTGACATACAGTAAAAGCAATTTAAAGGAGACGAACATGAAAAAGTTTTTAGCAGAATTCCGGGAATTTGCCATGAAAGGAAATGTGCTGGACATGGCTGTCGGCATTATCGTAGGTGCTGCATTCACCTCCATCGTTAACTCTCTGGTAGATGATATCATCTCGCCGGTCATCGGACTTTTGGTACGGGTCAACTTCAGTGATCTGGCGGTGTCCGTATTCGGCGTGGATCTGAAATATGGATCTTTTATCATGGCAGTCATCAACTTTGTGATCGTGGCCTTTGCATTGTTTGTGCTGGTTAAAGCCCTCAATACAGCCAGAAACCTGGGAAAGAAACCAGAGGCGGAGGAAGAGGCGACGACAAAGGAATGTCCGTACTGCAAGAGCGAAATTTCCATCGAGGCGACGCGCTGTCCTCACTGCACGTCCATTCTGAGCGAAGAGATGGCTGCGGCAGATGACAAAACGGAAGCAGTGAAAGCATAATGGACAAGTTTTCTGCTTTAAAATATTATTATGGATACGATACCTTTAAAGAAGGGCAGGCGGAAGTTATCGACCAGCTTCTGGCAGGGCGGGACGCCCTTTGCATCATGCCGACGGGAGCGGGAAAGTCGGTGTGCTACCAGATTCCGGCGCTGCTGCAGAGCGGTACGACTATCGTTGTTTCACCGCTGATCTCCCTGATGAAGGATCAGGTCAACACGCTGCTGCAAATGGACATCGCGGCGGCTTATATCAACAGCTCCCTTTCTTCACAGGAATATCAGAGAACTTTGTATCAGCTGGAACAGGGCGGCTACCGTATCGTTTACGTGGCGCCGGAGCGGCTTCATTCAGACGCATTTTTAAAGGCGTGCTCCCATATCGATATTCCATTTCTGGCGGTGGATGAGGCGCATTGTATTTCTCAGTGGGGACAGGATTTTCGCCCCAGCTATCTGACCATCATAGACTTTGTAGAAACGCTGGGCAGCCGTCCGGTGATCGGAGCCTTTACAGCGACGGCGACGCCGGATGTGCGGCAGGATATCGAGGAGCTGCTGGATCTGCAGGATCCCTTTTCTGTTACGACTACCTTTGACCGGCCTAATCTTTCCTTTACGGTCAAGCATCCCGACAGCAAGGACAAGGAACTGCTGCGGACATTGAAAGGACGGAGAGATCAGTCGGGGATCGTGTACTGCTCCAAGCGTAAGGATGTGGAACGGGTCTGCGATATGCTCAATGACAGAGGCTTTGAGGCGACCAGGTATCACGCGGGTCTGGATGATGCAGAGCGGATGAAGAATCAGGATGACTTCATTTTCGACCGGAAGCGGATCATGGTGGCGACCAATGCTTTCGGCATGGGAATCGACAAGTCGGACGTGGCCTTTGTCATACACTACAATATGCCGAAGAATATCGAGAGCTACTATCAGGAAGCGGGGCGAGCCGGTCGTGACGGCAGCAAAGCGGACTGCGTTCTGCTATATGCGCCGTCGGACGTCAATACTATCAAATTCTTTATCGAAAACCCTATGCCGCGGGAGGACCTGGATGAGGACACTCTGGCGGAGATCAAGGAAAAAGATTACGAGAGGCTGCGGCAGATGACTTTTTACGCAACGACGCGGGACTGTCTGAGGGAGTTTATCCTCCGGTATTTCGGGGAAAGGGCTCCGCACTACTGCGGAAATTGCTCCAACTGTCTGACGGAGTTTGAAAAGGTGGACTACACCGTGCAGGCGCAGATGATCCTGTCGTGCGTGTACCGGTGCGAAGAACGGTACGGGATCACCATGATCTGCGACGTGCTCCGGGGGAGTCAGAACCAGCGGGTTCTCAATGCTGGACTGGATACCCTTTCTACATACGGACTTCTTTCGGACACGCCGTATAAAAAGATCCGGCAGATGATCGATGCTTTGCTGATGGACGGATTTTTAAGACTGGAGAAGGGCGAATACCCGGTGCTCCGGCTTACGGCGGCTTCAGCGGAGATCCTGCGGGGGCAGCGTCATGTAGAGACGGAATTCGTCCGTGAAGCGATAGAGATACGAAACGACAAACCGGATGGCTGGGCGGCAGAGGACAAGGCTCTGCTGGCCAAGCTGAAAAAGCTGAGACTGCAGCTTGCGCGGACTTCCAGTGTGCCGGCGTATGTGATTTTTACCGATGCTTCTTTGCAGGATATGTGCCGGTATCAGCCGCAGACCCGGGAAGAGCTGCTGGATATGAGGGGAGTCGGCGAGGCCAAGGCGAACAAGTACGGCGAGCGTTTTCTGGAGGTGATCCGGGAGCACGCAGCGCAGCAGGAGCGGGAAGAGCATTCAGAAAAAGGAGAAGAATAATATGGATTTTTTAACGATATTACAGGAGCGGAGAAGCATCCGCAAATACACAGGGGAGCACGTTAGCGATGCGGATCTGCAGGAGGTGCTGGAGGCAGGACTTTTATCTCAGTCCAGTCGCGGTCGCAGACCGTGGGAGCTGATCGTGGTGCGGGATCGTGAGGTGCTGGAAAAGCTTTCTCACTGCCGGGATCACGGGGCTGCTATGCTGGCCGATGCGGACTGTGCGATCCTCGTCTTTGCAGATGCGGAAGTGTCGGATGTGTGGACGGAGGACTGCTCCATCGTCATGAGCAATATGCATATCATGGCGGACAGCCTGGGGCTGGGAAGCTGCTGGATTCAGGGCAGGCTTCGTGTGGCGGAAGACGGCCGCAGCACCGAGGATTATTGCAGAGAGTTGCTGGGCGTGCCGGAGCGGTTTGCGCTGGAGGCAATATTGTCTTTAGGCGATGCGGCAGAGGATCCGGAACCCCACAGTCTGGAAGAGCTGGATCACACGAAAATCCATTACGGCAAATTTTAAGACGCAATCAAAGGAACAGCTGCAGAGTTGTTCCATCCCAGAGGATCTTTGTTACGAATGAAGTAATAAAGATCCTTTTTTCTTGCTGAGACAGATTGTCGGGATCCAGGGGTGTTTCGATATCCAGGAGCTTCTGCAAAGTGCTGCAAAGAGTCCGCAGAACGTCTTCGTCGGTCAGGGGTCCATTGAGATTCTGACAGCTGCAAAGACTACACCCCTGGCGCAGCTTTCGGCAGCAGATGTAGTCGTAGACGGGCGTTTCAGTGTGTCTGGAACGGCGCTTGGAAACCATGGGACTGCCGCAGTGCTGACAGTAGAGAAGTCTGGAAAGAAGTTCCTCGGGAGCATCGGTTTTTCTGGGAGCACGGGTGCGGATGGAAAGCAGGTGCTGTACCGTCACCCAGTCACGCCCGCAGATGATCCCGCGGTGTTTTCCGGCGGCGATGATCCAGTGATCCATCGTTTGGCGAGGTGCGCTTTTTTGGCGGTAGTTCCGTTTATTGTAGGAGAGAAGCCCCTGGCCGGAACATTCTTCCGGAGAGAAGCAGACGTTGGCGTTCTGTTCGGTAAAATAATGAAAAGCCTCTGCATCGGCCACGCAGTACACTGGATTTTGCAGGATCTGGCGTACAGAGGCGGCAGAAAACTCTTTGCAGGCGCGGGTGCACTGCCCGCGGCTTTGCAGCCAGGAAGCAACTTCTGATGCTTGCCGGGTCTGGAGAAAACGCTGATAAATAGAACGGATGACGTTTAATTCCTCTGGAACCTCCTGGAGCATACAGGCGGTTTTCATCTTGCCGTCCAGCAGAACTTCACAAACTTTTTTTGAGGTGTAGCCTGTGGGAGGCGTGCCGCCGAGCCAGCGGCCGGATCTGGCTAGCAGGAGCATATTGTCACGGACACGTTCTGCGATGGTTTCCCTCTCCAGCTGGGAGAAGACGGAGGCGATATACATCATGGCCTTGCCCATGGGGCGGGAGGTGTCGAATTCTTCCTTTATACAGAGAAAGGCGATTTGAAGCTGGTTCAGCTTTTCGATAAACGAGGAAAAGTCGCTGACGCTGCGGCTGATGCGATCCAGCCGGTAGCAGATGATAAAATCGGGCGTATCAACAGTCATATGTCGGAGCATTTTCTGGAATTGAGGGCGGTCGGTATTTTTCGCCGAATAACCTTCGTCTTCGTAGATTTCGATGCGATGCGGCAGATCGCTGGGGTATTTGGCTGCGATATAGCTGCGGCAAAGTTCGATCTGATTTTCGATGCTTTCGCCCTTGCCGGTGTAAACGGATTTTCGACTGTAGATATAAAAATGCAATAGATGACCTCCTTTTAAAACATGCTGCACAGGGATAGCGCATAAGGTGAAACAAAAGATGATTGTTTATGGAACAGGGGGGTATCTATGAAAAAGAATCGTGCGGAGAAGATCGTGGTGAAGCGGGAGCGGGAATGGAGCGAGACAGAGCTGCTGGGGAAGAAGCGAATGGCCGAGGCTGTTTTTGGCGGGGATCGCTGCGGCAACAAAGCGGGAAATCGTGGCGCAGAGGATGATTGCTGTGGTGGCGGGAATGCGCCACCTTCCGAAGGGAAACTTTCAGGGAAGTGACTATTCTGCGATCACACCAGCCTGACGCAGAGATGCGAGAAGCTGATTGAAAGTCGTGATCACGATGTCGATGTCGCTGTCGGTCGGAATATCCGCGACAGCAGGCCCGGCAGTGATGGTTCCGGCAGGGCCTGTAGCCCCGGTAGCGCCAGTAGCACCAGTCGGTCCGGCAGGTCCCGTTGCTCCTGTGGCGCCAGTAGCACCAGTAAGACCTGTTGCTCCAGCAGGCCCAGTCGGCCCGGTTGCCCCGGTTACACCGGCAGGTCCTGCAGGACCCATGAGTCCCATCGGTCCTGCGGGGCCCATTGGCCCGGTCGGTCCAGTAGGACCGATGATCCCGATCATTTCGGGCGGACGCGGCGGGCAAGGCGGTGGAGGAACCGGAGGACGGGAACCGCCGCAGCCTCCGCTGCAGCATCCATTTTGGTTTCTATATTGATTATTCATAAAGAACAAACTCCTTTCATCTATCGAAAATATATAAACAGCTTTTTGCTATTATAATATGTAGGGTTTTCCTGTGAGGTGAAGCGGAGCTCGTTATTTTCTCAAAGACTGAAAGTATTCCAGGTTTTGCAGGTAAGCGGCAGAGTCGGGATGATACAGTCCGGCTTTTTTATTGTAAAGCTCTGCTTTTTCCAGATCTCCCAGACGATCGTAGCAGACGCAAAGCTGCATGCAGGGAAGATAATCGTAGCAGTCATGGAGAATGAAAGCGCCAGATGTCTCATCTTTGGGGCGGGTCAGTGCCATGCGATACCAGAAGATGGCCTGCTGGTACTGCTGCTTTTGCAGGAAGGCTTCTCCGATGTCGCAGCAAACTTCCGCACGGGGAGTATCATAGGAAAAAGAATAAAACAGTGCGGCTAAAGCGCTCTCGAAGGAAGAGGTGTGCTGGAAACACTGAGCGAGAATGCGGCACGCCTCGATCTTGTTTTCTTTCCAGCCCCCCGAACTTTGCAGAAATACCGTCAGATGATGGATGGCTTCCTCCCATTTTTCATGGTAGAACAGCTCTCTTCCATAATAAAAAGTATCACGTGAGGTTAGGGTTTTGCTGGACTGGATTTGTTTTTCATAGATCAGGAGATTTCGATCACTGTATGAAGTTTTGGCGGAGCAATGAATAATGGGAATATTCAGCCGAAGCTGTGCAAGGTTTGACTGGTTTGGATGGGTCAGGACTTCGTGCACGCATCCCTCCCATGAAAAACCGGCATGATTCCGGACGATCCGCTCTCGATCGCAGGAAACAAGCGGATTTCCCGACTCATCGGAGGCGATATGATAGGGCAGGAAGATCATGTCGGCGTTTTGAAAATCACATTCTTTCCAGAAAAGGAAGTCTTCCATGTGTGAGACTTCGAAGACATCATCTGCATCCATCCAGAAAATATATTTTTGTGTCGCTTTGGAGAAGGAAAAGTTTCGTGCAGCTGCAAAATCGAAGGCCCAGGGGTAGGAATAGATCTTATTCGTGTATCGGGAGGCAATTTCCCGTGTGGAATCATCACTTCCTGTATCGACGATGATGATCTCGTCTGCCAGGTGCTGAACGCTGTCGAGACAGCGTGCCAGAACGGTTTCCTCGTTTTTCACGATCATGCACAGGCTTATGGTAGCCATGAAAAAACCTCCTGTTTTATATGATGGAAAAAAGGTTTCTCACAGAAGGTGGCGCAAAGCCTCTGTTTTGGGAGACTTTGCAAAAAGCAAAAGAAAACGCTGGAAAATACAGGGTGCTCAGAATTGGAACCATCCAGTCACTGTACCATTTTTATCCAATTTTGCATTGACCCGGGTGCGGTGCTGGTGATAGAATAATACACGAACTCAGGTGTAAGATTAGTGTTATAGGAGATTTTAGATGGACTATCAAACGGAATATAAGAAAAAACTGGTGACTGCAGAGGAAGCGGTCAAAGTCGTAAAATCCGGAGACTGGGTCGATTATGCCTGGACGACGGGGACTCCGGTAGCGCTGGATGCGGCGCTGGCAGCAAGAGCGAACGAGCTGGAGGACGTAAAGGTTCGAGGCGGTATCCTGCTGTGGACCCCGGAAATTTTTAAAGTAGAAAATACCGCAGATCATTTTACGTGGAATTCCTGGCATATGAGCGGGATCGAACGGCGGGCCATCAACGATGGATTCGCATTCTTCAGTCCGATGCGTTTTTCGGAGCTGCCGCAGTACTATCGTCAGAATATCAAGCATTTGGACGTGGCCATGTTCCAGGTAACACCGATGGATCAGTTCGGCTATTTCAACTTCGGTCCGAATGCTTCTCATATACAGGCAATCTGTGATGTAGCAGATGTGGTGATCGTGGAAGTTAACGAAAATATGCCGCGCTGTCTGGGTGGATTTGAAGAAGGAATCCACATTTCGCAGGTGGATTACGTGGTAGAAGGTGACAATCCTCCAATGGGAGAACTGGGCGCGGGAGCACCGGCAACGGAAGTAGATGAACAGGTTGCCAGAATGATTATCGAGGAAATCCCGGACGGCGCCTGTCTGCAGATGGGCATCGGCGCAATGCCTAACGCTGTCGGCGCTATGATCGCAGAATCCGATCTGAAAGATCTGGGTGTGCACACTGAAATGTATATCGACGCCTTTGCAGATATAGCTATGAATGGCAAGATCACAGGAAGAAAAAAGAGCCTGGACAAGGGTAGACAGGTATATGCCTTTGCAGCAGGAACACAGAAAATGTACGATTATCTCAATAACAATCCGGAGTGCATGTGCGCACCGATCGATTATACCAACTCCATTGAGAAAATCGCGTCCATCGACAACTTTATTTCCATCAACAATGCCGTTGATGTGGATCTGTATGGACAGATCAATGCGGAGAGTGCTGGAACGAGACACATCAGCGGAGCTGGCGGTCAGCTGGACTTTGTTATGGGTGCGTATCTTTCCAACGGCGGTAAGAGTTTCGTCTGCTGTTCCTCCACCTTTACCTCAAAGGACGGTACGGTACATTCGCGTATCCGCCCGACGCTGGCAGAAGGTTCCATCGTTACCGATACGAGAGCCAATGCTCATTATATCGTAACGGAATACGGCAAGGTGTGTCTGAAGGGAATGTCTACCTGGCAGAGAGCTGAAGCGCTCATTAGCATCGCTCACCCTGACTTCCGTGAAGAACTGATTCGCAGTGCGGAAAAGCAGAAAATCTGGAGAAAGTCTAACAAACGATAGCCCTCCCAAGGATATCGTATAAAAAACTATTAAAATTACCTGTAAAATTTGTTTGATTTTACAAAGAAAAGACGCCCCTGGACAAGATGTTGTCAAAGGGGTTCTTTTTTTATTTTTTTGTGTCGCAAATGCAAAATAAATAGTATATAATAGTTCATGCTGACAAATTTTGAGGTAAAAGTATAATTGTAAAGGAGTGAGTAGGGTTGGCTAAGGCGAAAGTCGTGATCAAGAGAGACAGATGTAAGGGATGCGAACTTTGCATTTCTGTTTGTCCGAAACATATATTAGCTATTGACGATACGGAAGTGAATGTCAATGGATATCATGCAGTGACCATTACCAAGGAAGAAGAATGCATTGCATGCGCCAGCTGCGGCATCATGTGCCCGGACGGTGCCATCAATATATACAGGGTTGAATAGAAGGAGCAAGGAAATGAGTACATCAGAAAAAAGATTAATGAAAGGGAATGAGGCGTTTGCGATCGCAGCGATCCGTAGCGGATGCAGATTTTATTTCGGCTATCCGATCACGCCGCAGAATGAGATTCCGGAATATATGTCGAGAGAGCTTTCCAAGGTGGGAGGTTCTTTCATTCAGGCAGAGAGTGAACTGGCGGCCATCAATATGGCATACGGCGCATCGGCGGCGGGCGGAAGAGTGCTGCTGTCTTCTTCTTCGCCGGGTATTGCACTGATGCAGGAGGGCATGTCCATCTTCTGTTCCGTGCAGCTTCCGCTGGTACTGCTCAATGTTATGAGGGGAGGCCCTGGAATCGGTACGATCCAGCCGTCCCAGGCGGACTATAATCAGGTGACCCGTGGAGGAGGAAACGGAGACTATCACATCATTGTGTATGCACCGAGCTCCATCCAGGAAGCGGTGGATATGATCGGCAAGGCTTACGAAGTGGCTGACGAATACAGAAATCCGGTCATCATCGCGGTAGACGGCATGATCGGTCAGATGATGGAGCCGGTCATCCTGCCGGAAGACAAGGGTTATACCAAGGAAGAAGACATTCCGAAGAAAAAACCATGGGCACTGGTAGGCCACAAGGATCAGAGAGACCGCAACGTCATCAAGTCTTTGCAGCTGAAGCAGGAGCTTCTAGAAGAAGAGATCATGGAGTACTGGCCGAAGTACGAAAGAGCGCAGCGTGAACTGCCGGAATACGAAGCGAGAAACCTGGACAAGGCAGAAGTCGTTTTCGTAGCTTATGGTTCGACGGCCCGCGTCGTTTTAGAAGCAATGGAAATCCTGAAGGAAGAGGGCATTGAGACTGGACTGATCCGTCCGAAGACTCTCTGGCCGTTCCCGGATCAGGCATTTGAAAAACTGGGAGACAACGTGAAAAAAGTTATTTCCGTAGAGCTTTCTCAGGGACAGATGATCAATGATGTGAAGCTGGCGCTTAACGGAAGATACCATGTGGATCTTATCAACCGTGTAGGCGGCATGCTGCTCAGCCCTGCTGAGATCGCAGAGAGAACTAAGACGCTGATGGGAGGAGGGAAATAGATGAAACCTGTTTTTGAATTTACCAAAGGCATGCGTGAAATGACCACGAGCTACTGCCCGGGCTGCACGCATGGAATTGCACATAGACTGATCATGGAAGTTTTAGAAGAAAAGGGTGCGCTGGGAAATGCCATCGGCGTTTCACCGGTAGGATGCTCCATCGTGGCGCACCAGTTCATGAACGTGGACATGATGGAATCCCCGCACGGAAGAGCTCCAGCCGTAGCATCCGGCATCAAGAGAGTTCATCCGAATTCTTACGTATTTACATATCAGGGAGACGGCGACCTGGCCTCCATCGGAACGGGAGAGATCATCCATGCAGCCCATAGAGGCGAGAAGTTCTGCACGTTCTTTATCAACAACGCCATCTTCGGTATGACGGGCGGACAGATGGCTCCGACTTCCCTCATCGGACAGAAGACGACCACAAGCGTGGAAGGCCGTACTGTGGAGCAGGCAGGAAAGCCGTTGCGTATTTCCGAAATGCTGGCGACCATCGATGGTGCTGTTTACGTGGAACGTGTTTCCCTCCACTCCCCTGCAGAAGTGCGGAAGGCGAAAAAAGCCATTCGAACTGCCTTTGAAGTACAGGAAAAGAAGCTGGGTTTTGCCTTCGTAGAGTTCCTGTCCACCTGTCCGACCAACTGGGGCGTTTCTCCGGTGGGTGCGCTGGACTTCATCAAGGACAAGATGATCCCGTACTATCCGGTGAAGAATTTCAAATCTGTAGAGGGGGTAAAATAACATGGCGACAACGAGAATGCTGCTGGCAGGATTCGGTGGACAGGGTGTGCTGCTGATTGGCCAGATGATCGCATACAGTGCGATGTATGAAGAAAAAGAAGTGACCTGGATGCCTTCCTACGGCCCGGAAATGCGTGGAGGTACTGCCAACTGTACCGTCGTAGTTTCCGACCGTCCCATCGCTTCGCCGCTGCCAAGCTCTTATGATGTGCTGCTGGCGATGAACAAGGTTTCCCTGGAAAAATATATCGACCAGCTGGTTCCGGGCGGAGATCTGTTTATCAACTCCTCCATCATCGACACGAAAGTGGATCGGGACGACATCAATGTTCACTACGTGGACACCATCGGGCTGGCGGAATCCAAGATCGGCAATGAGAAGACTGCCAATATGGTCATGCTGGGGGCTATCCTGCGCATCACAGGTGTCGTAGAGAAAGAAACCATGGGCAAGACCTTTGAAAAGCTGATGACGGGAAGAAAAGCCAAACTGATCGAACCAAACATGAAGGCCATCGAAGCCTGGGAAGGTTAGAGCTATGGGAAAAGCTATCGCGGTACTGGGACATTATGGGAGCGGTAAGACCGAGTTTTCGGTCAACTACGCCATGTATCTGAAACAGCACGGGGAGAAAACAGCACTGCTGGATCTTGACATCGCCAACCCGTATTTTCGAAGCCGGGAGCGGCAGAAGATGCTGGAGGAGATGGGCATTTCCATCTATTTTAACGAATACGGATTCGACATCGCGGAAGATCTGCCGGCTATCACGGCGAAGATCCGCACGCCGCTGGAAGATGAAAGCTGCACAACGGTAGCCGATATCGGCGGCAACGACAGCGGAGCGCGGATCATGAACCAGTTCCGCAAGTATTTTGAGCCGGAGGGCACGGAGCGGTATCTGGTGGTCAACGCCAATCGTTTCGAGACGGATACTTTGGAAGGCGCTCTGTTCCACCTGCGCCATATCGAAGGGGAAATCGGTCTGCCTATCACGGGTATCGTAAATAATACGCATATGCTGACAGAAACCACGACAGATGATATACTGAGAGGGTATGAGTTATGTCAGGAGCTGACTTGCAATACCGGTATTCCGGTGGTGTTCAGCACCTGTGTCACATCTCTGCTGGACGAGCTGAAGGCGCGGACGGAAAACGATCCGGAGTTTCGGATCTTTCCCATGACGCTGCAGATGCGCCCGTCCTGGCTGGATGTCTCGGTCGGATGACCGGATGAAAGGAGATCGGTTATGGACTTTTTAGAATTTGCAAAAGAACGTTATTCGGTACGCTCATTTTCTCAGCAGCCCATTGAAGAGGAAAAGATGCAGAAGATCCTGCAGGCTGGGCAGGTGGCTCCGACAGCACTGAATTTTCAGCCGCAGAAAATCTATATTTTGAAGAGTGAAGATGCGCTGGAGAAGATTCGTTTTCTGACCAAGTATGCTTACAATGCGCCGGTGGTTCTGCTGGTATGTGCCGATGAACGCAAGGCGTGGCACAGCCGCCAGGACTTCGGGTTCAGTTCTGGTCAGATGGATGCCAGCATTGTCTGTACCCATATGATGCTGGAAGCGTGGGAGCTGGGCATCGGATCTGTATGGGTCAGAGGTTTCCGTGCGGACGAAGTGGCGAAGATGTTCCGCCTGCCGGATGAAATCAAGCCGGTCTGCCTGCTGCCGATGGGCTATCCGTCCGAAAAAGCAAGACCGAACGAGGAACTGCACAACACCTATCGACCGCTGGAAGAAATGGTCGAGGAGCTGTAGCAAATAGAGAAAAACGCCAGACGTTTCCTGAGAAAATCGGGCAGCGTCTGTTTTTTTGCAAAGATTTCTGCAAAGGGTTTTACAGACGGCATAGTGTCATGACACTAGTAAAGATATAAGTCTTGTCAAAATTGAAAAAAGGTGATATACTCAAGACAATTTGACATGAGTAAAGGAGTTCATCACCATGGAAGCGAAAATCCAGAGAATTCAGGAATTAAAAAAAGAAAAGAATGCAGTCATTATGGCTCATTATTATGTGCCGGACGAAGTACAGGATACCGCTGATTACGTAGGCGATTCCTATTATCTCAGCGAAATGGCCACAAAAGTGGATGCGGAGATCATCGTGCTGTGCGGCGTCTCCTTTATGGGAGAAAGTGCCAAGATTTTAAATACAGGCAAGAAAGTGCTGCTCCCTGCTGCGGATGCGGACTGTCCGATGGCTCATATGGCGGACACGGAGCGAATCGCAGAAGTGCGGGAGGAATACGAGGATGTAGCAGTCGTCTGCTATGTCAACTCCACAGCGGAGTTGAAGGCGGCCAGTGATGTATGCGTGACGTCGTCCAATGCTTTAAAGATCGTGAAGGCTCTTCCGAATCAGAATATCTTCTTTATCCCGGATCAGAATCTGGCTCATTACATAGCAGATCAGCTTCCGGAAAAGAATTTTATCTTTAACGACGGTTTCTGTCATGTGCACCACAATGTACGGAAGGACCAGGTCCTCGCAGCGCGTGAGGCGAAGCCGGATGCACTGGTGCTGGTGCACCCGGAATGCAGACCGGAGGTGACGGCGCTTGCCGATTACGTGGGAAGCACATCCGGCATCATTAATTATGCGACGGAAAGTGATGCGAAGGAGTTCATCATCTCCACGGAGATGGGCGTGTTCCATGAACTGCAGAAGAGAAATCCAGGCAAGAAGTTTTATACGGCGGGCAATATGCAGATCTGCCCTAATATGAAGAAGATCAGTCTGGACAAGGTCATCGCTTCTCTGGAAAAGGAAGAGACGCAGGTAGAAATGGATGCTGAACTGATTCGGGATGCCCATGCACCGATGAAGCGGATGCTGGAACTGTCAAAATAAGAAGGAAGGCGTTATTGGTCATGAAAGAAAAATACGATGTAATCATTGTGGGAACCGGTGTGGCAGGATGCTTTGCAGCACTGCACCTGTCTGAAACCATGGACGTGCTGATGATCACCAAGGGCGATCTGGAAGAAAGTGATTCCTTCCTGGCCCAGGGCGGGATCTGCGTGCAAAAGGACGACAGCGATTATGACAGCTTTTATGAAGATACTATGCGTGCCGGGCATTATGAGAACCGGCCGGAATCAGTCGATTTTATGATCAGCAGCTCGCGTCCGGTCATCGATGAACTGATCAAATACGGCGTGGAGTTTGAGCGGGAACAACAGCAGCTGCTCTATACGAGAGAGGGTGCTCATTCCACTAACAGGATCCTCTTCCACGAGGATATTACGGGAGAGGAGATCACCAGCAAGCTGCTGGCACAGGTGAAACGGAGAGAAAATATCCAAATTCTGACCCATACGACCATGCTGGATATTTTATGCGGCGAAGAAGGGTGCGACGGGATTTTACTGAAAACAGCCGGCGGTCAGATGAAAGCAGTCTTTGCAGATGATGTGATCTGGGCCTGCGGCGGCATCGGTGGTATCTACGACAATTCCACCAATTTTCCGCATCTGACAGGCGATGCGCTGGCGATTTCCATCCGTCACGGGATCCGGCTGAAAAACATCAGCTACGTGCAGATCCATCCGACGACCCTGTTTTCCCGGAACAAGGAGCGGAGATTTTTGATATCGGAATCGGTGCGGGGCGAAGGCGCGCATCTGTATAATAAGGACGGAGAGCGGTTCGTGGATGAACTGCTGCCGCGGGATGTGGTATCCAATGCGATTTTCAAGCAGATGGAAAAGGATGGTACGGAGCACGTCTGGCTGTCCTTCCTGCCAATTAAGGATCTGGATGTGCGGACGCGTTTTCCTCATATTTATGAACGCTGTCTGGAAGAAGGCTATGATATTACGAAAGACTGGATCCCGGTCGTGCCGGCACAGCATTACTTTATGGGCGGCGTTGACGTGGATCTTTGCAGTCATACTTCCATGGGGCATCTGTATGCGGCGGGAGAGACCTGCTGCAACGGTGTGCATGGTGCCAACCGTCTGGCCAGCAACTCGCTGCTGGAGAGCCTGGTCTTTGCAGAAAGTGCTGCAAAGGATATCGTGGCGAAGAGAGCGGCAGATCCGCAGGCTTCCGGGCGCTGTGAAGAGTATCTGAGTGAACCTCTGGATGCGCTGGCAAAGCAGTACGGGCTGGATTTGACGGCGTATCAGGATATGGAACGATATATGGATGAAAACAAGAGAAAGATCCAGGATGCGATCGTTCGTGATAAAAAGGAGACGGCATAATGAAAAATGATATTACGTTAAAACTACATGCAGACAAGTTGATCCGCATGGCCCTGGAGGAGGATATCTCCAGCGAGGATGTGACCACCTGTGCGGTCATAAAATCGGATCGCAGGGCAAAGGCGGATCTGCTCTGCAAGCAGGATGGCGTCATCGCGGGTCTTTCGGTCTTTGAACGGGTATTTCAGATTCTGGATCCGGAAGCGGAGGTGGAGTTTCACTGTCAGGATGGCGACGCTGTAACGAAGGGACAGCTTCTGGCAGTCGTATCGGGGAATGCACATGCTATTCTTTCTGGAGAACGGACAGCGCTCAATTATCTGCAGAGAATGAGCGGCATTGCAACGTACACGAAGCAGACGGTTTCTCTTCTGGAGGGAAGCAGTATCCGTCTTTTAGATACGCGCAAGACGACCCCGAATATGCGTATTTTTGAAAAGTATGCTGTTAAAGTCGGCGGCGGATACAATCACCGGTATAATCTTTCTGATGGCGTTTTGTTGAAGGACAATCATATCAATGCGGCAGGCGGCGTTGCGGCGGCGGTCAAAGCGGCACAGGAATATGCTCCGTTCGTTCGCAAGATAGAAGTGGAGACCGAGAATCTGGATATGGTGAAGGAGGCTGTGGAAGCAGGAGCGGACATCATCATGCTGGATAATATGACAGCGGAGGACATGAAAGAAGCGGTAAAAATCACCGCAGGCAGAGCAAAGACGGAGTGTTCCGGGAATGTGACACGGGAGAATATCGAAAAGCTGAAAGAAATCGGCGTAGATTATATTTCATGCGGCGCGCTGACCCACTCGGCGCCGATCCTGGACGTATCTCTGAAAAATTTTTTCCCATACCCCCTTTGAAAAAATGACAAAAAGTGACTATAATAGTATCAGGAGGTCACATAAAAATGAATAGAAACGGATTTGATATAGGGGAGTATGTATCTTACGGAATCAACGGGATGTGCAGCATCGAGGACATCAGGCCGATGCAGCTGTCTCAGAGCGTAGAGGAGATGATGTACTATATCCTGCGGCCGGAGTCCAATCCGAAATCGACGATATTTGTTCCGGTAAACAATCAGAAGCTCGTGTCGAAGATGCGGGATCTGATGACGAAGGATGAAATAAACGCCATGCTGACGCGGATGAAGGACAGGACGCTGGAATGGGAGAAGGACATCAGGTTCCGAACTGAGAGTTTCCACGAGATCCTGAACAATGGGGTAAATCAGGAGCTGATCCTGATGATACGCTGTCTGCACAAGAAGCGTCAGGAGTTGATCCAGGCGGGGAAAAAGCTGCCGACGAGAGACAGCAATACCCTGAAAACGGCGGAGCATCTGGTGGAAGAGGAATTTTCTCACGTGCTCCATATCAAATGCGAGGAAGTCAGTTCCTATATTCGTAATGTTCTCGGACTGCCTGCGGGAGAAGCGGGTTAAGCGGGAAGAAGAAACTGACCATAGAATAACAAAGAATAAGAAAAGACTATTACAGGCTGCTGCTGCGGCAGGTGGTAGTCTTTTTGTCTTTTGTTGAAGTCATTTGTCGAAAAAACGGGAAGGGATATGTTTGTAAAGGAAACGAGGGGGTGGTACGATTTTTGTGGGGAAAGGGAGGAGAAAAATGGAGAAACCAGATAAAATTGCTGTAATGCTTCTTGCGGGAATACTTTGCCTGATCGTTGTGAATGGATGGATCATTTATCGCACCTGGATCTGCAATACGGATAAGCAGGATTCCATGAATGCGCAGACGCAGGCGGAGCAGGTCAAAACAGAGCTTGTTTTTCACGATGATACTTCCATTACCAACAACAGCTCGCGGAAACTGTGGCTGCGGGTCAAGGTGGTTTATGAGGACAAGCATGATGAGAAGTTATGTCGTATCGATTCTGCAGCACTAAAGGATGGGAGCTGGATTCAGGAACAGGAGTGGTATTATTACCGTGAAGCGGTAAAGGCTTCGCAGGATACCAGGCCGCTGATTGACAGGCTGCTTCAGGGCGATACTGATCTGATGTGCCAGGATGTGAAACATTTCAGGCTGCAGGCGGAAGCTGTGGACGAAACCTGGCTTTCGCAAAAGCCACACAACGGACAGGAGGCGTTTCGGTTGTTTGACCAGCTGGATCGGGCGGGAACAGATCTATATTTGTAAGAAACGAGGTTTTATATGAATGGAGAAGAAAAGAGAACGCTTTATTTAGAGTTTATTTATCCTCTTCGCATGGATGTGTATCGCATCGTCAAGAGCGTGATCGGTGACGCAGACATGACGGAAGAAGTGACGCAGATCGTTCTGGAAAAGGCGTGGCGTTCGATCGGAACGCTGCGGGAAAAATCAAAAGCAAAGGAATGGATCAAGGCTATCACAAGAAATGCTTTGAGAGATCATTTTCGCCGGGAAAAAAGAGAAGCGGGCAGCTGTGCCAGTGAGGATCCCTCGACGTCTATTACCATAAAAATGGCGGACTACCTGGAACCGGATCCGCTTTCGATAGCACTGGAACGGGAAGCGCAGCGTCAGGCTCTGGAGGCGGTGGGCTGCCTTGCGGAACGCGATCAGGAGGTAATCTGGAAGCATTTGATACAGGAGATCCAGCTGAAGGATATCGCCCGTGAGAAAGGAATTCAGCCGGCAAATATGCGAAGGATCTATGCCTTGAGTCTCCGCAACCTGAAGCGGGTGTACCGGGAGAAGTTTGGATGGGAGGGTATGCCTCGGGATACATAGAAATACGGGATTGTGGCTCGTGCACGAATTTATATCAAAATTGATGTATTTATATACAAAAAAATCTTGACTCAAAAGCAGATGAGTAGTAAAGTAAATTTCGGGTGAGCTAATAGAGAAATCATCATTTGCAGGAGAGTCATTATGGGAATTAAACTAGGTATTTTATTAGTGTACTTTGCGATCATGGTAGGGATCGGGCTGTACTGCCGGAAACATGCCACGGACGTAAAGGGTTTTGTTTTGGGAGGGCGTTCCGTGGGTCCGTGGCTGACAGCCTTTGCTTACGGAACTTCTTATTTTTCGGCAGTCGTATTTGTAGGATATGCCGGACAGTTCGGATGGAAATATGGTATCGCATCCACCTGGATCGGTCTGGGAAACGCCATCATTGGATCGCTGCTGGCGTGGGTGGTTCTGGGCAGAAGAACGCGTATTATGACACAGCATCTGGATTCGGCTACCATGCCGGAGTTTTTCGGATCAAGATTTGACAGCAAGTCGCTGAAAATAGGAGCGTCTGCGCTGATCTTCATATTCCTGATCCCTTATACGGCTTCGTTATACAATGGATTATCGAGACTGTTTGCTATGGCGTTTAATGTTGACTTTACCGTATGCGTTATCGTTATGGCGGTCCTGACAGGTATTTACGTTATTGCAGGCGGTTATATGGCTACGGCCATCAACGACTTTATTCAGGGTATCATCATGCTGTTTGGTATCTGTGCTGTTATTGCAGCAGTTCTGCACAGCAAGGGCGGTTTTACGGAAGCGATGCATGCTCTGGCAGAGGTAAAGGATCCGGAAGCGACCACGATGAACGGCGCATTCGCCTCTTTCCTGGGACCAGATCCACTGAGTCTGCTGGGTGTTGTGATCCTGACATCTCTGGGAACTTGGGGACTCCCTCAGATGGTCCAGAAATTTTATGCCATCAAAAGTGAGAATGCTATCAAAAAAGGCACCATCATTTCTACGCTGTTTGCTATTGTTGTATCCGGTGGATGCTACTTCCTGGGCGGATTCGGCAGACTGTTTTCGGATCAGGTGGATGTTGTAGCCAATGGATTTGACTCCATCATTCCGACCATGCTGTCCGGCCTTTCAGATGTGCTGATCGGTCTGGTTGTGCTGCTGGTATTATCTGCATCCATGTCCACACTGTCTTCGCTGGTTATCGCATCTAGTTCGACGTTGACTCTGGACTTCATCAACAAGAATTTCGTTAAGGATATGAGCGAAAAAACACAGGTGCGGATGATCCGTGTTCTGATCGTGGTATTCATTTTGATTTCTGTTGTGATCGCACTGATCCAGTATAACAGTTCCGTGACATTTATCGCACAGCTGATGGGTATTTCCTGGGGCGCTCTGGCAGGATCTTTCCTGGGACCTCTTATCTATGGCCTGTACTGGAAGAAGACGACAAAGAGCGGCTGCTGGGCAAGCTTTATCTTCGGTGCCGGTATCATGATTCTGGTGATTCTGCGCCCGCAGATGTTCCCTGCTATCCTGCAGTCTCCGATCAATGCAGGTGCGTTCGCTATGATCGCAAGCATGATCCTGGTGCCGGTTGTCAGCCTTCTGACACCGAAGCCGTCCGACAAATTAGTGGACGAATGTTTCAGATGTTATGAGACCCCGGCGACGGTTGCATCCAAGGTGGCATTACCGGACGAAGAGGAAGAATAAAACGGCAAAAAAATCGATGAAAAAACGCAGCGAAAAAAATAAAAAAATAAAGTAGAAAATAACTTGACATTATAGCTGCGAAATGATAATATAATTCCTGCAGCGGCGGAAAGGTTGCTGCAGTGTGGCGGTGTAGCTTAGTTGGCTAGAGCGTCCGGTTCATACCCGGAAGGTCGGTGGTTCGACTCCACTCGCCGCTACCATATTAATAAGGGCGCTTAGCTCAGCTGGGAGAGCACCTGCCTTACAAGCAGGGGGTCATAGGTTCGAGCCCTATAGCGCCCACCAAACTTTAAAAGGTACAGACGATGCGGTCCGGTAGTTCAGTTGGTTAGAATGCCAGCCTGTCACGCTGGAGGTCGACGGTTCGAGCCCGTTCCGGATCGCCAATTCTTATTCAGGAGCGCAAGCTCCTTCAGGCGACATAGCCAAGTGGTAAGGCAGAGGTCTGCAAAACCTTTATTCCCCGGTTCAAATCCGGGTGTCGCCTCCAA
>CAKQXD010000011.1 GCA_934281605.1 uncultured Clostridia bacterium | reverse complement strand
TGCGCATAGTGTCTGTTTGGAGTTTCATATTCTACGTGCGCAGTTGCGATCGTGATTCCTCTTTCTTTTTCTTCCGGAGCCTTGTCGATCTGATCGAAGGCTACGTCAGTTCCCAGTCCGTATCTCTTGTGCAGCACTGTTGTGATCGCTGCAGTCAGAGTCGTTTTACCGTGGTCAACGTGACCGATTGTTCCGATATTGATATGCGGCTTGGTTCTTTCAAATTTCTGTTTTGCCATTTCTTATCCTCCTAAACAAATTCAAAACAATGGAGCTGCTGAGCAGACTTGAACTGCCGAACCTCCTCATTACCAATGAGGTGCTCTACCGACTGAGCTACAGCAGCGCACATGAGTTATGTTACTATATTTTACACCCGCTGTCAATCAAATTGCAAGAGGTTCAGCATTTTTTTTGCAGCATTTTTTGACAGCCGCACCAGCCCTGACTCCCAGCATTCTCCGGAGCAATCTTTACATTCCAAAATAGTCCTTGATTTCTTCCATCCGCTCCTGCTGTTTCACCTGGAACGGGCATCTGCTGTTGCAATGACCGCACTTGACGCAGTCCGCAGCCGTCTTTTCCAAAGTCCGGTAATGCTCCTCCGCCAGCGCATCCCCCAGCAGCGTCAGATCGTAATATTTATTGATGAGTCCGATGTCCAGACCTGCCGGGCACGGATGACAATGCTTGCAGTACACGCACTTGCCTACCGATTCTTCCGGTGTGATCTCGCTAATGTACCTGGAGCATGGCGTCTTTTCTCCGCCACGAGGCAACTTCCGATATTCCATAACAAAATCACCTCTCCAAAATTATTTTTTCTCCGGCGCACAGAGCACCGATAATGCAATAACTGTAAGACAAAGTCCTGCAACCGATAGAAATGTCGGCTGCTCTCCAAAAACCAGCAGCCCGAAAATCATAGCCGCCGAAGGCTCGCCACCCGCCGTAATGATAGAAACCTTGCCCACTTCGATATGATTAAGCGACCAGGTGTACAGTAGATATGGCAAAATCGAATTGCACAGGGAATGGAGCACCATAAATCCTACGTGAGCTGCCGGCGCCGCCTGCAAATACGTCCCGAACAGGCTCCAGTCCACCAGCGGGACCATGACGATGGCTGCGATCAGTAAACTGTAAAATAAGACCGTAAACGTATGATAGCCTCTTTGCATCGCCCCTTTGGAGATAACGCTGTAAAGTCCGTAGAAAAGCGCCGCGCAAAGACCCAGCGCCATTCCCCTGAGATTCCATACGCCGCCGCTTTGCAGCACCCCGCTCACCAGGATACACCCGGCGATAGCCAGCGCCGTGCACCCGACCTTTTTCAAGGTGATCTTCTCGTGAAACAGGAACGCGGACAGGATCATGACGAAGATGGGCGAAAGGCTGAGGAGCACCGCCGCCAGGGACAAGGTCAGCTGATTGATGGCTTCGTTATAGCAGTAATTGAGCCCCACCATGCCGCAAAGCCCTGTTCCAAGGAAAAACCCCAGATCACGCAGCCGAATGCGCAGAAGCTCCCGGTCATAAATGAAAATGACAAAAAAGAGGATCACTGAGGCGACTGCCATTCGTGATCCCAGTACCGTATAATTGTCCATGCCGAAATCCGTCAGGACACGCACAAAAATGCCTACCGATCCCCAGAAGACACCTGCCAGGACCGGTAAAAGATATAAAATCCGCTTCATATGTTACTTTTTATCCCCATAAATATCTCACGATTTTTTTCTTGATCCGCTGCATGGCGTTGTCGATGGACTTGCGACTGCGGCCAAGTCTGCGGGCGATCTCTTCGTAGTCGTTTTCCCGCACCATTTTGTTAAGCACCTGCATTTCAAAGTTGCTGAACACACTGTCTTCATTATGCATGATATAATACGCCAGATCCTTGACCACCAGCAGTGCCTCCGGCGATTCTCCGTCCGACACCGTCAGTGTGTCCTCCAGAGTAACGCCTTCTTCTTCGCCTCCCACCGGCTTGTTGAGGGAGATCGACGTATTGAGCGGCTTGTGCTTTTCCCGGTCCGCCATGCGGATGGCGCTGATGATCTGCCGGGTGATACAGATTCCTGCAAAGGTAGCGAATCCGGCTTCTTTCTCCGGATCGTACTGCCGGATCGCCTTGAGGAGCCCGATCATGCCTTCCTGGATCACGTCGTCCTCATCCGCCCCCGCCATGTAATAATACTGTGATTTGATCTTTACGATTTCTTTGTATTTGCGCATCAGGGTCTCTTCTGCCTCTAAATCACCCTGCTGCGCCCGGATGACCATCTGCTGGTCTGTCACAGCTTTCATCGAATCCCCCGCTGACGCACGATCTCGTACATGAGGATCGACGCCGCATTAGATGCATTGAGAGACGTGATCCGTCCCCGCATCGGGATGGACACGATAAAGTCGCATTTTTCCCGGACCAGACGACTGACACCAAATCCCTCGCTTCCGATGACGATGCCGATGGGTCCCTTTAAATCAGCCTCCGTCAGCGTGTCGCCATCCATGTCGCAGGCCGCGATCCAAAGCCCCGCCTCCTGCAGTTGTTCGATGGTCCTGGCCATATTGGTCACGCGGGCGCACGGCATGTATTCCACCGCGCCTGCAGAAGTCTTGGCGACTGTCTCCGTGACGGAAACCGACCGGCGCTTGGGGATGATGACCCCGTGTGCTCCGGCGCATTCCGCAGTCCGCATGACAGCTCCTAAATTGTGGGGATCCTCCAGCCCGTCCAGCAGGATCACGAAGGGGTCCTCGCCCCGCCGTTTCGCCACATCCAGGATGTCTTCCACCGTGGCGTATTCATAGTCCGACACGATGGCGATGACCCCCTGATGGTTGCCGCCTTCTGCGTCCCGGTCCATCCGGGACTTATCACTGTAATAAAGAGGGATCTTCCTGGCTTTCGCCTTGCCCTCGATCTTCTTGATGGAACCTTCCGCACCTTTCGCCAGGATGATCTTTTCGATCTCCCGGTCGCTGTTGAGCGCTTCCGTTACGGCGTTCCTACCTATTATCTTTTCTGACATATTTTAAAAACCTGTATGTGATTCCCTTTTCTTCCTGCAGTTCGCTCTCCCACGCGATTTCCAGATCCATTGCATCCAGATCCGGGAAGTAACGATCCGCTTCAAACGCTGCATCGATCTTCGTCACATAAAAGACGTCGCAGAGCTGAAAAAACTCCTTGTAAATCTCTGCTCCACCTGCCACAAACACCGTTTCCGGATCGTAATCCTTCACGGCGTCCTGCACCTCTTCTACCGTGTGACAGATGACGCAGCCATCCTTTGCATAATCCGGATCCCGCGTCAGCACGATGTTTTCCCGCCCCGGAAGCGGCTTGCCTCCCGGGAAGGATTCCAGCGTTTTTCTGCCTGTAATGATATGATTTCCGATTGTTTTTTCTTTGTAATATTTCAGATCCCCCGGAAGATGCACCAGCAGACCGCCGTCTTTGCCGATTCCCCAGTTCTGATCCACTACCACGATAGCATTCATGTTCTTCTCCTTATGATGCGCTAAACAGCCACCGGAATGTTCTTGACCTGCGGATTTTTCTCATAATCCTCGATGCGGATATCGTCCGTCGTAAAGTCGTAAAAATCCTTGATTTCCGGATTGAGGCTGAACTTCGGCGCCGGATACTGAGGACGCCGGATCAGTTCTTTTACGATGTCCACGTGACGATCGTATATGTGAGCGTCCGCGATGACGTGAACCAGCTGTCCCGCCTTCAGCCCGCTGACCTGCGCCAGCATATGCACCAGCACAGCGTACTGCACCACGTTCCAGTTGTTGGCCGTCAAAATGTCCTGTGATCTCTGATTTAAAATAGCGTTGAGCCGGTCGCCCGTCACATTAAAAGTCATGCTGTAGGCGCACGGTTCCAGACCCATCTCCATCAGGTCGTCGAATTTATAGATATTGGTCATGATCCGGCGGGAATAAGGCGTGTGTTTCAGCTGCCAGAGGACGTTGTCCACCTGGTCCATCTCCCCGTGAGGGAACTTGTATTTCACACCAAGCTGATAGCCGTAGGCCTTGCCGATGGAGCCGTTCTCATCGGCCCACTCGTCCCAGATATGACTGCTCAGATCCTTGATATTATTGGATTTTTTCTGCCAGATCCAAAGCATCTCATCCACCGCTGATTTGATGGCAGTCGGCCGCAGCGTCAGC
Source organism: uncultured Clostridia bacterium (assembly GCA_934281605.1). Taxonomy (GTDB): domain Bacteria; phylum Bacillota; class Clostridia; order Peptostreptococcales; family Anaerovoracaceae; genus Lentihominibacter. Next base: position 80,365 of record CAKQXD010000011.1, on the reverse strand, counting down.
GCCGGAAATTCCTCCTGTAGATCGTAGCGGTTCACAACGCCGAACTGTTTTATAGTATGGGCCGGAACGCCATCCTCCCATTTGGCGCGGACCGTCTGTCCCTCGCTGGAAAACCCGTGATCCAGAATATCCTGACACATGGTCACAAAAAGTTTATCTGCCTGACTCATTCTCGTCCTCCTTTTCGCAGAGCCCTACAGGATCACGTATTTGATCACGATCCCGATCAGTGCCAGTACGATAACGATCACGTAGGTCTTCTCCGTGCTGTTGAGGTTTTTCAGGCCTTTGGTCTTGACCCCTTCCTCTTCCTGACGGCGGCGATTTTCCTTGTCGTACTCCATGTTGGTACGGTAATAATCCGCCAGAACATCCCTGGTCTTATTTCTGACCTTCCGTTTTTTCTTTGGTTTCTTTTCTCCCATTTGTGTGTTCTTCCTTTATGATTCCGATGGCGCGATCCATGAGCCAGGACAGCCGCTCTTCGTCTTCCGTCAGATACAGGTATCCCGTCAGTGCCTCGAAGGCCGTAGCCCACTTATAGGTCACCGGGTCCGCATTCTTGGCTTTCGTGGCCGATTTCCGGTTTCTCGCCCGCTTCACCAGCGCCTGCTCCTTCTCGTCCAGCTCGTCAAAGATGGTCTTGATGATCTTCGCCTGTGCCGACGCCCGCACGTACAGGGTCGCGATATGATGGAGCCGGTTGACGTCGTAATAGCCCTGCTTCATCATCTCCTCGCGCACCGCCAGTTCGTACACCGCATCGCCCATGTAGGCCAGCGCCGTCGTATTGATTTCTCTGATGTTTTCTACTTTCATATGTTCACTTCTGCCCGGCCTTTGCAGCCTCCTGCAAAGACTATTCCTTGATGATCTGCACACCCTGCGGCGTGTCTTTCAGCGTGATGCCCTTTTCCTTCAGCAGGTCGCGGATCTCGTCTGCTCTTGCGAAGTTCTTAGCTTTTCTCGCTTCCTGACGTTCATCTACCAGCGCCTGGATGTCAGCGTCCACCGTGTCGTCCTCTTCCTTCTGCAGAAGTCCTACTACCGTGGCCAGCTCCATCAGGACGTCCAGGCATTTTTCTGCAAATTCTTTGCTGGCGCCGTTTCTCACATCGGTGTTGATGGCCGTGATCAGCTCAAAGATGGCAGATATCGCGTCCGCCGTATTCAGGTCGTCGTCCATAGCCGCGATGAATTCCTGACGGTATTTATCGTAGCCTTCCAGAGCCTTCTTCTCGTCGTCCGTCATAGTGCCTTCACCGTTTACGATCAGGTGCTTCAGGTTTTCCTTGGCGTGCTGCATTCTGGCCAGACCTGCCTTAGCCTGTTCCATCAGCGTGTCGCTGAAGTTGATCGGATTTCTGTAGTGGCCCGACAGCAGGAAGAAGCGGATCACTTCTCCATCATAGTCCTTCAGGATATCTCTTACGGTAAAGAAGTTGCCCTTGGATTTGGACATCTTTTCGTTGTCTATTGTGATATAGCCGTTGTGCATCCAGTAGTTAGCGAACGGTACGCCGTTGCAGCACTCCGACTGTGCGATCTCATTTTCGTGGTGCGGGAACTGGAGATCCTGTCCGCCCGCATGGATGTCAATGGTGTCGCCCAGGTGCTTCTTGGACATGGCGGAGCATTCGATGTGCCAGCCAGGTCTTCCCATGCCCCACGGACTTTCCCATGCGATCTCATCTTCCGTCTTGCGGGCTTTCCAGAGAGCGAAATCCAGCGGATCCTCCTTGATGTCGCCCACTGCGATACGTGCTCCCGATTCCAGATCTTCGATGTTCTGTCCGGAGAGTTTGCCGTAGCCGTCGAATTTACGAGTGGAGAAGTATACGTCGCCGTTTACTTCATAGGCATAGCCTTTGTCCACCAGCGTGCTGACGAAGTCGATGATCTCAGGAATGTGCTCGGAAACTTTCGGATGCACGTCCGCTTTTTTTACGTTAAGAGCAGCCGCATCCTTGTAGTATTCCTCGATGTATTTTTCGCTGATTTCCGGCGCCGTCACGCCTTCTTCTCTTGCCTTGTTGATGATCTTGTCATCCACGTCTGTAAAGTTCTGAACGAACTTTACCTTGTAACCCCGGTATTCCAGATATTTACGGAGTGTGTCGAATACGACAAACGGTCTGGCGTTCCCGATATGAAAAAAGTTGTAGACCGTCGGTCCGCAAACGTAAATTTTGAGGGCGCCGTCTTCGATGGGTTTCAGTTCCTCTTTTCTGCGTGTCATAGTATTATAGATTTTCATGCTTTACCTCCGTTTCTCCTTCCGGGCTGTCCGGCAGTGTTTCCGTTATGATTTCTCCACTCGTTTCATCGTAGATCCGGTTCAGAGTCCCATCCTCCATCTCCCGCAGGATGTTCGGATACTGACAGTCATCATGACATTCATGAGGCAGTTCCACACCCAGTTTCCCTACGATGATATCTTCCAGCTCTACGACTCTGCGCCGCAGGCATTCCAGTTCTACTGCAATCGGATCCGGCATGTCCACCTGATCCATTTCCGAAATCGGCTTGCCGTTTCTCCGCACGATCGTCCCCGGGATCCCGACTACCGTACAGTTGTCCGGGACCTCTTTGAGTACGACTGCCCCCGCTCCGATCTTTACATTATTGCCAACCTTGAACGGGCCCAGGATCTTGGAGCCGGAGCTTAAAATAACGTTGTTTCCAATGGTCGGATGACGCTTGCCGGTGTCTTTACCAGTACCGCCCAGCGTAACGCCCTGATAGATGGTCACATCGTCGCCGACCTCTGCGGTTTCTCCGATGATGATTGCCATACCGTGGTCGATGAAGCAGCGTTTGCCGATCACCGCACCCGGATGGATCTCAACCCCTGTAAGCCATCTTGCCAGCTGGGAAATGATCCGCGCCAGCAATTTTAAATTATGACGGTACAGCCAGTGAGCCGGCCGATGAAAAATGATCGACCAGATCCCGGGATAGCACACTAAAACTTCAAATGCGTTGCGCGCTGCCGGGTCCCTGTCTAAAACCGCCTTGATATCGTCTCTAACATCTTTAAAAAAGCCCATGTTACCTTCCTTGCCTTTTGCTGCATTCTATAAAAGTGGACAGCGAAGTCCATTCTTTATAATAGCACAGATGCATTTTGAAAGCAATCACGGGAAAAAGTATTGCAAAAAAGCTGCCGGCATTCCCGACGATGCTGCGCATTGTCAGGTTTACCGACAGCTTTCTTATATCCTTTATTCAATCAACCCGGTCGGGTCGATGCTGTTTCGATTGATGATGACTTCAAAGTGAAGGTGCGGTCCTGTGGATCGTCCCGTAGAGCCTGCCAGTGCGATCTTCTCACCCCGCTGTACTTCCTGTCCCTGTGACGCCAGGAGCTGGCTGCAGTGAGCGTAATAGGTCTGCATACCGTTGCCATGATCGATTTTGATCAGGTTTCCATACCCGTTGCTCCAGCCTGCGAAATAGACCTTGCCTGCATCGGCTGCATAGATCTCGCTTCCCTGCGGCAGCGCCAGATCCAGTCCGTGATGGATCCTGCCCCACCTTGCACCGAACCCGGAAGAGATCGTTCCGCCGGAAACCGGCCGGTACAGCTTCCCGTAAACCGCCCCTTCATCGTAGGACAGCCCCGGTTCTTCGTACAGACTGCTCTGGTAGCCGGCAGGCAGCTTTGTCCCGGCCAGGATCACCTTTTCCTCCGGCGCTTCGATGACCGATTCTTCCACCACCGTTTCCGCGACAGGCTGACCGTTTTCTTTCGTGACCCGTTTCGTCACTTCCTTCGTTCCCGCGCTTCCTTCCGAGGCAACCTTCGTCTCTCCTACCGCAAGGCTGGCCTCCGGCTGATACTCTTCCGGGATCTCGATATCTTCTTTCTCTTTCTGCTCTTCCGTCGTGATGACGGTCAGATATCCTTCCGCTTTATCATCTCCCAGCAGCTTCTGCTCCGCCTGCTCTGCCGTCAGGACGTCAGGAGAATCGTCCCCTAGGTGGAGCTCCATTTTTTTCGCCGAAGTTTCCTCCCGGATCTCCACATCCAGCACCTGGCTGTCTCCCCGACAACAGGTATCCACCACATCCTCCAGCACCGCTTCCGCCGTTTCCCTGGAATCCACCAGCGCCGCTTCTTTCCCATCTACCATGATATACCACGGCGCTTTCATCAGCGTACCGTCAGAAAGCAGCACCGGCGCCTCCCAGCCATCGGCCGCAGCCGCCTTTGCAGCCGTCACGCAGGTCGTCGCCGCAGTGAAAAAAATAACCGCTGCCATCAGCAGCTTCTTACTGGGGACCGGATCCGCCTTTTTCTCTGAAATCGTTTTTTTCATTGGTACCTCTCGATTTTATCCCTCGCGGGAGTAGAATACAAAAATTAGTATTCCCAGATTTTGAGAAGTCATACCAAAACAAAAACTGCCGGCAATTCGGGCTGCCAGCAGTTTTCAGTTCTCTAGCTTTATTTATTTGTCCAGTCGCAGACCGATCAGCTTCGTCTCTTCGATCTGCGCCGTATCTTCAGCTTCTGCAAAGTCTTTGCCGTGGAAATCGGAGCCTCTGGAAATGCAAAGGTCGTACTTCCGCGCCAGCTTCACAAAGCAGCGGCTCTGCTCCGCGTCCTGATCAGGATGAAAGCACTCCAGACCGCCCAGTCCGGCTTCTACGAGATTTGCTATGATTTTTTCGATATTTTCGTAGAATTCTTCGCTTCCCGGCCTGCCGATCCTCTTTGCCTGGATCGGGTGTGCCAGCACCGGAAGACCGCCCGCTTCCCGGATCAGCTGAACCGCATCCTTTGCATTGAGCTTTTCCTTCTTGATGGCGAGAGCCTTTTCACTGCCGAGAAGCTCCTTACTCTGAAACACCTCAGGAATGCTGGACGCATATCCCTTGGCGATCAGCGCCCGCGCGATCACCGGCTTGCCGATATAATCGTTGGGCTGAAACTTCTTCAGCTCTTCCTCGGAAAGATCGTAGCCCATTTCCTGCAAAGCCGCGATCAGCTTCGTATTTCGAGCAGCTCTCCGTTCCGAAAGCTGGCGCATCGCCGCATGCAGCTTCTCGTTCTCCAGATCCATCCCGTAGCCAAGGATATGCAGCTCCGTTCCCGAAGTCGTCTCCGTCGCCAGCTCCATGCCGGGGATCACCGTGAGCTCCGTTTTTTCGCCTTCTTCCAGAGCTTCTGCAAGGCCGTCGATGCCGTCGTGATCCGTGATGGCGATCTTCTCGTAGCCCAGCGCCTTTGCAGCCTGCACGATCTCTGACGGCGAAGCCTGCCCGTCGGAAAATTTCGTGTGGATATGAAAATCTACCCGGTACTTACCCATATTAAATCATCCCTCTGTACAGCAGTCCCTGCGCCACCTCGTCGGAAGCGCTCTTGCCCTTGATTTTTTCCACAATGGCCAGCGCAAAATCGATAGCGTAAGCAGGTCCCTTGGACGTGATGATGTTGCTGTCTTCCACCACGCCGCAGTCGATGTAAGAAGCCATATGCAGCTCATCCTGCATGCCCGGATAGATTGTAGCTGTCTTGTGATTCAGCGCTCCGCGGGCATCCAGCACCATCGGAGCCGCACAGATGGCTGCCAGATTCTTGCCTGTCATTCCGAACTCCATGATGATTTCTCCCAGATCGTCGTGATTCTTCAGGTGAAGCGTGCCCGGCATTCCGCCCGGCAGCACGATCATCTCACAGGTATCGTAATCCGCTTCCTCAAACAGCAGATCCGCCTGCAGGGACATGCCGTGAGCACCGGTCACCAGCTTGTCATCCATGATGGATACCGTCTTGACTTCGATCTCCGCACGGCGCAGCAGATCTACGATGGTGGTCGCTTCTACTTCTTCAAAGCCTTCTGCTAAATGTACATATACCATGTTATCGCTCCTCTCTGAAATAGTTATTGCCCAGATCAGCCGGAGGCTGACTTTCTTTCTTTTTCTTGTAGGTACTGAAAATAACGATCAGGATGGTTGCTATATACGGGATCATATCCACCAGATACTGGGATACTCCCACGCCCATAGCCTGCAGTTTCAGTCCCAGGATGCTGAGTCCTCCAAAGAGAGCTCCGCCGAAGAATCCCTTGATCGGATTCCACGCTACGAAGATGACCAGGGCAACAGCGATCCATCCACGTCCGTTGACGATGTTCTCCTGCCAGATCGGCATTCTTACCAGGGACAGATATGCACCGCCCAGTCCGCAGAGCGCTCCGCCGATGAGGATGTGGATGTATTTATACAGAGCTACGTTGATGCCGGATGCATCAGCTGCCGCATTGCTTTCCCCTACTGCTTTCAGGTTCATACCGATCCTGGTCTTATACATATATACAGCTGCCAGCGCACATACGATATAACTGATGTATACGAACACATCCTGCTGGAAAAAGATCGGTCCGATGATCGGAATGTCTCCCAGAAGCGGGATGGACAGCTTGCTGAAAAACGAAGTAATATCCGACGGAACACTGGATCCCAGAAGAGGCTCGCCCACAAACTGTGCGAATCCCGTTCCGAAGATGGTCAGGGTCAGACCGCAAACGACCTGGTTGGCGCGCAGTGTAACGGTCAGGAATCCGAAGATCAGAGCTCCTGCCGCTCCCGCCAGTGCCGCCGCCAGCAGAGCAACTCCCGGATTGTAGGTGTTGATGCCCGCCAGGAATCCCATAACGGCTCCCATCAGCATCATGCCTTCTACACCCAGGTTCATGCTTCCGGATTTTTCTGTGATCAGTTCTCCTACTGTCGCAAACACAAGAGGCGTTCCTGCTACAACGCAGGCTGCTAAGAATTCTACCATGATTAAGCCACCTCCTTGCTGTTTCTGCCGATATGTACTTTATATCGCATAAAGAATTCACTTCCCAGAACAAAGAACAGGATGAGGCCCTGCACGATGTCCGATACGGCGCTAGGTACGCCGAGCGCGATCTGAATATACTGTCCGCCCTGGATCAGCATAGCGAATACCGCACAGACAGCTACCGCATAACCTGCGTTCAGCTTGGAGAGCCATGCCGTGATGATGGCCGTAAAACCGTAACCGTTAGCGATTCCGTATACCAGCGTCTTTTCGATGGCCGACGCCTGGATCATGCCGGTGATACCGCAAAGTCCTCCGGAGATCAGCATAGCAACAACAATGATCCTGCTGATGTTCATGCCCGCATAACGAGCCGTTTCGATGCTTTCACCCACCACAGTGATCTCATAGCCTTTCTTCGTATAATTCATAAAGAAATATACGAACGCTGCCGCCAGGATCGCCAGGATCCATCCGATATTGACACCGCCCAGTTTCGGCAGAACGGCATTGTCCGGGAACATGGCGATCTTCGGGAATCCATTAGCTGCCGGATCCATCCACGGACCGTACTGCAGGTAAGTAACGAATTTGATAGCCACGTAGTTCATCATCAGGGTAAAGATCGTCTCGTTGGTTCCCAGCTTCGCCTTGAAGATGGCCGGAATAAACGCCCAGATGCCGCCGCAGACGGCAGCTCCGATCATCATCAGCAGAAGCATGATCGGCTGCGGCAGATCCGGACTCAGGTTGAGAGCCACCCAGCTGGCTCCCAGAGCGCCCATGGTGATCTGACCTTCCGCACCGATGTTCCAGAACTTCATCTTGAACGCCACGATGATACCCATCGAAGTGATGATCAGCGGTACCGCCTTGACGATAGTCTGCTTTACACGCAGCCCCGTTCCCACGGAGCCTAAGATGATTTCCTTGAAGATCTCAAACGGATTGAGTCCGAAAATCACGAGGATGATCCCTGCAAACACGATTGACAGAACGATCGCCAGCAGAGTAATGAGAAATTCATTCTTGCGCGACAGATTATCACGCTTGGTGATTCTTATGAAATTCATTATTCATCCACCTCCTCAGCTTTCTTTCCTGTCATAAGCAATCCAATGTCTTCCTTCGTCACCTGATCCGGATCGACGATACCGGTGATCTCGCCGTGACACAGCACGATGATCCGGTCGCACAGATCCATCAGCACATCCAGGTCTTCTCCGACAAACAGGACGCCGACGCCTTTTTCCTTCTGCTCGTTGAGCAGATCATAAATTTTGTACGATGCTCCGATGTCCAGGCCTCTTACGGCATACGCCGTGATCAGCACCTTTGGAGCCGAATCAATTTCTCTTCCCAGAAGTACCTTCTGGACGTTACCGCCGGAAAGCTTTTTGACCGGCGTATATATATCAGGAGTTTGAATATCAAGTTCTTTTACGATCTTATTGGCTTTTTTGACGCAAGGTCCGCGGCGCAGGATGATTCCCGGCTGATTCTGATAATCTTTCAGGATCAGGTTATGTACGATATCCATGCTGCCTACAAGTCCCATGCCCAGACGGTCTTCCGGGATGAATCCCATCCGGATGCCCAGGCGGATGATGTCACGCGGTGTTTTGCCCACCAGGTTGTCTCCCTCGAAGAAGATCCTGCCTTTTTCTGCTTTCGCCAGCCCTGCGATCACCTCGCAAAGTTCTTTCTGGCCGCTGTTGGCGACTCCGGCTACGCCGACGATCTCATGGGAGTTGAGCTTGAAGCTGACGTTGGCCAGAGCTTCCTTGCCTTCTCCATCGAGGACCGTAACTTCATCCAGATCCAGCAAAGGCTGCTGATCCGCGATCTTTTTCTTCTCAATGGAAAGATCCACCTTCTTGCCCACCATCATCTCGATGAGACTGGCAATGTTGACTTCATTTGTATTGACCGTTCCGATGGATTCTCCCTTTCTCAGCACCGTAACGCGGTCCGAGATCTCCATTACTTCGTTGAGCTTGTGGGTGATGATGACTATGGAACACCCTTGCTCCTTCATATTGCGGATGACGCGGAACAGCTTCTTGATCTCCTGCGGCGTCAGTACGGCCGTAGGCTCGTCCATAATGAGGATCTTCGCTCCGCGATACAATACTTTGATGATCTCCAGCGTCTGCTTCTCTCCGACAGACATATCGTATACTTTTTTATCCGGATCGATATCCAGCCCGTACTGATCCGAAAGCTGCTTGACTTCCTTCGACAGAGTCTTTCCCTTTACAAAAAAGCTGGACGGCTGACCGATCAGAATGTTTTCCTTGGCCGTCATAACATCCACCAGCTTGAAATGCTGATGGATCATGCCGATCCCCATGCGGATGGAATCCTTCGGGGATGTAAAATGCACTTCCTGTCCATCGATCTTGATGGAGCCTGTATCCGGAGTATAGATCCCTGACAGCATATTCATCAGAGTCGATTTTCCTGCTCCGTTTTCCCCCAGCAACGCGTGGACCTCTCCTTTGCGAACTGTCAGATTGACATTGTTGTTCGCCTTGAGAGTGCCGAATACTTTGCTGATATTTTCCATTTCTATTGCAAGATTCTGCTGCACTATTCTCCTCCATAAACAGCACAAGGGGGACCTGTTCGGTTCCCCTTCATGCTAAACATATTCAACTATAGAATCTACGATTGGATTTATTTGGATGTTGCTGTTACTCCAGCTACTTCCTTGTTGATCTTCCAGATTTCTTCGTTGGTCAGTTCCTGTCCCTTCTTGCACAGTACGCTACCGTCGTTGTACTTGATCTCTCCGGAGAATACTTTGAAGTCTCCAGCGATCATCTTATCCTTGACCTTGTTGATCTTTTCAACCTGCTTTTCCGGAACTGCGCTGCCGAAATCGTCGATCTGGATCATGCCGCTCTTCATGGAGCCGTAAGTGCTGAACGGCTGGTCTCCTGTCGGCTTGAAGCTTCCATCCAGGATCGCCTTGAAGGTCGGTGTGAAATATGCGGACATATCCCAGTAAGGTGCTGTGATATAGTTATCGCCCGCTACATTGTTGTTGTAGTTCCAACCAGTGGTATAAACGCCTGCTTCCTTGGCCGCCAGCTGTGTTGCTGTGGAGTCTGCGTGGTAAGTCAGCACGTCGCATCCTGCGCTGATCAGCTGTTCTGCCGCTGCCTTTTCGATTTCAGCATCGCCCCATGTGTTGATATAAACAACCTTTACTTCAACGTCAGGGTTTACAGCCTGTGCGCCCAGTGTGAATGCATCGATACCGATCTGAACTTCTGTGTAAGGATGAGCCGCTACATAACCCAGCTTGTTGCTCTTGGTTACGGATGCTGCCGCCATACCGCTCAGGTATCTTGCTTCTTCCATGGATCCGAAGAAGTTTTCCATATTAGTCTCGTTCTGGTAAGGGCCAGAGAAGTGCAGGAATGTTACGTCGTCATAATCACCGGAGTTAGCCAGTTCATTTAACGCGTCCCCGTATCCGTAGGAGCAGCCTACGATGATAGTGCAGCCCTGGTCGATCAGGTTCGTCGCCGCATCTTTGGACGCCTGCGTATCGCTGTCGCTTACATTTTCTTTTTTGATCAGTTCTACGCCGTTTTCCTTCGCAGCCTTTTCCAGACCTTCGTTCATGCACTGCGTGAATCCGCCGTCGTTGATCGATCCGATAAAGATACAGCCTACTTTTACCTTATCCCCGCTGTCCTTATCGCTGCCGCCGCATGCTGTAAAGGCAAATGCCATTACCAGTGCGAGCACCACTACAAGTACCTTTTTCATGATATTCTTCCTCCGTATTCCTTTGTGTAATAGAATATACTCCTATTATACTGTCTATTGTCCCGCAATCCAATAAAAAAATTTCCTCCCTGTCGAATTTTTGTGATAAAAAAAATATAAAGTTCGTGCATGTACGAACTTTATATTTTATTCTTATCATATTATACGCATCTTGTTTTGTCCATTTACCGCGAATCCCGTCGTCCTTCGCATGTTCTGCAAATTATGCGAAAGTGATGACGCCGTCCTCGATTTTGTCGATCACTGCCAGGGACTCTACCCGGTAGCCTTCCTCACGCAGCTTGGCGCTACCGCCCTGAAAAGCCTTGTCAATGACCGCACCGATACCGACCACTTCGCCGCCGGCCTGTTTGACCAGCTGCGTCAGCGCATGAGACGCCTCTCCGTGAGCCATGAAGTCGTCGATGATCAGGATCTTGTCCCCTGCCTCCAGAAATTTCTCGGACACCCGGAACATGGACACCGTCCCTTTTGTAAAAGAACGAGCCTCTGCTTCGTAAAAACCTTCCGTCATGGTGCTGGGAACCGCTTTTTTGGCGTAAACCACCGGCGGATACCCGAAATGTCCGGCCGCCATGCAGGCAACTGCGATCCCGCTGGCCTCCACCGTCAGGATCTTGTTGATTTCACAATCAGCGAACCGGCGGTGAAACTCCTCACCGACCCGATCCAGAAATTCTACATCCAGCTTGTGGTTCAGGAAGTTGTCCACCTTCACGATCTGTGTTCCGATGGCGACTCCTTCCGTAAGTATTTTTTCTTTCAGTTCTTTCATCTTATTTCTCGTCCTTAAACAGGTCTTCCAGTCCTTCGAAAGAAATCTCATCTTCCGCCTGCGCTTCCTGTACCGAAGCAGCTTCCAGCGTGTTCAGATCCGGAAGATCGACATTGATATCGTCGAAGCTGAATCCTTCTGCTGCCGGAGCCGGTGCTGCTTCCTGCGGTGCGTATGCATCCGAAGCCGTCAGTTCTTCCAGGGTCACATTCGTCTCGCCGCCTGCCGGAATATCATATGTATCTGCCACCGGGATCTCCACTGCAGGAGCCTCTGCTGCAGGCTCTTCCACGATCGGTGCCGCCGGGATCTCTACCGCCGGTTCGATGGTGTGATCCACCTGGATCTCTTCCGCAGGGAAGTCCACTGCTCCAGCGTTATCGATGATATCCCAGTTTACGGAATCTTCTTCCGGGAGCTTGCTCTTTAAGCTGTCCAGCTTGCCGGCCGTCCGCAGGATATTGGTTTTGATTTCATTGAACTCATCTTCCATCGCATTGATCTGCTGACGGTACTTGTTCTTCAGTGCAGACAGCTTTTCTTTTTCTGCTTCCAGTTCTGCCTTCATAGCAGCCTTCTCTACTTCTACCGCTTGTCTTGCCGCATTCAGCTCATCGTCCATCGCCTGTTTTTCGGCGTCGATACCAACGCGCATCTGCTCGATTTCTGCTTCCTGCTTGGTAACCTCTTCACGGCCTTCCGCCAGAATATTTTCTACTTCATCCTTCGCCTGATTGATAATTTCATTGCTGCTCTTCTTAGCTTCCATGATCAGACTGACGTATAATTCATTATTATCGTCGTATTTCTGGTATTTATCTTTCAGTGCAACGATCTCGCCTTCGTATGCATCCTCTAATTCCTCTATATTTTTTTCATAAAGATCACAAAGCTGCTGCATACATTCGTATACGTCATCTTTATCGAATCCTTCACCAGAAGCCTTCTTAATATTCATGCCCTTAAGAAGTCCGATCACAGTCTCTCTTCTTTTTTCTGTTAACGCATTTTTATCCATTGGCAAACCTCTTTTTTCTCCTCAATATAAAAAGTCTTCAACATTATATATTAGCTATTATACCATCTTGGATTAGTTTTGTCTCCCTGAATTTGTAATTTTTCACATTTTTCCCGACTTTTCGGTTGACTTGACGCTGGTTTTCGGTCTATCATAGAAAATAGTTCTTAAGAAAATATACCACTTTTTGATGCTACATCGGTAAAGTTGGGAGGTTAGATATGAAAACGATAGAACTCAAGGCAGGGCAACAGATCGCGCAGTTTACAACAAAGTCTGTGACCTTCGACGGCAAGGAATTTTTCTACAGCAGAATGTCGAATCTGACTCACGATCCCGCTGCATGCAAATATTATTTTACATATGACGGAGAACATAAAATTCTTCCTTACGAAGCCAAGGATGCTCCGATCCTGAACGCGATCTTCGGTCAGGTCATCAAGCTCCAGGCTGCAAAGGCCGCTCACACGCCAGTTCAGGGAACTCAGACGGCACCGGCTCGTCCGGCAGAACAGGTTCCTGCAAAGGCGGCTCCTCAGGCTCCGGCTGCTCCGGCCGCACAGCCGCAGGCTGCTGCAAAACCGGTGGCTCCGACTCCTCAGACGACACCACAGCCCGCTGCAACACAACAGGCTGCACCAGCGTCTCAGTCAACGACGCCGCAGGAGATCCCGCACACACTGCAGGGCACTGCCGCCCACCCGGTAGACGTGCGCGCCGCCGCTTCCAAACCGGCGCAGGAAAACGCCGCACCGCAGACGGCAGCTCCTGAAGCCACTTCAGCACCAGCGGCTCCGGCAGAAGAACCGGATGCTGCAGAAGCAGCGCCGCAGGCTCCCGCATCGGAACCTGTCGTATTCACCGATAAAAAAGCGGCAAAACAGGCCGAAAAAGAACGCAAGAAAGCAGAGAAAGCTGCTAAACGCGCAGAAAAGGAACGCAAGAAAGCGGAAAAAGCTGCTAAAAAATCGGGAAAAGCTGCACCTGCAGAGACTTCAGACGAAGCACCGGCAGAAACGTCCGCAGAAACAGCTGCAGCAGCGACCGAGCAGGAAGTTCCACAAACCGCTAACACACCGGCAGTTCCTGCAGAAACGCCACAGGCAGCAGAAGCAGAAACCGCTGCAGATACAACAGAAACCAGCGAACTGACAGACGAAGAAAAAGCCGCAAAAAAAACAAAGATGAAAAAGGCTCTTCTCATCTTTGCAGCGATCCTGGTAATCGTTGCCGCCTTATCCGTGGCAGCATACTTTATCTTCGGCACCAGCGACAACCCATCGTCCAATAATCCTGGCTCAAAGGAATCACAGCAGTACGACGATATCGATGAACTGATCAACGATCTGCAATAGATTTGTCAAAACACAATGCAAAGCCCCATGCAAACGCATGAGGCTTTTTGTTGTGAAATAAGACTGTGGAATAACCCGCGGAGCGGGCTTTGCAGGAAAAACTTCTGCAATACTCCTACCGGTCCGGGTGGCAGTTGCCGCACGGCGAATATCCCGCCGCCTCGGCTGCATCTATCGTCGTAAAATACACGCGATTTTCTTCATTCGGCAGACCGCGGCAGCTTGGCAGGTGATATTTTTTCGAATTGATATTGCCTATATAGGAAGCGTCTTCGTAGTCCTTTACATGAGTCCGATCGGACTTCTTTCCCTCACAATTGAAGGTGATCTGCATCCCGTCATCCACAGCGATGATCGTCCCCTGCTCGTCTGTGCGAAAAACCTCCGCTCCCAGGTCTCGAAAACGGCTGAGTGCCTCTTCGTGGGGATGACCGTACATATTGCCCTTACCGCATGAAATGACCACGTATTCCGGGTTTGCTTCCCGCAGGAAGTAGTAGCTGTTGGATGTGCTGCTCCCGTGATGTCCCGCTTGCAGCAGATCCGCTTCCAGATCCTCTCCCATTTCGATCATTTTCTTTTCCGGCGAGCTTCCCGCATCGCCTGTGAAAAGCATGCTGGTTTCTCCGTGTTTCACCTTCAGGCAGATGGAATTGTCATTAGCGTCATTGTATTTCTCATAAGGTCCGAGAAACTGGATCTCGCATTCTCCGAACGCAGCTGTATCTCCCGGTTTCGGGGCCTTTGTCTGAAGGCCCTGCTGGTCTATAGACTCCTTAAGACTGCCGGCGATCCCGCTGTCATAACCATCCAGCATATAGACCGTGTCTGCACCAAACTGCTGCAGCACATTCCGCCCCGATCCAATGTGATCCTCGTGGGGATGGGTGAAAACCACGTACTTTAAATGATCGACCCCCAGGCTCTTGATATAGCCCAGCAGGAAGTCCGCATCATCCCGGTTTCCCGCATCGATGAGCACCGCCTCACCCTGAGACACCAGCAGTGTCGAATCCGCCTGGCCCACATCTAAAAAATATGCCGTCAGATCCTCATCCGACTTCAAGGAAGCCTGACCGCTCTCTCCATCCATGGAGCATCCGTATAAAAAAGCCGCTGCAGTGAGCATCACGGCAAGGAATAAGATTCCCCGCCAGCGCCTGCCGCGACCCGTCTGTATTTTCTTGTCGTGTATCATCGTCATCTCCTACATCCTGATTGAAATATATGTTCCCTCGCCTGTCTCGATATGTATGATTTCCAGATTGTGGATCGCCCGAAGCGTCCCTGAGCATTCTTTTACCAGAAGCGCCAGCATCTCTCTGCTGCAAAGAGCGTTATACGGCTCCGGCACGTGTTTCTGCATGCTGTCAAAGACCGATTCCGGGATCTTTCGTATCACGATTCCCGCAGCCGAAACGGGAACCGGCAGGGAGAGATTCAAATCCTTCGTCCTGATTCTGATTTTCATGGATCCCCCTACTTCTCCGCTACGAATACACACACCTGGGTGCCGCCCGCTGTATCCACCGTCACAAAGTCTCCCTCCGCTTCCTCGCTGAGGCAGGCCGCCACGGCATCCATCAGTTCTTTCAGATCTATCTCCTGCAAAGTTTCCTCCGGCAGCGGCAGCTTCCCTGAGGCTTTTAAGATCTTCTTCACAGCGCCCACCGGAAACCGGATCCTGATCTTATCACCCTTCTCATTATCCACGTTGACGTGGAAAATGCATTTGTCGTAAGGTTTGCGTTTTTGTGTCATTGCTATTTCTCCCTGTATTTCTCATAATTGTCCGGCTGCCTGCAGCAGACGCCCCAAATGCAGTGGATAACAAAACAACAAGCACTGTAAGGAATGCTTGTTGTTCTTCTGGTGGAGCATAGGGGGATCGAACCCCTGACCTCATGACTGCCAGTCATGCGCGCTCCCAGCTGCGCCAATGCCCCGGGATAATGAAAAAAGAAAAGCAGTTTACCGGTCTCAGGATCAGGCAAACTGCTTCTGGAGCCACTGGCCGGGATCGAACCGGCCACCTGCACGTTACGAATGTGCTGCTCTGCCAGATGAGCTACAGTGGCATGCTCAAATCAATATACTGATTAACCGCATGATGATATTTTACTATGTTAGAAAAGCCTCGTCAATATGAAAGTTTTAATTTCTGAGGATTTTTATGAAGATCCCCATATCCATCAAAAGAAACAGCCCATCACTGAGCTGCTTCTTTCCTATTCTCATATTCTATGCATCCGGCTATTTCGCCTGTTCCCTGCGCAGTCCAAGCACCAGGGTCGCTGTGCAGGCGGCTGCCAGCATCAGCAGAATCGCAAGTCCAAGAGGTGTCGTATCGCCGGTCTTAGTACCGTGACCGCCGATTCCTCCGTTGCCGCCAGAGGAATCTCCTCCGGACGGATCCGGTTTCTTCACCTGCTTGTTGACAAAGGTGAACGGTTTGTCCGCAGACACATCGCTGGTCGCTTTTAACGTGCCGTCTTTCTGATCGGTCACGGATACATGAACACTGTAAGTCTTCGTATCGTATATCGTGTTAAGATCCACGCCGCCGTTCGGCACGATTTCACGGATCAGGTAATCATGCTCTCCCGGCCGGTCGTAGGTGATCTTGCCGAAATCGACCTTCGCAGGTTTGCCTGCCGCCGCAGCTTCATTGGTTCCTGTCGCAATCACCTGAGCCTGACCGTCACCGGAGACTTCCAGCAGTTCAAACGTAAACTCGCCCGCTTTCAGGGCACGACCTGTCAGCTTCTTATCTACGGTAAACAGCGTATTTGTCTCTACCGCAGCCGGTTCTACTCCATATGTATTGGTGAACTGGAACGCTGCTCCTTCCGGAAGTCCTGCCACATGGAAAGACTTTTCCTTGCTGTTATACTGTACCGTCAGTGCGATCGTCTTAGTCGCTTCGCTGTCGTTTACCACACCAGCTACGCTTCCTGTTTCTGTGATCTGGTACTCGAACGTCCTCGTGCGGATACCTTGATCATCCGGTGTGATCCCGTCAAAATCGGAAGCCTCCAGGGTGATATGCCCGTAGTCGATCTCGCCGGTCGCATCGTTGGAAGCCTTCGTCATCTTCTTGCCATTCAGGCTCGGTATCGGAGCAGCCTTCTCCGCTCCGCCGGTGGTTTCCTTACCGGTCAGGGCGAAGTCATACCTTCCCTCGATGTCCTCGATCGTAAGGCTTGTCCCGTTGATGGTGTTCAGGGATTTCACTCCCTTGATCGGGACGGAAACCTGTCTGGTATCATATTTGTTACTAAATCTCAGTTTGTTTGTGCCATCCGGATATCCTACCTCCGCGGTCAGCGTGCCGTCGCCGTTGTCGGTCACAGTCACGGTTACTGCAAAGGCCGCTTCGACCGGAGATACTCCTGCCGGAAGCTTATCGGTTTCCTCCGAAACAATGTACTGATAGATGTACTTGCCGTTTTCTTTGACCGCTAAACCGGCTGCCACGTCGGACTTCAGCTTCGCCGTCGTATATTCGATTTCTGCAAAGTCGATAGCGCCGGCTTTTCCATCTGCCGCAGCTTTATTCTTACCGCTGGAGACGATCGTCTTCTGCTCCGCAGTATCCTTTGCATTGGTTATATTAAACGTAAACTCGTCAGCCTTCATAGCGCGACTCGTCAGCGTCTTGTCTGCCTCGATCTTTGCAGAAGCTGATCCGCCAAGACTGCCGGAGGCGCTGTAGCTGTTGGTGAATGGAACGACTGCGAGAGTCTTGTCCTGTGCCGGTTTATCATTGCTGTGGAACGCCACGTCGCTGACCGTTCTCTTAGTGGAAAGCTTCGTTACCTTCGTTTCCGCCGTCAGAACGCCGTCGCCGTCATCCGACAGGATGATATCTGCGCGGTATTTACTGGTATCGTTCTTGTATCCAGCCGCGCCGCCCTTGGTTTCAGTGATCTTGTAGCTGAATGTCTTGCCTGCATCATCCTGTGTAAACCTGACCTTTTCTCCGTCAAGGATATCGATGACACATTTCTGTCCGTCCGAAGCAGCCTTAGACTGATACGTCTTCTTCAGCTGGCTCTGACCGAAGCCGATCCTTGCAGCGGCTTCTTCTTTCGTCACCTGCGTATCGCCGGATCCGCTTGCGAGAGCTTCTACTGTGAACTCAAACTGACCGTCTGTCATATCGTGCCCGTTCAGAGTCTTTTCGATCACGATACCCGCTTCATTACTGTACTCGATGGACGAGCTGTAGATATTGTAGAAATCCAGGTTGGTGATGGAGTTTTCCGCCACTTCTGCAGTCAGATGTCCCTGTCCGTCATCTGTAACGTAGACCGGGATGCGGTGATCGCTGCCATCATATTGGATGCCTCTGATCTCATCTCTACGCGGAATGGTTTCCGTGATATAGAATTCATATGGATTGCCGTCGGAGTCCTTTATGAAGTTCAGCTCTCCGAAATCCAGCGTTACCGTCTGGTTATTTCCGGCGTCTTTTTCGTCGACGGTCACGGACTTGAAGATCGCCTTGTCGCCTTCTATTGTGTATGAATCCTTCGGAACTGCGTCCAGGAGCGCTTCATTGTCTTTCTTTGCCCAGAGCGTAAAGGTAAACGCGTCACCATCCTGCCACTTCCGGCCGGTCAGAGTCTTCGATCCTTTTAATTCCATGGAACCCGTCGCACGATAGACATTGGTCCATGCGATGCTGTCCGCAGGCTTGTCTCCAGCCGTCAGCGTCTGATCAATAACGAGTTTTCCGTTTTTCGGATCATTAGCGCTGGACGTCAGAGTCAGGGCATAAGTCGTATCATCGTAGGTGACTCCCTTCGTGTCCTCTCCGGAAGCCAGCTGTTTTTCTTTCAGCGTATACTTGTACGATACTCCCGCCTGATCAAAGTTCACCGTTCCAAAATCGATATCAGCCGAATTTCCAGAATCCGGTGTGATGGTCACTTCTTTGACTTCTTTTCCATCTTTATCAACAGGATACGGAGTCTTATCATTCTTCGGAGTTACCGTAAAGGTATAGCTGTCGCCCTTCTGGAAGCTGCGTCCGGTGATGTTCTTAGTTCCTGTGATCGCGTAGCTTCCGGATTCCTCGTACCTGTTGACGAATTTCGCCAGATCCGTGGAATCATTCCTGCTGTTCGTATAGGAAACAGTTGCCGTCAGTCTGCCGGTCTTATCGCCATTAGCGTCCTTATCCGTTACCTGTACTGTGACGGCGCCCACATTGGTATCATACGTCACACCGTTGAGCGTGTTGTTCTTCGCACCGTCCGGGAGGGTTTCCTTCACGTTGAAGGTATACGTTCCCACGTGGTTGAACGTCAGTTCCGGGAACTCAAAATGCTGTTCATGGCCGTTCGCTGCTGCAGGCGCGGCCATCGTTAACGTGCCATCTGCCGTTGCACCCTGGACGCTTCCATCCTTCATGGCATCTTTCGTCGTGCCGTCGGCGCCTTCCAGTGTAAAGCGGAATTCACCGTCTGTCATGTCGCGTCCGTTGAGAGTCTTGCTGCCTTGGATGGCTACCTTTGCAGGTTCAGCAGTGTAGCTGTTCTTGAACCACAGGCGATATACTCCCTGCTCTGCCTGATACAGATCTTCTGAACCAGGCTCTATTTCCTGGGTGCATGCAGCGTCTCTGTAATATTTGATCTCCGTGTTTACATCTGCTCCGCTGCCGCCTTCTGCAGTCACCTCAACCTGGATGTAATAGGCATTGCGATCGTATGTTGTCCCATTAAGCGTTCCATTCTCGGCACCCTTCGGGATCACTTCCGACACTTTATAAACGAATATGTTTCCCTGATCGCCCGTATCAAACGTCGTGTTCGGGAAGTCTACTCTACCGCCCGGCGTGGATGGAGCGATGGACTTTCCATCCGCTGTATTCTCCGGCATCGGCGCACCGGCTGTCACTGCTTCCAGCTGGAACTGGAACTGATTGTCTGTAAGCTGATCAGAACCTGTCGCATTACTGTAGGTCTTATGCACGATAAAGCTGATACCTTTTTCCCGGCTGTTATATGTATTTTGGAATACCGCTTTCTCTGCCTGCGGTTTTTCCTGCAGAGCTTCGCCGTTATCATCGATGGCTTTTTTCATCGTCATAGCAGCTGTAAGCTTGCCTTTTTCGTCATCTGTTACCGTGATCATGACTTCGTAGATCGCAGAGGAATAAGTGATACCACCCTGGCTGCCCCGGATCTCCTTGACCGTGTAAGCATATGTTCCCGTTTTTGTAAAGGTCATCCCGTCAAAAACAGCATCGCTCACAGATCTATTCTGGCTGTCGTTCCTCTTTTCGACCTTCTTGATCAGATACCAGTCGCCATCCTTCGTATCCTGCGTGGCCCCCGGCATGGTATCCTTGATATTCCCACCGGTGCTTTCGATACCGGTCAGTCTGATATCAAAGGTCTCGTCTTTGAATCCCGGAAGAGTCCAGCCGTTGAACTGTTTTTCCACAGGAATGCTGGCCGACGCCGCCTCTGGATGATATGTGTTTTCATACGCTACCGTGCTCTTCTGCTTGCTGCCATCTTCGGCAGGTTCCGGGATCTTCCCCTTGGAAAGCTTAGAATCTGCTTGCGCTCCACCGTCCACGGAACTCTTTACATCCCAGAAAGTCTCATTTCCCAGATCCTCGGTGACTTGATATTCAGTGCCTGCCGGAAGATCCTCGATAACAGCAGTCTGACCGTCTTTCAACTGCAACGTCGCATTGCCTTGATCGTTTACGACCAGTTCTTTTTCTGTACTGTCCGTTGCGCCAGGACCTTTCACGACATATTTGAACGTGCCGGAAACCGGAGACTTTGTTTCCCTGCCATCGTCAGCCTTCGTCGTCTTCCAGAGGTTCACATTGAACTCGAACTCCTTATCAAATCTGGCATCACTACTGTCGTTTTTCACGGTCTTGGAGATCTCCAGATCCCCAACAGTTTCATCCTCCATCAGAACCATAGTCCGAAGCACAAACAGATGTAAGAGTTCCTTGTCTCCGAGTTCTGTTCTCTGAGCATACGGATTATCGGTCTTGGGCTCATCACACTGTTTCAGACTGAGAGACGGCCAGCCCGTATCTGTCATAAAAAAGTCCGCATGATCCTGGATCTCGTCCGTTTTACCGGTGCTAGGATCATATACCTGATATCGAGACTTTCCGTTCGTCCCGTCTGCCGCCAGATACTTCAGATGAAGCGGTTGATCGTGTTTCAGCTGACTGTCATTATTCCAGAATCCTTCCTCGTTAGGTTCCTTGCTGGAAACTCTCAGATTGACCTGCACATTTGTCAGGGTATTGTCTATATCATCATTTACAGCGAACTGCTCCATACTCTTAAGCAGAGTTCCGTATCCGCCGCGACCAACATAAATACCATCGTTCTCTGCTCCCGCATCAGCGAAAACACCATAGTCGTTGACGACCACCTTGATAAGATCGTCTCTGACCTTATATCCGCTCGGAGCACTGATCTCCTTGAGGTAGTATGTTCCGTTCTCCAGCTTGCTGAAACACGCCGTTCCAGAATCATCACCTCTGTACGGATCGTTGAGGGTTTCAGTAGTCCTGGTTGCCACAGGCTCAGCATTTCCTTTTAGAACCGGATCTCCCGGCAGAATGTGGCTGCCTAACGTCGTCTGATCCTCCCGATACAGGGCGAACGTCACACCGTTCAGCGCACCTTCCTGATCCTTAAGATCGACCTTGCCCTTCTTGAATTTCTTCACATAAAGATCATTGGTAACATCCGTTACCGTCAACTTGACCGCATACTGATATTCAAACCGCTTTGCATTATGATTTGATGCTATTATGCCTATACCGTCATTCAGACGCACGGTATTCTTCACAGTAGCATCCTCCACACTTCCTGTAGTATAGTAAAATCCCAGTGAGTATCTGGCATGCTCCTGCAGTTCCTTTAAAACAGCTTCTGGTGACTTGCCTTCATTATCGTTTACGATGGTGTTCACATATGTGGTTATATCACCCGGCAGTTCGTCCAGTGTAGTTTCATAAGCAGCCATAGAGTTGAGTTTAAATTCATATTTATTCCCCGTCAGAGCTGAAGCCAATCCCTTGTCAGGTTTGACCTTCCATCCGGTAAGCACGGATCCGCTGATGGACGACCAGTTGTTCGGATCACTTACATTCTCCAGGTTGTATCGCTTATGTATAACAGCGAAAATCGATCCTTTTGTCAGCTGTCCCTCGTCATTTATCTCGATCTTATTCCCATTTATATCGTACAGATCCGCAGGCGCTGTTACCATGATACGGGCATTGGCCTGTATCCCTGTATCCCAGAGGTTTTCCGTGGTGATCACTCCTGTTTTGGGATCGTATTTCAGCCAGACATCCTTCGCACTGCGATAGCCCGCCGGTGCTTCGGTTTCTTCCAGTATGAAGTACGGGCCGACGTCTTTCTTATACAGTTCTTCGAAGTTGATGGTCGCCCCGTCATCTGCCTTTAATTTCAGGCTGCCTCCGACATCGGTCACGCCCTTGCACAGCTGACCGCCTTTTTTCGTATATTCACCATCTTTTTTCTCTGCTTCGTACAATGCAAAGGTCGCTCCGGACAGAGCATTCTCGTCCTGATCCACCTTGTACGCTTCATTGTCCGGCATCAGTTTCAGGTTGAACTTGAGGGACATGTTGGAAGCATAGCTGCCTCGTTCCAGATAGAAGAACTTCAGTGTATGATAAGTACCGCCTGCATAGGTGTTGCCCTTCCACTGTGTTTCTCCTGTTTTCCCTGCCGCTTCATACTTCGATTTCAGCGTGCCGTCCGATTTGCCGTTGATGCTGACAGCTCCGGTACTGAAATTGATCTTCAGGCTGGCTGCATCGTGGATCCCGCCCAGATCACCGACTAACACATCATCGATGAAAACCCAGACGTCATCGTCTCCGCTGAATTCATAGGTAATATCCTGATTACGCGTTGTCTTGCCGCCTTCCGGATGCAAAAAATGAGTCGACATGGAAGCGCCAAACCAGTGGTTTACATTATTGCTATCTGCGGTGACACCCGGTTTTGCGCTGAGAGCACCTTCGGATTCTGTAAACACGTCAGACCCGCTGTTGAACGGGAAAAACTGTCCCAGCGTGCCACGATAGGATACTCCTGCTTTATCATACAATTTTACCCCATTGGAAGCGCTGTCATAGGATGCAAAGTTTTTTGTGCTGTCATAATAATAATACCCTTCATCATCCACCTGCATCAGTCCGCCCACATTGGTATATGCTTTTTTACCTTCGACTTTCGCCGAGCCGCCTGTGGTGCTGTCATTTTCATTAAAAAGATAGTCCAGAGGAGATGCATAAAAAATCCCATTGGTCCAGCTGGTAGCCAGATTCGGATATCCGTTGCTATTCAGAGTCTTTTCTACCATGCCGGAATATGGAGTCTTGCCTCCGGTCCAGCCGTTGAATCCATCTTCCTGTCCTTTATTAAATTTCAAATCACGATTCTTATTGATCCCGCTGTTTAAGTTTGGAGTCGGGCTGTAATCTGCCGAATTCTGCTCATCTACCCAGTAATCGAACAGAGAAATCACCGTCCCCTGTGGGTTTTTCCCCTGTACTGTATGGTCATCCACTACAGCGTATACGCTCGCTGCACCTGCAATCAAAAAAGTCACAATTAAAATCACAACCACAGGCATTGCAATTTTTTTCTTCTTTTTGTACCGCATCCTTGTAAAGCCTCCTTGGGTATTTTCTAATCATTCTATCCTAAATTAGTCGCACATTGGGTATTATAGTACCCCCCCCGGCAATTGTCAATACCCCCTTATTTTAACACAAGAATTATTCAAAAACAATTGCTCCTACCCCTGCCGCATGATATAATTGACTATACTCAAAAGTGCAATCAGCATTCTGCACGTGCATTGAATACGGGGAGGGATTTTCATGCCGAGGGGACCTCAAGCCAAGGGAATTTTACGCGAAAATAAAATGCTTCATGCGGCAATCGAATTATTTCTGAAAAACGGGTATGAAAAGACTACGACAGCCTCTATCGCCAGGGCGGCAGGCATGTCTCCTTCATCATTCTTTGCCTCATTCGAGAGCAAGGAAGCGCTGCTTTTGCGACTGGTGCAGGAGATGTTCCGAACTCAGTTCTCGCAGACCAGCGCCCTGATGCCTGACAAAAGAGATCCCGTTCTGCTCTACAGCATCGAGACGTCGCTGCAGATCCATATCACAGAACTTTCGGAACCGCTGAGAGAGCTTTATGTCGCAGCCTACACGCTCCCGTCCACGGCAGAATACATCAACGTTCATACTGCAAAGAAACTGGCGCAGCTTTTTGCGGATTATATACCGGATGCCACGGCAAAAGACTTTTATGAACTGGAGCTGGCCTCTTCCGGCATCACCCGCAGTTTCATGGCGAGGCCCTGCGACCTTTACTTTACGATAGAAGCCAAACTGCGCCGCTATTTAAGCTGCTGCCTGACGCTGTACCATGTCCCGGAAGGGAAACAGCAGGAAGCCATCGCGACGATCTTAAATATGAACCTTCGCACCATCGCCGAGCACGTGATCGAAAACACCATCGCCCGCGCCGAAGACGGCTTTGAGGCAGCGATCCACGCGAAGAAACCTTGAGGCAGCGCAGGAACTTTTCAAACGCAATTCTCCTATCGGCAAGCAAGCCGTGCTTATAGTACCAAACCTCTTATCGAAAAAGGATGCTCCGCAATCTGCGTACAGCATCCTTTTTTCGTATGTTTATTAATTTATACTCGTTCGTACCAGCAGCCCGGGAAGGCGGTGTCAAACATGCAGATGCTCTTATACGAGCAGTATTTACACGATGTTCGGTGCTTGCCCTCCAGGTCTTTTTTCTTTTCTTTTTTCGGACGGATGTCGATCCTGCCGTCGCAGATCTCCTGACAGATCCGCTCCACCTGGCTGTCCACCTGCTGAGACAGTTCATCGAATTCCTCCCGGGTGAACAGATAACCGCCCGCCGAGCTGGCGTAAGCGCCGCTCTTCTTCACATACTTGATAGGGATGACCTTGGAAGTCCCCGCCAGCTCCGTATCCATGGAGCCGATCATTTCCATATCGTCCAGCACGATACCTTCTAATTTATAGGCGTCCTCCATCCGTTCTTCGGTGGCTTCCACGCCAGGCGCGATCGACTTCACATCTGCATCGTTATCGATTTCCCGTATCTTGAACAGGAACACTCCGGCCGGCTGCACGTCCTGCTTCTGAGTCGCAGCTTTCAGATACAGCATCAGCTGCAGTTTGTATCCACTGCGGAAGTGTTCCACATCCACCGCATCCCCGCCGGTTTTATAATCGACGATCCGCACGGCGGTTTCCGGAGCTGTCCGGTCTGCAAAGGCCTCATCCCCGGCGGTTTCCGGAGCATCATCCGCATCCGATCCGTGCTCCGGCAGCTCCAGCACGTCCATTCTGTCGATCTTACCCTTGATCAGGACTTCGTGCTCCCCGGCAGACACCCGGATCGGCGGCAGCTCCGCACCACGGGCAAAAGGCTGTTCGAAATACATTTCCTTGATCCTGCCCTTTCGCACCTGTCCGATCATAGCCCATGCCGCCCGGCTGCAGATATCCACGATCCGCTCCGTCCGGTAGGATTCATTTCGTCCCGACGCCAGCAGACCTTCCCGGTATACCCCCGTCTCCTCCTGCAAAATGCTCCGGATCTCTTCCCGGCATTCATCCTGAGTGATCTGCATCCACCGGGAATCGGGATCCGTAATAGCGACAGGCGCCGCTTCAGCCCCCTGCAAAGAGCCTGCGCCAGCTGCATCTCCGCAAGCACCGGCCGTCAGCCGCTGCGAAAGCTTCATGATACACTCGTGATAAATATCACCGATCTCACGCGGTCCCATTTCAAAGACCCGCAGTTCCTCCGGCCTCAGTCCGTAGCTGATAAAATGAGCAAACGGACAGCCGCTGTACTTCTCCAGCCGCGACGCACTGGCCTCGATCGCCCGCCGATCTCCACGATACAGAGCGTCCGCCAGCTTGCCTCCAAGAGCATTCTGCCGGTTGTCAAACTCCATGCCCCGCCGGATCCGCGCCAGCTCCTCCGGCTCGCGGCTTCCGTACCAGAGTCCTGCATACAGCCAGTCATCCTCGATCTCACCGTCCTCCAAATAGTCTCGGAACGCATCGGTCAGATACGATATTGTCCCCTTCGGCGATACAGCGATTTCCGTCACCTCATCGTCCTCCAGATCGCCCAGGACCACCGGTTCATCCGAATCAGCATGACTTTGCAGGAAAACCTCCAGTTCCCGGAACACGCCGGACGGCCGCAGCTCGCCTCCCGCTTCATCGATCCTGCTGCAGCTGATATAGAGCCGCTCCTCCGGCTGGGATAACGTCCTGTAAATCGCCAAACGTTCTTCCTGTTTGACCATATCCTCCGTTCTGGAAAATTCCAGCTTCATCTCCTCTAAAACAGCTTTTTCCCGCTCGCTGAGAAGGCCTTCCTCCGTTTTCTGCAAAGGCAGCAGTCCCTCGTTGGCTCCCAGCACAAGCAGAGCTTTCACCCGTCCGGTCCTGGTTCGCTGCATGGTTCCCACCAGCACGCTGTCCGGATTGGCCGGTACGATACCGATTTCCATTTCGGCAAGTCCTGCCTCCACGATCTGACGGAGAGCTTTGCCTGACAGCCGCTCTTCACCGACGGTCTCCACGATCTGATCGAAGATGCGGCAGATCACGTTCCAGCTCTGAGCCGTCTCGGCCGCTCCTTCCAGGAATCCTGTTTCCTGCTGCGCCAGCGCCATGGCTTCGATCCGATCTTCCATCATAAAATCATCAGCCAGAAAGCCGTAAAGACCTTTGATCTTCTCTCCGGCTGTATTGTACCTGCCGATCCGT
Organism: uncultured Clostridia bacterium; assembly: GCA_934281605.1. GTDB lineage: Bacteria > Bacillota > Clostridia > Peptostreptococcales > Anaerovoracaceae > Lentihominibacter. The sequence goes on along the minus strand of CAKQXD010000011.1, from coordinate 53,728 downwards.
TCCCGCGCCGTTTCGATGAGAGACACCACCTGCTCCCGCAGTCCGTTGAAAGCATTGAGATCCTCCGCCGTGTAAGTATCACCCATGCGGGAAAACGGTTTTTTCCAAAGATTTCCCCTGATTTTAAACTGCTCCGCATAGTTTTCCAGCGCTTCCGTTTCGTCTTCCGTAAATCCCAGAAATCCCGACTTGATCAGCTGCATCACAGCACTGTCCCTGTAACCGTTTCCAATGATCTCCAGTAAGGACAGCAGGAATCCTACCGCCGGATGGTGCATCACCTTGCGTTTCTGATCGATGAACACCGGGATCCCCCAGCGCACGAAAGTCCGCCGGAGCACACCGGTCCTAAGTCCCGTATCATTGCAGACCACAACGATGTCGCCAAACCTGTATCCGTGCTCCCGCACCAGCTTTAAAATATACGCCGCCGCCCTGTCGGCTTCGGCATAGATATTGGAGGCACACACAGCGGTGATGCGGGATTCTTTTTTCTGCAAAGCATCCTCCGAACGCTCTGATGCTTCTCGCGTCTGCTTTCTCCAAAGGTTGTCTCTGACAGACCCTGGAATGGCCTGACATGTCACATCTTCGTTAAGGTCTTCAGCCATTTCCACCAGGCTGCGGATCACATATCCCGTCAGAGAGAACAGATCCTCCCGGTCGTCCGCCGCCAGAAATCCGGCATCGCCGCAGGCTGCTGAGCTGCCAGCGAGCACTGATGCAGCTTCACCGGCTGCCTTAGGCACCCCATTCGACGAAGACTCCCCGGCCGGATCCTTTGCAGGGTCCTCCCAGGTCATAACGATGTTCAGGCTCCGGGCCGTTTTCAGGATCCGCTCCAGCACCAGCATGTTCTTCGGCGTGAACGTGTCGAATCCGTAGACCCAGACGTCGCACGCCACCACCAGAGACGAATCCAGCAGCTTGTCACCGTAAAACGTAATATAATCCTCCGAATCCAGATACTTGTCGGCAATAGCCTCCTCGTACAGGGAAAACAGGGTCACGATGTCGTCCAGCTTGTACTTGAGAAAGCTGGAATCCTCCAGAGATTCCGCCGCCTCCCGCAGCATATCCACGTTCACCTCAGAGCGCTTCATCTCCGAGATCAGCATGTTGACCCGCTCGATAAACGAATTTTTGCCGCGGACGCCCTTATAGATTTTCAGTGCGTCGTCGCTCTCCTCCAAGATCCGAGTCAGCAGCATATGCCTGCCGTATTTATCGATCAAAGGCGGCACTTGACCGCCCGTTTCTTGTAAAATTTTATAGCCCAGCGCCGAGAAATCCACGACAGCCAGATCCATCAGTCCTTTTTTCTGAAGATAAAAAAAGGCATCTCTTTCTGCCTGCAGGGAAAACTGATCCGGTACAAGCAGCAGAGATCTGCCTTTTATGTGTTCAAATATGAATTTTTCTTTCTCGATGTTCTCGCCGCCGTAATAAATATTCAGCATCGGTCTTCCTCACTTTTTCTGCGTGGTAAACTCCCGGAAAACATCTTTTACGGTATCGATTTTATCCGCAAGTCCGGCGTTTTCACTGCAGAATACCAGACCGTTCTCCGGATCTCCTGCCACGCTGCGCCGCACCGCTTCGAAGAGGTCGTAGGAATCCTCACCCCGCTCCGCAAGCTTCTGCGCAAGACCTGTCTTCATCGTCCGCACCGATGTTTTCATCGGGCTTCTGATTATTGTAACATCATTTTTACGACAGTTCAAATACAACTGTTTGTATGCATCCGGCGCGTCACATTCCTCCGTTGTCACGAACCGCGTTCCCAGAAGAATCCCGTCAGCACCGTATTTATAGACCATCTCCGCATCTTCTCTGCGGTAGATGCCCCCGCCTACCAGCAGCGGACAGTGTTCCAGCTTGGAGACCTCCGACTTCACATCGGAAATGATCCTGCCCCACTCCTGCTCGGCCCGGTCCAGCTGTTCTTCCTTGAATCCCAGAAGTCCCGCCGCGAAGGGACCCTGCAAAATAAAGGCGTCCGGCACTCTGTTGTATTTCTGTGTCCAGTTTCGCACGATGGCGGCAGCCCCTCTCCGGGAGGATACCACCGGAATCAATGCGATGTTTTTATCCGTGCAGTACTTAGGCAGATCCGTCGGAAGTCCGCTTGCCACGATGACCTCCGCACCGCTCTTTGCAGCGACCTTGACGTACTCCCGCGCCTCGTGACTTCCCCACAGCACGCTGACGCCGATCAGCCCCTTGCCGGAGCGCTTCCTGCGCAGCTTCAGCGCTTCCGCCAGCTTCTCCTGCAAAGCCTTTGCATTGGCTCCCGTCCGGTCTTCTGCAAAATCGTCTCGCTGCCAGCCGATGTCCGACGCTCCGATAAGTCCCAGACCGCCTTCCGCCGCTACCGCGGACGCCAGGTTCGACCCGGCGATCCCCAGGCTCATGCCGGCCTGTACGATAGGGATCGGAAGATCTTTTTTACCCAGCTGCAAAGGCTCCAGCGCAAAAGGCGCCGTCTTTACATACGACATACTGCTTTTCGCCAGAAAATACTGATTGATATTGTCTATAGTCGATATAAAATATCGCAATTTGTCAGGTTCCACCTGTGCCACTGCACCCTGCAGCAGCTCCTCCAGAAAGGAATCCCGCTCCGTTGCTGCGGCAACGCCTTTATCGCTGAGACCGATCTTGACGATCCGGCGATCCTTGTCATCCCGCAGACGTTCCACATATCCTTTTTTGACTAATTTATTGATGGTCGTGGTCAGCGTACTGACACTGATTTCCAAAATATTGGCCACGTGAGTCATCGTTTTGGGCCGTCCGGTCCCGATGGCCATGATGGCATTGATCTCCGCTCTGGAAAGATCACTGAACTCCGAAGCCTTGACCGCTTCATCCTCCAGCCGATGGACAAGACCGAAAAGATTCCTCATCGATGCGTGTATCTTATTGAGATCTTTATCCACGAAATCAAACTCCTAATCAAACGCGAACATGATCTCGCACTTGCAAGCCAGTTCGTCCCCAACATAGGCTTCTGCCAGACCTGATCCAGCCGTCTTGCGCAGACGTTCCATGGTAACCTTCAGAGTCAGCACGTCTCCCGGAACCACCTGTCTCTTGAACTTGGCGTTCTTAATGGATGCGAATACCGCCAGCTTGCCTTTGTTCTCCGGAAGGGACAGCACGGTGATGCCGCCGGCCTGTGCCAGGGACTCCACGATCAGCACGCCCGGCATGATCGGTCTTCCCGGGAAGTGACCCTGAAAATAATATTCGTCTTCCGTCACATATTTCTTCGCTACGATGGATTTGCCTACTTCCATTTCTTCTACTTCATCGACCAGAAGGAACGGCTCTCTGTGAGGCAGCACTTCCTTGATCTGTTCTCTATTCATCAGCATGATCGTCTTCTCCTTACCTTATTAAGATGACAGACCCGAAATGACACGTCCCGGGTCTGCCTGTTACTTCCTGCCGCAGGCCGCAGCCTGCATTTCATCTATTCTTAGTCTTCGAACTTCTTCATGATCAGAGTTCCGTTGTGACCGCCGAATCCCAGGGAGTTGGACAGGATGTACTTCACATCCGCCTCTCTTCCTTCGTTCGGTACATAGTCCAGATCCAGCTCCGGATCCGGCTTCTGCAGACCAACTGTCGGCGGGATGAATCCCTCGGTCAGCACCTTTGCACAAATTACAGCTTCCAGACCGCCGGCTGCACCCAGCAGGTGGCCCGTCATGCTCTTGGTGGAGCTTACCGGAACCTTGGTATCGTCGCCGAACACCTTCTTGATGGCGATGGTTTCAAACGCATCGTTGTACGGCGTGCCGGTACCGTGGGCATTGATGTAATCGATGTCGTCCGGTGTGATGCCGGCTTCCTTGATAGCCATGCGGATAGCCTTGGCAGCACCTTCTCCTTCCGGATCCGGCGATGTGATGTGGTATGCGTCGGAGGTTGCACCATATCCTACGATTTCACCGTAGATCTTAGCACCTCTGTTTTTCGCGTGTTCCAGTTCTTCCAGGATCAGGAATCCTGCGCCCTCGCCCAGGATGAATCCGCTTCGTTCCACATCGAACGGGATGGACGCTCTGTCCGGATCTGTCGTCGTGTTCATTGCTGTCATATTGGCAAAGCCGGAGAAGGATACCGGCGCCAGAACGGATTCTGCACCGCCTGCCATTACCACGTCGTTATATCCGTGCTTGATGTTTCTATATGCTTCGCCGATATTGTGGGTACCTGCTGCACATGCGGAAACGATACCGAAGCTTGCGCCCTTGGCGTTGAACTCCATGGAGATGTTTCCTGCGATAGCGTTCGGCATCATCATCGGCACCAGCAGAGCGGACGCTCTTGCCAGATTGCCTCTCTTTACGCACTTTTCCACTTCGTGCTCCATGGTAGAAATTCCGCCGATACCTGTTCCGCCGTAAATGCCGAAGCGATCCGGGTCTACGTTTTCACCGCTGACGATACCGCTGTCTGCAACTGCTTCTCTGGCAGCTACCAGCGCGTACTGATCCGCGATGTCCAGTCTCTTGGCCGCTCTCTTGTCGCCGAAGTCGAAATCCTTGACTTCCGCAGCCAGCGTCACCTTATGTCCTTCCAGATCGAATCTGGTGATCTCCGCGATGCCGTGCTTTCCAGCCTTGATGGACTCCCACATGGATTCCACATTATTTCCAACCGGAGATACCACGCCGATCCCGGTCACAACTACTCTCTTTTCCATTTGATTTTTTCCTCCCCAAATACTCGTTTTTGTCTCTCTCATCTCTTAAACGATCAATTTTTACATGATCAGTCCGCCGTCTACGGCAATGATCTGTCCTGTTACATATGTGCTGAGATCAGATGCCAGATACAGTGCTGTATTGGCGATATCCTGCGGCTGTCCCAGTCTCTGCATGCTGATGTTCTTAGCAGCGTTGGCCTTCTGTTCGTCGCTGAGCACGGCTGTCATATCCGTTTCTACGAATCCAGGTGCGATGCCGTTGACACGGATGCCTCTTCTGCCCAGTTCCTTGGCAGCGGAAAGTGTCATGCCCACCAGTCCTGCCTTGGATGCGCTGTAGTTGATCTGCGCCGGGTTGCCCTTAAGACCTGATACGGAAGACATGCTGATGATGGATCCGCTTCTCTGTTTTACCATGAGAGAAGAGATGGCCTTGGTCATGTAAAACGCTCCGTTGAGGTTTACATCGATCACCTTGGTGAAATCTTCCGGCTTCATCTTGATCATCAGCTTGTCGTTGGTGATGCCTGCGTTGTTGACCAGGATATCGACCTTCTTGTCGAACTCGTCCTTGATGATCTGCGCGATGTTTTCCGCTGTCTGCGGATCTGTGATATCTCCGTTGTACATGCGAACTCTTGTGCCGTATGCCTTTAATTCTTCTTCCGTCTTAGCGGCTGCTTCCGGACTGCTGATGTCACAGATGATCACGTTGGCACCGTTCTTACAGAATGTTTCTGCGATGCACTTACCGATTCCTCTGACTCCGCCTGTGATGACCGCTGTTTTTCCCTGTAACATATTTCTACCTTCTCTTTCTTAAACCAGTTCCTTCAGCTGCGCGATGGTTTCCTGCAATGTTTCCACGTTCTCTACGTTGAGCGCAGCGATTTCCTTACACGTTTTTTTCGTCAGACCGGAAAGGGTCGTTCCCGGACCTACTTCGATGATGGCTTTTACGCCGTTTTCGTCAAATCTGCGGATGATCTCCTCCCAGTAAACCGGGCTCATAGCCTGTTTCGCCATGATCTCCACCAGGTAGTCCTTCACATCGCCGCCGTCGTAATCCTTCATGATATCGTCAGCTGTCACGTCTGCATATACCGTCGTTTCCGGTGCCTTCAGATCTGCCTGACGCAGTACGTCCTTCAGCTTTTCTGCGGCCGGGATCATCATCGGGCTGTGGAACGCCGTGCTTACGCTGAGGGGGATCGCCTTGATCCGGTTTTCCTTCGCCAGTTCTGCAAAGCGTGCTACGGCGGCTTTGTCTCCAGCCACTACTGTCTGCTTCGGCGAATTGAAGTTCACGCCTTCCAGGATGCCGTCTTCTCTTGCCTGTTCCACCAGATCCAGGATCTTGTCCCGCTTGCCCAGTGCAGCAGCCATGGTTCCCTTGGCGTTGCCGTTTTCATCGAGACCTGCTTCCTGCATGAGAGTTCCTCTCTTAGCCACGATCTCCACCCCTTCGCTGATCTGCGGGATAGCTCCTGCAGCCGTCAGCGCGGAGTATTCGCCCAGGCTGAATCCAGCCATGGCTACGATCTCCAGCTTGTCAGCCAGGTCGTTCTTGTCCAGCTCTGCCAGCAGCGCCTTATATGCTGCCATGCTTGTAGTATAGATCGTCGGCTGAGTCACGTGAGTCTGCTTTAACGTTTCTGCATCGCCTTCAAAGCACCATTCCTTGATCTGATCCCCTGCCAGATCGAAAATTTCCTTTGCCTGCGGGTAAGAATCATACAGATCCTTTCCCATGCCGCTATACTGTGCGCCCTGCCCTGCAAATACGATTCCTATCTTCATAAATCTCTTCTACCTCCTTAAACATCTCTTCTATGATCTCTGCCGCAGGCTGTTCCTTTTTCACCAGACCTGCGATCTGTCCTGACATGATGTTGCCGTTGTCGGAATCCCCGTCCCGTACAGCGGCTGCCAGTGTTCCCGTACATAACTGATTGATTTCTTCTTCCGGAGCATTCTGCTTTTCCAGAGAGAGGATTTTTCTTGCCAGCTTGTTCTTGATGATCCGCACCGGATGTCCCGTGCTCCGGCCAGTCGCTACCGTGGAAGAATCCTTTGCTTTAATGATAGCGTCCTTATAGCCCTGCGCTACGATACATTCGTTGGCTACCAGGAATCTCGTTCCTACCTGAACACCCTGTGCTCCCAGCATGTAAGCTGCTGCGATCCCTCTGCCGTCTGCGATACCGCCTGCTGCGATGACCGGAATATTGAGGGCATCCACCATCTGCGGCACCAGTGCCATGGTAGTCGTCTCACCGATGTGACCGCCTGCTTCCGTTCCTTCTGCTACGACTGCATCTGCTCCTGCTCTCTCCACTCTCGTTGCCAGCGCCAGATTTGCTACGACAGGCACTACCTTGATGCCTGCTTCCTTCATCTTGGCGATGTACTTGCCCGGATTTCCTGCTCCCGTCGTTACCACCGGTACTTTCTCTTCACATACGACGTCGATCAGTTCCTCCACATTGTCTGCCAGAAGCATGATGTTTACGCCAAAAGGCTTGTCTGTCATCTCTCTTACTTTCGCGATCTGATCCCGCAGCCAGTCAGCACTTTCGCCGCCGGATGCGATGATGCCAAGTCCCCCGCCGTTGCTTACAGCAGCAGCCAGATTGCATTCTGCGATCCGCGCCATAGCTCCCTGGATGATGGGATACTCCGTTCCTAAGATCTCACAAACATTGATCATAATTACCTCCTGTTACTGTTAACCGGTATTACCATTCTATAATTGCTGCGGCAGCGCAAAGTCCGCCGCCAAAACCCACTAACGCTATTATATCACCTTTTTTCATTTTATTGGTTAAATTTAAGTCATATAATGCCATGGGAACCGTTGCGGACGACACATTCCCGCCGTCCTGGATGCTGATCTGGAATTTTTCGATCGGCTGTCCCATTTTCTGTGCCGCCGACTGGATGATCCGGCCGTTGGCCTGATGGAGCACGAACCAGTCTACGTCGTCGTAGGTCAGTCCTGCTTCCTCCAGTGCTCCCGTCGTCACTTCGTCGATGGCGTTCACTGCGAACTTGAAGACCGCACGCCCCTTCATGAAAAGAGGCTGCGGCGTCAGGTCATCCTCCCAGAAAGGAGGATTGATGTAATTGGCCTTGCATTTGATCGCGCCTTTTACATCATCGTAGTTCTTGATATATGTACTTAATATACCCCGTTCGTTTTCATCGCTTTCCAGTACAGCTGCGCCTGCTCCGTCTCCAAAGAGGATGCAGGTTTCCCGATCCTCCCAGTTGGTGACCCTCGTCAGTCTCTCTGTTCCGATAACCAGCGCCCGTTCCGGCACGCCGTCTCTGCTGTACTGAGAAAGTGCTGTATTCATGAGGGACTCTGCGATCCAGAGCCCGTATACAAAACCGCTGCACGCTGCATTGATGTCGAAAGCGATGGCACGTTCCAGTCCCAGCTCTTTCTTCACCATTGCGGCCATGCTCGGCGTGATGTTGTCCGGCGTGATAGTTGCTACAACAACAAGACCGATAGAATCCTTATCGATTCCCTGCAAAGCCTGCTCAGCGGCTGCTGCGGCCATGTCCAGGGAGCTTTCGGTCGTCGCAATGCGTCTCTGCTCGATCCCCGTCCGATCCAGGATCCACTCGTGATTGGTGTCCACGTGCTGCGAAATGTCTTCGTTGGTGATAACTTTTTCCGGCAGGTATTTCCCTGTGCCGACGATTTTAATTCCCATGTGTACTCCTTTTTTGGGTGCTGAGTGAGCCGATGTTCTTACTCTCTAGGCCTGATCCGAAGCACTGTCCTCACTTGGTCCTCGACGTCTCCGACGTCTGCGGAATCGTTCCGACAGTCCTTCGGATCAGCTTGTGAGGAAAACTTCCTTGGCGAAGCCGCAAAGGTGGCGGAATCGTTCGGGCAGCTCCTCAGATCAGCATGCGAGGAAAACTGCCCTTGCGAAGTCACAGCGGTGACGGAAGCTAACCGGATCGGCGTGTGAAGGAACTCGTCTCGCCAAACCCACAAAGAAAATGGGATCGTTCGGACAGTTCCTTGAACCAACTGTGTGAGAAAATCGCTTTGACGAAGTCGCTGCGATTGTAACAGCTGTCAGCTTACTCAACTTTGTTCGAAATAGCTCGATTGAAATTACCGAATCGTAAAACCTTGCGAGCATTTTGTTTTGTCATCAAATACTTTGATTGTCAAAGTATTTATATATTACCGTATTTTTGTGAAAAAGTCAACAGACCAAGATTTAGAAAAAGGCAAGAGCCCTCATTGCTTGACTCTGCTTATGTTGTAATTACGAAAGAGAAATTACCGCTCATTATTTCTATCAAATTCCCAGATAGAAAATAATTTGACTTACATGGGAACTATTCCTTTGTTTCAAAAGTCTCCTCCCACTTTAAATTCCAAAATTCTATTTTTTTAAGGTCAGTTGGGAACTTCAGAACAATATCATCTTTAAATCTCAAGGTCTCAATCTTTTTTCATTCCGAAAAAAGCATAAAATCCTTGCATCTCGGAACTTGTAAATTATATACTCCTAAAATTTTACAGTCCGCTTCCCATCTGATGCTATTTTCCTGTATATTGGGAATTTGAAAAAGAGCCTACAACTCATAACCAACCAAAATTCCCAATTAGAAGCAATTTTTTGACGATCTGGGAATTCTAATTCTTATCGATCCTTTCTCCATCATTTACTTCTATCAGTTTCTTTTCAATTTATCAAATTCAAGCTATTCCCGCTACATGTTATAACAGGCGGTCGAGTTGCAACAATGCGCTACGAGACAAGTTCACTGTAATCAAAAGGTCAATATCTTCTATTATAAACAAGAGCTCTAGAGCGCTTGCGAACGATTCCGCAGACGCCTTTTCTCAGAAAGTAAAGGGCGTCGAGGACCAAGTGAGTAAGCGCCTTAAAGCTCCTATCAGCGAGAAGACATCGGCAGTTTTCTTAATAGTGTTCTTATTGTTTAATTCCTTTCAGCAGTTCATTGTAATACTGCTTCGTGATCGGATACAATGCCGCGAAGATCGTTCCTATTCCCAGCAGAGCGCCAGGGATCAGGGTATTGACGGTTAAAATCCCATGCATCGCTCTCGCAGTCTGCTCTTCTGCAGCACCATCATAACCTAGCATCGATAATAACGATCCCGTCGTATACATACCAATCGCCGAGCCCATTTTCTGCACAAACGAAGACAAGCCTGCAATCGATCCTTCCCGCCTTTTACCATAAGTATATTCGTCCAGCTCTACGCAATCATACATCATGGAATATCCTACCGACCAATAGCAGACATTTCCAATGTTATAAAACAAAGTAAACCAGATCAATTCGCGGAAGCTGGAGATTCCATAGCAGTAAAAGAAAATACATCCTGCTACGCTGATAATATTAAACACGACCATGACATGTTTCTTGCCAATCCAGTTGCCTACCGCACTGCTGATTGGCACAAAAGCAACCGTAATAACAGAGAACACCGTCCAGTAAAGAGCCTGCTGCGACGACGCCATATGCAAATTCGTATTCATAATATACACCAGCGCCGCCTGTGCGATGGCAAAGGCTATGTTATAAAACACGACCATTCCCAGATAACGGCGAAACGCTTTCAGCTTTAAAAGCTCCAAATAATTATGGAATAATTTGCCTTCATCTTCCGGCATTATATCTTTTTGATCGACTAATTCTTTTCCGCGCGTCACTCTCCAGCAGACGAGCCCTCCTGCCAGTCCGGCAAACCCAAATAGAACAGCCGAAATCAGCCAGGATGCAGCCTCCGATCCTCCCTGCTTCTCCACGACATCCTGCACGAACATCGGACCAGCAGTAACGATCCACACCGCCAGATAAATGGATACGCCTGCAAACCCCCGCAGGGTCGTCCGGTCATTAAAATCCTGCGTCAGCTCTGCACCCAAAGCAAAATACGGAATGACATAAATGGTATAACATGTCCAGAACAGAACTCCAGCGATCACATAATAGAAGAACGTAAAACCATTCCCAAAATCCACTTTCATAAACAGCATAACAGTACAGAAAAACAGCGGGATCATGCCTATCAGCATAAATGGTCTGCGTCTGCCGTATTTCGATCTGCTGCGATCCGATAAATGTCCAATAAACGGATCGGTTACCGCATCCCACAATACGACGATCAGGGAAATGATCCCTCCATAAACCGCCGGCAGCCCTGCCACATCCGTCAGGAAATACAGAAAATATGTATAAAACAGGTTGAACGGAATACTGTCCGTAAACTGTCCGCTGGAATATCCCAGCTTCAGCCCTATGCTGGTTTTTCTTTCCTTTCCATACATATCAACGCCTCTTTTCTACTTAGCTACTGCGCCTCGTAAACGATTTCTCCATCGCAAATGGTCAGAACAACCTTTGCCGCCCGAATCTCGTCTACGCCGCATTCCGGCAGATTCGTATCTACAACAGCAATATCCGCCAGCTTCCCCGCTTCTAATGTGCCCAGCTCGAGTTCACGGCCTGCCATCGCTGCACTGCCGCGTGTATACGCATCCAGAGCTTCTTCTACGGAGATTTTTTCCTCTGGATTCCACCCTCCTGCCGGATTATGATCATCGGATAAGCGGCCTACCGCCCTTGCTACGCCCTGCAAAGGATCGATTTCTGCCACCGGATAATCAGTTCCGAAGGCGACTTCTGCTCCAGATCTCATAATAGAGCCGATAGCCCAGGCATATCGCGAGCGTGTTTCTCCAAAGCGATCTGGATACGGGTTTTCTGCAAAGGACTCCGTCGGCATCATGTGCTCCGGCTGCATGGAAGCTATGACATGCAGTTTATGAAGTCTCGGGATATCCAAAGGATCGATCAGATCCAGATGTTCCAGAGAATGCGGGACCTGAAAATCTCCGTATTTTTTAATAGCATCTTCGATCGCATCTAACGACATCGCGATTGCCTGATCCCCTGTCACATGCAGGTGAACCGGGATCTTCTCCATGTGAGCCGCTTTTACAGCTTGAAACAGCTTATCCCGCGCTACAAGCGGACTGCCTTTTGATTCTTTTTTATCCGCATATCCATCTTTCATAAAGGATGTGTATGAAATCGCCACGCCGTCAATAAACTGCTTCATGCCGATGTAATGCAGTTTGCCGCCTTGATAACGTTCCCGCAAACTCTTTGCATCATCAACATTCCCGAATAAATTAGAGGCAAAATTGATTCTCATCGGCAGCCTCCCCGATGCTTCGGCTTCTTCATAACGACTCAAATCACCTAAATCAATTTCAAAAAACGGCCGCATATCGTTGGCAGATGTCACACCGAATTTCACCGCCTTCGATGTGAAATCATCCAGCAGCTGCTTTTCATATATTTCGTTCAGATCAAAGGCCGACGTGCCGCATAGCAGCATTGCAAGCTCGTCCAGATATCCCGTTGCCTCTCCATTTTCATCTCTGAAAATTTTGCCCGATTCTGGATCCGGAGTATCCTTTGTTATACCGCACATCTTTAAAGCGCAGGTATTTACCCATGCTCCGTGACCGTCCTCATTTTCTAAAAATACAGGTCTGTCAGGAACATATCGGTCGAGGCTTGCCTTTGTCGGGAGCTGCTTGCTGTCCCAGTAAATCTGATACCACCCGCAGCCCAGGATCCAGTCTTTTTCTGGATGCTTATCCGCATACTCCGCAACGCGCTTTGCAGCCTCTTCCTCTGAAGCACACCCGGTCAGATCCACGCCTGTGTTATAAATTCCGCCCTCGATAATGTGCACGTGGCAATCGTGGAAACCCGGCATAATAAGGCCGTCTGCACAATCAATCACTTTTGTTTCCGGCACCGTATAGTCTTCCAAAAGAGCAAGGTCAGATTCCACTGCCAGGATCTTATTCCCCTTTATTGCTACAAAGCCTGGTGCTGTCGCACTATGCTTGCCTCTGAAAATATGGTTTCCCTTTAAAATAATATCCGCTGTCATTTTCATTTCTGACTCCTCCAAAGCATTTTCTCAAAACCGCTGATGTCACATTCTTTTCCGTTCTTGCGATCTGCAATCGCTTTGTTAAGAGCCTGGAATCTCGTCTTTGTAATCGGATACAGTAATCCCGTCAACGCTCCAATCACTGCAAATGCGCCCGGTACAAATGTTGAAGTATACAGGATCATGTGCTGTGCCGATTCAACCTGCACATCCAGAGATGCATCGTATCCTCCAGCCGACAGAAGTGCTCCCAGCAGCAGCCCGGAAAGTGCTGCGCCAATTTTCTGTGTAAAGGAGAGGATTGCAGAAATCGTTCCTTCCCGTCTTTTTCCAAAGACATATTCGTCCAGTTCGCTGATGTCATACATCATGGAATAATACAAAGTCCAGAACGTTCCATCGCCGAACTGAATAAACGTGATGAAGACCATTAAAACAGCAAGCCCCGTCAATCCCATAAAGCCGAAGCTGATAAAGATCACAGCACTGAGCCCCATCGCCAGGACATAGATATTCTTTTTGTCAAATTTTTTCGCCAGAAAATTGATCAACGGGATCAGCAGGATCGTAACTGCCGACATATAGATAAAGAATCCCGACTCTTTCGTCGCGGAAAATCCCAGATTATTTTCCATCAAATATACCAGACTGGATCCCAGAAGATTGGTGATAAGTCCCCAGCACAATACAGAAATAGCCAGGAAACCTACCGGCTTTAACTGAAATACCTGAAGGAAGTTTTTAAAAAAATTACGCTCAGACTGCTCCATGCGAGCTTCTGTAGAAGGCTCTTTGCCCCTTGTAGATGTCCAGCAAATAAACGCTGCAGTAAACACGATAAATGCAAAGACAACGCCTACGGCGCTCCAGCCCGTATTCAGGCTTCCGGTAATGCTCTCTACCTTTTCTACGATCAGCATAGGAGTTGCCGACGCCAGCAGTACTGCAACATAGAGAAAAATTCCCGCCCAGGAACGGATGGAAGTTCTCTCATCGAAATCAGATGTGATTTCTGCTCCCAGTGCAAAGTAAGGAATTACATATGTTTTATATGCAGTCCAGAACAGCATTGCGATCACCAGGTAATACGCAACCTTCGCATTGCCTCCCATATCAACGTTTGTAAAGAGCAGGAAGCAGCATAACGCATATGGAATGCACCCTGCAATCATGTACGGGCGTCTTCTGCCGTACTTAGAATGCGTATTATCGGAGATATACCCCATGACCGGGTCAGTCACAGCATCCCACACGCCTGCGATAAAAATAATAGTTCCGCCTGCAGCTGGGGAAACTCCAGCGCAGTCAGTCAGAAAATACAAAAAGAAATACAACCATACACTAAAACCGGATGAATCGGTCAACTGACCAATGGAATACCCCAGCTTTGTCCGAAAGCTCAGCATTCCTGTTTTCTTCGTTTTGTCACTCATTTTTAACCTCCTGAATTTCAAAATTTTACTTGTCCCTATAAATCGCAATTTCTATGCCAAGTATAAAATCCTGAAAATTCAAGGGTTTCTTGTTCAATTTGCCATCATTTTTAAACTAAAGTTTAATATCGTACTGTTTTAATTTCCGATACAGCATCTGCACGGAAATGCCGATTTGTCCCGCAACTTTCGCCACATTTCCCTGTGCCTTATATAAATGATAGCGGATCAGCGCTTTCTCCGCTTCCTGTTTGACGGACTGTATTGTATGTCGGCTGATATCGATAGTCATCTCAGCCTTATGCTCCTCTGATCCCACATCCAAAATAAAATCTTCAAAATGTTCCAGCTTCAATTCATGAGAGAAACTCCGGCTCATGGCGCGCTCTACGATATTGCTTAATTCCCTGATATTTCCCGGCCAGTCGTGCATCATCAGGACCGGGTAAATACTCTCATCAATGGATGTAATTTTATACGCGGAACGATCCAGCTCCACGTTCAGTTTATCCACGATTCCCTGTACGATTTCGGGGATATCTTCTTTTCTTTCCCGCAAAGGCGGCACTTTGATTTCCAGTACGTTTAGACGGTAATAGAGATCTTTTCGCAGTTTATTCTCTGCGATAAGCTTTTTTAAATCATGGTTCGTCGCCGCGATCACACGGGTGTTGACTGGAATGATTTCTGTCCCTCCTACTCGGGTAATTTCTCTTTCCTGGAGAAACCGCAGCAGCTTTGCCTGCATAAAAAGCGGCATGCTATCGATCTCATCTAAAAACAGAGTGCCATTATTGGCAACCTCGACTTTTCCCAGCTTTCCTTCTTTCGAAGCTCCTGTAAAGCTGCCTTTTTCGTAACCAAACATCTCGGATTCAAATAATTCCGATGGTATCGCCGCGCAGTTTAATCGCACGAAATTAAAAAGGCTGCGCTGTCCAGCTTTGTGTACTGCGTGGGCTACCAATTCTTTACCGCACCCAGTTTCTCCCGTAATCAGCAAGGTGGAGTTGCTCTTGCTGGCATAGGCGATTTCTTCCTTCAGTTTCGTGTTACTGTTGCCTGACCCCTTGATATCATCCATAGAATAGCGGGCATACTTGCTTCTGTTTTTTGCAAAGCGTGATAAGGCGGTTTTATCGATTTCAGGCAGCACCGCCACCTCATGCATAAAGGATTCCACCTCTTCCGCATTGGAAAAAACATCGACCTCGATCGCGCCGATCAGTTCTCCATTTTCATAAAGAGGATAGCTGTTGGAGACAGCAGTATATCCTTCAACAAAATACATTTCTCCTACTTTTTTATCCCCTGTCTTCAGCACATCCTGCATAGTACTAGTAGGAAGAATATCCTTTAAAAGACGTCCCTGGGCATCCTCCGCCGTAACTCCAATTTCATCCAGAAGATCCTCTCCCATATATACAATTCGACCTTCCGTATCAATGATGATCGCTCCAACAAGGCTTTTTAAAATCGTTTCTAATTTCATATCCATTTTCCCATATGCAAAGGTTTTTAATGAGTAAACTTTTGTTTAGAATATCACGATTTTTGAGTAAAGTAAAGTTTAAAAACCAAGCTTTTCCTCACGTATACGATAACACCAATCTGCATCGCTAGATGGGGCGGGAGGGCTTTCTGAACGATTCCGCAGGTGCCCGCACAGGAAATAAAAAGGGCGCCGAGGACCTAGTGAAGAAAGGCCTCCCCGCCCCTGTCATTTGTATGCAGATTGTCTACAGCAGTTCCAGCAGCTCCGCTGCCGTCTTGATCACATGATCCGGAGCATCCTCCCCGAATCCGTCCCCTGCCTGAAGCGCCAATGACCACCCTACCAGAACGGAAGTAACGCCGGCGTTTTTTGCACAGAGGATATCGAACATGGTGTCTCCAAGCATAATGGAATTCCCCGGCAGGGAATGAAGTTTTTCCAAAGCGATATTGACCGGTTCCGGATCCGGTTTGTGTTTTTCCGTGTCTTCCGCCGTGACCACCACATCGAAGTAATCCTTCAGTTCATACTTTTCCAGGCCCTGCTGGGTAGTATGGAGCAGGCGGGAAGTGACCAGTCCAGTCTTATAGCCGCGTATTTTCACTTCAGCCAGCAGTTCTTTCATGCCCGGGAACACGGTGATCAGATCCCCGAAGTTATCCCGATGATAACTGCGGTAGATTTCTACTGCCTCATCGCGAGGCATATCCGGGAAGAACTTTCCCATGGTCACGTCCAGCGGCTCCCCGAAGGTCGCTATGATCTTCGCCTCGTCCTCCTCGCGATTTTCAATCGTCTGAAACGTATGCTGCCATGAGCGAAGGATCACCTCGTTGGTGTTCATGACCGTTCCATCAAAATCAAACAATACTGTATCAAATTTTTTCATATAACGCTCCTGTTCTATATGGAAAAATCGAGTGCTCCGAAGAACACTCGATTTTCGTGGTGTATAAAAATGATTTTAGAGATTTCAATTTATACGTGATTCCTGTCTGGGTTTAATATCCACCGAACATGGACAGCATTACCGATGCTGCAACTGCCGAACCGATTACACCTGCTACGTTAGGTCCCATAGCATGCATCAGCAGGAAGTTGGACGGATTAGCTTTCTGTCCTTCGATCTGGGATACACGAGCTGCCATCGGTACTGCAGATACACCTGCGGAACCGATCAGCGGGTTGATCTTACCGCCAGTCAGAACGTTCATCAGCTTAGCGATCAGAACACCACCGGCAGTACCTACTGCGAATGCGCAGACACCCAGTACTACGATTTTCAGTGTGGAAGCAGTGATAAATGTCTGTCCTGTTGCGGATGCTCCAACGCAGGTTCCCAGCAGGATTACCAGAATGTTCATCAGAGCGTTGCCAGCTGTGTCAGCCAGTCTGCCAGTTCTGCCGCATTCCTTGAACAGGTTGCCCAGCATCAGCATACCAACCAGTGGAGCTGCGGAAGGCAGAAGCAGAACTACTACTGTAGTTACAGCGATCGGGAACAGGATCTTTTCTCTCTGAGATACTACTCTCAGCTGTTCCATCTTGATCTGTCTTTCGTGTTCTGTAGTCAGAGCCTTCATGATAGGCGGCTGAATTACAGGAACCAGAGCCATATACGAGTAAGCAGCTACTGCGATAGGTCCTAACAGATGATCTGCCAGCTTACTGGTCAGATAGATAGCTGTCGGGCCGTCAGCACCACCGATGATACCGATGGATGCAGCTTCCTGAGCGTTGAATCCCAGAGCGATAGCTGCGAAAAATGCGAAGAAGATACCGAACTGTGCAGCAGCACCCATGATCAGGGATTTCGGGTTTGCGATCAGCGGTCCGAAGTCCGTCATGGAACCTACTCCCAGGAAGATCAGGGACGGCAGGATCGGCTTCATCAGATAGAAGACGGTCAGTACCCCGGCTTCTGACAGTTGGTCAGAGCTTGTCAGTTCGAAATGCTCAATGAAGATACCGGTTACCGGCAGGTTCGAGAGCAGCATACCAAAGGCGATCGGTACAAGAAGCAGTGGTTCAAAGCCTCTACGGATTGCCAGGTATAAGAAAATGAACGATACGATGATCATTATTCCGTTTTGATAGTTGAAGTTCGCGATTCCTGTATCATGCCACAGGTTCACAAACGAATCTAATATGGCTCCCATATTGTGTCTCTCCTTTTCCTTAAACGACATAATGACGTCTATTAACGTCACCGAAGAAATCTTACCATATCTCCAATTCCAATACAAGTATGTATTTTATAAATACTGTATACAAACCCCTTTTTCCGCCGTGCTCCCGGACTGCCCTTATCCAGCAACTGCAAGCACTTCAGCCATTTCTCCTACGACTTGTTCAAACGCATGGAAAGCCCGATTTTCTGTTTTTCCGGATCGATCTTGATGATCCGCACTTTGACCGTGTCACCGACCGACACTACGTCCATCGGATGCTTGATATATTTGCTGCTCATTTCCGAAATATGCACCAGTCCGTCGTTCTTCACGCCGATATCCACGAATGCTCCGAAATCCACCACGTTTCGAACGGTTCCCTCCAGCTCCATATCCACTTTCAGGTCGTCAAACGAACGCACATCGTTTCTAAAAATCACCGCCGGCGCATCCTCACGCGGGTCGCGACCCGGCTTCTTGACTTCTTCTATAATATCCGTCAGAGTCGGCACGCCGATTTCCAGCTCCTGCGCCATCTTCTCCACGGCCTTCTTCATGTTTCTCTTTGGCTTCTTGTCCTGCGCCGTCAGCTGCGCCAGTGCTCCCAGACCCTTGGCACGGGTCTTCGGCTGTTCTTTCTTTGCCGTTTCTCCGTAGTGCTCCCAGATCTTATCGTCCAGCTCTGCAACGCCGCCGTGTCCCAGCTGAGACTTGTCGATGCCCAGCTTGGCCAGCATAGCTTCCGCCGCCTTATAGGATTCCGGGTGGACCGACGTGCTGTCCAGAGGGTTCCTTCCCTCGGAGATCCGCATGAATCCGGCACACTGATTGAAGGTCTTCTCGCCCAGCTTGGCGACTTTCTTCAATTCCTTTCGATCTTTGAACACGCCGTTTTCTTCCCGGTAGGCTACGATGTTGCGGGCGATGCCCATGTTGATGCCTGCCACGTGGGACAGCAGCGACGGCGACGCCGTATTGAGATCGACGCCCACTCTGTTTACGCAGTCCTCCACCACGTGATCCAGCGCGCTTTCCAGAAGTCCCTGATTGATGTCGTGCTGATACTGTCCCACACCAATGCTCTTGGTCGGGATCTTCACCAGCTCCGCCAGAGGATCCTGCAGACGGCGGCCCAGCGACATAGCTCCACGCACCGTTACGTCCAGATCCGGGTATTCCTCCGTCGCCAGCTTCGACGCGGAGTACACCGATGCTCCCGCTTCATTGACAATGGTGTAGTGGATGTCCAGTCCGCTCTTGCGAATGAACTCCGCCACCACTTCTTCCGTCTCGCGGGACGCCGTCCCGTTGCCGATGACGATGGTATTGATACGGAACTTGTCCGCCAGCTTTTTCAGCACAGCTTCCGTTCCCTTGATATCTTTTTTCGGCTCCGTAGGGAACACCGTGGTATAGGCCAGCAACTTGCCCGTTTCATTTAAGACAGCTACTTTGCAGCCCGTCCGGTAGCCCGGGTCGATGCTGATAATCCGCGCACCCTTGACAGGAGGCACCATCAGCAGCTTTTCCGTGTTCTTTGCAAAGACCTTGACCGCCTCTTTCTCAGCCCGTTCCGTCAGCATATTGCGCATTTCACGCTCCGCAGACGGCGCCATGAGACGCTTATAAGCATCGGCGATCGTGGTATCCAGAAGGTCTTTGTAAATGGATCTTTCGTTGGTTACCACGCTGTCCGCCAGGATCTTTTCCATTTTCTCCGCATCGGTCACCACTTTGACCTTCAGCTTCTTTTCCTTCTCGCCCCGGTTGATGGCCAGCACACGATGGTTCGGGATCTTGTCGATGCCCTCGCTGTGATCATAGTACATTTCGTACACGGTCTTTTCCTCGCTGTCCACCGCTTCCGTGCGGATAAGACCCGTCTTCTCCGTCTTTTCACGAACGGCTGCCGTCAGCTCCGGATCGTCGGAGATCTTTTCTGCGATGACGTCGCATGCTCCCTGCAAAGCGGCCTCCGCCGACTCCACGCCTTTTTCCTCGTCGACAAAGTCCTTTGCAGCGTCCAGCGGACTTCCACTTTCTTCCTTCTGCGCCCAAAGAATATCTGCCAGAGGCGCCAGGCCCTTTTCTCTCGCCTTGGAGGCGCGGGTTGCTTTCTTCTTTTTATATGGTTTGTAAAGGTCTTCGACCCGCTGCAGAACTTCCGCCTTGCGGATCTCTTCCGCCAGCTCGTCGGTCAGCTTGTCCTGCTCCTCGATGAGGCGAATGACCTCTTCCTTTCGTTCTTCCAGATTTCGAAGGTACGTCAGCCGTTCATCCAGATCACGGAGCACCACGTCGGACATGCCGCCGGTGGCTTCCTTTCTGTATCTGGCGATGAACGGGATGGTGTTTCCCTCGTCGATCAAATTGACCGTCTGCTCGACCTGTGACTGCTTCAGTCCAAATTCCTTTGCGAGCATTTCAATGATATTCATAATATGGCTACTCCTTCTGCTTCAGTTTTTCATTGATAAAGTAATCCAGGTCGCCGTCCATCACGGCATTGACATTGCCCACCTCGGCTCCCGTCCGGTGATCCTTGACCATTGTGTACGGATGGAACACGTATGACCGGATCTGACTGCCCCAGGTGATCTGGCTGTAGTCGCCCTTCAGCTCATCCAGACTTTCTTTGTGCTCCTGTTCTTTTAGCTCCAGCAGCTTGGATTTCAGCAGCTTCATAGCTGTATCCTTGTTCTGGTGCTGAGACCGCTCGTTCTGGCAGGTCACGACGATGTTGGTCGGCAGGTGGGTGATCCGGATGGCTGAATCCGTCTTGTTGACGTGCTGTCCGCCCGCCCCGCTGGAACGATAGGTATCGATCCGCAGATCATCGGGATTGATTTCTACATCTAAATCCTCGTCGATTTCCGGTATCACGTCCAGAGATGCGAACGACGTATGTCTTCTGCCGGAGGAGTCAAACGGGGAGATCCGTACCAGACGGTGGACTCCCTTTTCATTTTTTAAATATCCATAGGCGTTTTCACCCTCCACCAGCAGCGTGGCGCTCTTGATGCCGCCCTCAGTATCCTCCTGCATGTCGATCAGTTTTGATTTATATCCTTTTTTCTCACACCATCTGGTGTACATACGGAACAGCATTTCCGCCCAGTCCTGAGCGTCCGTGCCGCCTGCTCCCGCATGAACAGACACGATGGCGTTGTTCTGATCGTACTTGCCGTCCAGCAAAGTCCGCAGTTTCAGCGCCTCTAAAGCGTCCGAGATCTCTTTGCAGGAATCGGCGGCTTCCGCCGTCAGGGATTCGTCCGGCTCTTCTTCCGCCATCTCCACCAGGACCTCCAGGTCTTCCAGCTGAGAGCCCAGATGCTCCAGTTCGCCCAGCTTGCCCTCGATGGACTTCTTTTCTTTCATGTATTTCTGCGCGCTTTCGGGGTCGTCCCAAAAGTTCGGCTTGTTCATTTCCTCTTCGATTGAGGTCAGCTTTTCCTTCAACCCAGCCGGGTCAAAGGGACTCACCTGCCTCTTTCAGCATGCTCTGCAAGGCAGGCAGCTGTGCTTTGATCTCATCGATCTGCATACATTCACATCCTTTACTGATTTCTGCCGCAGCAGTGCTTGTATTTCTTACCGCTTCCACACGGACACGGATCGTTTCTTCCGACTTTCGGAGCGTCTCTTCTAACGGTTTCCTGCTTGTGCTCCCGCTTCGGCACGGCTGTCTCACCCGGAACCTGCTGTCCGCCGCCTGCTTCCAGCTGATCCTCAGAGAACTCGTCCTTGTGCCCTTCGCCGCTGCCCATAACGTTTCTACGCTGAGTTGTGGTCTGTACCGTAACGTTGTAGCAGAACTTGACGAACTCTTCCTTGATGGAATTGATCATCATTTCGAACATGTCGAAGCCTTCCTGTGCATAGGCTGCAGCCGGATCCTGTCCGCCCAGACCGCGCAGGCCGATCCCGCTCTTTAACTGATCCATGGCGTCGATGTGATCCATCCACTTGTTGTCTACGACACGGATCAGGATCATCCGCTCTACTTCTCTCAGCTTGTCTGCACCGATTTCTTCTTCTTTCGCCTTGTAAAGTTCTGCAAAGTCTTCATAAAGACCTGCCTTCAGACTGTCAGCGTCCATGTCCGCCAGGGTCTCTTCATCGAATACCAGATCTTCAAATGCCGGCGTGATCTTTTTCAGCCCCTTGTTCAGACTTTCAAAGTCCCATTCCTCCGGGTACTTGGACGCCATGACGATCGGGTCCGCCACGTTGTCGATCAGCTCGTGAGTCATGGATTCCAGATCTTCCGTCAGGTCTTCGCCAAAGAGAACCTTCTTACGTTCACCGTAGATGATCTCACGCTGTTTGTTCATAACGTTGTCGTACTGGAGGACGTATTTACGAATGGAAAAGTTCTTGCCTTCCACCTTTTTCTGCGCATTTTCGATCTGGCGCGTTACCACGCCGGATTCAATGGCTTCGTCTTCTTCTACTCCGAGACGCTGTACGATGGCCTGCATCCGCTCACCGCCGAACAGACGCATCAGGTCGTCTTCCATGGAGATGCAGAACTGGGTCTGACCCGGGTCGCCCTGTCTTCCGGAACGGCCTCGCAGCTGGTTGTCGATACGTCTGGATTCATGACGCTCTGTGCCGACGATAAACAGTCCTCCCAGCTCACGTACCTGTTCCTGCTCCTCGCGTCGCTCTTCCTTGAACTGTTCGTGAAGTTCATTGAACCGCTTGCGCGCCTGCAGCAGCTCCGCATCATCGCTCTGGACAAAACTGGTTGCGAACGCGATGGCATCTTCATCATAGCCTTCCTGCTCCATGGCCTTCTTGGCTTCGAATTCCGGGTTTCCACCCAGGATGATGTCGGTACCTCTACCTGCCATATTGGTAGCGATGGTGATAGCGCCCAGACGACCGGCCTGCGCGATGATCTGCGCTTCCTTCTCATGATGTTTCGCATTCAGTATATTGAAGTCCTTGATACCTCTCTTGCGGAGCATGTTGGCGATCAGCTCGGATTTCTCGATGGAAATGGTACCTACCAGCACCGGCTGTCCCTTTTCATGCGCTTCCGCCACCGCGTCCACGATGGATTTATACTTGCCATGCTCCGTGGCGTATACGGCGTCTTTCAGGTCGTTACGAACCACCGGCTTGTTGGTCGGGATCACCACAACGTCCATGTTGTAGATGTCGCGGAATTCTCCTTCTTCCGTTTTGGCGGTACCGGTCATGCCGGACAGCTTCTGGTACATACGGAAGTAGTTCTGCAAAGTGATGGTCGCCAGGGTTTTCGACTCGGAGCGGACTAATACGTGCTCCTTGGCTTCGATGGCCTGGTGCAGTCCGTCGCTGTATCTTCTGCCGAACATCATACGTCCTGTAAATTCATCGATGATGATGATCTCACCGTCTTTTACGATGTAGTCCACGTCCCGCTTCATCATGTTGCGCGCTTTCAGCGCCTGCAGCACGTGGTGGTTGATCTCCATGTTTTCCGGATCGGAGAAGTTCTCTACGTCAAAGTATTTTTCGCACTTTGCCACACCTTCGTCTGTCAGGGAGATCTGCTTGTCCTTTTCCTCGATGGTAAAGTCGTCGTCCTTTTTCAGCGTCCGCACAAAACCGTCCGCCTTCGTATACATATCGGTGGACTTGTCGCCTTTACCGGAAATGATCAGCGGCGTTCTGGCTTCATCGATGAGGATGGAGTCCACTTCGTCGATGATGGCGTAGTTGAGTTCCCTCTGCATCATTTCTTCCTTGTAGATCACCATGTTGTCCCGCAGATAGTCGAAGCCGTATTCATTATTGGTTCCGTAGGTAATGTCCGCCTGGTAGGCAGCCCGCCGCTCTTCCTCGGTGATGCCGTGGATGACACAGCCTACCGTAAGACCCAGGAATGTATAGAGCTTGCCCATCCATTCCATGTCTCGCTTGGCCAGGTAGTCGTTGACCGTAACAACGTGGACGCCCTTGCCCTCCAACGCGTTGAGGTATGCCGGCAGCGTCGCCACCAGAGTTTTACCTTCACCGGTTTTCATCTCGGAGATTCGCCCCTGATGGAGCACGATCCCGCCGATGACCTGCACGTAGAAGTGCTTCATACCCAGGCTTCTCCATGCGCCCTCTCTGCATACTGCAAAGGCCTCCGGCAAAATAGCGTCCAGGGTTTCTCCCTCCCGGATCCGTTTCTTGAATTCTTCTGTCTTGTCTCGCAGTTCCTGGTCGGTCAGTTTCTGATATTCTGCATCATATGCCATGACCTTGTCTGCGATTTTGGAGACTTTTTTTACTTCCTTTTCATTCAGGTCTCCAAAGATTTTTTCCATAAGACTCATCTATCGTTCCCCTTTCTGGAATCATAAATCTTCTTCCTGTACTTCCTCTACCGTCAAATTTATTTCTTTCGCCCGCCTGTCGTCGGCTTTCGTCACTTTAACAGACAGTCGTTTTCCGTCCACGATCGTTGTAAACTGATCTCCTTTATGAGGCAGCCGGTCAAGCTGCATCACCACCCAGCCGTTTACCGTATTGGCCTCCTGCACTTCCTCCTCGATATCGAAGTAGTCGAACATCTTGCTGATATTGGAGTCTCCCTTGATGCGGAAGCTTCCGTTCTGCAAAGGCATGATGTCCTGGGTGATGACCACATCGTGTTCGTCGAAGATCTCTCCTACCAGTTCTTCTATAATATCCTCCATGGTCACGAGGCCTTCCGTCCCGCCGTATTCGTCGATGACGATGGCCATATGGAGCTTCATCTGCTGCATCTTCCGCAGAAGATCCGGAACACGCATCGACGTGCTGACGAAAGCTACCGGCATCACATAGTCCGCCAGGTTCTTGCCTGTCCACGCCAGATAATTGTGAAAGTCCTTCTGGTTGATCACGCCGATGATCCTGTCGATATCCTCTTCATAGACAGGCAGGCGGGAAAGTCCCGTCCTGCGGAAGATGCCCGCCAGCTCGTCCAGCGGGCAGTCCATCTCCACCGCCTCGATCTTCGGCCGCGGCGTCATGACATCTTCAGCCGTCAAATGATCGAACTCAATCGCGTTTTCGATCAGCTTGCCGTGCTCTCTGGAAACACCTCCGCTTTCTTCTGCTTCTTCCACCATGATCATCAGTTCATCCTCGCTGATGCCTTCGCTCTCATGGAACTTAAATATTTTAGCAATCAATTGTTTCCATTTTGTGAAGAGAAAGTTAACAGGTGTTAAAATCGTAGTAAGAAAGACGACAAACGGCGCCGAAAACATGGAAAAAGCCTCAGCCTTCTCCTTTGCAGCACTTTTCGGAGTGATCTCCCCGAACAGCAGCACTACAACCGCTACGAAAAGAGTCGCGATGGTCGGACCCTTGGCGCCGAACAGATCGACGCAGATCACCGTCACGAATGCGGTAACGCCGATATTGACAATGTTGTTTCCCACCAGAATAGTGGTCAGCAGCTTATCGTAATCTGAGAGCAGACGGAGCACCCGCTCCGCTTTTTTATCTCCGTCGCCGGCCATATTTTTCATACGGATCCGGTTGGCCGAGGTAAATGCAGTCTCCGTTGCCGAGAAATAGGCTGAAAATAAAATCAGAACTACCACTACGGCAATATTAAAAGCCATTTCACTGCTCATAAAAAATCCTTTCCTCCCCTGCGTGCGCCTGCAGAATCTTTGCAGACCCATTCTTCTAAATCAGTAACTTATAGTATACCTGATTCTTCCATAAAAAGAAACACTGAATACGGGTTTAGGGCTCTTTCCCTTGAAAAAATAAGCTTCTAATACTTCCGGTACTAGATGATCTCACCCTTTTTTCGTAGATCATCCTGCGAGAAATACGACTGATGACGGAGTTACGCGTATTTTTATCTTTGATAGAATCTTCCCAGTTAAGTTGTTAGACATCATTTTAAGGAGGACTAAATCAATGGATGAAAAAACTCTTGCAAAGTACATAGGAAAAGCGCACGTGGAAGAAGTGCAGGCCCTCATGGAAAACGACAGCCAGCTGCTGAACAAGGTTTCCTTTAAAAACCCTATGATCGCTCTGGTATTATCCATTTTCCTGGGCGTTATCGGTATCGACAGACTGTATCAGGGCGGCGTCGGCGTATTCGCCTGCAAACTGATCCTCTGCCTGCTGACATTCGGCGTATGGTGGGTTGCCGATCTGGGTTACAGCGTGATCATGACGAAAGAAACGAATTATAAAAAAATAATTGCCGCAGCTGCTTAGCGCCGCGGCAATTCATTTTCGTCTTCTTCATTTACGATGTAAATCACGCCGACACGGCTCTTTACATCCATCTTTCTGAAAATATTATAGATATGTGTTTTCACTGTACTTTCTGACAGGAACAGAATCTCTGCGATCTCCTTGTTGCTTTTGCCGCTGTAGATCAGTTCGATGAACTCTTTCTCACGCGGCGTCAGCTTATACTCTACGCAAACCTCTTCGATTCGTTCCTGCAGATTTTTTTTGTGCTTTTCTTCTTCCGGTTCTTTGCTGAAGAACGCAGGAACGAAGTCCATCTTGTATTCGTAGAACATGGTCACCAGGCTGATTCCCAGCCAGAATACCACCGTCAGGTCCAGCGGCTCCCGGATGAAGCGGCTGTTGCCCCAGTACACGGAAGTTTCTCCCCAGAAATAGGCGATGTAGTTCCAGATGACCATAGTGGTCACGACGATGATATAGTAAAGCGCTTCTTTTTTGCCTGCGGTGGAGGCATAGATGATATGCCCCACCGAGACAGTAATCGACGCGATGATCAGCGTGATATCCGTCGCAAGCAGCAGCCATTTCAAGGCGTAGAACTGCTCGATACTCAACGCGAAGGTCAGCACCAGCCAGAGAGCCATATAGAACACCTGATACCTTTTTACCAGCTTATCCAGCATGGACAGGGCTTCCCGCTTGATGATCCGGTCCTGCAGGTCGATCCACAGATACATGGTCCCTGCGATCAGACAGTTTCCGATACGCAGAACTTTTAAATTGCTGAGCACACCCAGCACGTAGTCGCTGTAGTAGATCGCCATATCGTAGCAGCAGATCACCAGGATGCCGATCAGAAAAAAGGCCAGGTTCTTGCTGATCCCCTTCTTATTTTTTCGATTTACCAGCAGTGCGATGGTCAGTCCCGATACGCTCAGGATGATGCACAGCAGGTAACAGATCAAAATCAATTCCTTCAACAACTCAACCACCCCATTCCTGGCTAGGAAACAAAGGCACCGTAAATCGCCTTGATGGCTTTCTCAAAGTCTCTGTTTTCTACGCCAACGATGATGTTCATCTCACTGGATCCCTGGTCGATCATACGGATGTTGACCTTTTCCTCAGCCAGCGCTGTAAAGAGCTTTGCAGAAACTCCTGTACGCAGCGACATGCCGGCACCTACCGTAGCGATCAGAGCGATATCATCGGAAACTTCCATATGATCAGGTTTCAGCTGACGTTCGAATTCATCCAGGATATCTTCCAGCTTTCCGCCCAGCTGCTTGTTGGAGATAACAACGGACAGGGTGTCAACGCCGCTTGGGATGTGCTCGATCGGAATATCGAAATCTTCCAGTACGCCGGACATCTTACGGATAAATCCTCTTTCGCTGCTGAGCAGAGCCTTGTACATGGTGATTACCGTAAAGTCCTTGCTTCCAGCGATCCCTGCGATGATCTGGCCTTCCTCCAGCTTAGCCGGTTCGGCAGTGATCATAGTGCCCGGATTTTCCGGTTCGTTGGTGTTTCTGATATTGATCGGAATATTAGCAATACGAGCCGGGTAGATCGCGTCTTCATGAAGCACCGATGCGCCCATGTAGGACAACTCGCGCAGTTCCTTGTAGGAAACAGTGCTGATCGGCTTCGGATCATCGACGATCCGCGGATCTGCCATCAGGAAGCCGGACACGTCGGTCCAGTTTTCATATACGTCTGCGCCTACGGCTCTCGCCACCAGTGCACCAGTGATATCGGATCCGCCGCGGGAGAATGTCTTGATGGTACCGTCCACTCTCGCCCCGTAGAAACCCGGGATCACGGCTTTTTCATGTTTTTTCAGTTCTTCTGCGATTTCCTTGTTGGTCAGATCTTCCATGAATCTGCCCTTTTCATCGAATCGGATGATGCGGGAAGAGTCCACGAAATCAAAACCCAAATATGCGGCGATCAGCATGGCGTTCAGATGCTCGCCGCGGCTTGCGATGTAGTCCGCAGAAGCGCCTGCTTCCAGATTCTTGCGAATCTCTTCAAATTCCTCTTTGAGACCCACGCTGACTCCCAGGTTTACCTCTACCGCCATGAAGCGGTCGCAGATCACCTGAAAAATCTGCTGATACGGCAGATTATGCTCGATGTGGGCTTTGCAGAGATACAGAAGATCCGTCACCTTGCTGTCGTCCGAAAAACGCTTGCCCGGTGCGGATACCACCACGTAGTGGATATCCGCATCGTTTTCGATAATATTCTTGATCTTGCCGATCTGCAGCGCGTCCGCTACAGAAGAGCCTCCAAATTTAGCAACCTTAACACCCATATTATTTTTAAATCTCCTTTCTCAGGGCCTCCACCTTGTCAAGCTGTTCCCAAGGAAGCTCGATGTCGGTACGCCCGAAGTGTCCATATGCTGCCACCTGACGATAGATCGGTCTTCTCAGATCCAGATCCCGAATGATCGCTGCAGGCCGCAGGTCAAAATGCTTTTCTACGATTTCCGATAATTTCTCATCCGGCAGCTTGCCTGTGCCGTAGGAATCCACCAGGATGGATACCGGCTTGGCAACGCCGATGGCATATGCGATCTGGATCTCGCACTTGTCTGCCAGTCCGGCCGCCACCAGATTCTTGGCTACGTATCTTGCAGCGTATGTTGCGGAACGGTCTACCTTTGTAGGGTCCTTGCCGCTGAACGCGCCGCCGCCGTGACGAGCGTAGCCGCCGTAAGTATCTACGATGATCTTTCTTCCCGTCAGACCGGAGTCGCCGTGCGGTCCGCCGATAACGAAACGTCCTGTCGGGTTGATGAAATACTTGGTCTCGTCGTCCAGAAGATCTGCATCCACCACCGGTTTGATCACGTGCTCGATGAGGTCTTCTCTGATCTGGGACAGCTCTACGTCCGGATCATGCTGTGTGGAAATGACGATGGTGTCGATACGCGCCACTTTGTCGTCATCGTATTCTACCGTCACCTGGGTCTTGCCGTCCGGGCGGAGATAGGTCAGCGTGCCGTTCTTTCTCACTTCGGTCAGCTTTCTCGCCAGCTTGTGAGCCAGCGCGATCGGCATCGGCATGTATTCCGGCGTTTCGTTGCAGGCGAATCCGAACATGAGTCCCTGGTCTCCTGCACCGGTTTCTTCCAGTGGATCTCCCTCTTCATTTAAGGTCCCGTCCTTATATTCCAGCGCCTTGTCAACGCCCATAGCGATGTCGGAAGACTGTTCATCGATAGCAGTCAGGATGGCGCAGACGTTGCCGTCATAGCCGTATTCTGTTCTGTCATATCCGATATCACAGATCACATTTCTTGCCAGCTTCTGGATGTCGATGTAGCAGTCGGTGCTGATCTCACCCATGACCATGGCATAGCCTGTATTTACTGTTGTTTCTGCCGCCACACGACCCTGCGGATCCTCCGCCATGATCGCATCTACGATAGCGTCCGAGATCTGGTCGCAGATCTTATCCGGATGTCCTTCGGTTACGGATTCCGATGTAAAAAATTTCTTCATTTGATACCTCCCGCGATATACATTTTGTTTTTCTTTCGATTCATAAAATCCGTATTTATGTGGAACAATGAAAAACCTCTTTCCTGAAACAGAAAGAGGCATAGGTTTCTGTTATCGTTCCTCATTTTTCAGGGCAACTGTCTGTCCTGTAGGATTTAGCACCTTCCGTGTCGCAGCACCGTCCCTCTGGGATGGGACCTGGCTGGCAGAACATTTCTGCACACAAGGTTGCCGGGTTTCTTCGGGCCTATTCCCTCCGCCACTCTCAATGAGGAGTTTTATAAATCTTCTTATTTATTATATATTAAATAGGTTAGGTGTCAATACCTGCCTGCAGAATCTTTCTGGCTCTTGTAATTTTTTTTAAATAGGGTATACTCATTGTGAATAGATGAAAGAGGTAATTACTTTGAGCAAACCAAAATTAACCGTGATCGAAGGGGGAGTCCCCTATCTGGTCAAAAATCGGCAGAAACTGCTGGTTTCCGCTTACGTAACCAATACAAGGCTCATGGGTGTGCTGGCACTGTACGCCCACTGGCGCATTTCCGACACCGATGAGATCCTGGACTTCCACCAGTTCTTTTACATCGACTGTGAAGAAAGCGGGCTGGAAACCTATACAGGCATCCTGGGAAGCGACCGCTCAGAGATCGACGCTACCGAGCAGGCGCTGGTAGGCGGACTGGGCGCAGAAAAAATCGAAATCACCTATCCGCAGCTTTCCGGCATCCTGACCTTTTACCGTATGTTCAACGAGGCTCGCAGCCTGCCGCTGCCAAATGGATACAGCGAATACAGCTTCCTGCTGGAGCCCGGCACCATCCTCAATCCCGACGAGCACACCGAGGTCATGCGGCTCATCTGCGGCGAGATCACATCCGACTACCAGGCGGTCAACTACTTTCTGATGCGCTGCTTCGGACAGGATCACCGTGCTGCCGCCTTTCTTTCCGCAGGAGACTTCGACCTGGATATTTATGCAAATTACAAAGGCGCCACCTTCTGCAAAAATACTATCGACAAGGATCACGTCTACGATGACGGCGCTACGGCCTATCTTTGCGAATCCCTGGTGGAACGCAGAGGGAACTACGAGATCATCATCTCCCGGGTGGTAGTAAAAGACCTGAAAATCGTCGACCTGTCCCACTGCTCCGGCTTTGCAGTAAGCGCCGCGGAAGCTGCCATGATGCTGGCCAAGGCGGAATTCGTCACCGTCTACGAAGTGCTCCTCTCCGACGAGGATATGGAAAACAACATCGGCGAGCTGACTATCAACCTCAACACCATCATGTCGGTGCAGGAAAACGGTCGCTTGTTCATGGCATTCAAGAAAAACAACGACCACGTCAACAGTCGCATCTTCCGCCTCAGCAACGATGTGAAGGGCATTTACTACCTGACGGATTACGGGCAGCTGATCGTCGCAGCCTACACTCTGCAGGAGATCCGTCATCTGGAAAATCAGCTGAAGGTGAGCCCTCTGGCGCCGTTCCTCATTCCTACTGCAAAGTACGAGTTCAAGGAACCGGTGCTGTTCGAGTTTATGCAAAGCGATTTTGAAGACTTCGATGACTTTCTTAACTTTATTCGGGATGAATAAAGAAAATTTCCCCGCTTCCCTGCGATTTCGCATTGAAGTGGGTTTTCTTTTTCAGTATAATAAAATTTGAGTTGGTAAAACAAAGATTTTAGGAGATCGAACATGCAGTACAGAACATTTAAAAAAATCAATGAAAAGACCTCGCTGCTGGGTATGGGTTGTATGAGACTTCCTGTGGACAGCAACGATACCGTTAAAGAGGAGGAAGCGATCCGCATCATCCGCGACGCCATCGACGGCGGCGTCAACTATGTGGACACAGCTTTCCCGTATCACTCTGGACAGAGTGAAAAAATCGTAGGCAAGGCGCTGAAGGACGGCTACCGGGAAAAAGTTCTCCTGGCAGACAAAATGCCGATCTGGATCGCCAAGGACGAAGAAGGAATGAGAAAGATCTTCCAGAAGCAGATGGATCGTCTGGACACGGACTGCATCGACATGTATCTGGTCCACAACGTAAGCCGCGGCGTATGGAAGCGGGCACAGAAGCTGAATCTGATGCCGTTCCTGGAAGAGATGAGAGCAGAAGGCAAGATCCGCTACATCGGATTTTCCTTCCACGATTCCTACGACTTCTTCCTGGAAATGCTGGACGAATACGACTGGGATTTCTGCCAGATCCAGTTAAACTTCATGGATAAGGATCATCAGGCCGGTGTAAAAGGCCTGAAAGCCGCCGCCGAAAAAGGTCTGGGCGTCATCATCATGGAACCGCTGAAGGGCGGCAGACTCACCGATAAGGTCCCTCCTACCGTACAGAAGCTCTGGGACGAAGCTCCGATCCAGAGGACCCCGGCAGAATGGGCCTTCAAATGGCTGGCTAACATGCCGGAAGTTACGGTAATGCTCAGCGGCATGAGCGCAGAAGCGCAGCTGCAGGAGAACATGAAGATCCTGTCGGCAGAAGATGTTGCGGAACTGACAGCAGAAGAAAAGGCTCTTCTCGACCGCATATCCGATGAGTACAACCGTCTGATCCGCTACTCCTGCACTGGCTGCAATTACTGCATGCCGTGCCCGAAGAAGCTGGAGATCCCGCGGATCCTGCAGTACTTCAACGACTGGAATACCTACGCCAACAATCCGTCCACCAAGATGGAATACGAGACATGGCTGCCGCCCGGCAGACACGCTTCCGACTGCGTCGGCTGCAAAGCATGCGAAGAAAAATGTCCGCAGCATCTGCCGATCTCACAGGCTATGAAGGAAGCTGCCGAAGCACTGGGCGTATAGCCTCCTGCCGCTTCAGCGGGAACGCATCTGCGATGCGGCCCCGCACATAAAATCACAATTCACACTCACAGCTTTATAGATCGAAAAGAGCCGCAGGCCGGATGATCTCTCATCCGGCCCGCGGCTCTTTTCCTGTATAGATACCTTACATCATTCGTTTTATATCCTGTCCACTAAAATCAGCTCCGCACCCATGCCCTGGAAGGTGGTCCGCACGCTGAGAACGTCCGAGCTGGTATAGGTGTTGGTAGTGACCGTCGGTGCTCCCGTCAGCTTGCCGATGAGCACATCCCGCTTGCCGAAAGCCCCTTCCGGATCAAGAGAATCCTTCAGCTGCTTCGCCAGATTTTCCCGATCCAGCCGATAGCGGTAGATCCTGTAGGAACCGGAAAATCCATTGCAACGGATCAGGAATTCGATTTCATCGTCGTAGTGGCGCACCAGCCGCAGCAGATCGTTTTCCGTGTGGATCTTCCGCAGCGATCTGCCCACATTTTCATCATAGTTGTATACCAGGATGCTGAGACGCCGGATGTCCTTCGGCTCCGAGCCTTCCGCCGTGATAATATAGTTCTCCCCGGCAGCCAGCACCGTTTCTCCCAGATCCATCAGCAGATGATACGGCTCCGCCAGTATCTCGTTGACGCCCCGTTCCATAATAGCGAAGATACCCTCCTCCTGCGGGTCCTTTGCAGCAGAAGAAAGCTCTCCCTGTTCAGGCTGTCCATCCGTCTCTGCATACTCCACATCGCCGATATCCAGGATCACCGGTTTGAGCACCAGCTTGTCCTCCTCATCCACGTAAGAACCGCGAGTCAGGGAACGGATCGCCGTCTCGATCTCCACCGGGGAGCACCGCTTGTATTTTGCACGGCTTTCCCGGACCATGGACTTGCCCATGTATTTTTTCCGGTATTCCAGCGGATGCATGCCGAACCAGTTCTCAAAGTGCTTGATGTAGTAGCGCACCGCCGAGAATCCCATTTCCTCCGCGATAGCGCCGATCTTCTTGCTGGACTCCAGCAGCAGCCTTTCCGATTCCTCGACCCGGATGTAGCTGAGGAGATCCTGAAAGCTCAGCCCGGTCGCCTCCTTGATGATGTGAGACAGATAGTAGATGCTCAGCTTTTCGTTTTCGGCGATCTCGCTGAGGGTCAGCTTGCGCTCGTAGTTTTCGTACATGTAATCCATGATGCGGTTGAGCCGGCCCGCCAGGATCTTGCTGGTCTTGCTGCCCGTTTCGTTCTGGAACTTGCCGTCCTCCGTCACCACATAGCAGAAATCCGCGATAAGACAGGATATCAGGTTGTGGGTGCTTTCGATGACCTTGTGCTCGAAGCCCTGACCCTTCTGCAAAATTTCCATCATGATCTCCGCCAGGATGTTGCGGAGCACCGCCAGATCCTCCTCCCGGTCTTCTTCCATGTCCACTACGAAAAACTGGTTCCGCAGGTCGCTGTAGTACCGCTCGAAGTAGCTGAGATCCATCTGCAGCATCATGACCATGTTGTCCTCGTTCGTCCGCTCCAGGCTGTGCATGTCTCTGTCGTTCAAAATAAACATATCACCCTGCTTCAGCGTATATGTATAGTATCCGCTTTTCAGCACGATGCTGCCGGACAGAACGTACACGATCTCCATGTCGTCGTGGAAGTGAAACGGATAGTCCACAACGTTGGCCGTGATGACGCTGACCGGTAGTTCATCTTTATAAAAAATCTTTTCTCGTAACATTTTTTTCGCCTGCGCTTTCGTAAATATTATGTCAACTTCTGTTCTTTTTCTCTTCGACTTTTTTCAACAGCCAGACAATCCCTTGATTTTAGCCGTTTGCGAAGTTATCCACAAAAAAATTGAGATTGTATACAATTTTATCCAAGGGTGGCTGTGGAAAACTATTTTTTGTAAATTCCCTATTTTTCAACGGTTATGCCTGTCAATACATATTTTTCAGACCATTTTATCCACAGGCTGTTCGTTTTTTTCACCGATCCGTGGATAAATTCACAAAACCTCGATTTAATGGGCATTTGCGGGTCTTTTTTGCTGCAGATACGAACACACACTCTTATGTAAAACTTTAACGATTTCTTCCTGATACTTCCTCTTTTTCAGATTCTGTAACTCATCCGGATTGGAGAGAAATCCACACTCCGCAATGACGATGGGAGACTCCGCTTCCCGCAGCAGGAAAACATCGTTTTTTCCCATCTCCTCCCGCGGCTTTTCTGTATTGATTTTTTCGTTGAAACCGTCCTGCAAAACCTTTGCAGCCGCCTTGCTTTTTTTCACGATCCCGGGATTGCCTTCCGACGGATAAAACACCTGCGCGCCCCGCACCGAAGTATCCTGGGTGAAGCTGTTGAGATGGATGCTTATGGCAAGGTCCGCACGGGCCTCCTCGATGATATGCTTCCGCCGTTTCATATCCTGGGTCTTGAGAGTCCGGATCGCACCCTGTGCGCCCTTTTCATAAAGGCCCTCGTCCCGGCTTCTGGTGAGGATCACCTTGACGCCGTCCTTCTGCAGCCGGCGTTCCAGCTTTTTCGAAATGGCCAGATTGATGTCCTTTTCACTGGTTCCGTCGCTTGCCTGCGCTCCGCCGTCCATGCCGCCGTGTCCCGGATCGATGACGACCACCGGCGCCTGCTGCTCCGACCGGATCCTGCTGCTGACAAATGCCAGCCGCCCGGTCAGATCCTCCTGCCAGACTCCCGCTACCAGCGCACCAAGCACCAGACTCAGGATCAATAGATTGCTGATTCTGCGTTTCATATGCCACCTCTTTCTTTTTTCCTACTACGGATTTTACGAAAGGGCTCGGTGTGATATGAACCGCAAATTAGTTATCTAAATTACATTATAGAACAATTTTTTACTTTTTAACAGTAATCATTTGACATTTTTCTTCTTAATATATAAACTTTTATTGATTTCATTAGTTTTGATAGCAAGGGAGCACTGAAACCATGACAACCACAAAATTATACCAAACTGATACATATCTCAAAGAATGGGACGCCTGCATCCTGGCAGCGGAGACCGCTTCTGACGGGCGGTACCTGATCCAGCTGGACCGGACGGCGTTTTTCCCGGAAGGGGGCGGACAGGGAGCTGATCACGGAGTGATCCGGGTGATCCTGCCGGACGCTCAGGATGCTGCATTCTCTGTCATTGACGTGCAGGAGGACGGCGATGCGATCATCCATACGATAGAGTTCCTCGATCCTTCTGCAAAGGCGGCTGCAGGGGATGCCGGGGCGCCGGTCGCTGCAAAGTGTCTAACGGAGGGCTGCAAAGTCCGCTGCACCCTGGACTGGGACAGACGGTTCGAACACATGCAGCGACACTGCGGCGAGCACATTCTCTCCGGCGCGTTTTACCGCCTCTTCGGCGGCGCTAATCACGGATTCCACATGGGACAGGACTACATGACCATCGACATCGCCCTGGAAGACGGCTCCCCTGTAACGCCGGAAATGGCTCGTCAGGCAGAGCTTCTCGCTAATCAGGTGATCTGGGATGATCTGCCGGTTTCCGTCTCCTATTTTGATACCCGCGAGGAAGCGGAACAGCTGCCTCTTCGCAAAGCCCTCGCCTTCAACGAGGCCATCTCCATCGTGACCATCGGTGATCTTTCCGATCCTGCGCCGGCCGACTGCGTCGCCTGCTGCGGCACCCATCCGGCTACGACCGGACAGATAGGGCTGATTAAAATCTACAAGGTAGAAAAATACAAGGACATGACCCGCATTTATTGCGACGCCGGCCGCAAAGCACTGGCAGACTATCAGCAAAAGCACGATATCCTGACGGATGTCGCCAACCGTTACTCCTCCTCGCCTGAGGAATTCCCTGAAAAGCTGCGGATCCAGGAAGAAAAGACGGCAGCCATCCGCAACGAACTCCACCATCTGAAGAAAGCCTATATCGAAGCTGAGTCTGAAAAGCTGGATGAGGTGCTGGCAGCGATGGGAGATGCTGTGGCTGTGGAGAACAATCCTGGCTCCAAAACCCCGGTGATCCTGTACCCGCTGGAACATCTCTCTATGGACGACGCCTTCACCATGGCCAAGCCATATATGGGCCAGGTTCGCGCTGGTCAGGCCCATCCGCTCCTGCTGCTCTATATTCCAAAACAGACATCCTGTGTCCTGGTTTCTGACGGCACCGTCCACTGCGGCAAACTGGTTAAGGAATACGCTTCTTTCTATCAAGGCAAGGGCGGCGGCAACGACGTATCCGCCCGCGCCATCTTCACCAGTGAGGAAGATGTAAGGTTGTTCGCCGACCTGCTGGGGAAGCATTTGCAGTAGATCCGGTCGATTTCGACTAAGGCCGGCGGGACGGGTTTGCTGAGGGCCGCCTGCCGGCACGATTTTATGATTTTTCATAGGGAAATAGCGAAAAATCATAGTTTTACCGCAACCGAAAGCGAGATCCCTCCTCCAAACGTGAAGATAATCGAAAATGAGCGCGGATGATTTCCTCAATTTCCCAGTTCAATAAAAAACAAGAAAAAACAGGCACATATTCCCTTTTCAAAGGGCTCTACATGCCTGTTTTTTCTATCATATATGTCAACTCATCTTTGTGTAATCGCACAAAAAATCGCCACTATGAAAAAGAAGCCATCCTCTCTTTCACAGCAGCGACTATCTCGCATACTTTGTATCGAATATTATATTTTATCACTCAATATAAATGGTCACGGTCCGTGCTCCCCATCTCCTGCATTCCGCCAGCGTATTCATATAAATATCGATGGTATTGCCCTTGATGTTGCCGCCCGTGTCCTCCGCGATCCGAGCACCGACGCCCTCGATGTAAACGCGGGAACCAAGCGGGATCACCTTCGGATCCACTGCGATCTCACCCACGCGGGCCTTCGTGCCCATCGCCGTCCGTCCGCCGCCTGTGTAGGAATATGCCTTTACCACCAGCTTCCGGCTGTAGGACTTGCCGTTAAAGGAAATCTTCGTGCCGTTGAGGATCACCTTGTCCACCGCCGCCGTCACCGTCTCGCGGGAAATCTCCTTCCGCTCCGACTCCACGCCGTCAATATACGTGATCTCATACGTCACCTTATCCTTGCCCTTGACGCCTTCCGTATCGACCTTGCTCTTGCCCTGCTCCAGCGACGCGTCATCCTTCTCGATGGTATTGAAATCCACTTCCTCCTCCACCGTTTCCTGCTTCGACGTCACACGCTGGATCACGACTTCCAGATCGTCTCCAATCTCTGCATCCAGTCCCGGCGTCACGATATCCGCATCGCCGACTTTGATGCCGCAATCCTTCAGCGCATCACCCACCGTCCGGCAAAGTGTCTTATACTTCTTCGTCTTGCCGTCCGCCGTCACCTTGAAATCCGTCGCATGCTGCAGCTTAAAACTGATCCCGTCGTGGATATACGTAGAAACCGGCCGCGAAATATAATCATCCGAACAGTATTTAATGTGCTGTTCATCCAAAAATTCCTCGATGGTATACGCCTTGGTCTCCACTTTATAGCTCTCGCCGTTGATAGTCGCATTGACCTCCCTCGGGATCAGCGAAGTATACGCAAAAGTTGCAAACAGCAGCAGCGCAAACGCCACCGCCAGTCCATACATCCAGCCGTATTTCTTAAAAGAACGTTTCTCTTTTTTCCTGCAAAGCGGCTCCGGCTCTGCCTCCGCCGTCAAATAGTCCGGGGCTGTCTCCGCGACAGGCGCGGCCGGCTCTTCCACTGCCTTCGCTGCAGACTCCGGCTCCACCGGAGCTTCTGCTGGAGCTGCTTCGATTTCCGGCTCGATGAAAATGCCTTCCGTCAGTTCCTCGGCCAGAACTTCCGCATCCGGGATCTCCTCCGGAGTTTCCTCCAGTTCCGCCGGGATTTTCTCCTGTTCCGCTGGGATTTCCGGTTCCAGCTCTGCGATCGGTGCAGGTTCTATCACTGGTTTCGGCTCCGTTTCAGCGATCACAGTCGGTTCCGGCGTCACAGGTTCTTCGACCGGCTCCGGCTCTATGAAAACAGCAGGTTCCGGCTCTGCGGCCGGTGCAGGTTCCATCACTGGCTCCGCAGCCCTGTGTTCCGGTGCTGCTGTCACCTCCGGCTGCTGCGGCACGGTCGGCTCCGGAGCATGCTCCGCTTCAGCCGCTGCGTGCTCCGCCGGTTCCTCCATGGCGTCCGCCAGCCAGTGCTCCCCGTGCAAATCTGGTTTTTTCGCGTCTTCTGTTAAAACGTCTTTAATATTGATCTTCATATGATAAATCTCCAAAATGTGTATTTTTCAAGGAAACTACGCCTTTTATTGTAACAGAATCCACGAATTTGTCAAATTTCAGAGCAAAAGTCCACACCCTTTTCATAAAGAAAAGCTGCGCCGGATCCAGATGTTTCTTCCTCCAGTGCAGCTTTTTATACTCCTATTATTCTTCCAGCTCCGAAAGGCGATACATGGCCTCCGCATAGATCTTTGCAAGACGGACCATGTTGTCCACCGAGATCCGCTCGTCCTTCTGGTGGCCCAGCTCGATCTCGTCCGGGAACCGCGCGCCGAAGGCGACCGTGTTTGGAATGGCTCTGGCGTAAGTGCCGCCGCCGATGACCAGAGCCTCGCTGTCAGTATCCCCCGTGTGAGACGCATAGATGTCCATCAGCGTCTTGATCAGCGGATCATCCGCCGGGATGTAGATGGGTTCCTGATGCTTGCCCTTGACCACGCCGATATCGTAGCGATCCAGCACGCTCATGAGCCCCGCATAGACCTTTTCATCGTCCATGGTCACCGGGTAGCGGATGTTGATGGTCAGACGCGCAGCCTCCTTGTCGAACTCCGCCATGCCCACGTTAAACACCAGCCTGCCCGACGGCTCGTCGGAAAATCCGCAGCCGATGTGCTCCCCGTTGACCTCATATCCAATATGAGTGTTGTAGAACTCGATGAAATCGTTGATATCCTCGCTGGCGAAATTCAGCCGGCCCAGAAATTCCATCAGCACCGTGATGGCGTTGACGCCCTTCTCCGGCTTTGCACCGTGGGCAGAAACGCCCTGCACCGTGATCTCCAGACTCTTGCCGATGCCTTTGCAGCGCACCTGACAATCCAGCCCGGAGGCCTTCTTTTCCTCGCGAAACTCCTTGATCATGTCGCGGATCTTGTCGTAGCCGCCGCCTGCGCTGTCACGCACCACCGCCCGGCTGTGATCCGCCACCGAATTGGCAGCTGTACCGCCGCGCAGGGAACTCAGCTCCAGACCTTTGCCGGAAAACGGCTTGAACTTGCGTACCATTTCGAATACGATGATTCCCTTTTCGCCGTGGATCGCCGGGAAATCTCCGTCCGGCGTAAAGCCCAGATCCGGCAGCTCTCCCACGTGCTCCAGATAATAGTCCATGCCGTGCCAGTTGGTTTCCTCGTCCAGTCCCAGGATCAGGCGGATGGTCTTTTTCGGCTCGTAGCCGCAGGCTTTTAACGCCTTCATGCCGTAAAACGAAGCGATCACAGGGCCTTTGTCATCCGTCGTGCCGCGTCCGCAGATCCAGCCGTCCTTCACCTCGCCGCCGTAAGGCTCGAAGCTCCAGCCGTCCCCCTCCGGGACCACGTCCAGATGTCCCACGACGCCTACGATTCCGTCTCCGCTGCCTGCGTAGTCGATGTGTCCGCCGTAGTTGTCCGCATTGTATACTGCAAAGTCCTCTCCCCGGGCCATCTCCAGCATGGCGTCATAGGCTTTCTGGACTTCTTCACCAAAGGGATGCTCCCCGCCGGTTTCCACCGCCACGCTCGGAATCTGCAATAAATGAGACAAGGAAGATATCATATCTTCCTTGTTTGCCTCGATCGTTTCATTTACCTGTTTTAAAAATTCCAGATCACTCATCTTACAGTACCGCTTCCACGCCTGCAACTTCCGGGTAGCTTTCCTTTAAGATCTTTTCTACCACGCCTTTGATGGTCATCTGAGCGCCCGGGCATCCTGCGCAGTGTCCCTGCAGTCTTACCTTAACGAT
The DNA here is from genome assembly GCA_934281605.1 of uncultured Clostridia bacterium. GTDB lineage: Bacteria > Bacillota > Clostridia > Peptostreptococcales > Anaerovoracaceae > Lentihominibacter. The sequence continues at coordinate 13,382 of CAKQXD010000011.1, read as the reverse complement.
GTTGTCATCTGTGTACTCTACGAATTCGATGTCTCCGCCATCTCTCTGCAGAAACGGTCTGATCTGTGCCAGTGCGTCTTTGATTTTATCTTCCATAATATGAATCTCCTTTATACGTTTATTCTTTGCAATATCTTATATTTTAAACACGATCAATACGGGTCGACCGTGTATGTGGAAACGATTTTCTTGTCGTCCCAGGTACTGATCTGCGCCGAACGGAGCGGATCGCCCTCGTTATTGAAAGTGATGCTTCCCGAAGCGCCCTGGAACTCCTTGGCTCCCGCCAAGACCTTGCGGATGTCTTTGCCGCTCGGATTATCCCCGGCGTCGTTGACCGCATTGATGGCGATCAGATACGCATCGTAACCCAGCGCTACGCCGTCCTTTGGCTCCTTGTCCTTGCCATACTTCTCATGGTAGGCTTCCAGGAACTTCTCCGATTCCTGGTTGATAGTGTCGTCTGCACTGAAGAAGTTGACGAACGCCATGTGATCCTTGCTGACGCTGGTGCTCAGCTGAGAACGGAACTCCTTCTCCGACCAGTCCGTCGGTCCCAGGAACATCACATCCAGTCCCATGTCGGTCGCCTGATTGACGATATTGGCAGAGTCTGCAATATCCCCCGGCAGAAGCACACTCTTGACTCCGGAAGCCTGAATATCCTTCAGCTGCTTGGTAAAATCCGTCTGCCCCGGCTTGTAGGTCTCATACGCCGTGATGGCATCTTCGTTTTCTGTCTCAGCTTCGATCCGGTTGATGAAGGTCGTCGCCATAGCCATAGCTACGTCATCCTTGCTGGGCAGCATAACGCCTGCCGTCGTCTCCTGTTTCTGATCCAGCACGTATCTGGCCAGCAGGTCGCCCTGGTTGGAGTCTACATAGCATACGCGGAAATAGTAGGCATAATTCTTGGTCACCAGCGGATTGTCGTTGGTGATGGCAATCGCCGGTATCTTAGCATCATTGATATACTTGCCCGCGATCATGGAATACACGCTGCCGTAGCTTCCCAGTATCACTTCCGGATTCTTGGCGATCAGATCCTGGATCGCCGTCTCCGCCGCATCCATATCAGAAGAGTTATCGCTGTAAACCAGCTCTACGATCTTGCCGCCCACATTCGGATATACCTCGTGCGCCAGTTCGATCCCCTTGATCTCATCCTCCGCCTCCTTGCTGTCAGCGCCCGACTGCGGCTCATAGATCCCGATCTGTATGGTAACGTCCTTGCTCTTTTCCTTCTGCAAAAACGCTTCTTTAAAATTATCAAACGTCGTACAGCCTGCCAGCGTCGTCACCGTAAGCACAGCGACCGCCGCAGCTGCAGCAATTTTACGTAGTCTCACAAATTCACCTTTCTGTCTGTTTTATCTTATTCCCAACTCATATCCCTTCACAAACATACTTGTTATATTATACCTTGTTTCACGCAAAAGGTAAAGTATCTGCCCGTTCCATTCTGCTTTTTTCATTTTTTTAATTTTTTTTGCAAATCCCCTTGACGATACTGTACCAAAATGGTATATTATATTCACAAGGTAAGCAACGTAAAACAAAAACATGAGATAAAAGATTTTTTTAGGAGGTAAGAATTATGAAATGGACTTGTTCAGTATGCGGATACACTTATGAAGGACCAGAACCACCAGAGAAGTGCCCTCAGTGCGGCGTACCTGCAGAGAAATTTGTAGAAGTAAAAGAAGGCGAAATCGAATTCGTTGACGAGCACGTTGTAGGCGTTGCTCAGGGCGTTGATCCTGAAATCATCCAGGGTCTGAAGGACAACTTCAACGGAGAATGCTCCGAAGTTGGTATGTACCTGGCAATGGCTAGAGTAGCTCACAGAGAAGGATATCCGGAAATCGGACTTTACTGGGAAAAGGCTGCATGGGAAGAAGCAGAACACGCAGCTAAGTTCGCAGAACTCCTGGGTGAAGTCGTAACAGACTCCACTAAGAAGAACCTGGAAATGAGAGTGGAAGCAGAAGCTGGCGCTTGCGCAGGCAAGAAGGCACTGGCTAAGCTGGCTAAAGAACAGAACCTGGACGCTATCCACGACACTGTTCACGAAATGGCCAAAGACGAAGCTAGACACGGCAGAGCATTCGCCGGCCTGCTGAAGAGATACTTCGGCTAAATCGAACTTCTCCAAATAATTGTGATGAATATAGCGAAGGGCAGTCATACAGTTTTGTATGACCGCCCTTTTTGTTTTTCTGCAAAGAGCTCTCCGGCGTTGCCTTTGCAGCCCCTAATAATGCCGTGGCTGATGGAATCTTCCCCGGAAGGTTTCCGTCTTCACTACGTTGATCATGGCCTTCGGGTCAGCCTCCAGGATCTTCCGCGTTACGATCTTGGCTTCCGTGCTGGATACCACGCAGTACAGCAGGGTCTTCGGCTCCTGAGAGTACATGCCCGTCGCCGAGATCTCCGTTGCACTGTGGTGCACCGTCACCATGATCTCCAGATAGATCTCATACGGCAGCTCCGTCACGATGAACATGGTGATCTTGTTGTGTTCCTGATACAGCAGGTGGATCATCTGTGTCGATGTGAACTGGAATATGATGGAGTAGAGTGCCTTGTCCCAGCCGAACATCAGGCCTGCCAGGATCAGCACTGTCGCATTGCCCATCAGGATGAAATTCCAGACGTCCCTGTTTTTCTTTTCCAGAAAATATACGGCGATAAAATCCGTTCCGCCGGTGGACGTTCCCCCGATCAGGCAGAGGCTGATGGCTGCGCCGTTGATCAGTCCGCCGAACACGCTGATCAGCAGGATATCCTGGGTGATCGGCATGGCCGGAACGATATCGGTGAACACGCTGGTGGCTACAATGATCAGCGCCGTATTGATGGTAAACCGCTTGCCGATAGCCCGGAAACTGAAAATCGCCGGAATAGCGTTCAGTGCTAAGCTAATAGGTGAAAACGGCAGATGGATCCCTAAAAAACGATCGACGGATGTCTGTATCAGCAGTGTCACCCCGTTGAATCCACCCGGGTACAGCCCGCCCGTATGGACGAAGCTCTTGATGTTGATCGCCATGATCAGCGACCCGATCAGTCCCAGCGCCAGGATCCGAATCTCCCGCTTCAGATCCAGTCGCTCTAACGTATTATGTTGTTTCATTTTTACAGCACCTTGCTCAAGAAGCTTTTTGTCCGTTCATGCTGCGGATTCCCAAAGAGTTCCGCCGGTGTACCCTGTTCCAGGATAATACCCTCGTCTATGAAGAAAACTCTGTCCGCCACTTCTCTCGCAAATCCCATCTCATGGGTCACGATGACCATGGTCATGCCGTTCTCGGCCAGATCTTTCATAACGTTGAGCACCTCGCCTACCATTTCAGGGTCCAGTGCGGAAGTCGGCTCGTCGAAGAGCATGATCTCCGGATCCATGGCCAGGGCTCTGGCGATGGCAACTCTCTGTTTCTGACCGCCGGAAAGAGACGCCGGATATTTCTCAGCCTTGTCGGCAAGACCTACCGTCTCTAAAAGCTTGCGGGCCTTTTCTTCTGCCGCGCTCTTTTCCATGCCCTTTACCTTGATGGGAGCCAGAGTCAGGTTGTCCAGCACCGTCATATGCGGAAACAAGTTAAAACTCTGGAACACCATGCCCAGTTTTTCACGGATCTCATCTATATTCACGTTAGGATCGTTGATCTTCTTATCGTCCAGGAAGATTTCTCCGCCGCTTGGTTCTTCCAGCAGGTTGAGACAGCGCAGGAACGTACTTTTACCGGAACCGGAAGGTCCGATCACGCAGACAACTTCCCGTTCATTGATAGTTTCGCTGATACCCTTGAGGACCTGCAGATCCCCGAATGATTTGCGTAAATCTTTAACCTCTATCACTTTGCGCCATCCTCCTTTCCATATAAGATACCAGTCTGGACAGGGTGAGGGTCATGATCAGATAAACGACCGCTACCCCTATGTATGCCGGAAACGACTGGAAGGACTGAGACGCCCAAAGCGTACCTCGCCGCGTTACTTCCACGATACCCACCATGGAGAGAATGGAGGTTTCTTTGATCAGCGTAACAAATTCATTGCCCAGCGCCGGTACGATGATCTTAAAGGCCTGCGGCACGATGACATAACGCATGGTTTGTCCACTGCTCAAGCCTAACGATCTGGCTGCTTCCGTCTGTCCGATATCCACCGCCTGCAGTCCGCTTCGGATGATCTCCGCCATATAAGCTGAACTGTTGACGCCGCACGCGATAAATCCTACCAGGATCAGCGGTTCCCAGTTGAACTGCATCCCTGTGATCGCACGAACCAGCTGCGGCACACCATAGCCCAGGATCAGGACCTGTACCAGCAGCGGCGTTCCTCGCAGAATATCTACATAAATAGTCGCGATCCCCCGCAGGATTTTAAATTTGGAACGTTTCGCCAGCGCTACCAGAAGACCCAGCACGAGTCCTCCCAGCACTGCCACGAGAGAAACGAGTAAAGTCACCGGGACGCCTCTCGCCGCAACGGCGATCCCATGTATATACTGATCCACGTTTTTTCCTCCTTCAAAAGAAATCAACCTCTGACCGAATATCGATCAGAGGTCAATCCGAATTACTTGATTTTTTGCTGCCCTCTGCAGACAGCCTGTCCCGATCAGATCGGTCAGTTCTTATTTATTGAACCATTCGTCGATCAGCTTGTCATAAGTTCCATCGTCCTTGATGTTCTTCAGACCAGCATTGATCTTGTCCAGCAGCTCCTTGTTGCCCTTCTGTACAGCGAAACCGTAGTTTTCTGCGTTCAGAGCTTCACCGACCATCTTGATCTTGTCCGGCTGCTTCTTCATGTAAGCTTCTGTTACCGGCTTGTCGTTGATAACGGCTGCAACGTCTCCGTTGATCAGCTTCATCATGCAGGTGTCCAGTCCGTCAAGAATAACAGCTTCCTTGATCTTGCCAGCGTCCTTCAGTTCCTGAACCTTGTTTGCACCAGTTGTGCCAGTCTGTGCTGCAACCTTCATATCAGGAGTCAGATCGTCTACGCCCTTGATCGTGCTGTTGTCCTGCGGTACTGCAACGTACAGCTTGGATTCATAGTAGGAATCACTGAAGTCAGCTTCCTTCTGTCTGTCTTCGTCATCCTTGTTCATACCTGCTGCAACGATGTCGATGTTTCCAGCCTTCAGAGCCGGGATCAGTCCATCGAAGGACAGGTTCTGGAATTCTACATCAAATCCCTGATCTTCCCCGATTGCCTTGATCAGATCCATGTCCAGACCTACGATGTTCTGGTCGTCATCTGTCGTGTCGAACGGCGGGAATGTCGGTTCTGTACCTACTTTGTAAACAGTCTTGTCACTGCTGCTCTTGTCGTCGCTTCCGCCGCATGCGGCCAGGGAGAACGCAAGAACAACTACCATAGCTACTAAAACAGCTATTTTACTCTTCTTCATGATAACTCTCTCCTTGTGTTTAAATCATTACGTGATTCAATAATTATACCTAAAGTCTGTATAATATTCAAGATGTATTCCGCAATGTGTGAGCAAAATTCTTATCGTTTCAACATTTTCTCCGCATACCGAATGAACTCCCGCGCCGCAGGAGACGCATTCTCCAGAGAAGGCACGGCGATCCCCAGTGTGATGGACTGAGGCGGATCCAGGGGCAGCATGGCCACATTGCACTGCCAGCTCTCGGTGATCAGCTCATTCATGATGCTCATCCCCAGTCCCTGCTCGATCATGGACATAGTAGAAAAATTCTCCACCGTCGAAAATTTGATATCAGGCGTGATCTCAAACCGGTGCAGCAGCTCCATAACGTCACTGTCCTCACCCAGCGCCGGCATGATGAAATCCTCCTGCCCGCACCTTTGCAGCGGATAGGCCTCAAGCCCCGCACACGGGTGATCCACCGGCAGCATGGCGATCATCCGGTCCTCCTGCAAAGGGATCCAGTGACAGTTCATCCCGTCCTTATAACTGATAAAGGCGATCTCCGCCCGATTTTCCTGCAGGCTGGCCCAGACCTCCTGATGGATCCCTTCGATGAGATTGATCCGAACCTGCGGATGATCCTCCTGAAACTTCTTGATGACCGCCGCCAGCCAGTGGGCAGCCACGCTGGAATAGGAAGCCACGTTAATGGTCCCCGCCAGCACGCCTTTGATCTCTCCCGCCGTCTGATAGATCCGGTCCTCCTGCATGAGAAATTCCCGCACGGGCGGCATCATCCGCACTCCATCGGACGTCAGCTTCACGCCCTTCCGGCTCCGGATCAGCAGCGAAAATCCCAGATCCTGTTCCAGTGCCGTTACCAGCTGACTGACTCCTGATGGTGTATAATTCAGTTTCTTGGCAGCTTCCGAAAAGCTCCCCGTCTCCGCTGCCGCGACAAACGCCCGGCATCTCGCACTTTCCATATTTTCTCCTTATTCTCTCCTGTTCTTCTGCAGCGATACCCTGCGCCCCTTAGTTTTAAGTATAGCTTAAAACTAAGCCAACGATTTGCAGTTTTACTTTTCTCTTCCTTGATTTTATACTAGACCTATCAAAAACGCAATCACTATAACGATGGAGCAACGCCGGATCCCACGATCCGGATTTCAATACAGGACAACGCGAGGTACCGACAATGAGTAACAATACGAAACAACAAACCAGCTTCCTTACAAAACGATGGAGTCTCCTGGCGCCTGTCTGCGTCCTCGCAGCCGGGTGCCTGTGGGGCATCATCGGACTGTTTTCCAATACTTTGCGCAGTATGGGGTTGAACCCGATCCAGATCACGGAACTGCGCAGCATGGTGGCCGCCGCAGGACTTCTGATCATCATCCTCTGCAAAGACCGCTCCCAGCTTCGGATCCACCTGCGGGACGTCTGGATGTTCCTGGGCACAGGCATTGCCAGCATCGCCTTTTTTAACATCTGCTATTTTCTGTGCATCACCCTGAGCACTCTTTCCATCGCATGCACTCTGCTCTACACAGGTCCATGCTTCGTCATGGTCCTGTCCTGCATTTTTTTCCACGAGAAATTTACTGCAAAGAAGGCGGCGGCGCTGGTGCTGGCAGTCGGGGGATGCGCGTTCATCACAGGGCTTGTGAGCGGCGCCGTCGGAGGCGTTTCCATCTCCTGGCAGGCTCTTCTCTCCGGACTGGGCGCAGGCCTGGGCTACGGCCTTTACAGCATCTTCGGGCGGGTCGCCCTAAAAAAATACAGCGAGCTGACCGTAACCTTTTATACATTCCTGGTTACGTCTCTCTCGCTGCTTCCGTTCTGTCATATCGGTGAGATCGTCGCTATCGCTTCCGGCAGCGGCTATGCGGGGCTCCACTCCCTGTTGCTGGGGCTGATCTCCACCCTGTCGCCGTTCCTGCTTTACACCACCGGGCTGTCTCACATGGAGACAGGCAAAGCCGCCGTCCTCACTTTCGCAGAGCCGGTCATGGCGACTATCATCAGCATCACCGTATTCGGCGAGATCTTCACCATCAACCACGCCATCGGCATGATCGCCATCGTGACGTCCATCGTGCTGCTGAATATCACTTTCAAGCCTCGCCAGAAGTCTTAGCCAATATTTTTAAAGCTCGCCGGCAGTCCTTGCCGGCACGTTCCAATCCCGCCGGCAATCAGCCAGATCCTGCCGACAGTCCTGCCAACGCTTCTTCCGTCCTATCTGCGAGAAACTTCCTTTTCCCATGCGAAATAAAACTGCAGCAGACCGATCCGGGACCCTGTCCCGGTTTTTTCGTTGATGCTGCTGATATGGCGATACAGCGCCGCCCGCGAAAGGTTCAGCTCCTCTGCGATCTTCTGCACGCTCTCTTCGGAATGGAGGATCGCTGCCAGCACCTCCCCTTCCCGTTTCGTCAGCAGAAAATCCTTACAGAATTTTGCCAGCAGTTCTTCTTCCTGCAAAGGCTCCTGCCCGCATCCCGGCACCGCTTCCGTGCTCAACTCTGAAACGATTTCCGGCATCCGGTACTGCTCCAGGTACAGATACAGCACCACGCTGATCACGGCGAAAAGCACCAGCGACAAGGTCATGATCAGCAGGTTGTTTCCCGTGTCCAGTAAAAACACCGAAAAGGCTCCCGTAATAAGAGCGCAGCTGTTGTTGATGCCGCGCCCCATGCCGGCCCACAGTACAGGCCGCTTCATCTCCAGCGACAGAGCCAGAAATCCCGTCGTGAAATACACGGCAAAAAATCCTGCCGACAGATAAAATACGATGAGTCCCGCCAGGAACGGGCCGCCGAACTGGATCATCACGACGCACACGGTGGACAGAAGCATGACACAGTACATGGTGATGCTCATGTATTTCCTCCTGCCAAGATCGAAGATCGCCCCTGCCGCCAGTCCGCTGCAGGCTAACAGAAGTCTCGGCCACTGTCCGATATCAGCCTTGCCTGCGGCGTGCACCAGGGTCACTGCATTATCCAGGGTCGCGAAAATGCAAGTCATCAGCGCCACCAAAATCACCAGAAGCAGCGCCGCTCGCTTCGGAGTTTTCGGCTCTTTCGGATCCTCCGGGTCTTTCGGCTGCGGAATATTTGCAGTGCTGCTTTGTTCAGGTTGTTCAGATTCTTCCAGATGCTTTGCGTTAGCTTGAACACTTTGCTCCGATTCTTCCGTCTGCTTTGTGCCGGCCTGGCCACCCGCCTCGGTTTCGCCCTCTTTTTTCTGCGACAGGATCCCCGCCAGCACCACCAGAAACAGGGACAGCAAAATTGCCTCCACCAGCTCTACCTTCACCAGATTGTTATTGAGGAACTGGAGCAGGATCCCCAGCGCGTAGGCCATGCCCACATGACCTGCCAGCCGTTCCGAGTCCGCCAGCAGCTGCGCTGCCAGATAGTGGATACTGCTGCCGAAAAAGCCCAGCAGCAAAAATAAAATCAGCCCTGCCGTCATGGTCACCGCGAATGACACGTGCTGTTCCACCGTAAAAATCCCCGCAACACTGAACGCCGCACCTGTGATCAAAAGAAGACCCCGATTCCTTACTCCCGCATGTCGCTCGATCCACGAATACCCGAAAAATCCTATGCCGCTGCTGCCCAGAATACAGCCCTGCGCCAGCACCACCTTTGCAGACGACACATGGTAACCGATCATATTATCAAAGAGATATTCTCCTCCCAAAAATACAAAATAAAAAATCGCCAAAGACGTAATCGCCAGTATGGATCCTGCTGTGATCTTTTTGTCCTGTTCCTTGTTCATGCTATCGTTCCTTTTTGCTCTATTTCTATCTCCCATTATAAACAAATGTCTCCCCCTGGCAAGGTGACATTTGTCTCTTTTCTCCCCGAAACCCTTGATATCGGTCAAAAATGGATCCTACTCTCACACAGTTTTTTATACAAAAAGAAGGCAGCGGGTTTGCAAACTGCCTTCTTTTTTTGTCCTGCTTTGAGGCCATTTCTATTCTCAATCGTTCTTCGTCGATCGACTTTCATTTGTTGAATACTACGATTTCTTAATTCTTCGCCTTTCTTCTGTAAAGAACTGCCGTGCCGCCACTTACTGCTGCCAGCAGCAGGATCCCTGCCCAAAGCAGCGGACTGGCGTCATCACCGGTCTTAGCAGCAGAATCGCTCTTCTGTGCCTTTGCATCGGTCCTGCCTGCGGCGTTGCTGTCCTTACCCTGATCAGTGTTTCCCGGATCTGTGTTGCCTGAATCCGGGTTCACCTCAGCCGCAGCGATCAGATTCAACTTGCAGTTGAAATGATACCTCGTATAGTAATCATCTCTGATTTCGTGTATGATCTGATTCCCGTTCTCATCTTCCGTCATTCCCATATACGTTAATTTAGCACCCGTATACTGGGTACGCATAAAGTTCAGATCAAAGGACATATCCTGATCGATACTTTGCACCAGAGTCATGACCGCTTTGTTTTCATATTTATGCCCGACGATTTTTAACAGAGCTTCGTCAGGATTCTCTGTCTCGACGAGGCTGTTGTTGTCCGAATTGGCGAATTTATAATACTTCGTTTTATCCAGATCTGCCATAGACCGCAGTGCGAGTGACAGATTATCATCCTTCGAAAAATCGATGATATAATCCCTGCCTGCGGTTATATTGATGGCATCGGTCACATCACAATCCGTATAATTGTCTCGGACCATCGTGTCCACTCTAACACCAGATCCACCGGGAATATCGGTCACGCCATTGACAGCAGTGTCGGAGCCGTCATTTGCAGCAACATCGGATCCATTCTGAGATCCGCCACCGGCAATACTACCTGCAATCGCTGCGCTGTCACTAAGATTATCTATCCCACTTCCGCCCGGATTCTTCGCTATGCCTGCTGCGCCTTCTTCGCTTGCTGCAAATACCGCTGCCGGCAAAAGTGTGAAAATCATACACAGAGCAAGCAATACGGCCAGCATAGTTCTTTTCCTTTGAAACCTCTTCATTCGGGCACCTTTTTCCTTTCTCCATAATAGGGGGTATCGTCTTGTGAATGTGCCCTTATCTTATCACAACAGCCTGCACTTGTATAGATTACATCTGTCTCAAATCCGCTATTTTACTGGATTTAGCCCCCCTTAGCCACAATTTTTTTCTGTCTCGCGCAATTTTTTCGGGATCGGGGTCTTCGAGGCGATGAAAGCCGCTCCTGCCAGCGGGAAAATATACACCGGCGGGAAACACATCAAAAGTACCGCTACCGTCATCACCGGTTTTCTGCTGATGTATCCGTACAGTCCTGCCGTCATGGCCGCCACTGCGAAATTCGGGTCGATCCCCGTCAGAGCTGCAAAGGCATATCCGGCCGCCACGCCGGAAAAAATCAGCGGGAAAATGCTTCCACCGCGCCATCCCAGCTGCACGCATAGATTTACCAGCAGCATCTTTGCCAGCGCCGTCAGGATCAGGATCTTTGCAGAATACTCCGTCCAGCTCCCCATCAGCTCGCCCATCTCGTGCTCCCCGGAGAACGTAGTGAGCGGCAGGAAATACATCCCAGCCGCAATGCAAACGCCTGCCAGAACGCATGATGCGACGCGGTGACTTTGCAGCATTTCGCCCAGCTTCGACGAAAACTTTGCAAAAAACAGATAGCAAAGACCCGCCAGGATGGCCGCCGCAACGATGCCTAAAAACCACGCCCACTGGATCCAGCTTATGGTGTGTTTCGCTGCAAAGCGCGGGAGTCCCGAACCGCCTCCGAAGAGCGCTCCAAGTCCTGCAAAGGTCGCTATGCCGCCGGCAGCTCCCATACAGTAGATAAAGATCCGCGTCGGCTTTCCCACCAGACGCACACGGCTGTGTTTTTTCTTCTCCTCTTCGCGGTCGATGCCCAGGTTTCGCACGATTCCAAAGAACGGAGCGTTGAAAATGACCCCCAGTGCCGCTCCCATACTGCTCTGAGCCAAGGCTGCCAGTTCGTCGCCTTTGCACTTGAGCCGGTCGCCGATCCAGCAGCAAAGCCCGACGATCACACCGGTCAGTCCAGCTTCCGGTCCGATCACTCCTCCGAAAATCAGCGGCAGCAGTGCCGAGACGATGAGAATGTGCAGGTTGTCATAGGGATAGCTGCCCTCTTTTTTGACGCGCCCCATCACCTGCGGAAGTTCTTCCGGCAAAAGTCCGAATTTTTTCTGCCAAAGGCCGATGATCACGCCTCCGATCATCGTGACCGCCAGCATATATGCAAGATTATGTTCTGCTCCCAGTTTCGCCGGGAGTATTGTCCATAAAAAATCCATACCAAGACTCATGACTTTTAAAATCAGCCAGATCACTGCGCTGGATACTGCTCCCAGCACCGCTGACAGGATTGCGATCAATGCGATTTTTCCCTGCTTGTTCATGGTATCGTTCCTTTCTGTTACTGTGATTCGATTCGGATTAGTAATTCAGATGCGAAACTCCCATTGAATGAAAGCCTCGTCTCTGGAGATCTGATTCCACCCCTTCGCTGGAGCTGAGCTATCCCGTTACTCTGCCGGCGTGTTGTCCAGTACGATCTGCGTCGTCAGCACCCATAATTCATTGGCGTCAGTCACCGTATAAGCTTTGTCCCCGATCACCAGATTGCCAGCTTCAAAAGTAAAAGTATAAGACTTGCCCATAGGCAGCTGGAACTGGAAGCTGTCCACAAAGTCTTCTGTTCTCTCGTTGGTTTCACCCGTTACCTGAATCCTGCTGAGCGCATCGAACACCTGCCGGATCACCTTCTTATCTTCGATCTCATAGTACATCGCTGTTTCGCGATTTCTCCCGTATTTCAGACTATAAACGACATTTTCATCGAAAGATTCTGCAAAACTCTCCGTATCTTTCCCTGAATAGGAAAAAATCGAAGTTCCACTGTGCAGCAGTTCCTTCTGCTCCACCGCCGCCTGCTTTTTATCCATTGCCTGTCGGATCCATCCATAAATACAAAGGCACAAGATCAGGATCGCCATGGCGATCAGCACTATAATATATTTTTTCATAACACTCGCCTCCTGTAGGTAGTCAATTTATTGTTTCTCGGATATAGTCACCCTGGCATCATAGTATCACAGAGCAGGGCGGCTGTACAGATGGGAGTTTCGGGGTGAGATGTAAGCGCGATTTAATTCGAGCTTTGGTTCTGCCGGTATTTTTTTCCTGGGTTTCTCCCTCAGGTCCTAGCTTCAAGTTTTGTTCTTGACCCAGACCCGCGTTCTCACCCGACCTCTCGAAGTCGTAAGATCTTAAGATATGTAGACCTCATATTCTATTCCACTTTTTGTTCGGTATACGGCTGTTGAAATCATAGTTTTGTCAGTCGGTATTGGAAATCTTTCCCTTGTGGATAAGAAGCTTCCAGAAAAATGCTCGAAAAAAGCTTTCTCACAAGCCTTTTTCGAGCATTCTTTAAATTTATGTAACGATATTATTACAATTATCCATTATTCTCAACATCCCAGCTTCATGAAATGCTGCTGCCCCGTTAGAAACTATGATTATTAGCTAATATGCTTCTAAAAATCATAAACTCGTGTCAGAAGACTGTGGATGCCTTTTATTATATTAAAAAAGACCTTTCGGTCTTTTTCCTTGGTGCGCCTGGAGGGACTTGAACCCCCACGCTCTCGCACTAGAACCTAAATCTAGCGTGTCTGCCAATTCCACCACAGGCGCATAGTATTAACTTTTTCAGGTATGCGCCGATATCCGAGTTGGCGGACAGAACGCAATACTTCTAATTAAGGAAAAACCAGATCCTCAGTTGAGAATCTGGTCGGTTTGGTGATCCTACCGGGAATCGAACCCGGGTTACCGCCGTGAAAGGGCGGTGTCTTGACCGCTTGACCATAGGACCAAAATAAGCGGCAGCGTCCTACTTTCCCAGGCAGTCTCCCACCAAGTATCATCAGCGCTAAGGAGCTTAACTTCTGTGTTCGGTA
>CAKQXD010000010.1 GCA_934281605.1 uncultured Clostridia bacterium | reverse complement strand
CAAAATTCTTCACATCCCGCATATACTTTTCGATGGTCCCCGTGCTCCGCTCCTCCTGCTGCAGGAATCCATGAAACTGGATCAAACTTTCTTTCGTTATATATCGATTTTCATTCATGATGTGGCCTCCCGTTTTTGCCTCACTATATGAGATTTTAAGGAGGATGGCAAGGGGATATTCGATGCTCGTCACAGCGTTTTCATCCCATTACTCCCCCGTGAGCAGGGTCTGCGGGATGAAATCCAGTTGAGAGAACTACCATTGAGCATATAGAATATATTTTTCATGCAATAATCCAGTATCAAACTTACACCTTCATCCCGAATACCCAGTTCTCGTCAGCACAGGGGATGAAACGCTTCAAGATATTTCCATGCCAATACATCATCTGTCTTGTAAATTAATTGCCCCGCCGAAATTTCATCCCAGCGAATACACGTCCAGGGGATCTCGGGCTGAAAACAATGTGACGAAAGTCTTTGAAATCACATCACTTCGTTATTGATGCGGCCCGCGGATTCTGGCGGAGCAATTTCCCCAGTGAACACTACATACAGTTTACATAATTTTTGCTAAATCTTCGTTTTTGAAAAAATTTGATGTAAATCGTGAATCTACATGTCATCCAAGCCGTAACTATGTATTGTAATTCTTTGTTTCACGATTTTTCTCAGCTTTTTCGGGAAAGCGACCACAATATAGACTATTTATTCTTTGATTTTTGGGGATGATATTCTCGTTTTTTACTAAATTTTCTTCTATATAAAGAATCCACGCCCGCTACTCCTTACTCACCTGATTAAAATTCTCGAAAACATACCTAAAAAAATCTCATTCGAAGATTTTGGTAGCCGCTGCAAGGCTCTGATTAGTCAGCAGGATTCTCAATCCGCACTAACTGCAAGCTTATGTTTTTTCAATCTGAGGTTGGGATTTCTTCAGGCGATGCAAACAACGGCTGACCAAAGAATAAGTTCCGTCGAATACAATATGATATGCCTTGGCTGCAGGTTTCGTTGACAGCAGGAGCGTAACGATCATGCTAATGATAAAAAGACAGATCAGATACAACGTGCCATAACCCTTGAAATCAAAGTACCCGAAGGTAAATCCTTTATACAGCTTGAACACTCCTACCAGCACCAGGTGAAACAGGTAGATCGGCATGGTATTCATCCCGATATGCGCCCATAAGCCTTTTTTATCCGGGAGAATGCTGAAGAAAAACAACATCCAGCCAGTGCTGACGAGGAGAAGTCCTGCCCGTACCAGAACGCCTTCTAAGATCGTCATACCCGTAGCGTGGAAGGATGCCTTGAGCCGTATTGCCACTGCAACATTGTCCGGAAGATAATAGACCGTTCCCACTGTGACCAGGACGAGGGCGATTCCCAGCAGCGCGATCTTCCATACGGACCTCAGCCGATACCGTTCCACCTGCTCCATGGTCATCTTATATCCCATCACAAAGGAAATAAAAAACGTGCACATTCTGGAAACGGCGAAGCCTTTTCCGCTGAGCGGGTCGAAGATCCCCGATACAAAATAAAGCGTCAGAGCAATCAGAGGCAGCTGAGCATTCTTTGCATAATACTTCTGAAAATACCGATAGACAAAGAGAACTACCAGAAACCACGTAGCGTAGGGCAGCACGCCCGCCTTGAAGCGCATCACGGCAAACTCCAGTCCTTTTTGCTCTATGATCAGCGGCCAATACACCAGTCCCGCTATGATCACAGGCCACAACAGAGAAGAAAAAAACTTGTCCCGGTTTTTGTCCGGATTTTTGCTGAACATGCCCGATAAAAAGAAAAAGGTCTGCATGGTAAACATATCGATGCCGACGTAAATCAGAAACCCGGTTTTGTCGGTGAAATGATAGCCGCCCTTAAAAAGAAAGTGCTGCAGCACGATGAGGAACATGCAAATCCCCCGCAAGGCGTCGTATTTATAATTTCGCTGTTTGTTCTCTAACATAATACTTCCCTCGATCTATAAGTCCCGATACGCTGTCCCATCTTGACACGAACTTCTGCTTTTCTGGCGGCTTCCTGGATCTCCGGAAGGATCTCCGCTACGCCCCGCTTCAAGCACAGGATCACCGTAGATCCGCCGTACTCAAACCAGCCGGCCACATGGCCTCGCTGCACCGCCGCCGCTTCGTGCTGATTGCAGATCCTGCCCACCAGCAGCGCGCCAACCTGGATCATCAGCATATCATCAAAGTTGTCCGAATGAAGCACAAAGTACTCCCGCGCGTTTTCGCTGTAAAGCCATCGGCTTTCCGCAGCGATGGGATGAACGGTATGAAGCACTCCTGCGATCCGAGTATTTCCTGACTTGATACCACTGTCAGGATAGTGATACCTGTGATAATCAGAAACCGTCAGGCGAAACAACAGCAGAGTTCCTCCATCGTACTGCGCTGCCAGGTCTTCATCCCGGATCAGTTCATCCATGGTATAAGACCTGCCTTTCACCTGAAACCGGCTGTCCATGGAGATCTCCTCCACGCTCAGCCTGCCGTCGCAGGGAGAAATCAGCGCATCCCATTCCATAGCCACCGGCCGCAGTTCCGGCTTGATCCTGCGAATAAAGAAATCATTAAACGATCTGTAGTTTGCCTTCTCAGTCTTCTCGTAGCAGGACAGGTCGATATTATTTTTTTTGATAAACCCGGGGATCATGATCTTCGACAGCCGACTGTCCATAAACGCACCAGCCAGTTTTGAGACCCAAGGGCGGATCAGGATACGCAGCAGAAACCTGCCGAATACTGTCGTGTACAGTTTCTGCACAATCTGCGTCTGTTTATCTTCATTCATTGCACACGCCTCCATCGTTACGCCATATAGTATAAAAACGGCATCGCCAGGAACAGCGCTGCGACTCCGAGGGAAATCAGCAGGATCTGACGAAGTCCCGGCTTGGGAACCCGTATATTGGAGATGAACAATCCTCCCGTAACCAGCAGCATTAGCTCCCATACCAGTGTCTCCAACTGAGCCGGGAGAAAGTAAGCGATGTAATATGTAACCGGAAAGATCACCACGATGCTGGTGATGGGCAGTCCGTAATAGCAGTGCTTCGACTGTTCCGATCCATCTCGTTCGATTTCCAGCATATTATAATAAGCCAGACGCGCTACCGAAGCGATACAGTAAAAGATAATGAGAGCAATTCCCGCAGGACTTTGCAGCCCCAGCTTGTAGCAGATGATCCCCGGCAGGAATCCGAAGCCCACTACATCGCACAGGGAATCCAGCTGGATCCCGAACATCTTTTCCGAATCCGTCCTGTCTTTTTTCGACCGTGCCACCCTGCCGTCAAAGGCGTCGCAAAGGCCGGAAAAAGCCAGACACGCCAGCGCAGACATGATCTTGCCGTCAAAGGCGAATACCATGCCGCAGACGGAGCTGGCCAGACTTAAATAAGTAAGTAATACTGTGTAGTTCCAAAACCCGATCATTTTGACTTCCTTTCCTTCACTCTTGAAAAAATACATATCGCAGCCGTCACCAGTCCGCAAAGAACCAGCTGACAGTAAAATCCCACGCCACGCGATACGATGAGGGTGGATAACGTCCCGTCTCCAAATACCGGCGTCAGCGCTTTCAGATAAATAAATTCATTGACTCCCATACCTCCCGGCAGCGGCAGCATTTCCGTCGCCAGCCCGATCATCCCCTGCACCATGGTGATGTCCCAGCTTTCCAGGCCGGTCATTCCCAGCGCGTGACAGGAAGCCGCCGTGATGGCCATGAAACACAGCCGCTGTATCACGGTGATGACCATAACGATCAGCAGCATAAACGGATGGCGTTTGCAGGTAGAAAGCGTCTGCGAATACTTTGCAGTAAAATCGCTCGCCTTCGTCTGCCATTTTTCAGGCTCTTTGATGATCCTGATCCTATGCAGCAGCCGGATGCAAAAGAATGCGGCCCGCCCTACCAGGTCAGGCAGGCAGATGATCGCTGCAAATCCTGCCGTTGCCAGCGCCGTCAGCACGAATCCCAGGATGCACAGAGGTGAAATCCCCGAAACGACGGATGCCGCCTGCTCCCGCAGAAGCCAGACGTAGCCGCCCAGAAGCATCAGCGTCAGCTTGAAGGTCAGCGTAATGACCGCCAGAGAAAACACCGAGCTGGAGACTTTGCAGCCGTCCTTGTACATGAAGTACAGCTGCATGGGCTGTTCCGCCGAACCCGCCGGAGAAATGCAGTAAAAGAAAAAACCGGCGAAGGAGTATTTGCAGCAGTGGCCCATAGGGACATTCTCCCCCAGCGCGTGCATGATGATTTTGATGATGACCGATTCCAGTAAGATATACGCCAGCAGAAGGCCCAGAGCCGCGAGGAGCCAAGAGACCCTGGCCTGCCGGATGTTTTGCAGAAACTCGGCAAGCTCCCCTTTCCGAAAAAGGCTGGACAGCGTAAACGCCATAACGAGAACCAGAAATCCCGCTTGTAATATGATTTTCTTCTTATCCATGATGAAAACAGGATACCACGGGAAAATTGGATGACGATTGGACAGGATTATGGAATTTTTCAATCTTTTTTCAATCATTTCCTTTATAATGATAGGCAGGTACTATTTCGGTATTATTTCGTTAAACTGACAGAACGGCAGGAGGAAGTCCATGAAAATATTGATTGTAGAAGACGAAAACGGATTGCGGGAGGCCGTCATGGAGTCCCTGAGGCAGGAAGGCTATCTGGTGGACGGGACGGCGGACGGCGAGAGCGGACTGGACCTGATCCGCAGCGGGCTTTATGATCTGGTGATCCTGGACATCATGCTCCCGGGGCTGAGCGGACTGGACGTGCTGTCCATCGCCAGAAAGCTGAAAATCAGCGTGCCCATCATCCTCCTGACGGCGCTGTCGCAGCTGCAGGACAAGATCGAAGGCATGGACAGCGGCGCCGACGACTACATCACCAAGCCCTTTGAGATGAAGGAGCTGCTGGCCCGGATCCGAATGGTGACCCGCAGGCAGAGGCCTCTGGATGAAAACAATGATACGGCCCTGAAGGTGGGCGATCTGACTCTGGACACCGCCAGCTTCACCATGAGCAGCACCGCCGGAAGCCGCAGCGTCCGGCTGGCGAAAAAAGAATTTTATATGATGGAATATCTGATGCGAAACCCCGGCCAGGTGCTGACCCGCGAGCAGATCACCATGCGGGTGTGGGGCTACGAATCGGATGCGGAATACAACAACGTGGACGTGTATATTTCCTATTTGCGAAAGAAGATGCAGTTCGTCGGGACCGGCGTGCGGATCCTAGCGGTGCGAGGCGTAGGGTACAAACTGGAGGAGCCTTCTGATGATTAAGAAATTAAAGAAAAAAGTGTTCTGGATGATGGAGCTGCTGCCTCTCTGCGTGCTGTTTCTTGTTTTGATCGTATATAATATATCCTACATTTCTTTCACGCTGTCTGATGAAAAAGATGTACTGGATTACTGTACCAGCTGCGTGGAAAAGCACACGGAAACTGTGGACGAATATTTATATCTTCCAACAGAAGGGCTTGTAAAAGCAAGCGAATCATCATCACCCCTCAATAAAAAAGTAAAGAATCTGCTCTATGCAGTCATTTCATCCTACATCTGCGTCGTGAAAACGGATCTGAACGGAGATATTCTGCAGCAGACAGACAACGCTAACCATCTGGATGGATTCAATATAAAGAATTATACGGGCGACCACGGCAAATTTCGCGGAGATCTCTATTCCGTCGTCACAAAAGATAACGTCAGATACGTGATCCTACTGGATACGACTGACTGGTTCCACGATATTCTGAAATGCATCGGCATGTCGTGTCTGGGTCTGATCTTCGCAGCACTGGTTTTCGCTGCTGTGTCACTGTATCTGTCGAAAAAAATCGTTCGTCCGGTAGAGGATGCGCTGGTGAAGCAAAACCAGTTTATTTCCGACGCCAGCCACGAGCTGAAGACGCCGATCTCGGTGATCAATGCCAACATTGCGGTACTGGAACATGAATACGGCAAAAATAAATGGATGGGTTACATCAAAGAGGAAGGTCATAAAATGAACCATCTGGTCAACGAGCTGCTCAATCTGTGCCACCTGGATCACGATATAAGCGAGCAAGCAAAATCCGTTCCCCTGGATCCGTTTCAGGTTTACGACGCCATCATGGAAGCGGTGCTCCCTTTCGACAGCATAGCCTTCGAAAAAAACGTGACCATTTCCACGGAATGCAGCGAGGCTCTTCGCAGCAAAGGGAGCCGGGATGACTTCCTGAAAATCATAACGATCCTTACGGATAATGCTGTCACCCATGTCAATTCCTGCGGAGAGATCGGCATCCATGTCAAGCATGTGAAAAGCACTCTTCACGTGACGGTTTCCAATACGGGCTCCGTGATTTCCGATCAGGATCTGCCGTTTATCTTTGAGCGGTTTTATAAGGCTAAGGGATCTGCAAAGAGTTCTGCAAAGGCTTCTGCAACGGTCTCCGGTTCTGCATCGGGCGGCACTTCGGAAGGCAAGGCGGGCAACTTCGGTCTGGGGCTTTCCATTGCAAAAGCCCTGTGCGAAAAGAACGGCTTTACCATCAGTGCTCGCTCGAAAGATGGAAACACTTATTTTACGGTGGTGGTCCCGTTTCTGTAGGTTTCCTGCGGTTTTTCGCCTTGCCAGCGCCTTCTTGCCGTGCTACAATGAGTCTTGCGTAGAGTAGGTATTGCGCGTGAAGTGTCATAAGATGGGATGTTGCTTATGAACGAAAGCTTTGCTGCGGTGCAATATCGCGTCCGCTACTACACCTAGGAATTTGATATACTCCTATTCTCTTTGTGTAGTTCAATCTACGACAAATGAAGAAAGGAGTTTTTTTATGGAACAAAAGTCTCGTACCACACGTCTCGTGGTTCTGGCATTTCTTATCGCGCTGGAAATCATTCTGACCAGATTCTGCTCGATCCAGACACCTATTGTACGGATCGGTTTCGGATTTCTGCCTGTAGCGATGATGGGTATTTTATACGGACCGATCTGGGCCGGTATCGGCTATGCGACCGGGGACCTGCTGGGGATGCTGATCTTCCCGTCGGGTGCTTACTTCCCGGGATTTACGCTGACGGCGTTTTTGACCGGCATGATTTTCGGCTTCTTCCTAAAAGGCCGGGAAATCACCTGGAAGACCGTGCTGCCTGCCAGCCTCATCGTGATCCTGGGATGCAACCTGAGTCTGGACACGTTGTGGCTGTCCATCCTCATGGGACAGGGATATCTGGCGTTGCTTCCGGCCCGCATCTTAAAGTGCGTGCTGATGCTGCCGATCCATCTGATCCTGATCCCGTTCGTATGGAACCGCATCGTATCTAAGATCCCGTTTGCCGGACAGATGGCGGCGTAAAAAAGACGTCTGACAAGAACTTTGCAGAAAGCAAAAAAACAGCTCCGATTTCACTTCGAAGCTGTTTTTGTTTTTCGCTTATACAGTCTCCTGCTCTGGCAGAAGGTTTTTCATGCTGTTCAACGTGATGCCCAGCGTGGAGGCGTTGTGGAACATAGCCGATGTAGTCGGCGGAATGAATCCCAGCACGCCTGCGCCGATAAGCCCGGCGTTGATGCCTACAATGGAGCGGTAGTTGGAATCGATCCGCTTCATAAGGCGATTGCTCAGTTTCTTCAGCGTTACCAGCTCGTACAGATTGTCTGCGCCGATGGTAATATCCGCGATTTCACGAGCCAGCTCCGCACCGTCGCTGATGGCGATGCCTACGTTGGCTGCCGAAAGCGCCGGGGAATCGTTGATGCCGTCGCCGACCATAATGGTCTTGGCTCCGTTTTCCCGTTCCTTCTGGATGAAGTTGGCCTTATCTTCCGGAAGCACTTCGGAATAGTATTCATCTACGCCGACGCGCTTTGCGATGACTGCTGCAGTACGTTCGCTGTCGCCCGTCATCATAACCACCTTGGTGATGCCTGCTTCCTTCAGCTGCCTGATCGCATCTGCCGCTTCCTCACGGAGAGGATCTTCGATGCAGATAACTGCTACCAGCTTGCCGTCAATGGCCATGTAAAGGTGAGAATAGCCTTCCGGCAGGTTCTCAAATTCCGCTCGGGCGGAATCATCTACCGTGCACTTTTCATCTTCGAAGATGAAGTGGTAGCTTCCGATGACAACCTTTCTGTCGTCGATCTCAGAGGAAATTCCGTGAGCGACGATGTAATTCACCTTGGAGTGCATTTCCTCGTGCTCCAGTCCCTTCTGGCGGGCTGCATCCACGACTGCTTTCGCCATGGAGTGCGGGAAGTGCTCTTCCAGGCAGGCTGCGATCCGCAGCATCTCGTCGTCGGATTCCTCGCTGAAGTTGACGATGGATCTGACAACCGGCATTGCCTTGGTCAGCGTTCCCGTCTTATCGAACACGATGGTCGTCGCATCTGCAACGGCTTCCATGTATTTACCGCCCTTGACCATGATGTTGTGCTCCCCTGCTTCCCGGATCGCCGAAAGTACGGTCACCGGCATTGCCAGTTTCAGCGCACAGGAGAAGTCAACCATCAGAACGGCCAGCGCCTTGGTAGCGTTTCTGGTCAGAAGCCATACCAGTGCAGTTCCCAGGAGGGTATACGGCACCAGTCTGTCCGCCAGATGCTCCGCACGGCTCTCGGACGCTGATTTCAGTTTGTCCGTTTCCTCGATCATGGAAACGATCTTTTCATATTTTGTGGAGCCTCTCGTCTCCTTGACGCGGATGGTCAGCTCCCCTTCTTCTACTACCGTTCCGGCGTATGCGTAGCTGTCCGCATCCTTCTTGACAGCCAGCGGTTCGCCCGTCATGGCTGCCTGGTTGACCATCGCTTCTCCGGCATAGACGATGCCGTCGAACGGGATGACATTGCCCATATGTACGACCACCATATCTCCCGGTTCCACCTCGTCGGAAGAAACCAGCACATCGGTATCGCCCTGCTTCACCCATACCTTTTCGGTATTGAGGGACATGCTCCGCGCCAGATCGCCGACTGACTTCTTATGCGTCCAGTCCTCCAGCAGTTCTCCAATACCCAGCAGGAACATGATGGACCCGGCCGTATTGAAGTTGCCTCTCAGGATGGAAACGGTGATTGCCGTCGCATCCAGCACCGGAACCTCGATTTTCCGTGCAGCCAGACACTTCAGACCCATCCATACATATCGTATCGCTCTGCAAAGGGTGATGGCATTTCGGAGAGGCATCGGCAGGAACAGCTTGTTCAGAAATCTTCTGAAGATCCGGCCTGCCAGCTTTTCCTGAAATTCTGCATTGAGCTGTCTGCCGGAGTTCTGCAAAACTTCCATCGGCACGCTGACTTTGTTGTAGTCGAACGCAGACAGAGCATCGATCAGCTCTTCTCTGCTGCAGTGGAAACAGATCACAGCATCTCCGGTCCGCTCGTATACCTTGACTGAGCTGACGCCGTCCATCTTCTGTATCGCATAATGCAGAGTATCCGCCTGTTCAAAGGTCATGCGGCTCTGCTTCATATGGATACGCAGGCGTCCCTTGATTTCATGCTTGATCTGAAACTTCATTATGCATCAGCCTCGGTTTCTTCTGCAGCATCTTCGATTTCAGCAGCTTCTTTCGCTTCCTGTCTTTCTTCATTGATCTGCTCTGCTTCAGCAACGATGTCGCCAACGTTTTCCTGAACAGTGTTTACTGCCTGCATAACAGTATCCTTCGCACGCATACCTGCAGCGGTGCAGTTCGTGTATACCTTTTTAGCGTCATCGCTTCCCAGGATCTTCAGCCCTGCTGTTCCGAATAATACGCCTCCAACAAATGTTCCAATTGTCTTTAAATCGATCTTAGCCATAATAGAATCTCCTTTCATTTTCTATGTTTTAATTTGCTTTTAATAACTTTTTAACAACCTTATAATACTCTCCGATTCTCAGGGAAGTCAAGGCTAACATTTGTAAGTTTTTGCTAACTTTTGTGAGTTTCCACTAACTTTATATCGAAATATAGTTTGTTTTTATGAACTAACTACAATTTTCGCGACATGGGGCAGGATAGTTCCCGCTAACCTTAAATCTCAAGAAAAGCCCGGCAGTATGCCGGGCCCTGTTATTCCATTCCTGTCTGTGCTATTTAGGTCTGACTACTCGATGATGCGTCTTACCGTCAGGATCGGTGCGTACTTCGCATTGGATACACAGATCCCCTTGCGGGAGTTTGCTGCATGAACGATCTTGCCTCCGCCGATGTAGATCGCTACATGACCGGAGTAACAGATCAGATCGCCGGCTTTCGCTTCACTGTAGCTGACGCCCTTGCCTACGCCTGCCTGTGCACCGGAAGTTCTCGGCAGAGAGATCCCGAATCTGGCGTATACGCTCTGAGTGAATCCGGAGCAGTCCGCACCGTTGGTCAGGCTTGTACCGCCGCTTACATACGGATTGCCTACGAACTGCAGACCATAGGATGCAACTGCAGCGCCGCTGCCGCTTCCCAGAACGGTACCGCCCATCGATGAGGACGATTTGTCACCGGACGCGGAAGCTGTCACTTCCTCTTTCTTCTCCTTGGTGCCCTTGTAAATGACCGAATTTACCGCTTCACTTACAACTGCTGTATCGACTACTTCAGAAGTCATGACCGATCCGTTGACGCTGACAACCTGATTGGTTACGATCTGGTTGCCGTTCTTGCCCTCGCTCTTGACCTTCTGGTCGCCTTCATACATATCTTTATTATCTTCGTACGTCTTGCCTGCTTCTACGTTCTGCAGGGAACCTACTTCAGAACTGATAGTCACGCAGAAAAGCGGATCGTCCGTGCTGTTCTGTGTCAGAACGTAATCCACAGCTTCATCTGCTGTCATGACCGTTTCCGGTTCAGAGCCTCTCTTCAAGTGAGCTGCTTCGCTGGACAGTTTCTTATCCACTGTGATGGAATTGATCTGTGCTCCGCTCGGAGAATATTTGTCCATAACGGTTTCGATGACCTTCTCCGCTGTCGCCGAGTCCTTGACCAGGAACAGCTCCTCTCCACCGGCTTCCACAGCGTACGGATGCTCTACCTTCGTTCCGTCTGCGTAAACCGCATACGGCTTCGTCAGTGTCATCACAACAGCCAATGCTGCAATCAGAGCCACAGCAACCGGTACTGCAATCAGTAACTTCTTGTTGTTTTTCAGACTGGAAATCATATTATACTCTCTTACTTGTTATAAATAACTTATAAACTGTAACGTTTAACACTCTCCTATTATACCCGAAATCCCCGGGTAAGAAAACACCGGGGATCCCATTTTCACATAATCTTCAAAGTTTGTTCTTACAGAATATCTGTTTCACTACCGCAACCCGTAGTGTTCCGCCAGCTTGCGGAACCCATCCATAGAGTTTACGATGGCGTCGTAGGACACGCAGTATGCCAGTCGAACATAGCCGGGGCATGCAAAGGCACTGCCCGGCACCATCAGGATGTTGTACTTCTTTGCTTCCGCACAGAATTCGTTCTCATCTTCCACCGGGGATTTAAGGAACATATAGAAGGCCCCCTCCGGCTTGACGCAATCGAATCCGCAGTCCTTCAGACCCTCGTACAGAGCTGTCCGGTTCTTGTCGTAGTAGTCCAGATCCACCTTTACATCAACACAGCGGGCGATCATCTTCTGCTGCAGTGACGGAGCATTGACGCAGCCGATGATCCGGTTGGCATTGGACGCCGTATCGAATACCAGCTGATGCTCCTCCAGCTCGGACGGAATGACCAGATAGCCGATTCTCTCGCCCGGCAGGGATAAGGACTTGCTGTAGGAGTAAGCCACGATGGTATTATCGTAATACTTGGTCACATAAGGGACCTCTGCGCCGCCGTAAGCCAGTTCACGGTACGGTTCGTCCGCGATGAGGAAAATAGTTCTTCCCAGTTCCTTCTGCTTACGGTTCAGGATCTCTGCGATCTGCTTGATGGTCGCTTCGCTGTAGATGACGCCGGTCGGGTTGTTGGGTGTATTGATGAGCACTACGCGGGTCTTGTCGCCGATGAGTTTCTCAAAGGCTTCCAGATCCGGGTAGAACGTCTCTTTATCGGTCGGAGCCTGCACTACCTTGCCGTCGTAGTTGTTGACATACCAGTTGTATTCCAGGAAATACGGTGCGAAGATGATGACTTCTTCACCCGGATTCAGGATCGTCTTCAAAGCTACGTTGAGTCCGCTGGCAGCCCCTACCGTCATCAGGATGTTGCCGTGATCAAACCTGGTATCGAATCTGCGGTTAAGGGACTGTGCGATAGCTTCCCGCACGTCTTCAAATCCTGCATTGCTCATATATCCGTGGAGCACCGTCGGATCTTCTTCGTTGAGAAGATCGATGATGGACTCCTTGACTTCTGACGGCACCGGGGCATCCGGATTGCCCAGGCTGAAATCAAATACGTTTTCCGGGCCGTATTTTGCCCGCATCTTGTCGCCTTCTTCGAACATAGTCCGAATGGCCGAGTTGTTGGCCATCAAAGGCTTCATTTTATCTGCGATCATATTCTCTCTGTCCTTTCTGCAAAACAGTCTATTTCTTTTCAATCTTGTCTACGCCCATGAAGCCGCGCAGTGCTTCCGGGATCACTACGGATCCGTCTTCCTGCTGATAGTTTTCCAGAATAGCAGCCACAGTTCTTCCTACTGCCAGACCGGATCCGTTGAGAGTGTGTACGAATTCCGGCTTGCCTTTTTCTGCAGGGCGGAAGCGAATGTTGCCTCTTCTTGCCTGGAAGTTTTCGAAGTTACTGCAGGAAGAGATTTCTACGTATCTGCCATAGCTTGGCATCCATACTTCGATATCGTATGTCATAGCAGAGGAGAATCCCAGGTCGCCTGTGGACAGACGAACAACTCTGTACGGGATATTCAGCTTCTGCAGTACATCTTCTGCTGCATGTGTCAGGGACTCCAGTTCGTCATAGGAAGTCTCCGGCTTGACGAATTTCACCATTTCCACCTTATTAAACTGGTGCTGACGGATCAGGCCTCTCGTATCACGGCCTGCAGAACCTGCTTCTTTTCGGAAGCACGGTGTATATGCTGTATAGTAGATCGGCAGCTCTGCTTCATCGATGATCTCGTTCATACGAAGGTTGGTTACCGGTACTTCTGCTGTCGGGATCAGGAAGAAATCCTTAGCCGGAACATGGAACATGTCGTCCTCAAATTTCGGCAGCTGCCCGGTCCCGATCATAGCGTCGCGGTTTACCATGAACGGCGGCAGGATCTCTGTAAAGCCGTGTTCTTCGGTGTGCAGATTCAGCATGAAGTTGATGACTGCACGTTCCAGGCGTGCACCCAGACCCTTGTAAACAGTAAAACGCGTCCCTGCGATTTTAGTAGCACGTTCAAAGTCCAGGATATCCAGATCCGTACCGATATCCCAGTGAGCCTTCTGTTCGAAATCGAATTCTCTTGGTTCTCCCCACTTGCGCAGCTCTACATTATCGCTGTCATCTGCGCCTTCCTGCACATCTTTATACGGAGTGTTTGGAATGTTCAGCAGTGCATCGCGAAGCTTAGCTTCCACTTCACTGACCTGACCGTCGAGAACCTTGATTTCTTCAGAAAGCTTCTTCATCTCTGCCATCAGTTCCGTCGTGTCCTTGCCTTCCTTCTTTAAGACAGGGATCTGTCTGGAAGAAGTGCTCTGCTGATTCTTCATCTGTTCTACTTCAGCCAGCAGTTTTCTTCTCTCGATATCGTATTCTCTTACTTTATCGATTCCAAAATCGCCTTTGCCTCTGGATTCCACCGATTTTTTTACCCCGTCAAAATCCTCTCTGATTCTCTTGATATCTAACATGTCCTCATTCCTCCGTGAACTTTAAAATAAATTCTTTCTATAGATGATGTAAAGCTGCATCAGCTCTTCTACCTGTTCCTGCATTTCCAGCTGCAGCTGGGATGCTGTGCTGTAGTCTTCTGTATCCAGCGCCCGGATGATACGAGTCAGCAGACACGGTACGTCCAGCAGATCGCGACCCAGATGAGTCCGCAGCCCCTGGATCTTGTCCCAGTAATATCTGTCGTAATCAACACAGTCATTATCATCATGCAGCTTGACACAATGACGGATCACATCCATCACATCCGGCACGATCCGGTTGTGAAGTTCCGTCTTCCACTGATCCAGCGTCGCCTGTCGGTAAGACTGGAGCGCCAGGTCGGTCATAACGTCATCACGCTTGAAGATTTCCAGCTTTTCCGGATACTCATCAAAAGCGCAGATGTTTTCCCATACGGTCCGCGGAGCCTTTCCAAAGAACTTGTCACGCTCTTCCGCCGTGTATTCATCGAATACATCCAGTTCGCTGCGGTAAATTCTATCGGTATCCAGATAGAAGTCTTCCTGTCCGTACTCCTTAGAAATGGATTTTTCCAGTTCCTCGGAGGTTTTTCCGCTTTCCAGAGCTGCTTTGATACCATCCAGCATAGCCATATAGGATGCTGCGATCACCAGGTATGTATTGCTCTTAGGGTTCGGCGATCTCAGCTCGAAACGAGTTGCCATCTTATTGCCGATTTCTCTTACCAGACCTACGAGAACGGTTCTGTTTCTCGACGGCAACTGTGCGCTGTGTCCCAGGGAAGTCACGGTACATACCGGTGCTTCATATCCCGGCTTCAGTCTGTTGAGAGAATCGATGCTGGAGCTTACGAACGGGTTGATCACGTCGTAGTTTTTCAGCATTCCCATCAGGGCACCGAAGCCCACCGGACTCATGAACTGGTTCTCCGTGTCGGACGGTGCGAACAGGTTGATCATCTTGCCGTTTTTCAGTCTGGCGGATACGCCCATGTGAGTATGTTCGCCGTTTCCTGCGACCCCTTCCATCGGCTTCGCCATAAACGTTACTTCCAGACCGTACATACGGAAGATATCTCTTACCACGTATTTGATCTGGTTTTCATTGTCCGCCGCCTGCACTGCGGAGGAGTATTTCCAGTCTATTTCAAGCTGTTCCATAACGTGGTCGTACACGCCGGAGTTGCCCAGCTTGGCTTTGACTCCACCGACCTCTTTATGGCCCATTTCCATTTCAAATCCATATTTCTGCAGGACCAGCATGGTTTCTTCCAAAGCCGTCCGCACCGGACCTGTCGTCCGTTTCCAGTACTGTTCCTTCAGCATCTGAGCTGTGGAAAGCTGCTCTCTGTCGGCGTCATCATCCGGGGTCTTTACCCAGAATTCCAGCTCCGTAGCAGCTGTGATAATGATCTTGTCGATGTCGTCTACGCTGTCTGCATCCAGATAATCAAATACATATGGATGCTTCTCCAGGAGTTCCATCAGATCCTCTTTAAAATTGCTGATGGCGTCGCGAAGAATGACTCTGGATCCTACTCGTTCCGAATCGTTGTGAACCAGAGAAGACGGGATACGCAGAGTACCTACCGGAAGTCCCGTTTCCGGATCCGGGTAGTTGAAGTTATGGTCTACAAACCAGTTGACCGTCTTATCCGGAATAATATCCACCTTAGCGTTGTTCAGCTTGGCGATCTTCGGCAGCACTACGCTGGAACCGTCAGTCTGTACGCCGTTGGTAAGGAACTTGTCCATATCTTTGATAAATTCCTCGACCGGGATCTTCTCATCGGTATCGTGTCCGCCTACATCGATCCCAACCAGGGAAACGAATTTGATCTCCGGGTGCTTGCCCAGGATCTCTCTGATCTCTCCCGCATCGTGCTTGTCGGCAGGGATCGTAAAAAGCATTTTGTCCAAATCGTATGATATCATAGCATCACTCTCTTTCTTTATAACGATTCAGAACATCCTCTGCAGCCTGGAAAACTGCCATGAGAATGTTCTGAATATCTTTCTTATTCACTTAACATATTTAAGTATTTTTCCAGTTCTTTCAGGTATTCTCCGTATTTCGCCCAGTCGCCGTCTTTCTGAGCTTTCTGTGCATTATCAAACGCTTCCTGTGCTCTGCTGACGATCTCCGTCTGGCTCAGGGAAGCATCGCTTCCTCCTGCAGAAGTATCCGTATCACCGGAGGCTTCCTCGCTTCCCGGACTTTCATGGGCACTGCCTTCTCCAAAAAGGGAGTTGAGGGCGTCTGCCAGGGTAGCCTCGTAGGCGATCTGATCCCCGTAGGCAACGATGACCCGCTTGACTTCCGGAATGCTGGAATTTGTCGCTTCCAGATACACCGGTTCGATGTACAGCAGGGAATCTTCGATCGGCACTACGAACATGTTGCCCCGGCTGTAGCTGGAGCCGGCGGAACTCCAAAGAGAAAATTCCTTGGAGATCTCCGTGTTCTGGTCGATCTGCGCTTCTACCTGCATCGGTCCGTAAACGATCTTGCTCTTCGGCATCTGGTACAGTACCAGTTTGCCGTAATTATCGCCGTCGTTACGAGCTACGAGAAGTCCTGTCAGGTTCTTTTTATCCTTTGGCGTGAACGGGATGGAGTTGACGAACTCTGCACCATTTTCACCCGGAAGCTTCATGATGTAGTAGTTCGGCGTCATTTCCTGTTCCTTAGTACCATAGATCTCACTGGAGATCTGCCACAGGTCTTCGTTCTGATAGAATACCTTGACGTCGTTCATGTGGTATCTCTGGTACACGCTTGCCTGGATGTCCAGCAGCATGCTCGGGTAACGGATGTGTGCCCGGATCTCCTGCGGCATCTTGTCACCGTCTTTGAACAGATCCGGGTAGATCTTCTTGAAGGTCTGCGCGATCGGGTCTGTATCATCTACGATGTAGTAATCCGTCGTTCCATTGTAGGCGTCGATGACTACCTTCACGGAGTTGCGGATGTAGTTCGTCTTGGTCTCATCGTTGTACGGCTCCGAATACGGATAATTATTCGTATGGGTGTACGCATCGATGATCCAGTACAGTTTGCCGTTTTCCGTCACCATGTAAGGATCCTTGTCATAGCTGAGATACGGCATGATTTCCTGCACTCTGTCCGTGATTTTCCGATTGATGAGGATCCTGGAATCACTCTTGATATTGCCGGAAACCAGTGTTTTTAAGCTGTGCTCCCGAATGGCGAACATGAGACGGTTGATCGGATTCAGCTTGATGCCCGCCGTACCTTTATATCTGGCGTATTTGTTGCTGTTTCCGTCCGGATAGTCAAATTCGTCCTCGGAAGTGTTTACCAGTGCATAATTTGACGTCAGCTCACCGAAGTAGATCTCCGGCTGCTTGATGTCCACCTCGTCCACGCGGGAAACCGGCGGAATGCTGTCGATGAGCATATCCGGCTGACCGCTGGCGGTGATCTTGTCAACTCTGGACAGGGTCACCCCGTATCCATGAGTATATTTCAAATGTTTATTGAGCCAGGTATCGCTGATCTTTTCCTCGTCGATTTCTCTGGCCGACAGGAACGTCTGGGTATACTCTCCATTGATCATGTACCGGTCTACGTCTACATCATTGAACGTGTAGTACTGACGGATACTCTGAGTCTGATTATAGAAAGTCTTCGCCGGAGCATAGTCGTTGATACGGATGTTGGAAATGGTATCCGCGTTGTTGGCAATGTCCTTGCTGGTCAGATTCTGATTGGCTTCAAACCCTTTCATATCCACATCGTTGAGTCCATACGCCGACTGGGTATACTCGATATTGCGTTCCAGATATTTGCTTTCTTTATTGATTTCATCCGGTGTTACCACCAGGTTCTGTACCACCAGTGCACCGCCCACGCCGACAGCTCCTACGATGAGCATGGCGACCGGTGCGATCACTGCAGGTTTGAATTTTTTCTTCGTGATGCCGATGGCAAATCCGACAGCTGCCAGAACAGACAATCCCATGATGATCCGGTAAACCCAAAGCGTAACCTTTACATCGGTAAAGCCTGCACCGTATACAGCGCCTGTGCTTCCAAACAGCAGATCGTACTGCTTGAGGAAGAAATTCATGCCGACCATCAGGAAGAACAGCACTCCTACGATGATGAGCTGCTTCTCCGCGATGGAGATCAAAAGTCTTAAATTGCTGTGGTCAAGCTGTTTCTTCGGCTTTGCAGCTCTCTGGAACGGACTCTTACCGCCATTCTGGAAAGACTTCGCAAACTTGCCGAACATATCGTTGATATTGTCGAAGCCGCCGAACTGGCCGCCCGCCGTCTGTCCGTCATAGCCGGAACCGGACGCATCCTCGTCATCGTCCGCATCGTCCTTTGCATCATCCACCCGGTCAAAGATCTGCGGCGTTCTCACCGACAGAAGCACCGAATAATAGATGACCGTCAGCAGCGCGAATGCGATCAGCAGAACGATGAGAAGCTGGTTGGCCTCTTCGATAAAGTTCAGCTTGAATACATAAAAGGAAATGTCCATGTCATACAGCGGATCCGTTTTATCGAATCCCGTGCTGTTGATGAACTGCAGCAGCAGAAACCACAGTTTCTTCACTGCAAAGAATGTCGTGATCGCCCCGTAGAGTCCCGCAAGTCCCCAGGAAATCAGGTTGAGCCTGCGGTGGTCCGTCACCTCATTGGAAACAACTTTCTTGAAATATCCCCGCTTGAGGAATTTCAGATACACGTAAGCCAGGAACGTTACGATAATAAACGTCGGCACGCCGATCTTCAGCTGCGTCAGCAGTTTTGTAAAGAAGACCGAAACGTAATCCAGTTCCTTAAACCACAGAAAATCCGTGATAAACCCGATAAGGCAAAGGAACAGCGCGATGATCACAACGACCCCGATCAGGACTTTCAGTCCCACGTGCTTTTTCTTCTTCTCTCCCGAACTGTTCAAACAGATACCCTCCTTCTGCCGTTTCTATACATCATATACGGCAGTCATCTTCATAGTGAATTTCTTCTCCGGGAACATGGCGTAGACGCGCTCTGTGGAGGTTCCTCCCACGGTCTCTCTCACCCATACGTAGTACTTGCTTCCCGCCTGTCTGATTTCTCCAATCTCCAGCTTGCTGAATTCTCCGGCCGGCTGCTGGTTTTTCAGCGCCGAGGTCTCCTGATACAGCTTGGAACTGGAATCGATGAGGTTCAGCACACTCTCATCGCCTTTTTTCATGAGATTGTATCTCTGAGATTCAAAGGCAATGATCTCGCCTACGACCTGTTCGTCATAATAAACAGGATAGTTTTCGCTGTCTCTACCCCATTCGACCTGGGTCATAGGCTGTGATAGGACCAGGTCTGATACCTTGCCGTCCCTTTCCTGGTCGTAGTTCAAATCAGCACTGTAAACAATGCTCTTGATGTTCTTGTTCTTATTTTTGCTCTGCTGCGCCGTGATCAGGTCCGTCTTGTCATCCATCGGCTCCGTTCTCACCTGCGCTGCGATCACGCTGTATTCCGTGTCATCGCCTGTGATCAGCTGAATCACCTTGTTGAGCTGGGAGTCGATGAACTCGGCTGCCTTGCTCTGCGGCGCCAGGAACTTGATTCCCATGCCGGCCACTTCTGCCGCCAGGATCACGATGAGGACGATCAGAATGATCTTGAGCGCTACTCTGCCCTTGCCTCCGGATTTTTCTTCTTCAAAGTCTTCTGCCGCATCTTCTGCAAAGTCGGCTCCGCCCTTCTTCAGGCGCGCTTTTTCTTCTTTGGCCCGCTGTTTTTCCAGACGTTTGCGTTCTTTTTCACGCTGACGCAGTTCCTTCTTCGACAGGTTGGCTTCATCTTCGTATTCATCGCCGTAGCCTTCCTCATCGTAGTAGCCGTCTTCCTGCTGACCGTTTTCGTATGCAGCCTGCTGTGCATGCTGCTGGTTGATATAGTTCTGCGCCTCTTCTGCGCCATAGTTATCAAAATCGTTTGCGGCAAAAGCATCCTGCTGCGGTGCCTGTTCCACGACCATCGTATTCGGCTGTACCACCATGGTGTCCTGCAGTCCTGCGCCTGCCGCCGGATCGAACGCCTGCGGGTCGAATCTCTGGGTGTGTCCCATATCCTGCTGCGGCGCCTGCTCCTGCGGCATTTCGTAAACCTGTGTATTGTCGAGAGGATCTGCCTGGGCCTGCGGGATCTCTTCGATGTCCGCCAGATCGCCAAAGTCAGTCAGTTCTTCTACTTCCTCCACTTCTTCCGCATAAACGTTATCCGCTTCATAGCCGTAGCCTGCGTTCTGATCCAGTCCCTGGAACTGCTGCGTCTGAGACAGATCTTCCAGATTTTCCTCCCGGAAGTCCATCGGCTGCGCTTCTGCCTGTGCCTGGGTATCGAATGCGGAACCTTCCGGCACATAGGATACATCGCCTGCAGCGTCGAGACTGTCAAAGAATGCATCATCTTCGCTCTTCTGCTCCATCTGCGGAACATAGTCCTCTACAGGATCCTGCACGTAAGTCTGTTCCTGGGCATAAACCGGTTCTGCCTGCGGTTCTTCGTATACCGAAGCCGCTGCAGGAATCGCTTCTTCGTATACAGGCTGTGCTTCCTCATATACCGGAGCCGCCGGAGCTGCCTGCTCTGCCGGTTCTCCAAAGGCTGCTGCAAAATCTTCTTCTGCAAAGACCGGCTGCGGTGCCGCCGCTGCGAAATCCTCCTTGTTCATCACAACGGTATCTCCATTGAGTCCAGCGATGATTGCGGCCTTATCCACGGTACGCGTTCTGCTCATATCGTTGGAGAGCATAGTATCTCTTCCCGTTACAGGGTGTTCTTCCGTATGTATAGTTTCTACCGGCTCCGGCTGGCTTTCGCCCAGCTCTGTAAAGAAGTCGGATCTGGCCTTAGCCATTTCGTTGATCTGATTTCTCGTCGCGCGATGTGCGTCTTCCACATCTTTTCTCACGTTAGAATTCTGCGCTGCATGGCGTTCTGCCGCCGCATCCATTCTCAGTCCTGCCACTGCAGCCTTGATCTTGGCCGCTTCTTCTTCTCTCATGCGGGCAGTCTGTTCCAGTACCTTGCGGACTTCTTCCTGCGCCACCGCCTGGTTGGCCTGTTCTGCAAGGCGCCGTCTCTTTTCTTCCAGCTTCTTCTGCGCTTCGATATCAGCCAGCTTTCTGCGTTCCTGTTCTGCTTTGTGCTGCGCTTCCGCTTCTGCCGCCAGTCTTGCTTCCTGCTGAGCTCTGATCTTGGCAGCCTCCTGAGCCGCCTTTAAATCGGCTTCCGCTCTGAGTCTGGCTTCTTCTTCCGCCTTGACTCTGGCCTCTGCCGCTGCTTTTCTGCGTTCTTCTTCTGCCTTTCTTCTAGCTTCCTCTTCCGCCTTGCGCTTAGCTTCTTCTTCCGCTCTGCGCTTGGCTTCTTCCTCCGCCTTTCTTCTGGCTTCCTCTGCCAGCTTGGCTTCTTCTGCCGCCTTCATCTTGGCGATTTCTTCCAGGCGTCTGGCTTCCTCTTCGGCTTTCTTGCGTTCCGCTTCTTCCTTGAGGCGCTTCACTTCCGCTTCATGGCGTGCTTCTTCGATGGCTGCCAGTCTGGCTTCTTCCTCCAGGCGCTTAGCCTCCTTCTCCGCTTCCTGCGCTTCGATCCGCTCCAGAACGTCGGATTCAAACGCCTTCGGCTGGTACGGCTTCACGATGCCTTCCGATTCCAGAAACTCTTCCATGGAGGAGAAGTTTTCCGGATTCTTGCTGTGCTCAAACCGCTGAGACGCGCGTTCTTCCGCCTGAGACAGTTCGTTTTCCAGTGCGTTTCCGTCTTTTACCTTATTGTATTCTTTGTTCAGCAGCTGCTGAAATTCTTCGTTTTTCTTATTGAAGGTATAGAACTTATCGATTCGTTCTGCGGCGCTCATGGATTCCGGTGATTTTTCCGGTTCCTTTTCTCCAAAGATCGCACTATCCAGATCTCTGCCGCTGAGAATATTTTCTGTTTCTTTCGATGCCGGTTTTTCTTCCGGAATCTCCGCATGTACCGGTTGCTGTACCTCCTGTTTCTGAGGTGTTGCTTCCGGGATCTCCTCCTTCTCCTGTGCCGGATCGGCATTCCAGTTGAAATTGATATCGTCTGTCTTTTCTACTGCATTTTGATTAGGGTACTCCGACACGTCCCACTGAAATTCATCAAAAGACGGGCGGACTCTTTCTGCCTTGCTGTCTGTTTCAGGCTGCGCTGCCGCAGGTGTCTCCGTTTTGGCTTTCCCCGCTGCAGGCTCCACAGGAGCCGTCTGCACAGGTTCCGGTACATCCTCCACCGGTGTACCGCACTGCATGCAAAACTTTGCACCTGCTGCGATCTCTTTTCCGCAATTTTTACAATACATAAGTTCCTCCTTCTGGATCTGTTTCGATCAGCGATGTTCTATTCTTTGATCAGCATTTCCAATTCTTCCGCTGTATATTTTTTCCCGCTCCTGCCAATATCCCGGCCGAACTTTCTCGGCGGATCCGCAGGACTCCTTCCTTCCGCTTCAACGTCCAGAGTCCCCAGTCCTGTAAACAGGTCCGGGTCAGGTAATTTTATTTCCATCGACTCGTCAGCCCACTGCTGCCGGGCTGCAGTCTCCTCTTCGTATGCTTCTGTCTGAGGCATGTCCGCCTCGTCGATTACCGGAGCTTCCGCAAACTCCGGCTCACAGGAAACCGCCGGCTCATCATACTGCAGCGGAACTTCGCTCTGCACAGTCACCTCACTTTGCAGGGGTTCTCCACTCAGCAGAGACACGTCATTCTGCAAAGACGCCTCCGGCTGCAGCGGCACATCATCCTGCAGAGCTGCATCGTTGCGGAACAGCGCTTCGTCCGGCAGGACGATCTCCTCCTGCACATCAGGCATCCTCTGCGGCTGCATTTCATGTTGTCCTGTCTGTTGCGAGTTTTCTGCCTGCTGCGGGGCTTCCGGCGTTCCACCGTCACGCACCCAGCCAAAGGGATCCCTGCTCCGCGTCCTGCGCATGCGCTTCAGCGGCTCATGCTCTGAAACAGCAGGTTCCTGCCACACAGGATCTGCAGGTTCCTCCGGCAAGGTGTCTTGCCAGGGTTCCCGTTCCTCCGGCTGCGATTCTGCAGCAAGCCTGTCCCCAAGCCGCTCCAGATTCGACTCAATGGCGCGGATGCTGTCGGTGCGTATTTCCGCTTCACGCTTCCATACCATAAAGGTGACCACGCATACGGTAACAAAAAAAACCAGTGCAACAACAACTATGATAATAATTGTCGTCATCTAACAATCTCCTGTCGTTTTATGAATCATACAAATATCCTATTTTATAGTCTTAAACATTATACTATAAGTGTCTTGCAATTTCAAACGTATCTGTAAAAAAGTGAGAAAAACTAAGGCTTTTGGGTTTTTTCTGCAAAGAAAAAGGCGGCAGAACGCCCCATTTCTCTACAGGTTTTTCGCCGCCGCTTTTGCGTTATTCCGATTTTTCATTTTCGCCTGCAGGCTGCTGCGGTATCTGGCAGCAGTCATCGTTCCGGTGTTCCCTGCCCCAGGCGCAAAGGCCCTTAAGCACTTCCACCAGGGATTTGCCCCGTTCCGTCAGGCTGTATTCCACTTTTGGAGGGATCTGCGGATACTCGGTCCGCAGCACGAGTCCATCCCGCTCCAGTTCTTTGAGGGAAGAGCTCAGCATCTTGTCGGAAACGTGCTTCAGATACCGCCGCATCTCGTTGAACCGTACCGTTTCGTACTCTTTCAGACAGTACAGAATGATCATCTTGTACTTGCCGGAAATCAGGGAAAAGGTATAGCAAAATCCAGTCTCCTCAAAATCGCCTCGTTCGATGGGATCGTTAGGGCTTTTCAGCATGGCACAGACCTCCTTTTTTACACTTTCCTTTTGGTAAGTACCTGACAAAATTGTGGGTACTTCCATTTTCGCATCGTCCTTTTTATAATTGTAACATCAAATCGGATTTCGTCAAGAAAAGGAGGTCCCCATGATCAAAATCGCTCTCAACGGAGGCAAGTCAAAAGAAGAAAACCCCAACCTGCCGGTGACCTTGGAAGAATACAAACAGGAAATCGACTGGTTCCAGGCCCACGGACTCCACGATTTTCACATCCACTTTCGCGATCCCGAAGGATACGACACGCTGCTGCAGAAATACGTCCAGTCCCAGTGGGAAGCATTGAAAAGCGCATTCCCCGACTGCCGCATCGGCATGGAGG
Organism: uncultured Clostridia bacterium; assembly: GCA_934281605.1. Taxonomy (GTDB): domain Bacteria; phylum Bacillota; class Clostridia; order Peptostreptococcales; family Anaerovoracaceae; genus Lentihominibacter. The sequence continues at coordinate 70,253 of CAKQXD010000010.1, read as the reverse complement.
ATATCACCTGCGACGAACACGGCCACGAGCTGACCAGCAACGTCGCCCTGTACCAGCACACCCTGGAAATTTAGCCGTAAAAATCCGCTGCTAAACACCGCCGGCACAAAATCACGTCTGCCGGACACTTTGCAGACCCCAAAAAACAGAAATGCCCCGCAGCGATGGCTGCGGGGTTCTTTGCAGTAATAACTCGTCGTTTATTCGTCATCTTCACTCATTGCTCTGTCGAACAGATCCGTAACTTCCTTAGCCGGAGCTTTGTCGATCAGGGTCACGATCACGGAGCATACCAGACCCGCGATAAAACCCGGGAACAGCTCGTAAACACCGGTGGAATCCGCCAGGAAGTTGAGCCACAGAACGTCCACGATCGCACCACCCAGTACACCTGCGATCGCGCCTTTGTATGTAAATCTTCTCCAGAACAGGGACAGCAGGATCACCGGTCCGAAGGACGAGCCGAAGCCTGCCCACGCGTTTTCTACCAGATTCATGATGGCCTGTGCGCCGGAGCCCTTGCTGGATGCAATGAAGAACGCGATCACCGCTACGATCACTACGATCAGACGACCTACCCACAGGAGTTCTTTTTCGCTGGCCTTTTTTCTGAGGATCGGCTTATAGATGTCCGATGTGAAGGAGCTGGATGCTACCAGCAGTTGAGAGTCCGCCGTGGACATGGATGCTGCGATGATGGCTGCCATGAGAACGCCTGCGATGAAGCTCGGGAAGAGCTGTCTTGCAAAGGTGATGAATACCATCTTCTGCGCGCCGACCGTCAGCAGTTCTTCCGCCAGGAACATTCTGCCGAAGTATGCGATCAGGCAGGTGCATCCCAGCGCACAAACAACCCAGATGATAGCTACCGTTGCACTCTTCTTTACCATCGACGGTTTTTCGATGGACATGAATCTTACCAGAATATGCGGCATACCGAAGTAGCCAAGACCCCAGGAAAGACCTGTGATGATCTCCTGCCAGGAAGCGTCGAATACGCCGCTGCCGAAGCTGCATTCCACCATCTGTCCGCTGGCCGCATCCTGATAGGTATAGATCGCGGAAAGAGCGGATGTATCCAGATCCTTGGTGATGACGATCACGATAGGCACTGCCATGAGCGCTCCGAACATCAGCAGTCCCTGGAAAAAGTCAGTCCAGCAAACTGCTTTGAAGCCGCCAAAGAACGTGATCAGCAGCATTGCCAGCGCGAAGATCAGCATTGCCGTCTGCGAACTCAGGGACGGGAAGATGGCCGTAAATACGGACGCTCCTGCCACGTATGCAGACGCTACATATATTGTAAAGCATACGAAGAAAATAATGGCGCAGATCACCTGCAGCGTATTGCTCTTCGCCATAAATCTGTTACCCAGATACTGCGGCACCGTGATGGCGTCTCCGGCTGCGCTGGAAAGTTTTCTCAGGCGCTTTGCGACGAAAATCCAGTTGGCTGCTGTTCCGAGGCCCAGTCCGATGCCGATCCACATCTGGCCGAATCCGAAGGCCAGGATGCTTCCCGGAAGTCCCATCAGAAGCCATGCAGACATGTCCGACGCCTGCGCCGACATGGCCGCTACCCAAGGACCCATCTGTCTTCCGCCGAGGAAGAAGTTGGCCTGGGAAGCCTCGCCTTTTTCTTTAAGGAAAAAGTAAATGCCTACGCCTACTATCGCAACAAAGTATACGATAAAAGCAAGTATTTCTCCGTTCATGTTGTCAAATCTCCTTTAGTGTTAGTATTGTGTATTGTATGAGTTAACTTGGTTATGATTAACTTGGTTATGATCAACTTGATTGCGATCGCGCGTTCGAACTGCCCTGCCCGAAAGCGCTCACACAGTATAGCACAATCAAAACTAGAACGAAACACAGAACACGGTTTGGATATATTTATGGATAAAAATGATATTAGTTCGGTGTTTTTATTGAAATTCAGCCAATTTTATACTAGAATGTATTCTAGTCATTCTTAGATATGAAAAATAAAATACAAAAAACTTTGGGAGAACTTTAAGTAAAATGAAGAAAAACGCCAGAAATACGAAGGGAAAAATCGTCTCAGCCGCATGGAAGCTGTTCTACCAGCAGGGATATGACAATACGACCATCGAAGAGATCGTGGAGGCATCCGGCACATCCCGCGGATCCTTCTACCACTATTTCGACGGAAAGGATGCTCTTCTCTCCTCGCTTTCCTACTTATTTGATGACAGATATGAAGAGCTGGAGAAAACCATGGATCCGACCCTGTCTCCTATCGAAAAACTGAAGTACATGAACCAGGAGCTGTTTCTGATGATCGAAAACACGGTTTCCGTAGAGCTTTTAAGCCATCTGTTCGCCACCCAGCTGACCACCAATGGCGAGCGCCACCTGCTCAACACCAACCGGACGTATTATAAACTGCTGCGTCAGATCACTATAGAAGGAAAAGAACAGGATCTCTTTAAGGAGAACCTGTCCATCAATGATATCACCCGTGCCTACGCCATGTTCGAGCGCGGACTGATGTACGAATGGTGCATTTCCGGCGGGAACTACTCCCTGTGTCAGCACGCCCAGATGATCATGCCGCTGTTTTTGGAGGGGCTGTGCCGGTAGCGGTGCGTCGATGAAGTGGATCGGCAGGCGCTTTTCATCCATAACACCATTGTTTTCGCGATTATGGATAAATTGACCCTGGTTTAGCAGGATTTTGGGATAACGTTCATCCCTGTTTTCTGGCCTCGTTGTATAAGGATGAAATCAGACCTGAAATTTCCAGATTTTCATCCTTAAGTCCGATTGTCCACACGTTCAGCGCGCTTGGGTGCACTTCCGGTTCACCAGCTTTCCAGTTATTGTAATTTATTGTGCATTACGTGTGCAAGTGGTTAGATCGCCAGCATCACGACAACTAGCCCAAATAAAAATCCGAGGACCACTACTCCTCGGATTTTTTGTGCCCACTATGGACATAGTTACCATTTTTCGACTAATAGTATTATAAAAGAATTGAGATAAAATGTCAATCGCAGTTTGAGATGGTTTGTGTGGAACAAAAAAATATGTTGGGGTGGCTACAGAAATGCAGCTGCCTTTTTGATGTAAAAAAGAGAGCATCAGATGGCAAAATCCTGTAGAATAAAGTCGCTACACAAAACCCTAAGGAGGCTACTGATGCTCTACCATGATTGTATCGAAAAACTGCTTCAATTAAAAATCAAAGACATGAAATGATACGGCACCATATTATGAGATTCTCGAACAGAAAAGATGTCAAGCTCGTTGTCATGGACATGACAGGAGGTTATCGAAAGCTGATGAAAGAACTCTTTCCTCATGCAAAGATCATAGTGGATAGATACCATTATGTAAGACAAATCGGCTTTGCACTGGAAAGAATACGCACAGAAGAACAAAAGCGTCTGTCACAGCACTGGCGAAGATACTTCAAAAGAAGCAAGTATCTTCTGCTAAAGGATAGCAGCAGGCTTACCGTGGAAGATCAGATACAGCTTGATAACCTGTTTCGCATATCAGAGCCTTTAAAACGGGCGTATGCTTTGAAAGAACAGTTTGAGCATGTAAAATCCAGCAGTAACCGTCAGGAAGCTGCTGAAAGGCTGAGCAGATGGATCATGGATGCCCAAAACAGCAGGCTTCCGGAATTCTTTAAAGTGTCACTCACGTATCAGAACTGGAGTAAGGAAATATTGAATTCTTTTGAATATCCATATACGAATGGTTACATTGAAGGGTGTAATAATAGGATCAAGGTACTAAAGCGAGTTTCTTTTGGAATGCCAAGATTTGAAAGATTCCGTAGACGGATCATGCACATTATGTTAGACTGACAGTGTTCAGAGACCGGAAGCAATAGAAATGAATACAGCCCCAGGCGAGCTAATGGTGCAATTCGTATATATAGCGACCTTCCGGAATTATGATCGAAAAGGATATCATATTCTACAGAAACACATCTTAGAATGCTCATAGAGGAGCCTTAAAACCTGTCATTTTTTAAAAAGAAAAGGGCTCTGAAATATATTAAGATAACCACCACCCCAACATTTTTTACAGAACCATAATTTTTAGCCCCCAAAAAATGTTTCCCATAATGTTTCCCAAAAAGGAGTATGAAACAGGGCGAAACAGGAAAACTAGATACCCGATTTTAGGCAAAAGAAAAACGGCAGAACCGTTGAAATTCTGCCGTTTCCAGTTGGTACACCATCAGGGGTTCGAACCCTGGACACCCTGATTAAGAGTCAGGTGCTCTGCCAGCTGAGCTAATGGTGCTCATTATATTTTTTGTTTGTGCTGACCGCTGTCAACAAAAAGAATTTTATCACTTCAGGCGGGTGATGTCAAGAATATTTTTCGCTTATTTTTTCTTTTTTTCATCTTTTATTTTGGTGCGTTTGGGAGTGATGAATTTGGAGTTATTCTTCAGCGGGATTTTCGGCTGCAGCACTTGTCATTCCATTTGCAAAATCTTCGTTTCTGGATTTTTTACAGGGTAAATCGGGAAAAACAGCAGCGCCGGACAAAAAGCAGCGGAAGCTGCTTTGCAGAAATTCTCGAAAGCAGCTCCCGAAATTGCTCATTTAAAGAATTAGTATGAAGGCACTACGCTTTTGGCTGAAGGTTTTCTCGAAATACCCCAACAAAATCATTGATTCGAAGATTTTGCAACGGCAGCACTCCTCTCAGCTCATCGATCCAGCGAATCGCCATCCTAACCTTTCAATCCAGTCAAGTCCGGCAAGTCAATCACTCGCCAGCCTTCCGCCCAAAGCCCAAGCCACAGAGCCCACGCCCTTTAATCCCGGTTAAATATATTCCGATCCAGTTCTTTGTTCTGGTGGGATACGATGGTGGTGCAGACTGCGTCGCCGGTAATGTTGACTGCTGTCCGAAGCATGTCCAGGATACGGTCGATACCCATGATGAGGGCGATTCCTTCTGTCGGCAGTCCCACCGAAGTAAGCACCATGGCCAGCATGATCAGGCCGACCGACGGGATGCCCGCCGTTCCGATGGATGCGATCATGGCCGTCGCGATGACCGTCAGCAGCTGCGCCGGCGTCAGATCCATGCCGTACACCTGAGCGATAAAGATAACCGCAACGCCCTGCATGATGGAAGTTCCGTCCATGTTGATAGTCGCACCAAGCGGGATCGTAAACGATGAAATCTTCTTGGAAACGCCCACCTTCTTATCCAGCGTATCGATGGACAGCGGAATAGTCGCGTTGGACGTCGCCGTTGTGAAGGCGAACATCATGACCGGGAAGAACTTCTTCAGGAAGCGCAGCGGATTGAGCCGAGTGAAGACAAACAGCAGCAGCTGATACACCCCTAAGCACTGTACCGCCAGAGCCAGCGCAACAGCCCCCATGTACTTCAGCATCGGCAGGAACGCATCGAAACCGATCTCCGCAAACGTCTTTGCAATAAGACAGAATACGCCGATCGGCGCTACCTTCATGACCGTCATGGTCATCTCCATCATCAGATCGTTGAACTGAGCGAAAAAGTTGGACACCACGTTGGCCCGGTTGCCCATCTTAGCCAGCAGCACGCCGATAAACAGTGCAAATACGATGATCGGCAGCATATCCCCGTCGGCCATAGCCCCGATCGGGTTCTTCGGGATGATGTTCAGCAGAGTATCCGCCATAGACACATGCTCCGTCTGTCCGATGTCCGCTTTCGTCACATTTTCCATGCTGACGCCAACACCCGGATTGATCATCATCGCGATGCCCAGCGCCACCATGATGGCCAGCGCCGTCGTGCAGAGGTAAAACAGGATCGCTTTACCGCCGACTTTTCCCAGCGTCTTGGTATCGCCGATAGACATACTGCCGCACACCAGCGAGCAGAGCACCAGAGGTACGACCAGCATCTGCATCAGCCTGATGAAACCCTGCCCCAGGACGTAGAACACGCCGTTCACCAGAATAGTATCTTTAAAATAGCCATCGCTCAGAAAATAGTGAACGCACACACCGCAGAGCGCACCGGCCAGCAGCGCGATAAAAATCTGCGTGGACAGTCCTATTTTCTTCTTTTCCGTTCCAATTTCCATCTTATGCTTTCGCTCCTTCCAAATCGTCAAAATACTCCTTCAGAGCCACTTTCCAGTCTTTCGGCTCGTACACATGATCCAGCCGGAGCATCATATTATTCAACACAGAATACATCGGGCGCAGATCCTCCGCTTCCTCTCGCGAAAGCAGCGTCAGCTGATCCGACTTGCCCGCATATTCCAGAATCGTCTTGGCAAATTCAAACCGGGTGCACCGTCCCGTTCCCGTCACATGGTACACGCCGTACAATTCTCGTTCGATGAACACTCGGATGGCCCGAGCCAGTTCCAGTGCGCTTGTCGGAGAAGAGATCTCATTGGCCGAGACCCGTAATTCCCCGCCTTTTTCCGCCGCATCCAGCACGCGGGACACGAAGTCGCTGCCGATACCGTACACCCAGGAGCTTCTGATGATCGTATATTTTCTGCAAAGAGTTGACACCAGCTGTTCTCCCGCATACTTGGACTTGCCGTATACCGAACGGGGATCCGTCGGGTCGAACTCCGACCACACCGCCGTCAGCCCGCTTCCGAACACGTCGTCCGTCGAGAGCTGGATCAGCTTGGATTCATAGGCATCCGCCTCAATGGCCAGATTCCGCGCACCCAGGGCATTGATATGATACGCCTCATCCGGATACATCTCGCACCGCTTCACATCGGTCAGTCCAGCACAGTTGATCACCACGTCAGGCCGTGTCATCCGCATATACGTACGCACACTGTCCTGATCGGTAATATCCACATCCTCAATGTCCGTCTCAAACAGCTTATACTGTCTCTCATCCAGAAGCCGCATCAGCGCCTTGCCCACTCGGCCCTTGGCGCCTACGATCCAGATCGTCTTCATCTCACTGCTCATCGCACTCTTCCTTCTTTCTATCTTCTATCTGCACAAATCTTAAAATACACATGAAAAAAGCAACCGTCCTGCCTGGTCTGGTTACTTCTTAGTCACTAGCTGCGGCCGATCCTCTACGGATCGGCCTTTTACAATATACTGTATAAAGGTTGAAAAGTCAACACTTATACCCCTGCATTTCCCATACTTCCGCCAGTTTTTCCATGATTTCTGCAAAGGATCCGGTCGGGACAATCGGAAAGCCCAGGAGCAGCTGGTGCTCCGGACAGTTCTTTGCATCGGCGTAGAGCACTTTTGTGGTATAAAAACGAATGCCGACTGTTTTGGCTCGGGCGATCAGTTCCTCCTGAGAAAGGAGCGATTTCACGTCCATCAGCAGGTGGATGCCGGCTCCTCCCCCGGAGATCTTCACCCTGTCGCCGAAGGTGTTTCTCACCGCCTCCAGCAGCGCCGCATGCTTTTTTCTGTAAAGAGTCCGCAGCCGGTTGATATGCTGCTCATAGTAGCCCCGCTCGATGAATTCCGCCAGCGCCCGCTGATGGAGCGACGATACCATAGCGTGATACCGGCCGAAGCGCTGCTGATATTTTTCCTGCAAAGCCTCCGGCAGTATCATATAGGACACCCGCATCACCGGAGCCAGCGACTTGGAAAAGGTCCCCGTGTAAATGGTCCGTGCTCCCGCATCCATGGACTGCATGGCCGGTATGGGATTGGTGTAGTACCGCAGCTCACTGTCGTAGTCGTCCTCGATGAGGTACGTCTCCGTCTCTTCCGCCCACTGCAGGATCTTCCTCCGCTCGCCCACCGGCATCACCGCTCCCGTCGGGAACTGATGGGACGGCGTGAGGTACAGCAGCTTCGCGTCGACGTGTTCCAGGGATTCTCTGGTGATGCTCCCGTCCTGAATTTTGATCGGGATGATCTGGAACTCATTCATCTCAAAGACTTTGCGGATGCCGTCGTAGCCCGGCTCCTCCATGGCAAACGTCCGCTCCTCCGGGCTGATGAGATTGGCCAGGATCTCCATGGCGTACTGCTGTCCCGGCGTAATGAGGATATCCTCCGGTCTGCAAAGGACGTTCCGCGACCGTTTCAGGTAGCCGCAGACGGCCTTTTGCAATGCGGGTTCTCCATAGCGATCCGGGTAGTATAAAGCAGGCTGCAGTTCCATCTCCGTCAAGACGTCGTTGACGCACCGCCGCCACTGTTTATAAGGAAAGTTCTCTCCCGCCATAGGCCCGTAGGCGAAGTCGTACTTCGGCTTTTCTTCTTTTTTCTGCAAAGCGCTCTGCGCCCCTTCGTCCGGCTCTTTGCCGGAGAAATCCAGCGGGATCTGCTCCACGGTAAAACCGCTGCCGGTGCGGGCACGCACGTATCCCTCTGCTTCCAGCTGCTGGTAGGCCTTTTCTACCGTATTTCTGCCGATGGAAAGTTCCTGCGCCAGCTTTCTGGTAGCCGGAAGCCGGTAACCCGCCGGCATGGCGCCCGCAAGGATCTCCGCCACGATACTGCTGTAAAGCTGCCGGTAGATCGGCTCCTTTTTCTTTTTATCGACATAGATCATGATTGGCTCCTGTAGTTCATATGGAATTGGAGCTTTTTCAGGCTCCGGTTTCATTGTATCATAGGGAGCAGAAAAGAGAAAGAGGAGTGCTCCTTCGGGGGCATAGAGGAGTGAGGAGCATCATGAACGGATATGGGCTGGCGCTGGCCGTCATCACATTTTTTATTATCGGGATCTTCCATCCCATCGTCATCAAGACGGAATACCACTTTACCCGACGATGCTGGCCGATCTTTCTAGCTGCCGGAGCCCTGCTGATCGGCGGCAGCTTCTTTGCAGAAAACATCATGGTATCCTGCATTCTGGGTGTTGCGGGCTGCAGCTGCCTGTGGAGCATTAAGGAGCTGTTCGAGCAGCATAACCGGGTGAAAAAGGGATGGTTTCCGGCGAACCCGAAGCGGGAAGTGGGAAAATCAAAGGATCGGGAACCGCAAAAATCACAGGAATCAAATAAAATCGGCTAAAAGCGCCGGTGTATATTGACTTTTCAGGGATGCAAACTATATGATAGTAGGAAGCGCTCTTTTGCAGGGAGCGGATTTTGCAGAACAAGGAGCTTTAACGATAACACTATGACCACGGGAAGTTATGAACAAAAACAAGGTCTGGGTCACGCAACGGCGATCTTCACCATCCTGCTGTGGGGTACGACCTTTATCTGTACGAAGGTATTGTTGAGAGATTTTGCACCGGTGGAGATTTTGATCCTCCGGTTCGTGATGGGGCTGATCGCCCTGACCATCGCCTGCCCGAAGCCCATCCGCGGCACCACTCTGCGTCAGGAACTGACCTTTGCAGGCGCGGGACTTTCGGGAATCACCCTCTATTACCTGCTGGAAAATATCGCCCTGACCCATACGACGGCGTCCAATGTCAGCGTCATCGCGTCCATTGCGCCGTTTTTCACGGTGCTGCTGTCCTATGCGGTATCCCGCGGCAAAGAGAAACTGCGGGTGATGTACTTCGTGGGATTCGCCGTTGCCATGGTGGGCATCTGCATGCTCAGCTTTACGACGACAAAATTCCATGCGGAGCCGCTGGGAGACTTCCTGGCCCTCATCGCCGCCATCGTCTGGGCGTTTTACTCCATCCTGACTCGTAAGATCAGCGACTATGGATTCAACACTATCCAGGTGACCCGCCGGATCTTCGCTTACGGCGTGGTGTTCATGATCCCGGCGTGGTTCCTCACCGACTGTCACCTGGGGCTGTCCCGGTTCGCCGATCCGGTCAATCTGGGGAACATGCTGTTCCTGGGGCTGGGTGCTTCGGCTCTGTGCTTCGCCACGTGGAACTTCGCCATCAAGCACCTGGGTGCGGTCAAATCCAGCGTTTACATCTACGCCATCCCGCCGATCACGGTCATCGCCGCCGCCATCGTGCTCCACGAGCCGGTGACGCCGTTAAGCCTTCTGGGAATCGTATTGACCCTGGCCGGACTTGTCCTTTCCGAACTGAAATTCGGCAAGAAGGATGAGGGTGAGGTTCATGACCGGGTCGATGAAGAAGATGACCAGGATAGGAAATAAAATCGCAAAAAAATGGAGCCTGTTCTGCAACAAGCTCCATAGGATCGATTCCCGCGATTTATTTCTCGTAATATTTCATCAGGGCCTGCATTCCCAGGCGGCCGAAGCCTTCTTCGGAGAGTTTCTCGTAGTGAGAAACGGTGTTGGCCAGGGAATCCAGAGCGAGGCCGCCCTCTGCAGCGGAGTCATAGGCCAGTTTCAGATCCTTGATAAAGAAGTCAATGAAGAATCCCGGATCCAGGTCGCCTTTGACGATCCGAGGGCCGTAGGCCTGCAGCAGGGAATTCTGACCTGCTCCGGCCGCTGCGCCTTCCATGAAAACTTCCGGATCAAGACCTTTTTCTTTGACGTAGGACATGGCTTCACACACGCCGGACATGATGCCTGCCTGCATGATCTGATTGGCCAGTTTCGCATGCTGTCCGCAGCCGGACGGACCGTACCAGGTGATGTTCTTACCCATGGCGGAAAACAGGTCGAGACATGCTTCATAATCCTCTTTCTCTCCACCCGCCAGAATTGAAAGAGTCCCGGAGCGTGCTCCGTAATCGCCGCCGGTTACGGGAGCATCCAGCATTTTCAGGTTTCTGTCAGCAGCCTCCTTCGCCAGGCGCGCATCAAGCGACGGGCTGGTGGTGGTCATGTCGATGAGATACGTCCCCGGGTCTGCGCTTTCTAAAATCTTGCCCTCGCCCAGGTATACGTCTTCCACGTCCTGCGGGTAGCCTACGATGGTGATGACCGCATCTCTGCCTTTCACGCACTCTGCAATGGTCTCGTGGAACACCGCGCCGTCAGCGATGACAGGCTCCACCTTGGCCTTGTTTCTCGCGTAAATATGTACTTCATAGCCGGCTTTCATAAGATTTCTCACCATAGAGTTCCCCATGATGCCGACGCCGATAAATCCGATCTGTTTCATGTTTCAGTCCCCTCTCGTTTTCTTTTTTATAGGTATAGTATACGGCGTGCTCCAGCAAATGCAAGCGCTTACTTTTTCGTAAGCAAGCCTACAGCCGCATCATCCCCGACATGACGCATGCTCCCGATGCTCCGCGATCCAGCATCTCATCAAGCTGACCGCTTCCGATGCAGACACCGCCGATGCCATATACCGGGATGCTGACCGCCTGGCAGACTTCTGTAAGGAAATCCAGTCCTCGCGGCGGCAATCCCGCCTTGCAGTCCGTCGCATAGATATGGCCTGCCGTCAGATAATCTGCGTCCAGCCGCTCCGCATCCACGGCTTCTTCTACGCTGTGGATCGACGTCCCCAGGATCTCGATGCCTTCCGGCTTTCCGCCCTCTTTCTGCAAAGCCGCCAGCGGTAGATGGAGATACGGGTGTTCCAGCACCCGTGCAGCGTCTGAAAACGTATGGAGCACGCAGGGAACGCCGTGCTCCCGGCAGATGGCCAGAGCGGTCTTTGCAAGAGAAAGGTAGGCATCTTCTGTCAGGTCTTTTTCCCGTAGGATGACGGCCTTCGGTTGGTAGCGACAAACGCGTTCCAGCTGCTCTAGGAACGGTCGCTGACACAGATGACGATTGGTCACGGCGATCAGGCGGTCGAATTCCCTATACATAAATATAGTCCTTCATCACCGGCTGGAGCTGATTGTCCAGCAGCGCCTGGTACACCTCTTCCACGTTCCGTCCATCGGCGATCTCGAACTGGTCGTCCCCCTGATCTTCCACGTCAGAACCGTGGCTGCCGATGCCGGTGCTGACTCCGGCGGAAATCTTGGTAGCGGCGATCTTCACCAGGTTGTCCCGCACCCGCTCACACTCTCTCGTGGAAACCGTGATGCTGGCAAACGGGAGCAGAAGCCGGTAAGCGCACGTCACCTGCAGCAGCTGTCTTTCGTGGACGTCCATAGGATCGATTTTGTCGTTGTTGATGATAGGGCGCAGCCGCGGGATGGAGAATGCGATCTCCGCATAAGGATATTTTCTCTGCAAAAGGTACGCATGGCATCCCGTCGCAAAGGCGTCTTTGCGAAAATCGTCCAGTCCCAGCAGTGCCGCGAAGCCAACACCTCTCATTCCACCGCGGATCGCACGCTCCTGAGCATTGAGACGGTACGGGAAGATCCGCTTGTGTCCCGCCAGATGGAGAGTTTCGTATTTATCAGAGTTATAGGTTTCCTGGAATACGGTAACATAATCCGCCCCGCATTCGTGGAGATACTTGTATTCATCGGTGTTCATCGGATAGACTTCCAGGCCGATGACCTTGAAGTATTTGCGGGCGATCTTACAGGCTTCTCCGATGTATTTCACATCGGATTTGGCCCGGCTCTCCCCCGTCAGGATCAGGATCTCCTGAAGCCCGGTCTTAGCGATGGCTTCCATTTCCCGTTCGATTTCAGAAGCATCGAGGCGCGCCCGGCGGATCTTGTTATGGCAGTTGAAGCCGCAGTAAATGCAGTAGTTTTCGCAGTAGTTGGAGATATAGATCGGTGTGAACATACACACGCTGTTGCCAAAATATTTCTGCTTTTCCTGCTGGGCTTTCTGGGCCATTTCTTCCAGAAACGGCAGCGCGGCAGGGGACAGCAATGCCGCGAAGTCGCTCAAGTCACGATGCTCTGCTGCCAGCGCCCGCTTCACATCCTCCTCCGTGTATTGATTATAATCATAGGCCTTCATGGCGGAGACCACCTGCTCCTCAATAGGGGAATCCTCTAAAATTTCCATGCCCGGCATGTACGCCATGTGGTCTGTCCGTTCCTGCTGCAAAGCCTTTCGCACGTCATCGTTGATGATACTGTCGTTGAATTCCATATGCGATCTGCTCCTTTCCTAGTCCTGTAAAAATCCCGTCAGCGGAGAAGATGCGCTGGAGCCCTTTTCCAGTACGCGTCCGGTACCTGCAAGATATGCACTGCGTCCGGCTTCGATGGCCTTGCGGAATGCTCCCGCCATGGCTTCGATGTCTCCGGCAGTTGCAATAGCTGTATTGGCCATTACAGCCGCCGCTCCCATTTCCATAGCTTCGCAGGCCTGGGACGGCTTGCCGATGCCGGCGTCTACGATAATCGGCAGGTCGATCTCGTCGATGAGGATCTGGATAAACTCCTTGGTGCAAAGACCTCTATTCGATCCGATCGGCGCTCCCAGCGGCATGATGCAGGCTGCTCCCGCATCGGCCAGATCCCTTGCCACGTTGAGATCCGGGTACATGTACGGCATGACCACAAAGCCTTCCTTTGCCAGGATCTCCGTCGTCTTGATGGTCTCCTGGTTGTCCGGCAGTAAATACCGGGAATCCCGAATGACCTCTACCTTGACGAAATCACCGCATCCCAGCTCTCTGGAAAGGCGGGCGATCCGAACGGCCTCTTCTGCGTTCCGTGCTCCCGATGTATTAGGCAGCAGTGTGATCCCCTCCGGAATATAGTCTAAGATATTGGCAAGCCCCCCTTCGTTTGCACGGCGGAGCGCCAGAGTGATGATCTGCGCTCCCGCCTGCTCGATGCAGGCCTGGACCAGCTCCAGAGAAACCTTCCCCGAGCCTAAAATAAAGCGGGACGTGAACTCGTGTCCTCCCAAAATCAGTTTATCTTCATTCATTTTTATACTTCCTCCTCTCCCAGCAGAAGCCGGGTAATCATATTGGCCTCATGAGCTGCACACAGCGCCGCCCGCGGCGCCATCAGTCCTTTACCATAGGTGCTCACCGTCACCTCATCTCCGCAGAGATAAAAGTTCTTCGAGACCCGTCTGGTATGGATCAGATTGCTGCTTTCATATCCTGCCAGTCCCGATGCTGCGATCAGCTTTTTCTCCGGGAAATGCTCCAGGATCCCGCTCACCAGCATGGCCTTGCATTCCGGGACGTCAAAGGCTTCGCAGACGATATCATCCGCCTCAAACAATTCTTTTATATTCTCCTCCGTGATCTTCACCGTATCGAACCGAATGTCCAGATACGGGCTGATCCGCTGCAAAGTCTCCGCCAGCGCTTCCGTCTTATACCATCCCACCTGATCCAGAAAATACTGCTGCCGGTTGAGGTTGGTCAGGTCAATCCGGTCAAAATCCAGCAGATGCAGATGTCCCACGCCGATCCGCGCCAGGGCGACAGCGATATTCGATCCCAGACCTCCCAGACCTGCGATGGCTACTCTGCCGACCTCCAGCTTCTGCTGGGTCTCCTCCGAGTGCCGCTCCACCAGGGCAGCACGCAGATCCTCGGGAGAAAACTTTGCATCGTCTATTTGCTGTTCTCTATTCATGTATCAGCCACCTCCTACAAAACTTACGATTTCCAATGTATCCCCGTCGTCCAGCATCGTTTCTGCAAAGGATGCTTTCGGCAGGATCCTGCCGTTTCGCTCCATGGCTACGCGGGCGATCTGGTATCCGTTTTCTTCCAGATATTCCTGCGCCGTCATAGGACGCGGCAGCGGTTTTTCCACTCCGTTTACGATCATGTCTACCTCCTCGTATTTTCCTTATTACCTAAAAAAGAGTTCAGGAAAGACACACCCGCGGTGGTGTGCCCCTTCCTGAACTCTCGTTCATTCTACGTTACCAGTATTCTGTTGGCTGTTTTACCTTACAAAAATGGAGCTGCCGCAGCAACTCCATGTCATGTCTTCCACTTCTGTTCCTACGTTGGCATTATCCAAATCAGGTATCCGGGTCGAAACCTGCAGGTTTCCTCTCAGCCAGCTTCAGCCAGCTCCCCGCTTTTTCTTATATAATAGGACGGTATTCGCCCCTTGTCAAGTGAAAATCCTTCCTAATATCCCAGTTCCTCGTTGATCAGCACAACTTCTACATCGTCGATGTCGTTCATCTTTTTCAGATAGATATTGAGGGTGTTGCAGATCCGGTCCGGACTGCCGCAGTTGTAGCAGCGATCGCCGCCTTTGGCAACGCACGGTGTTTTGAGATTGTACTTCATGGCGTTTTTCGGGCCAGCCACATTGCGGGCGCGCCAGACAGCCTTCTCCAGGGTCTCTTCGATCTTGTTTGTGGTCACGACGAAATAAACCTTTTTATGGCCGAATAAAGACGCCGCTACCCGATTTCCTGTCCCGTCGATATTGACCATCTCTCCGGTTTCCGACATGGCATTGACGGACGTCAGATAGATTTCCGTATCCAGACACTTCATGGCGATCTCCAGAAATTCATCATTGTCAGTGCTCTGGTTGGGATCGTGAACCTCGTTGTGGGCCGAAAGGCGCTCATAGAGATCCATACTCTTCATAGTAATAGAATCACCGAAGCCCACCACTTTGCCGTCGATTGCCTCATCCAGATACCGGGCAGCATCTTCGGCCTGCTCGAAATAACTTACGGTAAAACGGTTCCGTTCCAGGGATTTTATTGTCTTTTCAATATTCATAGCAAAAGCTCCTTTCCTCATTCCTTGTGATATCCTTAGTATACTGGAACGCCTGCAAATCGCAAGTACCCACTTTTTTGTAAGCGTGCCGCCGGAGCCTTTGCAGAAAAGAAAAAAGACTCCCGAAACTGCGGAAGTCTGTCAGGTCAATGCTACAGCATGTCGCTGTTATCCTGCTGATCGCAGAGCAGCGTGCGGAGCCGGGCTCCCATTTTGAGCCCGCGAATATAGTAGTTCATGCCCACCATGTTCAGCAGATCGTCGATGTCGTTTTCGATGGTATGATAGACCGACGGCTCGCGTTCTCCGTCTCCGTGCAGCGCCTGGTCCATTTCCTTCACCTTCTCCAGGAGCTCCCGGAGCAGTCTGTCCTCTGTATCAAAATCCCCTGCATTGTTCTCCATGGCCATCGTGATCGTATGAAGATTTTCCGACAATGTGATATCTTTGATTTTCATCTTTTTACCCTCCGAAACCAGTCTTCCTGTCTCGTCAAACAATAACATTTCGATACCCTATGATACCACAAAATCGCGAAGATGACATCCCCTTTACCCCAATTTAGTTATATTTTTTACCCCTGTAGGTTATATGGTAACTACAGGTGGAAATTTTGCTCTGGATTCGCTATAATAGAAGGTGCTATATATAGGAAAGATCACCAAGGAGGAACAGCATGGCTGAATATATTTTATATCATACCACAGACGGCGTCGGAACGCTCACATTAAATCGTCCCAAGGTGCTCAACGCCATCAATTACGATCTGCTGCGGGAACTGGATTCCCTGCTGGATGAGATCGCTGCGGATGACTCTCTGCGCGTTTTACTTCTCACCGGCAGCGGCAAAGCTTTTGCAGCGGGAGCGGACATCGCGCAGCAGGCGGTCATGGATCCCGCCGAAGCGGAGGACTGGGGCAAATTCGGATCCGGCATCTTTCGCAAGCTGGAGCTTTTGCCGATCCCGACCATCGCAGTGGTCAACGGCTATGCATTGGGCGGCGGCTGTGAAATGGCCATGGCCTGCGACCTGATCCTGGCGGGAGAAAAAGCGAAATTCGGCCAGCCGGAGACGGGACTTGGCATCACCCCGGGATTTTCCGGGACTCAGAGACTTCTCCGCAGAGTCGGCGTCAGCAAGGCCAAGGAGCTGATCTACACCGGCCGCATGATCGACGCACAGGAGGCTATCCAGCTGGGGCTTGCCGATCACGTGTATCCCGATGATCAGCTGCAGGAGGAAGCTCTCGCCATGGCAAAGAAAATTGCCGGCAATGCACCGGCAGCGGTCCGGTACGCCAAATGTGCGATCAACGAAGGGGCGCAGACGGACATCGACGCCGCCATCGCCATCGAAAACAAATGGTTCGCCAAGTGCTTTGCTACGGAGGACCAGAAAGAAGGCATGCAGGCGTTCCTCGAAAAGAGAAAAGCGGAATTTCACAATAGATAAGTCTGGGTTTCACGATAGACAGAAAGGCGGCAGTCTCATGGCTGAAAACGAAATACAAGAAAAACAGACCAGCAGGGTGAAGCTGTATGCGGTAGCACTGATCTACACCTTCTCCATCGGCTTCTCGTTCCTGGCCATCAAAAAATGCGTTCCTTACGCGGACTCCCTGACGATCCTGGCATACCGCTACGATTTCGCGCTGCTGGGCGTACTCGTCTGGTTCGGCGTGTGCCGGCTTCTCGGCAAACGGCGGGAAGCTCCCAAGGATCGTCCGAAATCGAAACTGTATCTGACGGCCGGCTTTTATATCGGCTTTATGATCCTGCAGATCACGGCGATGTTCTTCGCCACGTCCGTGGAAGGTGCTATCGTCTTCGCGGTGGTGCCGATTTTCGCAAAGATCATAGCGCGGATCTTCCTGGGCGAACGGTCCACAGTCCTGCAGAACGTATTCGTCGTGGTGACGGTCTCGGCGCTCATCGTTCTCATCGTGCTGGAGGCCACCAGCCTGACCATGTCCCTGACGGGGATCATCATCATGCTGGCTGCCAGCATTTCCATGGCCATCAGCAACGTATTCATGCGATATGTGCGAGGCACGTTCCAGCCCATCGAGATCACACGAACCATCGCTATCGGCGGTTTTATCCTGTTCAATGCCATCGTGTGGATCCGGGCTATTATGAGACATGACGTCCGCGGTCTGCTGGAGCCTGTCACCCATCCGCAGTTCCTGATCGCCATCGCGTTCCTGGGCATTTTCTGCATCCTGCTGTCGGCACAGTTCATGGCCTACATGCTCGCACACATGGAAATCGTCCAGTCCACGATTTTCGGGAATGCATCCACAGCGATCTCGATCCTGGCGGGAGCTATCCTGCTGGGTGAGCCGCTGACGGTTTATCATATCATCTGCGCGCTGCTGATCCTGACCGGCGTCATCGGACTGAGTCTGGCCCCTGCCCCGGCGGAAAACAGCGGCAAAAAACTAGGCGACTAATTATAAGGGAAAAAGAGATTTTACAAAGGAGATATTGTATGGAATTTATGAGTAGAGCCCTGGAACTGGCCGGCATCTATTTCACGACCGGAGTCAGGTGGTTTTTTCTGATCCTGTCGATCTTTATTCTGGCCCGGCAGATCCGATCCCTGCTTCAGGCGCGCAATCCGTCTGAGATCTGGGCGTATCTTGGCTGCCCGGACGACACTACCGTGCCCCTGACACACTGGGAAAATCTGATCGGACGCAGCCGGGGATGCGACGTCATTCTCAACCTCAGCAGCGTGTCCCGCAGTCATGGAACGCTGATCCGGGATTCCGAGGGCGTATGGAAGTACAACGACCTTAATTCCAAGAACGGTTCCGCCATCAACGGCAGACCGGTCAAGGAGCCGACGGTATTAAAAGCAGGCGACGTCCTGACCATCGGCGGATCGGATTTTACATTGTATCCGGTCAGTCTGGAAGAGCGGATGTCCAATATCGAAAAGAGAAAGCAGCGGACCCATCCGGTGTCCCCGTGGCCGTCCCTCGTAGCGCTGACCTTGTTTCAGTTCCTCATGTGCATGCAGTTCAAGGTGGCGCTGGCAGAGGACTTCCCGCCGCAGCTTCCCTTCGCAGTGGGACTGCTGTGCGCGCTGATGTGGGCTTACGTCATCATCATGCGGATGTTCCGGCGAGTCGGCTTCGAAATGGAGATCATCGCCTTTTACCTGTGCACCCTGAGCCTTGCGGTCACCGCATCCGCCTACCCGTCCACGGTTTTGAAGCAGTCCATCTGCATCTGCCTGGGAGTGGGATTATTCTTCGGACTTTGCTGGTTCCTGCGGGATCTCAATCGCGCCAAACGGATCATCTATATCATGATGGGGATCAGCGTACTGCTGCTGATCGTCAACCTGGCCTTCGGTACGATGAAATACGGTGCTGCCAACTGGGTCAGCATCGGCGGTTTCACCCTCCAGCCTTCCGAGCTGGTCAAGATCGTCTTCATCTATGTAGGCGCAGCTACGCTGGACGAACTGCAGCAGCGAAAAAACCTGATGATATTCATGGGCTTTTCCGTATTCTGTCTGGGCTGTCTTGCCCTGATGGGTGACTTCGGAACGGCTCTGATCTTCTTCGTGACATTCCTGATCATCTCCTTCCTGCGAAGCGGGGACTTCTCCAAGATCGTGCTGATTCTGGGAGCTTCCGGCCTCATGGGAATGATGGTCCTGCGATTCAAGCCGTACATATCCAAGCGATTCGACACCTGGGGCCACGTGTGGGACGATCCTACCGGCGGCGGGTTCCAGCAGGTGCAGACTATGACTGCTTCCGCCAGCGGCGGACTTCCGGGTCTGGGCGCCGGAAACGGCAAATTCAGTCAGGTAGCGGCCGCTCCGACCGACCTGGTATTCGGCCTTTTGAGCGAAGAATGGGGTCTGATCATCGCCATTCTGGCGGTGCTCTGCATCATCACCCTGGGGGTATTCGCCGTGCGGTCCATCATCGCAGGGCGATCCACCTACTACAGCATCGCAGCCTGCGCGGCAACATCCATGTTCATCTTCCAGACGATTTTAAACGTCTTCGGTTCCATCGACCTGCTGCCGCTGACAGGAGTTACCTTCCCGTTCGTATCGGCAGGCGGAACCAGTATGATCGCCTCATGGGGACTGCTGTCCTTCCTGAAAGCCGCCGATACAAGGCAAAACGCCAGCTTCGCCATACGACTGGACAAAAAGGGCGAATTTGAGAATGAACTGGAAGGCGGCGGACTGGAAAATCCGGAAGACATCTTTGCAGCGGTCGACGGAAACCAGCACTCTTATGAGGAAGAACGGAGCGGAAACCGCAGACAGAGACCTGCCGCCATGCGTCAGCCGGACAGCCGCGACTATGCGACCCGGGGAAGGAGCAACGACACGACCATCGTGCAAAGCTCGTCCTCACGTCCGAGCAGACAGATCCACTACGAAAATATTTCAGACGATGACTTTTTCAATAACCTGGAGCAGATCCGTCCGGGCGACAGCTTCGGCGAACGCTGGATGAAGGACTCTCCGTCTCCTGCAAAGAAACCGCAGGGACGCGCCTCTTCGTCGGGGCGTTCCGGTCAGTCTCGGTCCGCGAGACCTGCCGGCGAAAACCGGACAGCAAGACCAGCCACAGGCAGGAGCAGTTCCCCACGGCCGGCATCACAGCAGGCAGCAGGCAGGAGCAGTTCTTCAAGACCCGCATTCCAACAGACTGCAGGCAGAAACAATGCAGCACGACCTGCCGGCAGAAGCGGCGGACAGCAATCTGCCACCGGTCAGAGAACATCCCATGCGGCCCAGCCACAACGGCAAGTCCAGGGACAGCGGCCTGCCCCGCAGCGGTCCTCAGCACAGCGCCCTGCGCCACAGAGATCTGCATCACAACGACCATCTTCACAGCGTCCTGCATCGCAGCAGCCGCCGCGAAGACGACAGCAGGAAGAAAATCAGCAGCTTACACTGGAAGACATCTTTGGAGGAGATAACAAATGAAAAAAATAGAAAAACGAGCGATCATGTGTCTCCTGCTGGGATTCGTCCTGATCCTCGGCGTAGGAGTCTTTACCTATCGCTATATCGCCCACGGCGACGACTGGGCCTCCTATGAAGGCAACCGCGACGTATACTCCCGCGGTGACCTTTCCAAGGGAAGCCTGTACGACGTCAACGGTCAGGTCCTGATGAAAAACACATCCGACGGCATGGTCTTCAACGACAGTGCGGACGTCCGCAAAGCTCTGATGCATGTCACCGGAGACAAAGACAACAACATTTCCACCGGCGCCAACCGCGCCTTTACTGACGAGCTCATCGGCTACAACCTGATCAACGGCGTGTATTCCCTCAACAATGCGGGAAAGGACGTGACCATGACGCTGGATGCCAACGTCTGTGCGACGGCCTACCGGGCGCTGAAAGGCAGAAAAGGAACGGTAGGAGTTTACAATTATGAAACAGGCGAGATCATCTGCATGGTCAGCTCGCCGACCTACGATCCGCAAAGCCCGCCGACGATTTCAGCGAATGATAAATCGGGCGTTTACATCAACCGCTTTACCAGCTCCACTTTCCCGCCGGGATCGATCTTCAAGCTGGTGACAGCGGCAGCGGCCATCGAAACTCAGGATGACGCCTATACCTATAAGGTGACCTGCCACGGTACAGAAGACTACGGACACGGTGACAAAGTAACCGATATGTCCGTTCACGGCACAGTTGATCTGAAAAAAGCACTGGAAGTTTCCTGCAACATCTACTTCGGTAAGCTTGCAGAGAAAATCGGTGCCGGCACCATGGAAAAATATACGGAAAAAGCAGGCCTGACGGAAAGTCTGGACATCAACGGCATCAAGACAGCCAAGGGAACTTTTGAATTTCCGGACAGCGGCGTCAGCCTGGCATGGAGCGGGATCGGACAGAACAAGGATATGATCAACCCATGCACCATGATGGTCTACATGGGAGCGATCGCCAATAATGGTACAGCTACTCTGCCGACACTGATCAGACCGACTTCCTTCGTCGATAAACAGATGGCGAAGATCCCGAAATTCGGCAAGAAAACAAAAAGCATGATCGAGTCCTCCACGGCGTCCTCATTGAAAGAAATGATGGCAAACAACGTGGAAAATCACTACGGCGGAAACAGCAGCTTCCCGGGGCTGAACCTCTGCGCCAAGTCCGGAACGGCGGAAGTAGGCGGCAGTAAAAAGCCAAACGCCTGGTTTGCAGGATTTCTGGATGATCCGGAGAATCCTTACGCTTTCATCGTGCTGGTGGAAAACGGCGGATTCGGAGCAAAGGTTTCCGGAAGCGTTGCCAACGAGGTTCTGCAGGATATCGTGAACAAATAGAATAACAAAGGAGACATGAGGTAATGAAATATGAGGTAACACCGCAGGGAGTCTGCCCAGCAAGACTGGAATTCGAACTGGATGGGAATGTAGTACACAACGTGCAGTTTCTGGGAGGCTGCAACGGCAATCTCCAGGCCATCTCCAAACTGGTAGACGGTCTGACTGTCGATCAGATCAAAAACAAGCTGCTAGGGATCCACTGCGGATTCAAGGATACATCCTGCTCCGATCAGCTGGCGCGCGCTATCGTGGCCGCCGCTGAGCAGGAACAGCAGAAGTAAGTAGCCTTTACAGGAAAGAAAGGAATCACTGATATGGGATCATTCCTGATCAAACTTTTTATCAAGAACCCTGAGAAAACCGACGATCCGGATGTGCGGGAGCAGTACGGCAAATTCGCCGGTGTGGTTGGCATCGTTTCCAACCTGTTTCTCTGCCTGATGAAGGTAGGCTTCGGTCTGCTGGCTCGCAGCATCGCTATCATCGCCGACGGGATCAACAACCTGGCGGATGCATCATCGTCTATCATCACCCTGGTAGGTTTCAAGCTGGCTGCACAGCCGGAGGATGAGAAACACCCTTACGGTCATGCCCGGATCGAGTATCTGACCGGACTTTTCGTGTCGATTTTCATCATCGTCATCGGACTGCAGCTTTTAAAGACTTCCGTGGAAAAGATCATCCATCCCGAACCGGTGGAATTCAGCTATCTGACGGTAGGAATGCTGATAGCGGCCATCCTGATCAAGCTGTGGCAGTCCCTGTTTAATTCCAGCATCGGCAAAAAAATCAAGTCGGTGACCCTGACGGCAACGGCAGCTGACAGTCGAAATGACGTGATCGCAACATCTGTCGTTCTTGCCAGTCTGCTGTTTGGCAAGTTCACCGGACTGCAGATCGACGGTTTTATGGGCTGCCTGGTTGCACTGTTTATCGTCTGGTCCGGCATCCAGCTGGTTCGAGAAACGTCCAGCCCTCTGCTGGGGGAAGCACCGGATCCTCAGCTGGTGGAAAACATCCGGGAAATCGTCTGCAGGGATCCCAGCGTGCTCGGGATCCACGATCTGATGGTACATAACTATGGGCCTGGGCGCATCTTCGCATCGGTCCACATCGAAATGGACGCAGGCGGCGACATCATGACCAATCACGATATCATCGACAACATCGAGAGGATGGTGCAGCGTTCGCTGAATATCCAGTTTGTCGCTCACATGGATCCCATCAAGACCGATGATCCGCTGGTCAACAAGGCGAAGGCGGCGATTTCTGAGGCCTTTTCCAAGATGGACGGACTGGAAAGCATCCACGATTTTCGTATCGTACCGGGTCCTTCCCACACCAACGTCATCTTCGACGTGGTGCTGACCCACAGCTGTATTTTAACGGAGAGCGACATCCGCAGCATCGCCAAACGGGCGCTGGATGAGCTGGGCGACGGTCATACATACTATCCGGTCATCACGTTCGATAAGATGTACACCCATCTGGGAAACGAGCATAATTTATAGGAAAGAAATATTATGAGCATAAAAAAACGGCTTGCTGTTTTCGGGAAACTGATATATCCCGAAAATCGCAGCCGTTTTTTTTATGATACAGCCTGCTGTATTTTTTCTGTGTTAAACTCCTCCGAAGGCAAACCTCTCTTTACGAGGACCGCCGGCTCCTACTTTGCATACTCTGCCCGAAGGAGCTCGATTTCCTTCGCATATCCCGGAAGCTCGTTTGGCGTTTCCAGGATGCACGGAAGTCCCTGTAGTTTTGGATGGCGGATGACGTTTGCGATGGCCGGCAGACCGATGGTCCCTTCTCCGATCTTTGCATGACGATCCTTATGGGATCCCGGCGGGTTGAGGCTGTCGTTGATATGCAATGCGTAAAGCCGCTCCAGACCCACGATCCGGTCAAACTCATCCAGCACCCCGTCCAGGTCGTTTATAATGTCGTAACCGGCATCGCTGACATGGCATGTGTCCATGCAGACGCCGATCTTGTCCTGCTGCTCCACACCGTCGATGATGGCCTGCAGCTCTTCGAACCTGCCGCCCACTTCGCTGCCTTTGCCTGACATGGTTTCCAGTAAAATGATCGTGTTCTGCTCCGGTCGTATGATCTTGTTGAGCACCTCGCAGATCAGCTCGATCCCCTTCTCCACGCCCTGTCCCACGTGGCTTCCCGGGTGGAAGTTGTAGTAATTTCCCGGCACGTATTCCATCCGCTTCATATCGTCCTCCATGGCGAACAGCGCGAAATCCCGCACTTTTTCCGTGGCGGAGCACGGATTCAGCGTATAAGGCGCGTGGGCCACCAGCTTTGCAAAATCATGCTCATGGGCCAGATCTAAAAATCGCTTCACGTCCTCCGGATCGATGTCCTTGGCCTTGCCGCCCCGCGGATTTCTCGTAAAAAACTGAAACGTGTTGGCCCCGATGGAAAGGGCTTCTTGCCCCATGTGTTCAAACCCCTTGACCGAGGATAAATGACAACCTATCTGCAGCATAGCTTCTCCTTACAGCGGCGAAAAATCCGAAGCCGGGTGCTTGCACAGCGGGCAGATGAAATCGTCCGGAAGAGTGTCCCCTTCGTAAACGTATCCGCAGATGTTGCAGACGAAGCCCTTCTTCTTGCCTTCTTCTGCTTCCTCCTCCGCAGGCCCAGCCAGCTCTGCCGCCAGGTCCATGTGGCCCGGAGTCAGCTCCTTGGCCAGCGCCGCGATCTGCTCTCTGTTGGCGTCGGTCATCGCAGACTTGATGGTCACGTTGTTTTCTGCGATCTTGATATCCTTCGCGCCTTCCAGTTCCTTCTTCATAGCGCGCATCGCAGCCGGTCCCCATGTGCCGTTTTCGATGAATGCCACATAGCGGTTCTGATAATTACGCTCCGTCAGCTCATCGATGAACTGCTGCATGAACGGGAACATGCCGCCGTTGTATGTAGTCGTCGCCAGCACCAGACGGTCGTAGCGGAACGCATCTTCTACAGCTTCCGCCATGTCGCATCTTGCCAGGTCGCTCAATTCGATAGTCTCTACGCCGTTTTCTGCCAGCTCGTCTCTCAGCAGCTCAGCAGCCTTCTTTGTATTACCGTAAACGGAAGTGTAGCAGATGCAGACACCTTCTGTTTCCGGTTTATACCCGGACCATTTGTCGTACAGGTCGATGTAGTAGCCCAGGTCTTCGGTGAGCACCGGTCCGTGAAGCGGGCAGATCTTTTCGATGTAAAGATCCTTGGCCTTCTTCAGCACGGTCTGTACCTGCGCACCGTATTTACCAACGATCCCGAAGTAGTAGCGTCTTGCTTCGCAGGCCCAGTCCTCGTCAACGTCCAGTGCGCCGAACTTGCCGAATGCATCAGCGGAGAACAGGATCTTTTCCGTGGATTCGTAAGTCATCATAACTTCCGGCCAGTGAACCATAGGCGCAAATACGAAGTTCAGCTTATGACTGCCCAGATCCAGGATCTCGCCATCCTTAACTTCTACTTTATTAGCGATTTCAAGTTCCGGGAAAAACTGTCCGATCATGTTGAACGTCTTTTTGTTTCCTACGACAGCTGCCTCCGGATATTTTTCTGCAAAGGCATGTACGGACGCGGAGTGGTCCGGCTCCATGTGCTGCACGATGAGGTAGTCCGGCTTTCTGTCTCCCAGGACTTCAGCCAGGTTATCCAGCCATTCTTCCGTCTTGCTCTTGTCGATCGTGTCGAACACGGCGATTTTATCGTCTACGATCACGTAGGAATTGTACGCCATGCCGTTTGGCACGATATACTGTCCCTCGAACAGGTCAAGGTCGTGATCATTTGCTCCCACATAAAAAATGGAATCTGTAATATTCTGTACCATATAGAGTTCCTCCGTTTCTAACTTTCTTTCCTTATTTTGAAAGCGTCCCCGATGGAGACGCTTTGAAATTGCCCGTTTTTTATTGTATCATAATCGACTTGGATAGTCAGCAGGTTTTCTTGTGAAAATTTTAAAACCACGCCTTCATCGTCCTCAATACGTGCCGCAGTTCGTCTTCGGTGATGATATACGGCACCATGGCGTAGAGGAAGTTTAAGAACGGGCGGTTGAAGACGCCTCGTTCGTAGGCGAATTCGGGGAAGCCTTTGAGGCAGGCGCCGTCGTGGACTTCGATGCAGACGCATCCGCCCATGATGCGGATCTCCTTGATTTCCGGGGCTGTGAAGCCTTCCATTTCCTCCCGTGTGATCTCGGTGATCCGGTGGATCTTGTCCATGTAATTCTCCTCTTCAAAGAGCTGGATGGACTTTAAGGCTGCGCTGCAGGCCAGCGGATTTCCCATGAAGGTCGGCCCGTGCATGAGGGCTTTTTCCGGGTCGTCGCTGTAGAACGCATCGTAAACCTTATGGTTGGCAACCGTTGCCGCATGGCCGATGTGTCCGCCCGTCAGGGCCTTTCCCAGCACCAGAATGTCCGGCAGCACCACGTCGGCAACAAACCGATGGCCCGTGCGTCCGAATCCCGTCGCCACTTCGTCGAAGATCAGCAGCACGCCGTACTCATCGCAAAGCTCCCGCGCCCGCTGTAAAAACGAAATGTCGTACATCAGCATCCCTGCCGCCCCCTGCAGAAGCGGCTCCACGATCATGCAGTTGAGCTCTCTGTGATGCTTGGCAAAAGCCTCTTCCAGCGCTGAAATTTCCGTCGGGATGTTGATGACGTATTTCTTTTCGCCATAGGCCTCCAGGATAAAATGATAATCCTCATCGTCGCCCACTTCCATGGCTTTAAAGGTATCCCCGTGGTAGGCATTTTGCAGTGCCAGCACTTTCGTTCGCTCCATATCCCCCTGATTTACATAGTACTGCAAAGCCATCTTCAGCGCCACTTCAACGCCGACGCTGCCGGAGTCCGAAAAGAAGCAATAGTCCAGATCCCCCGGAAGCCACTCAGCAAGCTTTGCAGAAAGCTCGAGAGCCGGATCGTGGGTCAGGCCGCCCAGCATGACGTGGGAGAATTTGTCCGCCTGGTCTTTGATGGCCTGGGTGATGACCGGGTGCTTGTAGCCGTGGATCGTGCTCCACCAGGACGAGATGGAGTCGATCATTTTGTTGTCTTCCGTGTAGAGGTACACCCCCTCCGCGTCTACGATCTTGTAGGGCGGTTTCATGGTTTTCATTTGTTCGTAAGGATACCAGATCATTGTTCTTTCCTTTCTTTCTGCAAAGAGCGCGCCGGGCGTCTGCACCCGGTCTCGGCTGCTTCCGTCGTCAGGCTGTTTAGTCACGCCCCTGTTTTATTCGCTGTAAAGAGCCGCCAGAGCGTCTGCGTCCATGTCCAGGTCGGTGTCGCCCGGCTTGACGCATGCCAGCGTCGGCAGGCCCGTGTAGTACTCGCACATGCGGATGTTGTCCTCTTCCATCACATCGCCCGGATGGAAGTTGTTGAAGATGACGCCTTTCAGCTCCAGATCTCTGGCCCGCATGTATTCCACCGTCAGCACCACCCCGTTGATGGTTCCAAGGCCGGCGTCCGCGATGAGGATGCTGGACAGATCCAGTCCGCCGATCACGTCCTCCAGCTGCAGCTTGCTGTTGTCAAAATCGATGGGACACACGATGCCGCCGGAGCCTTCCACCGTCACGTAATCGTAGTCCTCGCAGACCTTTTCAAAGCCAGCTTTCACCACATCCATCTGCACCGGATTCCCTTCCAGACGGGACGCCAGATGAGGCGATACGGCCGCTTCATAAACATAGGGACACATGGTCTCCAGCGGCTGCGCGATGCCGGAAGCGGTCTTTACATGAAGAGCATCCCCCGGGATCAGATTGCCGTCTGCATCCCGCTCATTGCCGCTCATAGCAGCCTTGTAGTAGGCCGCGCCGCGCCCGCTTTCCTGCAGTTTTTTCAAGATCAGACCGGTCACGTAGGTCTTGCCGATGTCGGTGCCCGTGCCGGTGATAAACAGCTTTCTCACCATGACTTAATCCTCCCAGAGCTCCGGCTTGTACCCCAGTTCTTCCAGCATCTCCATGTCCTTCTGGACGGTGATGCCCGCAGTGGTCAGCATGTCGCCGGAGATAGCTGCGTTGGCGCCGCTCTGGAAGCATTCCTTCCCTTTGTCGCCCAGCAGACCTCTGCCGCCGGCCAGACGGATGGATGCATCCGGGATGATGAAGCGGAATACCGCAACGCACTGACGCGCTTCTTCCTCCGTCAGCGGCGTGTTGCCTTCAAACGGAGTTCCCGGGATCGGGTTCAGGAAGTTTACCGGAACGGATTTTACCCCCAGTTCCTTGACGGTGAACACCATGTCCACCCGGTCTTCTATGGTCTCGCCCAGTCCCATGATGCCGCCGGAGCAGATGGAAAGCCCCGCCGCTACGGCTGCTTTCAGCGTCTCGATCTTCTGGTCGTATGTGTGTGTCGTGCAGATTTCCGGAAAATATCTCCGCGAAGTTTCCAGGTTGCAGTGAGCTCTCGTCGCTCCCGCTTCCCGCACTTTGCGAAGCTGTTCTTCATTCAGCAGCCCGAAGGAAAAGCACACCTCAATATTTGTTTCTTCTTTTATCTTGCGAATGCTGTCGCAGACCTGCTCCAGCTCTGCGTCCGTCAAACGCTTGCCCGATGTTACGATGGAGTACCGCAGCACTCCCTGATCGTCATTATACTTTGCTTCTTTCAGGATTTCTTCCGTCGGCAGCAGGTCGTACACCTCGGCGCAGCCCGTGTCGTAGTGGGCGCTCTGGGCGCAGAATTTGCAGTTTTCAGAACATCTTCCGCTCTTGCCGTTGATGATCGTACAGATATCGAAGCCGTTGCCGCAGAATTTTTCCCGGATCTCGTCGGCAGCCTGCGCCACCTCTTCTACCGGCTCCTCAAACAGCTGCAAAGCCTCCTCTCGGCTGATCTCTCCGCCAGCTAAAATTCGTTCTTTCAGTTCGTTTACTAAGCTCATATGTGTCCCCTTCCTCGTTTAAAGCTTTTTATGCAAAGTTTACTGCAGGACGTTATCCTACGCACACCGCTAACTCTGGATCCGCTGATATGCCGGCCGCAGACGCTTTGCAAGAAACGCCCCGACAAAGCAGAGACAGATGTCTCCCGGCACCGCCAGCAGGAAGCAGTACAAGAACAGCGGCCAGAATGCGATCGGCGTTCCGATCACGAAATTGCAGATGATGTAATAGTAGATCATGCCGCAGGCGTACACGATGGCCAGTCCTGTAAAGTTGGCCGCCAGCAGTCTGCCCATGGTCAGATTTTTCAGCTTTTCTACCATCAGGCCTGTCACCAGGCTGCCCAGGGCAAATCCGATAATGTAGCCGAAGCTTGGTTTCAGCACGTACCAGATGCCGCCGCCTTCCGCGAAGATCGGCAGTCCGGCCAGTCCTAAAATGGCGTACAGCCCTACGCTGATGGCTCCCAGACGGCCGCCCATGATGAGACCTGCCAGCATGGTGAACAGAAACTGCAGCGTGAACGGCACCACCGGCACCGGCACCTTGATGAACGCCCCCACCGCGATGAGCGCCGTGAACAGCGCGCACATGATCATATCCTTCGTCGTGATTTTACGACGTAACTTTCCTGGTTCTAAACTCTTTTCCACGAAACTACTCCTTTTTCCTCATAATAAATAACCAACGTGGATATTATAGGGCACGGGGGTAGGATTGTCAACTAGATTTGCATAATTGTTAACCTTGCGCAGGCGATATTGTTAACTATTGTTTGGTGGTTGTTAACTTTTAGGATCGGTGTACTTAGCGTGAACGGTAAAAAATAACCTGCGGAGACTTTGCAAAAAGAATCAGGGTATTTTCCGCGTTTACAACGCACCTTGACCAGTCCCATGGATTTCGATATAGTAATAGTAGTAAAGTTTTGAATTTAGGAGACGGTTTATGACATTAGCAACGGAAGTTTTAAGGAAGAATGCTTGCTTGGAATTGCGTGCCCTTCTCCAGGAGGGCCTTCAGGATATTGAGAACGGAGAGGTATATCCCGTCACTCAAGTAATGAATGAACTGAAACAATATTTATCAACAAATTCCCTATTTATCAACAAATTCCCTGGAGACCATCGATGACTGATACGAAAAAAGATTCTGCAAAGCGCCCGTGTGTCTACATGCTCCGCTGCAAAGGCGGATCCCTCTATACGGGCTGGACCAACGATTTTGAAAAGCGGCTGGCGGCGCACCAGAGCGGCAAAGGGGCGAAATACACGAGAAGCCATCTGCCGGTGGAGCCTGCGTATCTGGAGTATCTGCCGGACAAGATCGCAGCGACCCGGAGGGAGGCAGAGATCAAAAAGCTGACCGCAGAGAAAAAGCGAAAACTGCTGGAATCCGAACGCAATGAACTTTGCAGGAAAAAATAGCGCAAAAGCGGCCGGGAAATTCCCAGCCGCTTTTTTGCAGGTATTTTATGTATTGACTATGCCAGTGCTTTGCCCAGGGCTCTGCACTGTTCCAGGCCTTCGTCGTCCGGCATTTCATTGCAGATAACGCTTTCGCATACCAGAGATGCGTTGTCGTCTTCGGCACGTTCTGTCCAGGATTCCATCCATTCGCCGCTGCCCCATCCGTAGGAACCGAAGAGCGCGATCGGCTTGCCGCTCAGCTTGGATTCACATTCTGTGAACATCGGATCGAATTCTGTTTCTTCCAGAACTTCGTCACCCATGGACGGGCATCCGAATGCGATGCTGTCAAATTCGTCTACCTTGTCCGGTGTAAATGTTGCGGACGTCATTACAGTAACTTCTGCTCCGGCAGCCTTAGCGCCTTCTGCTACAGCGGTTGCCATGGCTTCTGTGTTGCCTGTGCCGCTCCAGTATACTACTGCTACTTTTTTCATTGTTTTATTCCTCCTGTTGTCTTTCATTTTTAGCCTGCTACCGTCAGTCTGCGCAGAGGGGTACCCTTCCCAAGCATCTGGCAGTAAATGTCGGTGCATTTTTTGAATTTGCAGAACGTCTTCTGAGCATTCTGCTCGTCATGGTATACTTTCCAGGTTCCGGCCAGCTTGCAGTTCCTGCCGCCGTGTTTGATAAAATCCTTCACGTCTTCGATCGGATATCCCAGAAAGAGGCCGATCTCATGAGGAAACGCGTCGCTTTCGCATAACCGCTGCGAGAGCAGCTTCAGCATTTCCGGCAGAGATTTTCCCTCATACCCGAACTTCTTTAAGAATCTGCGTGCTTCCAAGCCGGAAAAATCATGCAGAAGCTTCGCCTTGCGATACACGTAGATGAGCACCCGTCCCTCACGGCAGCGCATGATCACTGCATACACGCCCTTCGGGTTGAGTGTCCGATTCCACTGCCGCACAGTTTCTTCGGCCTGTCTGCGGCCGGTGCAGCTGCAGTTGAACAGGTTGCCGGTTTTCAGCCCGGCCAGTGTTGGTGCACAGTATGTGACAAGCAATGATTCTGACATGATTCCTCCTGTTTTCGTATGTTATAGTGGTTTGTGGGTTTTGGTTATTTGGTTAGTTTTTGCTAACTCTCGTGGTAAAATTATGTGGTTAGGCATGTCTAACCACAGGTTTAAAAGATTGCGGTTAGTCTTTTCTAACCGCAATCACATTATATAACAACCCCTTTTTCGTTGTCAATAAGAATTTATATTTTTCAGGAAATTTTGTAAGGCGGGGGTCTCGAGCATCCTGCCCGCTTTCCTGCAAAGACCCTTGCTCAGCTTACGAGCCTGCCTGCTCCGTCAAAAGCTTCTGCACCGCCTTTGCAGACTTGCCGTAAGATCGAATGTCGTGAGACAACCCTTCCTTTGCACCATCCACATCCAGAGATACCGTAGCCTGCTCCGCCTCTGCACTGTCACTCTCGATGGAGTATGTCCATTCCACGGCCTGTACACCCGGGATCAGAGCCAGCATCTGCTGCGCGCAAAGTTTCATATTGTTATCGAAGACTTTTTTATCCTTCCCGGAAATTTTCTCAGAAAGGGTCAGCGCCAGGACTTCCTTTCCGTCTTTGCTTGAAATTTCTGCTTTATATTCACCGGAGACGCTTTCCAGTTTCATCGCCTCCAGAAGATCGACTACGGACGCAGTATCGCCCACGTCGGATACTGCGCATTTATATAAAGCCTTCGCATGGGCTGCGGAATCATCCACCTTCCATGCGGAGACAGAGGTTTCTCCACTGCTGTTTTCCGTGATTTCCGCCTTGTCCTTCGACTCGGAACGGGATACGGAAAATACCGCTACTGTCGTCCCTCCGATGACAGCCAGCATACATAAAATAAATATCACCAGTTTTTTGCTGCTCATACGTTTCATGTTGACCACCTTCCTCATGGTACTGTTATAGCACCGTCGTTTGTCGGAATTGTGACGGGCAGGCGTGGGTTGTGAAAAGGAAAAATTCAGATGGAATTCAGATAAAATATGGAATATTTTTGCTATACTGTTGCAGGAATTTTTTACCACTTATTATTGCTGTTGATTTATACGTGTTTAGCACGTATAATATAAGGAGAACTTTTTATGAAACGTAAAACTTTAGAAAAACTGCTTCGCAAAGCGGGTTGGTACCTACTGCGGCACGGCAGCGATCACGATATCTGGACAAATGGAATGGATATCGAACCTATTCCTCGCCATAAGGAAATAAATGAAAGACTGGCAAAATATATCATTCAGAAACGCGGACTATGATAAGGTCCGATAGAAAGGAGCACAATTATGCGTACTGCTTATAAAATAATTTTGCACCCGGAAGAGAAAGGGTACACGGTATTCATCCCGGATTTTGATATCGGAACAGAGGGTGCTGATATCGCCGACGCCATCTATATGGCACGCGATGCGATCGGACTTACCGGCACGACTCAGGAAGATCTGGGGAATCCGATTCCCTCACCGGACACCGTTGACTATTCTTTAAAGGATGGCGAATTTGCAACCTATGTGGATATTGATTTTATAGAGTATCGTAAAAAACATGCTGCAAAGAAAATAAAAAAGACTTTAACGATCTCATCCTGGCTAAATGAAGTGGCAGAAAACGAAAACATCAACTTTTCACAGACGCTGGAAGAAGCGTTGAAACAAAAGCTGCACCTGGAAGGTTAGTCTGTAATTTAATACCAATGCAAAGAACCCCCCTATTCCCCTGTAAATTCGATTTTTGTTGTGATATTGGACTGGGTTTGATAGAATGAATAATATATTAGGGGGAGGTTTGTCCTGCCCGAGACCGAGAAGTGAGGCCAGTTTATCATCAATGGAGGAAGAAAAAATAATGAAACGGAAAGTATGGAGTATCCTGCTTACGCTTTGCATGGTGATGGCGTTTATACCCCCCCATGTGGCGTTTGCGGGGGAAAACACAGTAGATAGTTGGGACGGCTCAGCAGATACAAGTTGGTATACGGGGCATGAGTCAGATACCGAATATCACATCACTACAGCAGAACAGCTTGCAGGCTTAGCTCAACTCGTCAACACTGATCCAGGAACAACAAATTTCGCAGGAAAGACATTCTATTTAGATAACGACCTGGACTTGTCCGGGCATGAATGGATTTCGATTGGTACGGGTAGAGGCGGAACCCAGTCTAAATACAGCTTTTGCGGTGTATTTGACGGACAGGGTCATGTAATCTCAAATCTCTACTCTCATGAATCATATATTGAGAATGCGGATGAGTCTCATAATTTACTTAGAAATGCTCTGTTCGGCAATGTTTACAACAGCGAAGTTAAAAACCTTGGTGTTGCAAACGCTGAAATCTGGATTGATCCTAAAGATGACAGTGCCGCAGGTAAAGGCATTTTAGTTGACTGGATGGGTAAGTCCAAAATCACGAACTGCTGGACATCCGGCAGCATTTACAGTGGTTCGAAAATAGAAAAGAATATCGGTGGTATCGTTGGTGTTACCGTACAGGGTTGTACCATTTCCGGGTGTTATTCTACTGCAACGCTTACAGGTAATTTCACTAATTCCGAAGGATATTATACGGAACCGAACCAAGCTGATTGGCCGTGCGATACCATTGGCGGTATTGTTGGCGCAAGATTTGACGGTAATTTAACGGTTACGGATTGTTGGTTTGATGGTAAGATTGTTGTCAACTCCCTTCAGGCCGCTGTTGGCGGAATCGTTGGATATGCTGACTTTGCAACTGTCAAGAACTGTATGGTTACGACGACCGACATGGGTGTAGATAAAGATGGAAATACTTGTTGGGTGGCTTATGCCCTCGATGGCACAGTAGAAAATACCTACTGGCCAAAGGATGAAAAAAACTATGATCCATCTCCGCTTGCATATGTAGGAGGGCCAAGCAATGAAAAGCAGGGTACGGCTGTATCCGACTTCAAGTCCGCAGATATTCTTACCGGCCTTCAGACTAATGCCGGCGCAGGCATTGAATGGGTAGCTGGTATCAATCATCCAACATTTGCCTGGGATTATGACAACATATCCGCTGATTACACAGCCGTTGATGCAGCCATTGCAAAATCCAAGGCATTAAATGGCAATCTTTATGCGAACTACTCTGCAGTGGAAGATGCAGTTAAAGCCGTTGATCGCACCAAGAGTAAAGCTCAGCAGGAAGAAGTAGATAAGATGGCAAAGGCTATTGAGGATGCAATCGCTTCCCTTGAGAAAAAGCCTGGCGATTCTTCCCAGAACGGGCAGAATAACCAGAACGGACAAAATAACCAGAGCACTGATAATGGTGCAAAGACCGGGGACGCGATGCCGATTGGGCTGCTGGCAGTGCTGATGCTGGCTGCAGGTGCGGGAATCGCATTTTGCGGCAGAAAGCTTTATAAAAGCAGATAAGTATAAGTAATATAGCAGAAGTTAATACACGGTAAATAAAAATAAACAGGAGATTCAAGACGGTGGATTGCATTCTGGCAGGTCATCTTCCTTGAATCTCCTGTTTTGCTACTTGGAAAGGTTTGCTGGATCTGTTTTTTCTATTCTTTACTCTCTAATTCTCTGCAAACTGGCTGTTATACAGGTTCGTGTAGAATCCGTTCTGCGCCAGCAGGCTTTCGTGGGTACCCTGCTCGATGATATCGCCGTGGTTCATCACCAGGATGTGATCCGCATCACGAATCGTAGATAACCGATGAGCGATAATGAAGCTGGTCCGTCCCTGCATCAGGTTGGCCATGGCCTTCTGGATCAAAGCCTCCGTTCTGGTATCGACGGAGCTTGTAGCTTCATCCAGGATCATGATCGGCGTATCAGCCAGGAGCGCACGTGCGATGGTCAAAAGCTGTTTCTGACCCTGCGAGATATTATTGGCTTCCTCATTGATTTCCATATCGTAGCCCTTCGGCTGCGTCCGGATAAAGTGATCGATATGAGCAGCCTTTGCAGCAGCCTCCACTTCTTCATCCGTCGCATCTCGTCTGCCGTAGCGAATATTGTCGCGGATCGTACCGCTGTTGAGCCAGGTATCCTGCAGCACCATGCCGAACATCTGCCGCAGATTTGCCCGGGAGAACTCCTTGATATCGTGATCGTCCACCCGGATGCAGCCGCCGTTCAGCTCGTAGAACCGCATCAGCAGCTTGACGATAGTCGTCTTTCCTGCACCCGTCGGACCTACAATAGCGACACGCTGCCCAGGCTCTGCCGTAAAGCTGAAATCGTTGATGACCGTTTCATCGGCATCATATCCAAATGAAACATGATCAAAAGCAACTTTTCCACGAACTTCTTCCGGAGCGATCTGACAGACAGGAGTCTTTTCCAGATCAACTTCCTCCTCTTCTTCCAGCAGCTCGAATACACGCTCTGCTGCGGCCGCTGTAGACTGGAGCTGGTTCGCCACATTAGCCACCTGTGAGATCGGCTGGTTGAAGCTTCTTACGTACTGTATGAAGGCCTGGATATCACCGATGGACACTTTGCCGTTGATGGCCAGATAACCACCCAAAAGGCAGACTGCCACATACGCCAGGTTTCCGATCAGTATCGTGACCGGCATCATGATACCGGACAGGAACTGCGACTTCCATCCGGATTCACACAACTTATCGTTGTACGCATCAAACACTTCACGGGATTCTTTTTCCCGGTTAAAGGCCTTGACGATATCGTGTCCCGTATACATTTCCTCTACATGCCCGTTTACATACCCCAGATATTTCTGCTGATTTTTGAAGTGCCCCTGGGATCTGGATACCACCAGCTTGATCACAAGCATAGAGAGCGGCAGCACTACAAGGGCCGTGACGGTCATAATGACACTGATACGCAGCATCATAATGAGGATCCCTATGATCGTCGTAAAACTGGTGATCATCTGCGTAAGACTCAAGGACAGTGTCTGGTTTACCGTTTCGATATCGTTTACCATCCGGCTCTGGATCTCTCCGTGCGTCTGCCGGTCAAAGTATTTCAGCGGCAGGCGATCCAGCTTCTTCGACATAGCATCACGCAGTTCATAGATGACCGTCTGGGAAACATCCGCCATGATCCATCCCTGCAGTGCTCCAAACAGCAGGCAGAGGCCATACATGCCCAGCAGCACCATCAGGATATAAAACAGACCCGTAAAATCGATGCCGGCCCCGCTCATCAGGCCTTCCACTACCTTGTCGGTAGCGTTCCCCAGAATCGTCGGAGAAATAATATTGAACACTGTACTTGCGATGGCGAAAATAAATACGGCTATCAATGCGAATTTATGCGGCGCCAGATAACGCATCAGTTTTTTCATGGTTCCCTTGAAATCTTTCGCCTTTTCTCCCGGCATCATCTTGCCGCCGGGGCCGTGTCCGCGTCCGCCCTTTTTCCGCATTCCGTTAAATCCGGAGCCTCCCGGTCGTTTTCCCGTATTGGAATCTGCCATTATTTCCGCCCCCTTTCCAGTTCTTCTTCACTCAGCTGCGACAGCGCGATTTCCTTGTACACTTCGCAGGATCTCATCAGTTCCTCGTGAGTACCGATCCCGGCCATATGACCTTCATCCATAACAATGATCTGATCTGCATCCAGGACCGTATTGATCCGCTGTGCGACGATGATGATGGTACTATCGCCCACTTTCTCTTTCAAAGCCTTTCGCAGCGCCTGATCCGTCTTGAAATCCAGTGCGGAGAAGCTGTCGTCGAACAGATAAACTCTCGCTTTTTTCACCAGCGCCCGTGCAATGGAAAGCCGCTGTTTTTGACCTCCGGAAACATTGGTTCCGCCCTGAGAAACTTCCTCGTCCAGACCATTTTCTTTCGTCTGGATAAATTCCATTGCCTGCGCTGTTTCCGCAGCTTCGACCATCTCGTCGTAAGTCGCATCTTCCTTGCCGTACTGTAAATTCGATGCGATGGTCCCTGAGAACAACACACCTTTCTGCGGTACATATCCTATCTGTTCTCGTAATTCTTCCTGCGTGATGTCCCGGATATCCACGCCATCCATCTTCACCGCGCCTTCCGTTACATCATAAAAGCGCGGGATCAGGTTGAGCATCGTCGATTTGCCGCTTCCCGTACTTCCTATGATGGCTGTCGTCTGCCCCGGTTTTGCGGTAAAGGAAATATCGTCCAGCGTTTTTTCATCGGCATCCGGATAAGCGAACGATACATGATCGAAACAAATTTCTCCTTTTGGCTGCTGCAAAGTCTTCGGCTCCGCCGGATCCTCGATCCGCGGCTCTACGTCCAGCACCTTGCCAATGCGCTGCATCGAAACCGCTGCACGCGGCAGCATGATGAACATCATAGTGATAAAAAGGAACGACATGATAACATGCATCGCGTATTGCAGATACGCGAGCATATCTCCGATCATCAGGCTCTGCGAATCCACCAGATGTGCTCCAGCCCAGATGATAAGGATGCTTACTCCGTTCATAACGAACATCAGTGCCGGCATCATGAAAGACATGGCCCTGTTAACGAACATATTGATTTTCTTTAATTCTTCGTTAGCGTCATCAAAACGATCTTCTTCCGTCTTTTCCGTGGTGAACGCCCGGATAACCAGCAGGCCCGTCAGACGCTCTTTCATAATTAAGTTGATCCGGTCCAGTTTTTCCTGCAGCACTTTGAACTTAGGCAATACCAGGAAAAATGACATCAGCATGATCACCACGATGACCGCCAGCGCAACGCCTACCGTCCAGGACAAGGACACACTGGTACGCAGCGCTTTGATGATAGCTCCGATACCCATAATCGGGGCGAAGCAGGCAAGTCTCAGCGTCATGACAGTCGTCTGCTGCACCATTTGCACATCGTTGGTAGAACGGGTGATCAGGGACGCCGTAGAAAACTCCGACAGTTCCGCAGCTGAAAAATCCGTGACTTTATCAAACAGTGCGCCGCGGATCTTTCGAGCCGAACCTGCTGCCGTCCTCGCCGACAAATAACTGCTGACGATAGAGCATACCACACTCCCGCAGGATACCAGGATCATGATCATGCCGATCTTCCAGATATAGTCCATATCCCCCTTGACGATCCCGTTGTTGATAATATCCGACATGTATCCCGGCAGTGCCAGTTCGCACATGGCCTGCCCGAAGAGAAATGCCAGGATGCCCACGATAAGCGGGATATACGATTTGTAATATTTAAAAACCGTCCTCATTAACTCTTATCCTCCTCTATATATTTCTGCATATTGTCCGTGATCCGCAGGAGAAGCCGCTGGAACGTTTCAATTTCTTCCGGCGTCAGCGATTCCTCAAAAGCTTGCTCCATCCGCTTCATATCTTCTCTGCAAAAATCCATAACTTCCCTCGCGCGTTCCGTTGGAAACAGGCAGTAAGCCCGGCGATCCTCCGGATTTTGCTCCC
Organism: uncultured Clostridia bacterium; assembly: GCA_934281605.1. GTDB lineage: Bacteria > Bacillota > Clostridia > Peptostreptococcales > Anaerovoracaceae > Lentihominibacter. The sequence continues at coordinate 31,751 of CAKQXD010000010.1, read as the reverse complement.
GCTTCACGTACCCCAGTTCCCCCATGCGGCGGACTGACTTGGCAATGGCACCTTTATCGATCTGATAATACTGTGCCAGTTCTTCCTGGGAAATTCCCGGGTTGTCACAGATCCTTGCAAGATACCGGCTCTGCCCTCCTGAAAGATGGAACTTGCGGATCATGCGGTCATTTATGGTTTTCCCATGTCGATAAATAATCGAAAAACACCGACCGTAAGAAAACTCTTTTGGTTTGTCACACATTAAGACCCTCCTCCATTAGTTGCATTGACAACCATTTTATCACGATCCAAATAGTTGTCAAGGCAACTTTTTAAAATTTCATCAAATCTACTGCATTTTCACGTAAACGACATAATAGACGACTCTTTTATCAGGTTGACAATCCACACGTCATAGTCTACAATCAAATTGCATTTTACAGAATCAAATAAAGGAGGACATTATGGCAACAAAAGACGCAGTGCTTCAGGCGCTGCAAAACAGTGAAGGCGCATTTCTATCCGGCGAGGAGCTCTCCAATCAGCTAAACGTTTCCCGTACTACCGTCTGGAAAGCGATCAAGACGCTGCGAGAAGAAGGACATCCGATTGAAGCGGTCACAAACCGGGGCTACATGCTGATGGCAGACAGCTGGACCATCACAGAAGACAGCCTTCGCGCCTGCCTGCCCGCAAAATATAAAAACCTCGATTTACATATTTATGACACCATCGATTCTACCAATCTGAAAGCCAGACAGCTGGCTACAGAAGGAGCACCTCACGGCACAGTGGTCATGGCCAAGCAGCAAACCAGCGGCAGAGGTCGTCTGGGGCGCAGCTTCTTCTCTCCGCGGGAAGGTATCTATTTAAGTATCGTCATCAAACCGGATTTTGACGTAAGTAAATCAGTTCTGGTCACTTCTGCCGCTGCCGTGGCTGTGGCCAATGCTCTGGAAAAAGTCTGCGGACTGGACGCTAAAATCAAATGGGTCAATGATATTTATATAGAAGGAAAAAAAGTCTGCGGCATCATTACAGAAGGGATCACCGACTTCGAAACAGGACAGATCGAGCATCTGATCCTGGGAATCGGCATCAACACCACAGTAAAAGACTTCCCGGAAGAACTTCTGGAAACCGCAGGAGCCGCCGAGGGCGACTACTCCAAATCCACACTGGCGGCAGAGATCATTGCTCAGGCGCTGAATTACATCGAAGATCTGGATCAGGCGTCTTTCATGCCCGATTATAAAGATAAGAGCCTGGTCATCGGCAAGACCATCACCGTCTATCAGGGTCGCTACAAAGTTCGTCCGGAAGACGAAATCCCAGGCGTTCCCGCCAGAGTGCTGGACATCGCCGACGACGGCGGCCTGATTGTCCTCTATACCGACGGCAGTCAGGAAAAACTGGTTTCCGGGGAGATTTCCATCCGGCTTTAACGAAAGGAAAAACAAACATGCATCAGACAGAACAAAAAAGATATTCAAAAACAACAGCACTCGTACTATGCGGGATCTTCGCCGCACTCATGGCGATCTGCTCCTTTATTACGATCCCTCTTGGATTTACACCGGTTCCCATCAATCTGGCAACACTGGGCGTATTCCTCACAGGCGGAATCCTCGGTAAAAAATATGGATCTATCAGCCTGATCGTATATATCCTGCTTGGAGCAGTAGGCGTCCCTGTATTTGCAGGGTTCAAAGGCGGACTTGGAGTTCTCGCCGGTCCGACCGGAGGCTATATCATCGGCTATCTGGCCGCTGCATTTTTGACGGGACTTCTTGTAGAACTGGTTTTCACGAAAACCGGAACAGATTCCGGACAAAGAAGCGCGAAATCTTCCACATCGCGCTTTATCGGCATCATCCTGTCGATGATCATCGGACTTGCCGCCTGCTATGCGCTGGGGACGGCCTGGTTTATGATCAGCACCGGCACAGGCTTTGGCGCAGCGATGGTTTCCTGCGTGATCCCGTTCCTGCCGGGCGATGCGGTGAAGATCGTCGCAGGAGCATTGCTTGTACAGAAGTTGCGTCCGATGATTCCGATTCGGTAAATACACTTTTCAGAGCAATAAAATAACAGCTTCCCTCACTAGGTCCTCGCCACATATCCTTGCTGGCTGCGGAATCGTTCCGGAAGCTGTTATTTTATTTGCGGAAATTCATATACCCCTTTCTGCGTATTAAATGCGTATTACCTTCTGTTCAAGCAAAGGATACCGTCCCTCGGAACGATTCCGCAGACGCATTGCGTCGAGGACCAAGTGAAGACGGAGAATATTTTCAAAACATAAAGGTAGTACCAATTTAACCGCAAGATTATACCGGAATTTCTCCACAAAATCCTACAATTTTTATCATTTTTCACAAAATGTTCATAGGAATCCTGATAAATCTATGTTAAACTATTGCCAAGGAGAAAAGGCATTTTGTTTTACAACGACAATATTAACGCAATTAGTCAGAGCAAATTAGTAATGATATGCTTCTGACTGTTTTGATGCGCGTTATATATTTATCAAAGGAGGGGAATTATGTTAGATGAATCTTTCTACCGGAAGGCTGATGAGATCATAGCCAATCACACCAAGGAAGAACGCTCCCTGATCCCGATCATTCAGGATATCCAGGCTGAGTACCGTTATCTTCCACCGGAGTTACTTACTTATGTTGCCAAGGAAATCGGCATCACCGACGCCCGCGCCTACAGCGTTGCGAGCTTCTACGAAAACTTTTCATTTGAACCAAAAGGGAAATACATCCTCAAGGTCTGTGACGGCACTGCCTGTCACGTGCGGAAATCCACCCCGATCATGGAGCGGCTTCGCAGCGACCTCAAACTCGAAGATGGACGCCAGACCACTGATGACATGATGTTCACGCTGGAGACAGTCTCCTGCCTGGGCGCATGCGGACTTGCACCTGTCATGATGGTCAACGATGAAGTCCATTCCACTATGACGCCGGACAAGGCGACGGAACTGATTAACAAGATTCGAGGTGAGGAGAATGAATAAGATCAAAAGCAGAGCCGATCTGGACGTTCTCAAGAAGGACGGGCAGGAACAGATCGACCAGAAAGCATGCCGTCTGCTGGTGTGTTCCGGAACCGGCTGCGTAGCCAGCGGTTCCGAAAAAGTGTACAATAAACTCTGTGAGCTGGCCAAGGACCACCCGGAAGTGGACATCGTGTTCAGTGCCGAAGAAGCGCACGGAGCTGAGGGCGGCTGCAAAGGCTGCGCCGGGGCTTCTGACGCAGACAGCAAGAAGTCCGTCAGCATCAAGAAGAGCGGCTGCCACGGATTCTGCGAAATCGGACCTCTGGTGCGCGTAGAGCCGCAGGGTCTCATGTACACAAAGGTAACGGAAGACGACTGCGAAACGATTATTAACGAAACCGTTCTGGGCGGCGAGATCGTCCACGAACTTCTGTATCACGAAGGAGACAGGGAATATCTGGGCGAAGACGATATCCCGTTCTTCCAGGGCCAGACCCGTCTGGTGCTGAAGCGCTGCGGACACATCGACGCAGAAGATATTCACGAATACATCGCTGCAGGCGGCTATCAGTCCCTGGCAAAGGCTCTTTTCGAAATGAAGCCGGATGACGTGGTAAATGAAATTTACGAATCCAATCTGAGAGGCCGCGGCGGCGGCGGATTCCGTGCAGGCACCAAGTGGCAGCAGGTTGCGTCCCAAGAAGAAAAAGAACGCTATGTTGTCTGCAACGGTGACGAGGGCGACCCGGGCGCATTTATGGACTGCGCCGTTATGGAAGGTATCCCTCATCAGATGATCGAAGGTATGCTGATCGCAGCCTACGCCGTACAGGCGCACGAAGGCTACATCTATGTACGTGCGGAATACCCGCTTGCTGTAAAGCGTCTGAAGCTGGCTATCGCACAGGCAGAAGAGATGGGTCTGCTGGGAGACAACATCCTGGGAACAGGATTCTCCTTCCACCTGCACATCAACCGCGGTGCGGGAGCTTTTGTATGCGGCGAAGGCAGCGCCCTGACTGCATCCATCGAGGGCAAGCGCGGCATGCCGCGTGTTAAGCCGCCTCGGACAGTAAACAAGGGACTCTTTGCAAAACCGACGGTATTAAACAACGTAGAAACTTACGCCAATGTTCCGATGATCATCGAAAACGGCGCACACTGGTACCGGAGCATCGGGCCGGAAAACAGCCCGGGAACCAAGACGTTCTCCCTGTCCGGCACCATCAAAAATACCGGACTCATCGAAGTACCGATGGGAACCAAACTGGGCGACGTTATCTTCGGCATCGGCGGCGGCATCAAAAACGACCAGGAATTCAAGGCTGTACAGCTGGGCGGACCGTCCGGCGGCTGTCTGACCAGCGAAAACCTGGACCTGAGTCTGGATTTTGACTCCCTCAAGAAAACCGGCGCGATCATCGGTTCCGGCGGTATGGTCGTTATGGACCAGCACACCTGCATGGTCGAAGTTGCCCGGTTCTTCATGAACTTTACACAGAGAGAAAGCTGCGGTAAATGCGTACCGTGCCGTGAAGGTACGACACGTATGCTGGAAATTCTGCAGCGCATCGTAGAAGGAAAAGGCGAAGAGGAAGACCTGGATAAGCTGCTGGTACTGGCGGACATGATCTCCAGCACGGCCCTTTGCGGCCTTGGCAAGAGCGCTCCGCTGCCTGTAGTCAGCACCATCAAGGCTTTCCGCGACGAGTACATGGAACACATCGTCGACAAGAAGTGCCGCGCCAAGGTCTGCGACAAGCTGAAACGCTATGTCATCGACGCAGACAAGTGCAAAGGCTGCTCCCGGTGCGCCAAGAACTGTCCGGTCGGTGCTATCAGCGGCGAGATCAAGTCGCCGTTCACCATCGACAATACCAAGTGCGTGCGCTGCGGCGTGTGCATGGATCACTGCAGTTTTGACGCCATTTATGTAGAGTAAGGAGGGATCAGCAATGGGATTTATGACAATCGACGGGAAACAGGTAGAATTTACCGATGAACCCAATGTGCTGTCCGTCATCCGAAAGGCGGACATCGATATACCGACATTATGTTATCACTCGGAGCTTTCCGTGTACGGCGCGTGCCGTCTTTGCACGGTAGAAAACGACAGAGGAAAGACCTTTGCATCCTGCTCCGAAAAACCGAAGGACGGCATGGTAGTATACACCAACACGCCGCGCCTGATGAAATACCGTAAAATGATACTGGAGCTGCTTCTGGCAGCCCACGACAGAGACTGCACCACCTGCATCAAGAGCGGCGAATGCCATCTGCAGGAACTGGCGCAGCGCATGGGCGTAACGACCGTGCCATATAAAAACCGTATGACGCACCACGAGATCGATGCAAGTTCCCCTTCCATCATCCGGAACCCGAACAAGTGCATCCTGTGCGGCGACTGCGTTCGTATGTGCGACAACGTGCAGGCGATCAACGCTATCGACTTTACATCCCGCGGAACCTCGGCTACCGTAGCCCCGGCGTTCAACAAGCTGCTGAACACCACCGACTGCGTAGGCTGCGGACAGTGCCGCGTGGTATGTCCGACTGGCGCCATCAGCATCAACACCAACATGGATCCTGTATGGGAAGCGCTGGCTGACCCGGATACCAAGGTGATCGCTCAGATCGCTCCGGCGGTTCGAGTTGCCGTTGGCGATGCTTTTGATCTGCCGCAGGGCGAAAACGTGATGGGCAAGATCGTCAACGTGCTGCATCGCATGGGCTTCGATGAGGTCTTCGATACGGCATACGGCGCAGACCTGACGGTCATCGAGGAGAGCAACGAGCTGCTGCAAAGACTGGAGTCCGGCGAAAATCTGCCGCTCTTCACATCCTGCTGCCCGGGCTGGGTAAGCTACTGCGAACACAGACATCCGGAGCTTGTAAAGCATCTTTCCACGACGCGTTCCCCGATGCAGATGTTCGGAGCTGTGGCTCGCGAATACTACAAAGACCCGGCAAACAATGAAGGCAAGAAGATCCTTTCCGTTGCCATCATGCCTTGTACCGCCAAGAAGGGTGAGATCCTGCGCGATGAGTCCAAGACGGACGGCATCGCAGACATCGACTATGTACTGACGACCAGCGAGCTGATCACCATGATCAAGCGTGCGGGACTGATGTTTGAAGACGTGGAAATGGAATCCTCCGATATGCCGTTTGGTATCGGCTCCGGTGCCGGCGTCATCTTCGGCGCATCCGGCGGCGTAACGGAAGCCGTTATGAGACGTCTGGCTGACAAGCACAGCAGAAGCGAAATGGAAACCATCAGAAACAGCGGAGTCCGCGGAGGCGAAGGCATCAAGGAGATCACCATTACCTATCAGGACAAGGAATACAAGGCTGCCGTTGTCAGCGGACTGGCCAACGCCGAGAAGCTGATCCAGCAGGTAGAAGCCGGCGAATGCCACTACGACTTCATCGAAGTCATGGCATGCCGCAAGGGCTGCATCATGGGCGGCGGACAGCCGGTAAGCGCTGACGCTGTTGGCGGCGAAGCGAGAGCCAAGGGTCTCTACAATGCGGACGTCAACACCCAGATCAAGAAGTCCAACGAAAACCCTCTGGTGCAGTCGCTGTACGACGGTCTGCTGAAAGGCAAGGAACACAAGCTGCTCCACCGCAATATGGGTAAATAAGGGAATCTACGGGTGGAATCACAGGATGGATACCCTGTTTTCAAGAAACCTTCACAATAGCGCACACAAAACCTACATATTTGGTTGCTATTATATAGGCACAGCAAAGGATAACACACTTTGCTGGAAAATAAATGGATTGCAAGGGCTGTCGAAAAAGTTAAAACACTTCTTCTTCTCAAATCCCCAAAAAACATCGGCAGCCCTTCCATTAAAACAAGTATCCATTTTCATAGGATTACACCTCCTACATAAAGTAAATGATGATGAATTAAGAGATGAAAAAAGAGACGACAAAAGGGGCGTCTCTTTTTTCATATACTGCATTCCCGGAGCACGGGAAAATCGTTGACATCCCTTTGCATCGTAAGTATACTATATATCATGAAGAAAAAAATCGTATGTATCGGCAACAGTATCGTAAACGGATTTCCCCTGCGCAGGAGTCAGTGTTTCGTCAGCCTTCTGCGGGAAGCCACCGGCTGGGAAATCATCAACAAAGGCAATAACGGCGAGACGACGGCACAGATTTTAGCACGGTTCGAGCGCGACGTTATTTCCCATCATCCAGACTGCGTCCTCATCCTGACCGGAACCAACGATTCCATCTATCAGGACGCCACCCCAGAAGAAGCATTTCAGAATCTGATCCACATGGCCAACGCCGCTGCTTTGCACGGAATAAGGTCTGTTTTTCTGACGCCGCTTCCCGTGGACGAAGCCATGGCGACAGAGCGCTGGATGCAGGGCTACGGGATCAACTACGCCCGCGTCACGGAAGAACTGGACGCTCTGTCCGACATGATCCGCAGATCCGGCACCAGATATCTGGATCTCAACCAATTATACCGCGAATGCGGACAGTACTTAGACGGCATCCACCCGACCGCCGCAGGACACCGCTTCATCGCAGAACGTCTGCTGGAATTTTTGCAGAAATTATACGGAGCAGGCGACCCGCAGGCTGACGCATAGCCGGCACGGCATCTGACCCCGGCAGCTGTAATACCTGCCGCACACTATAACATCTGAAGGAGTACACGACACATGAGACTTAGAAAAGAAATCGACGAAATGCAGGAAAAAGATATTCTCCTGATCGCTAAAATATCCGACGCGCTGGCCCACCCGGCCCGTATCAAAATATTCCGCTACATCATGCAGCAGAACAAAAGCCTCAACAAGGTCTGCAACAAGGATCTGGTAGCCTACTTCGACTACTCCCAGGCGACTATCTCCCAGCATGTGAAGAAGCTGAAGGATGCCGGTCTGCTGGAAGTCAAAAAACAGGATCGCTACTCTTATTACTACGTGCACCTGGGCATGTTACACGACTACCTGATCGCTACGAAAAAATTCGAGAATATAGAACAGTAGCCCTTTGCCAAGTACGGTCTCGTCGATGACGAGGCCTTTTTGATTATAAGAAGTTATCTTCAACCGCTTCGAGGAGGCCTCTACGATCTGATAATTAGGTCCTTTGTCGTAGATCTGCTGCGTGTATTCCGGCAAATTATTGCCGTCGAAAAAACAGCTCTCTCGCCGTCCGGAATTGCCCATGAGATATGTCACTCCACGAATGTATTTTGTTCGCTGATACAGGTGCTGGTGGCCCGAAAAGACTGCTTTCACACCACCCGTCTGCAAAATCGGCTCCCACAGCTTTCGTATCTGAGGCGATACAGTATCGCCGTCGTGCATACCGTACACCGGATGATGGATCACCGCCGTCAGCCATGGCTTGTCGCACGTCTTCGCCTCCCTCCAGATCCAGTCCTCCACACGCTGCTCCTCCGCCTTCCATTTTTTCATTCCCATCGCAGTTTTCCGCTCCTGTGTCAGAAACGAACTGTCCAGCATGAGAAACCGCAGATTCCCGAAATCAAAAGCGTAAAACTCCTCTCCCGAAAGCCGCCTCGGCGCATCGTCCGGCAGCGTGAAGATCTTCTGGTACGTGTAATTGGAGTGCACACCCTCGTGGTTTCCCGCCACCGTCATCACCGGCAGTTTGGCAAACACGTCGCAGGCATCCAGGAACGCCTCCCATTGCTTCAGCTCCCCTGGCGAGTTGACCAGATCCCCGCCGATCACCGCGAAATCCAGATCCGGATGCTTCCGGTACGCTTCCTCCACCATCGCGCCCCAGCCCTCGTACTCCTCCATGGACTCCTGAAACTGCACGTCCCCCAGATACAAAAACTTCGTTGTCTCCCGTTCCTTCGGCACTCGAAACGAGCCTTCAAACTCGCCGATTTTATATTGATACTCCCGCCCCTGCGCCAGCCCCGACAAGCTGACGTGCCAGCGGTAGTAGTCGCTTTTCAGGATTCGTTCTTTTTTTGCTGCAAAGGTTTTGGCCTCGGCTTCTGCAAAAGCTCCGCGCCCGCTCTGCTGGCCCGTCTCGGCGGTTTCGTTTTCCCCGGTTTTGTCCTTCCGCAAAGCTTCCGCCTCTGCTCCCATGAGCTGCAAAGTCTCCGGCCCGTCAGCGTCGCCTTTCCAGCTGATGGAAAGCTGCCCTGGCTCTGCGCCCAGCGACAGGATGATCTGCAAAGGATTCTCCGGGATGTCGATAGCTGTCTGTGAGCCGGAATTACCTGCAGACTGCTGATGCTCCCGATCCCCCTGCAGGCACCCGATCGCGAAAGCTGCGACTGCCAGCAGAAAAACGCCTGCCGAAACAGCCGCGGCGAAGCCTTTGCAGGATCTGAACCTGAATTTCCCCATAAAAAAACCTCCGCTATTAGGATATACCTGCGGAGATTTTTTGATTCACTTAAATTACCGGATGCTGTCGATGCCCGCGTTAGCCAGCTCATCGGCTCGGTTGTTTTTTTCCGTGACGTAGACGAAGTCGTCGTAGGTGAACCGGGCGCCGTTCCACTCGACGAACTTGGCATAGAGCTTGTCGGTGTTGGTAGAGGGACTGTCCAGATTGACGTGGCCCTTGACGCGGTAAAAGGTCATGCGGTGGATGTCGATATAGGGCAGCAGCGCCTTCCAGAGATCCTGATTTTCCACCGGTTTTTTGCTTGCGGTCTTCCAGCCGTTTTTCTGCCAGGAAACGTACCATTTTTTACGAAAGCAGTCCATGAGGTAGCTGCTGTCGGAAAACACGTGGATCTCTTGATTTTCCTTCTTTACAGCGCGAAGAGCCTCCAGCAGGGCTGTCATTTCCATTCTGTTATTAGTAGTGTTTTTCTCGGAGCCGTAAAGCTCTTTCGTGGCCGATCCAAACTCCAGGATCGCGCCCCATCCGCCTAGATTTTCATCGCTCTGATTGCCTGCGCATCCGCCATCGGTATAGATCCGCAGGATCCTGTCCTCTTTCATTCGAACACATCCTTTTCAACATTCCTTCACATTTCTGACCCTGAATCAGCATATTCCACTGGTATTATATAAGCGTACCAAGGGAAAACAACAAACCCTCTCCTGATAAAATGTGAATAATAATGACGACAAGAAGCAATGCGGCGCGATGCGTCGTGTTGCTTTTTGCTTGACTTTTATTTTAGGGCTTTGCAGCCTGAAAGCGAGCCCCCCGGACTAAAACTTCTCTACCCCGGTGACAGCCTCGTCCTCCAGCTGCAGCACGTAGCCGTGACCAGGATCCGGGATCCAGTGATAGAGATTGCCGTCGCATTCCTCCGGATACAGATGGTACAGGATCGCCGAGATGGTCCCGCCGTGGCAGACCACGATGGACATGGCTTCCCTGCCGGAGTGGCGCATGGAAAGTTCTTTCAGAGCATGGCGGTTTCGCAGTTCTTCATAGCCCTTCAGGATCCGCTCGGAAAACATGTTGAGGCTTTCGCCGCCCGGAGGCAGCAGCCTGCCGGTTTTGTCGTGTTTCCAGCGCTTGTATTCCTCGGAGGCTTTCAGCTCGGCGTGGGTCTTCATTTCGTATTCACCAAAGTCGATTTCCTGCAAAAGTTCGATCTGATCGTGGGGTTTCTCCCCGTAGATCAGTCCAAAAGTCTGCTCCGTTCGCTGCAGTCCTGTCGTATAGTAATCGGCGTCCTCGGAGTCGGGGTAAATGTCCTCCTCCGCCAGGCGGGCGATCTCTGCCTTGCCATCGTCGATGAGCGGAATATCCGACTGTCCGTAGTACAGCCGGTCCCGGTTGCCCCGCGTGATGCCGTGTCTGATCAAACAAATTTTGGATTTCATTTTTGTCTTCCTTTCTTTCTCTAAATTATATGGGAAAACGGGACTGTTTTCAAGAGAATCGGCCTGCGAAACCCGGCTTATTTTGTCTTTTTCCATTTTCAAACCGCCGCCGCTCTGCTACAATGAAAAGATACGACAAGGAGAGAAAAGACATGAACAAAACACTGCAATCCATGATCTGCCTGTTCAGTGCGGCCATCATCTGGGGCTCGGCGTTCGTCGCCCAGCGAAGCGGAATGGACTCCATCGGTCCGTTTTACTTCTGCGCGCTCCGCTCCCTCATTGGCGCTCTGGCACTGGTGATCGTTTTCTTACTGACCGACCGCAAGGCGAGTCTTCATAAGACGGCGGCTGCCGATGATCCTTCTGCAAAGCTGGCTCTGGAGAAAGAGCGCCAGCAGGAGCGCAAAACGCTGATCCGCGGCGGACTGATCTGCGGCTGCGTCATTTTTATCGCCATGAATACCCAGCAGATCGGACTGGTTTCCACAGATGCCGGAAAGACGGGATTTATCACGGCCCTGTATATTGTACTGGTACCGATCTTCGGGATCTTTCTCAAACATAAAACGGGAATCACTACCTGGGCGGGAGCGCTTCTGGGCGCTGTCGGTCTGTATTTTCTCTGTGTAAAGAACGGGTTCTCCATCCAGCCGTCGGATCTGATCATCCTGGCCGGTACGCTGTTCTGGGCGCTGCACATCCTGTGCGTCGGACATTTCGCACCAAAGGTAAATGTAATCAAGCTGACGGCTTCGCAGTTTTTCGTGGCCGGCGTTATCAGCCTGGCCGTCGCCGTGTTCCGGGAACCGATTTCCTGGGATGCGCTGACGGGGAGCAGCGTCGCTGTATTATATACCGGAGTCATGTCCACCGGCGTAGCCTTCACCCTGCAGGCGCTGGGACAGAAGCACGCCAACCCGACCGCAGCTTCCATCATTATGAGCACGGAAGGACTCTGGGCGGTCATATTCGGCTTCCTGATCCTTGGTGAAAAGATGACGGGACGGGAGCTGATCGGCTGCGGCTTTATGCTGGCAGCCGTGATCATCTCTCAGCTGCCGGTGCCTGCCCGGAAGAGTAGGCAGGAGGAAATCCAGGGAGAGAATCCAGGAAATGTTGATTGACAAGGAGGTAAACCCTATGAGTGAGAAAAAGTTTGACGCTAACGACACCGACCGCCGCTACGACTTTGCAGATCTCTGCGAGATCATAGCTCAGCTCCGGGCGCCCGGCGGATGCCCCTGGGACATCAAGCAGACCCACGAAAGCCTGAAAAAGTGCCTCGTAGAAGAAACCGGCGAAGTGCTGGAAGCCATCGATCACAAAGACGACGCCAACCTCTGCGAAGAGCTGGGCGACGTGCTGCTGCAGGTGGTCATGCACGCACAGATCGCCGCAGAAGAAAACCGCTTCACCATGGACGACGTGATCCAGGGCGTAGCCGAAAAAATGATCCGCAGACATCCACACGTCTTCGGCGACGCCAAAGCCGAAACCCAGGAAGAAAGCCTCGCCCTCTGGCAGGAAATCAAGCGGAAAGAAAAGGAAAGGAAGTAGCTACCGGTCGGGATGGTCTCTGATCTTAGCACGGCTTTGTTTCCATATTCTTACATTTCAGGTCTGAAAAAATGTTGAGTTTGACGCAAATCAGGCCCGAAAAAATGTAGTATGCCTAGGAAGTTAGACCCGAAAAAATGTGATTTACAGGAGGAATCTTTATGAGACTGGGAAATGATCTCTGTGCAGTTGAGATTTGTAACGACACGAGATACACTCTAAACTCGGCAGACAACCCGCATTATGATCTGGAATTAAACCCTCTGAATTTCAAGAAAAACGATTTTTACCAGACATATTCCATCCATGTGGAAGTGTTTGACAGTGAACACGAAATCACAAACGAACTGGATATCGCATTTATTGGAAAAAATTCCATCTGCAGTTCTGACTGTGCGGTTTTGGAGAATACTGTGCTAACTCTTTTACAGGAAGACAGGATCTTTCAAATACAGGTAACGGACGGAACTCTGCTTCTGCAAAGAAATTTCGAATGTTTTGGAGGTGCAGCCGGCCTTTATCGGATTCCCGGAGGATACATCATTCAAGGCGAGCTTGAAATCCTGATGCTAGATGAACAATTTTGTAAAAAGTGGAGCTTTTATGGTGCACACGTCGTTATGGAATCTTTATTTCTTGCACCTCTTGAAATCACCGAAAATTCGATTCAGATATATGACGACTTAAATAACTATTATGAACTGGATTTTGAGGGGAATTTGATCAACTCAAAAATCGTACAAACCCAAATGACACGACCAGCAAACCCTGGATTTCTCACAAAGATTTACAACAAAATAAAAACAAAAAAACACTAAAAAAGGAGATCGCAATGCCAGGCATTATAGATCTCCTTTTTTGCTATTATCACAGCTCCACCGTCATCAGCTTCTCCTCATCAATACCGATGTCTGCCACCAGGATCCTGCCGCAGTACGGAGTAGCAAAATGCTGCAAATGAACCGGTTTTCTGGCATGGAATGTAATCGTCCAGTCCGCCTGAACGCTGCGGGTTTCCAGCTGTCTGCTGCTGACCTGGTCGCCGCCCAAACCGGATGGAATGTCCAGCGCAAACACTTTTTTCTGGTATTCACTGTGACAGCGGTTTATGTAGGCAGCCGCTTTCAGGCCGTTGCCCCGCAGGCTTCCATGGAATCCGGTGCCAAACATGGCGTCCACCAGCAAATCCGGCGCATCCTTCTGATCGATGAGGACGTCTTCATTCCTGGACAGATCCAGGATCTCCACCTGCAGTTCTGTCAGCAGGTCAAAATTCGTCCGGGCGTCTTCGGTTTTGGGTTCACCGTTTACCAGTACGACCGTTACGCGACATCCCGCCTGACAAAGCAGCCGCGCCACCACAAATCCATCGCCGCCGTTGTTTCCGTTTCCACAAAAGATCATCGCATGCAGAGGAGTTTCCACCGATGCCGCCGCTTCTGCCACTTTTACCCGATGGTCGCGGACCGCTGCCGCCGCACTCTGATGCAAATCGATGGGCTGACGAGCCGTTTCCGTCTCTGTCAGCTCCGCAATCTTCTCACAGGCTTCCGCCAGTCCGCAATACTGCAAAATCAGCTGCGCCGCCTGCGTCCCGGCATTCTCCATCATCTGATAATAGGACAGCCCGTCTTCATCCGCACGCCGCTCCAGCAGCTTCATCTGCCCGCAGGTCACAAAATGCTCCAGCTCCCCGCTTTTCATCCTGATCATCTACAACACTCCCTTTAATCCCAGCTCTTTGTATTTCCGCAGAAATTCTTCCATATGCTGCGCGATCTCCCTGCAGCCATCCGCCTTGTCCGACGCCATATTCATCGGCAAGATCGGATCATGCAAAGACTTCCGCAGCAGGCACCATCCGTCTCCAAAGTCGATCCGCACGCCTTCGTAATTCGGCTCCGTCAGCGCCATGCCGTCCTTTGCCAGCACCCACGTTTTCAGATCCTCCAGCACCTGATCGCCGTAAGCGCCGAACTCTTCCGCCTGGATCGGGATCCGCACTTCCCTTTCGTCCGCCGGATCCTCCAGCCCCGCCAGCACGCTGGAAATCGGCTTTCCTTCTTTCTTGAGCCGGGCCGCCTTGATGACGATCTTCACCGCCAGGTACGCCCCGTCGTCCAGAAAATAATTCTCCTGCAAAGCCGCATGCCCCGAGGTTTCGATGGCCAGCTGGCAGTCGGTTCCGTCCCTGTTCAGCTCGACGGCCTTATTGATCACATTCTTGTATCCTCTTCTGTACCGCAGGTGCTTCAAACCCAGCTCGCCCTCCAGAAATTCTGTCAGCTGTCTGCTGGTGATGCTGTCGGTCACCACGGTGGTTCCCGGGTGGTCTTCTGCAACCAGAGCCGCCGCCATAGCCACGATACCGTTCCGTGCGATCTCTCTGCCCTGTTCATCTACCGCTGCCGACCGGTCCACGTCCGTGTCGAAGATCAGCCCCAGGTCAGCTCCCGTCCGGAGCACCTGTGAAGAGATGGCTTCCATGGCCGCCTTGTTTTCCGGGTTCGGCGCGTGGTTGGGGAACATGCCGTCCGGTTCCAGGAACTGGCTTCCCGACACGTCGGCACCCAGTGGAGCCAGCACTTTTTCTGCAAAGAACCCGCCGCTGCCGTTTCCGGCGTCCACGACGATCTTCATGCCAGCAAGGGGTTTATCGTCCGCTTTTTCCCCAGTGTCACCTGCTGATGCTCCCGTGCTCCCACCGGATACGCCGTCCTGGATCAGCTTCCGCAAGTGGACGCAGTAAGCATCCATCAGCGCCAGGGGTTTCGCCTCAAAGGCTGCCGGATCCAAATCGGCTGCAATCGGATCCGCCTTTGCAGCATCCGCTGCCAGCTTCAGGATCTTCGTGATATCCTTCTTGTCCAGCCCGCCGTTCTTCGTGAAGAACTTGAATCCGTTCCGGTTAAACGGCAGATGGCTTGCCGTGATCATGATAGCCCCGTCGCAGGCTCCGCCGTCCTTGACATCCTCGAAAATCGTCGCCATGAACATAGCCGGTGTCGACGCCAGACCAGCGTCAAACACCTGGACGCCGCCTTTGCAGAACCCCTGTAAAAGGCCCTTCAAAAGATCCGGTCCGGACACTCTCGGATCCCGCCCGATAGCAACTGTGACCGAATCCTTTCCGGTCTTTTCCTGCAGCCACGCGGCAAAACCCTCCGCAATGTGCTGCGCCTCCTGTGGTGTGAGGTTCGGCGCTTCCCCTGCAACACCTTCGATCGCAATTCCTCTGATATCGCTGCCGTTCTGCAGCTTCTTATACTCGCTCATTTTATTCTCCTATGATATCTGTCAGAAATAGACGTCTTCCTGCTACTAGTATACCATGAATTCAAGGGAGAAAAAAGCATGAGGATGGCCAGACAGAGCAGGAACCAGGCAAAGGAAAACAGCGGACAGATCTGTCCCATCAGGTTGCCCGGCTCCCGGGAGTAGTCCCACACGTGCCAGCCGAACCAAACGTTGACCACCAGCCCCACGCAAAATTCAAACACAGTCACGATACAGGCTCCCACTGCAGCCTTTACCAGGATCGGCGTATCTTTCGCTTCTTTTGTATAACAATAAAAGGCCAGCAGACAGGCGCCGCCCGTCAGTACCATGGTCCAGTGGGTATATCCCCGAAACAGGTACTCGATCCCGGCGTAGCCTGCTGCTCCCGCAATAAAAATCAAAATTTCCATAGGTTTATTTTGCGTCGCGGACATTTATTGTACCCATTCTATTATATGGAAAAACAAAAAACACCGCATCGTCCTTTGCAGAACGTGCAGTGTTTTTATGCGTGTTATGAAATCCCGTATCGCTGACTTCTTATCTGAAAAGCGGCGGTACCTTGCTCGTTACGGTTTCTGTCGCTTCGTCTTCTTCTGCGTTTACCTGAACAGTCAGTTCCGGATCTTCTTCGAATACGTTCACCTTTACGGATGCAGCAGCCGGCGCTTCTACCACTGGAGCCGGAGCAGCCTTGCTCTTCTGTACAGCGTCCAGCGTTTTACCTGCAGCAAACAGCAGCAGACCGTAGATCAGATAGCTGAGTGAATTGTTGACGATGTACTGGATCGCTTCCTGCCACATATCTCCGAAGCTCATGCCGTAAGAAGACACATAGCTGTTGATATAAGTGATCGCCGCGATAAACATGTAGATAAACAGTGCTCCCAGCACAGCAGCTGCGATATACAGGATCACAGGCAGTTTCGACGTTTTACCGTTAGCGGAATTCATTCCATTGCTCATTTTGCATTACCTCTCTTACTTGTTATTCTAAAAATTAGTTCCATACTATTATCATCTCATATTGTGAGGATTTTGTGTAGGAAATCTTTACAATTTGTGTTTTTTATTTCTCGGAAAACTTCAGGCCGTCCACCTTATGTCCCAGCAGGGCTTCCAGACGATCCTGCTGCTCTTTTCTAGCCACGTCGTAGCCGTACTGATAGAAGTCCAGCACGTCGGCGTCCTTTACGATCTCTTCCAGAGGGGACCCAACCTCCCCTTTCTTGCTGTGATTCTTTACCGCGATGGCGATCTGCGCGATCTCGTCCTCTGTAAAGAGCTTCGGATCCAGGTTCTTCAAAAACTCCTGCACCGGCAGATATCCGGCTTCCGCATGGCCCGGCTGCTTGCCGGTGATGATCCGTCCGTAATCGTGCACTGCACAGGCCGCCGCCGCCAGGATCGGATCAACGCCCCGTTCCTCTGCCAGCATATAGCCGATCTTTGCACAACTGGTGATATGCACCCGCTCCCAGTCGATAAAATGAGAACGCTCGGGAACCAGCTTCTCGTACTTGTCGATTTCCTGCAGCAGAGCGCTTTGCAGTCTCAGTATTTTCTTCATATTCTTCTCCTCCGATCTCTGGCTTTCCATACGATGTATGCCGCCACAAAGATACACGTCATAATGCCCCCGGCAATAGCCGCAGCCTTAAATCCGTGGGACAGCAACGTCAGTACAAAAGCATCCGCTGCATCTCCTCCTGCCACCAGTGTACCACTCGCGCCCATGACTGTCAAAAGAACATATGCAGCCGTTACCAGGCCTGTTACAACGGCCGACCACAGGAAGCCCGCCTTGCTTCTCCAAAACAGAGCAATGAGGGCTGCACACAGAGCTGCGCTGATGAGAATCATGATCCACTGCGTACTTCTGCTCAGCAGCGTCTGTACCGTGTCGTCCTGCGCTGCGGTGCTGCGCGCCAGCTGACCGTTGGTGGTATCGTACTGCAAAGCAAGGCTGTTGAGATCTTCGGTCAGGTTCGGCAGTTCTTTCTTGATCATACCTTTTATAATGCTTTCTTCCATTCCGGAAATTTTGATGGCTCCAGAGCTTTCCATCTCATCAAGCGCAGAGGAAAACGCCTGCATCAGGTCGTCGTCCGCGATCTCCTCATACTGCTCTCCGTAAACCTCGCTGCGGATGGCCGACGTCAGATATGCTGCAAAGAAACTGTTCATGGCTTCCGTCTTCATGGCGGACTTCACCAGTTCTCCGTAGGATCCGGCCATGCTGACGGTGCTGTCGCTTAGAGCTTCATCGATCAGATCATCGATGATCCCGGTTTCTGCAATGGTTTTGTTGATGGTCTCTTCTGACAGTGCCCGGTCCACAGAGAAGATCCCCATGGCCATACCCTCGGACCCCAGAAGAAGCAGCGAAACCACGATCGCTGCGATTACTTTCAAAGCTTTCATTTTTATATACCTCTTTATATGCATTATGATGCAAGTTTACTACGGGCGTTATTTTAACACGTCTGTTAGTTGTTTAAAACCGGTTTCATCGAATTTTAACAATACTTAAATATGCCCTAAGAAAAATGAAAGATTTATACCCCATTCCTTTGTAAGTAGTTACATAAAGTTTTTTTAAACTTGTTTTATTTTCTATAGTTGGCTTTATGTTTTTTCATTTTGTAAGGTTGACGTTTACCTAACTATCGTTTATATAGTTAGGTTGTTATTTATTTCATTGTTTTATTTTTATAAAGGAGGAGATGGACTATGAGTACCATCACGCAGGTAGAAAGAGGCGGCCTCTTCGAATTATCCGAAGCGACCCTTGCGGAACTGAAGTCTTCTAAATATTATAATGATGACTTGGCTCCGACTTCAATTTCTGAAAGAAGCTGGACTACATACAGCATCACAATGCTTTGGGTAGGTATGGCGATTTGTATCCCATCCTTATCACTGGCATCCGGACTTATCGGCATGGGCGTATCCCCATGGCTCTCTGTTTTAAACGTAGCATTAGGTAACATTATCATTCTGGTACCGATCCAGTTGAACTCTCAGATCGGTACAAAATACGGTATCCCGTTCCCTCTGTTCGCAAGACTGACATTCGGAACACTGGGCGCACAGATCCCGGCTCTGCTGAGAGCGATCACCGCTTGCGGATGGACTTCCGTACAGGCATGGGTCGGCGGCGGCGCTGTTGGCGCTATGATCGGTGCATTTGCTCCTAAGTTCGCTGATCAGGACTGGATCATCAACCTTCCATCCTGGGGCGGCATGCAGCCTGCAACAGGCGGTCAGTTCATCGGTTATGTAATCTTCATCATCTTCATCGCATGGGTTGCATACAACGGTATTGACCAGATCAAATGGGTACAGAACATCGGATCTCCGATCCTGATCGTAGTAATGCTGGGACTGCTCTTCTGGGCATACTCCATTACTCCAGACGGAACCGGATTCTTCGAAGTTATGGCACAGCCAAGTGACGACGCTCTGATCGCATCCAACGGCGGATTCGCATTCGTATATCTCTCCGGACTGATGGGTAACATCGCATTCTGGGCAACGATGGCTCTGAACATTCCTGACTTCTCCAGATATGCTAAGACTCAGAAAGACCAGTTCAGAGGTCAGTTATACGGAATGCCGCTTCCAATGGCAGCATGCGCATTCATCGGTGCATACTTCTCCCAGGCTACTAAGATGGCTTACGGCGAAGCAATGTTCGACCCGACCGGCGTATTCTATCACTTAGATAACAAGATCATGATCTTCATCGCAGCTATCGGTACGATCGCAGCTACAGTTACTACTTGCGTAGCAGCTAACGTAGTAGCCCCTGCAAATGGATTCTCCAACCTGTCTCCTAAGAAGATCTCCTACAAGAAGGGCGTTATCATCACGATCATTATCGCGTTCTTCATCCTGCAGGCATGGTGGATCTACGGTTCCGGCGCTGCATACTTCACTTGGATGAACGCTTACGGTACTATCCTGGCTCCGATCGCAGCTATCTTCATCGCTGACTACTTCGTTGTTAAGCATAAGAGAGCTGACATCGCTTCCCTGTTCAAGGGTGCTGAAGGCAGATACTGGTACTCCGGCGGCTTCAACGTAGCAGCAATCATCGCATGGGTTCTGGCATTCATCTTCCCGCTCCTCACTTACTTCGGACTGCAGGGTGGATTCTGGACATTCATCAACTCCATCAACTACGTATGGTCCTTCGTAATCGGCTTCGTAGTATATGTACTGCTGATGAAGACCAGCCTGGCTGGAAACTCCAACGTTACAGAAGAAGAGCACGAAGCATTCACAGAAAGAGCTTAGTTCTCAACTGAACAAAACGAGAATAAATAATGATAAGACCGGGAAAGCCGGAGCGCACAGCGCTCCGGCTTTCTTTTTCTATGTAAGGCCGCTTATCAACCATAAACACTGTAAACAAGCTTTCCCGCAGTATACTCACGGTATTTTAGCCATTTTAACTTTCTTTAAAAGGCAGAGAGAGGTTCAGGTTTCCTTTCTGACAGCCATCCAGATCCTGCAGCACCCTGCCGCCTCATTTTGAAAATCCTGAACTGTCAGAACAAAACAAAATATTATAAAAATTTCAGAACATTTTTGTGGAGCTATTTAGGCCATATTGTCTGAAAAGTTTGCCGGTAAAACACTTCAAATACAAAAACCTATAGTTAACTTTAATATGCTGCGAAATTTCCCTATTGCGATATACCCAGGTTTACTTGTTAAAATACGAACTGTAAATAAATAAATTATAACACCGTTTGAGGCTATGTGATTTCGTGTACGTTGACAAAAACACCTTTTAATCGAATGAATATAAATAGCTTTAAACAATAAAACTGCACCATAAGGCTCGGTGCAGTTTTATTTTGTGCTCATTTCTATCCCCATACTGTAAAGTTATCGATCAGTCTCGTCTTGCCGATATTGACCGCCAGGGCGACCAGATCCCCCGCTCCGATCTCTTCTGCCGGCATCAGGCTCATCCCGTCTACCGCATCCACATAATCGATCTGCGCCAGAGGCTCTGTCTGGATCACTTCCTTCATCAGTTCTACTACAGGACGGCTTGCCGTTTTGCCGCCGTCTGCAGCCAGATGCTCCGCCAGGTATTCCTGCGCCTTGCAGATGGACTGATACAGGATCCCTGCCGCCTGCCGCTCCTCGGCATTGAGGTAAGCGTTACGACTGGACTTTGCAAGACCGTCTTCCTCCCGCTTCGTCGGGCAACCCACGATCTCGATACCGAACAGCAGATCCCGTGCCATCTGACGGATCACCGCCAGCTGCTGCGCATCCTTTTCTCCAAAGAAAGCCTTGTCCGGCGTCACGATGTGAAACAGCTTGCTCACTACCGTGCAGACGCCGCAGAAATGCTCCGGGCGACTCTTGCCGCAGAGCTGCTTCGTCATATCCGATCGAAGCTCCACGAATGTGGCAGCCCCTTCCGGATACATCTCTTCAACTTCAGGATGGAAGACCAGATCGCAGCCGTGAGCCTCCAGCACCTGACAGTCCCGCTCGAAATCCCGCGGGTACGCGTCCAGATCTTCTCCTGCCGCAAACTGAGTCGGATTGACGAATACCGACGCCACCACGCGGTCACACCGATCCTTTGCAGCATCCACCAGGGAGGCATGGCCTTCATGGAGCGCTCCCATGGTCGGGACCAGACCCACCGTCAGACCGTCCTTTTTCCATGCTGCAACTGCTTCTCTTACCTCTTTTATGGTCGTCGCGATCTTCATCTCTATTTCTCCTTCAGTTTTTCGATGATCTCTTCATCGATCTTAAATCCATGAGCTTCCGTCGGATAGGTGCCAGCCTTGACTTCCTGGTCGTAGTCTTTGAAGGCCTTTACCATCATCTCGCCCGCATTGGCGAAGTGCTTTACGAACTTTGGAACGTAGTCCTGGAACATGCCCAGCATATCCTGATACACCAGAACCTGGCCGTCACAGCCCTCTCCCGCGCCGATGCCGATGGTCGGGATCGCCAGCTTCTCGCTGATGAGCGCCGCCAGCTTTGCAGGAACACACTCTAAGACAACCATAAACGCTCCGGCTTCCTGAACATCGTAGGCATCCTGCAGAATCTGAGCAGCCTGCGCCTCGCTCTTGCCCTGGACTTTAAAGCCGCCAAAAGCGTTGACCGACTGCGGCGTCATGCCGATGTGGGCAACGACCGGAATGCCGGCGTCCGTGATAGCCTTGATCTGTTCCTTGACAGCTGCGCCGCCTTCCAGCTTGACCGCGTTGCAGCCCGTCTCCTTGATGAGTCTGCCCGCGTTGACCACCGCGTCGTACACCGAGGTCTGATAGGACATGAACGGCATGTCTACAACGACGAAGATGTCTTTGCAGCCCCTTACGACCGCCGCGCCGTGATGAATCATGTCTTCCATGGTAACGGAGAGTGTGTCCGGGTAGCCCAGCATGGTGTTCCCCAGGGAGTCGCCCACCAGGATCATGTTGACGCCGGCGTCCTCCATGAGCCGTGCCGTGGAGTAGTCGTAGCAGGTCAGCATGGAGATCTTTTCTCCGGTTTCCTTCATCTTCATTAAGCTTAATACTGTGTTTTTCATTTCGATTCATCCTTTCCCAGCAGGCAGCGGATCCCGGTGTAGTCCCGTTCCGGATGCCTGTGCTGCGCCAAGTCCGTGATCCGTGCAGAGAGGAGGCTATAAAGCTGTTTGTCTTCCGCCGTTTCCAGACAGTCTAAATGTTTGCGTATCGTAGCTTCATCATTTCGTTCCACCGGACCTGTGAGGCTCTTCTCCGGGCCGTCAGCGGCGATATGAGCCATGTTTCCCAGCAGGATGGGTCTCAGTGCCCTGAGGGCGTTTTCTTCGCTGAAACCGCACGTTTGAAGCAGCTCCGTACTAAAATCCACCAGGCCGCACACCAGATTGCTGGCGACGGTGGCCGCGCAGTGATAACGTGTCTTGTCCGCAGGTTCGATGATGCCCACCGGATTGCCCAGGCTCTCCAGCCAGCTCTTCAGCTCCACCAAATGGGGGTCGTTTTCCGCGGGCACGCTTCCTTCCAGTGTAAAAAAAACATCCGTCAGTTCCCGGTAAGCTTCGTATTTGTCGCTTACGGCGAACAGCGGATGGATCGAATATCCATAAGCGCCGGTCTCCTCGATTCCTGCAAAGGCCTCGCGGGAGCTCATAGCGCCACTGCAATGACATATTATTTTTCCTTGTAGATCGTGTCTGGCAAGATCCTCCCAGACTGCTTTTATTTTTCCGTCGGGAACAGTGATGAAAATCATATCGCATTCACGCAGTATTCCTTGCATCGTATCGTATGCTTGCGAATTTGTGAATCGTGCCGCATCCTGTGCCGACTCGCTGCTGCGGCTGTAGTAGCCCTTGACGGTCGCCCGGGCGGCGGTTATGCTGCTGTCAGCGTGTTCGTATGCAGTCTGCTTTTTCTGCAAAGCTTCCTGCTGCCGGACAGCAAAGTATTTTCCGAGGCTTACGCCTACTTTTCCTGCTCCAATAAAACCTATATTCAGTTTGCATCCCTCCTCTGTAAAGTCTTCCCGGTAGTGCGGACTGTTATGCGCCGCGTGCTGTGCAGGTGCTTGTCGCACGGCTGCTGAGGCTGCTCCGGGAGCGTGCTTTTCAGTGAAGCGATATCCTTCCGTCTCGTTCCTTCTCGGATAAAAGCGCCGGCCTTGTTTTCGGCCGGATAGGAAAATGAATATGTTTTTCTATTCTCCGGTATAGTTTCTGCCGCCGGGATCTGCCTGTCCCATAGGCTAACTGAATACCATCCATCCGGGTTTTATGATAGCACAGGGAGGTGGATTTGAAAAGGGAAATTTAGTACTTTTTGTGTATTTGAATGTCGTGTTTGAATGCCCGGATGGAAACCCTGTAATAGGAAACACTCGCAGGGCAGCTCAGACCGCTGGTGATCTTTTCTGCCCTGCGAGTGATTTTGATTTTGGTTTAGTTTGGTGAGATACAAAAGCATCAGAAATCTGCCATAATAAATTGTACTATTATACATCTAAAATCTCAAAACATGACGCTTCAATTTTTAATGAAGCCTCTGCACTCTCCAAGATTAAATACTGTGCTTCTACTCCTATACATTTATATACACTACTCAAATCCATTTTTATTATTTTATCAATATAACTAGGATGTACAACCATATGAATATCTTCATTACATAAATTGATTTTCCCAATTTTATTGTAATATGTTTCATATAAATAGTTCGGTAAATAATTTGCCGAATATTTAACAGCTTTTTCCAGCCCCCGTAAAACATCACCCTTTGAAAAAATTGGCGTATCAAAAAAGCAATATATAACTTCCGGCGAATCCAATTCAACTGATATGTTGGAGTCCATTGTCATAGCTTCATAATATACATAACGATACGGTGCAAAATAAGGATCGACAACGATCAATTGACCTAAACAATGTGTAAATGTAAAATCGACAATTAACTCATCTTCAGTATGTGAAGTACATACGATTTCATCATCATTCTTTATAAAATTCTCAGCGTTTTTCACGACCCAACGATACACTTCATCTTGAATTTCTAAATATGTACACATATTATTTTTTCCCCTCAATTTTTATATTTTTAACATATGGCATTTCTTTTATTGCTGGTAATCCCTTCTTTTGATTAAATCTATCTTTAATCGATCCCGGTCCTGCAATAATGCCCCATCCTTCAGCACCTCCTGGAGAGATTCTATTACTAGGCACATCGAACTCTACATAAAGCGATCCCTTTGGAGCTTGTTTTTCATATGCATTTCGATTGGCCGGATTTGCAACATGTGTCATGTTGCCCTTTGAACTTTGCATTTGTCCTGTCGATAGCATTTTCTCATATTCATTTTGTGACATCCATCGCCCAACCCTTGTATAAGTAATATTATCTATGTTTTTTGTTTTCAATCCACTCTTGGAAGATATGGTCGATGCTTTTGAAGCACTTTTTGCAACATTACTTGATGCTTTAAGACTACTGCTTTTAACAATTTTTCCTCCCACTACCATCGCACCGATGCCAAAATAGGAATCGAACCATTCTTCACTGCCCGGCTCTGAGGTAAAATACGTTTTAGCCATATCGAAAGTTCCCATAGTTAAATAATTTCCGATATTATATAGGCTTGACTTTTTCTTTACTTTTTTCCAGTTTGATGCATTATAATTTATTAAATTTTTTCCACTACCAACAAGACCCAGGCTTAAGTAATTTGTCCAGTTATAAACGCCACCTTTATTCCAAGCTTTATCCGCACGTTTTGATGCATTGTTCCACAGCTTTTTGGCTTTTTTCGAGAAATAAGTAGAGTTATGCTTCTGCTTCAAAAACTTATTCTTGGATGACTTGCTGTTATTCTTGACATACCCATTGTATTGATTCGTAAGCAGCAGCTCGTTGCTCAAGTTAGATTTTTTCTTCTTGCAAGTTACAGACTTTTTCAGTGCCGAAGCTTTATCCTTTAAGCCTTGCCATCCTTTTTTAGCGTATTTCTTTGCCTTCGATTTCAGCCTGCTCCAAAGACTTCCAGATTTCTTCTTTTTAGAAGTTTTCTTACTGGATGACTTCTTTGAAGTAGCTTTTTTCTTACTTGGACTCTTCTTGCTGGTCGTCTTCTTGTTTGTCTTTTTACTTGTTTTCTTCGAAGACTTACTTGAAGACTTCGTTGTTTTCTTGTTCGTCTTCTTCGTGCTTGTCTTCTTAGCTTTTTTCTTGTCGCCTCCCGGGTCGTTGCCGTTTACTGGGTCGTTTTCGGCGTAGATATAGCGGTTCTGGCTGAGTGGATTCGTCAGATCGCCTTCGTTGGTATCCTGACTGGTGAAGGTTCCTGTTTCAGGGCTGTAGTGGCGCTGGCGCAGGTACTGCAGGTCCACTTCTTCTATGTATTCCTCTCCATTATACCCCCACAGAACGTCATTGTCACTGAGGCCGTTGTCGTTTTGGGCTTCTAACGGGGTCTTGGAAGTTCCTTCTTTTCCTTCGGCGGTCATTTCTCCGAATGGATCGTAGTTATAGGATTCTGCTACAGATCCATTAAGAACGGTTTCTGCTACATTACCTTGTCCATCATAAAGATATGAGTAGTCTCCGGCCTTCTGTTCCGTATACTTAACTGCTTCTTTAGTCAGATCGCCGCTGATTCTCTGATCTGCTTCTCCGTAGGTATAGCTTGCTTTTTCTTTGCCGTCCTGGTCATACTGGTACATTACCTGTGCGTTTTCGTTGAAGTTGGTGTCGTTCAGGTAGTTGGTGATGTCCCAGGTCACAAGAGTTGCGCGTTCGGTTCCGGGCACTACGATCGTTGCCATTTCATTGGCAGTTAATGTATCTCCGTTTTTCTCCTCGGCTGTCTTACCGACATTCTGCCCCATGTTAATTTCAGTATAGTCCCCTGTCACGAAGGTCTTAAAGCCGTGCCAGAGGTCGCGAATTTCTTTCCCTATAGCAGTCAGGAGTGCCGGGCACTGGCCTGCGGTGAGTTTCATGACGCCTTGTGTTCCGCCGTACCAGAAGATATCTGGGTCGAAGTTTTCTTTTACAGTCGGGACTTTTGCTTTTTTCGTTTTGGCGTTTTCATCTGAGCCGTCCCCGTCGGAGTCGTCGTCTGCTTCTTGTATCGTTGCAGTTTTTACCTTCTTTTTCTTTGAGGTCTGTTTTGTCCCGTCGACATACTTTCTGCTCATCTGGAACACCTTGTTTCCGTCTCCGTCGTAGGTTGCGGCGAGGAGGATCTGGCCTCCTTTGGTGACGCTTCGAAGTCGGTTTTCGGTATCGTAACTGTAGACGGTGGATTTTCCTTTTGTCTTTTTTTCGATCAGGTTTCCGTTGTCGTCGTAGACGTACTTTATTTTATCGCCTGTTTTTGAGTTTTTCTCGGAGATCACCTGGTTGTCTTTGTTGTAGGTTACGGTGATGGGAGCGTCCCTGCCGGAATGTCGGCTTTGATCGACTTGACTGAGGCCTCCTGACGGGGGACGGCCGATCTGCTACTTACTATGTATCTCACAGTCTAAATCAATATGAAATCACTCGCAGGTCGGTTCAGGCCGCTGGTGATCGTCGCAGGCAGATTTGTCGGCTTGCTCGCAAAAATCAGGGTGTCCTATGAAACTCACGCCTCCGGCGTTCAAACATCATAGGACACCATCTGATTTTGTGGCTCACTTCGCCGGAATCTGCTCTGCTCCGATCAAGGCGGTCTTTTCTGCCCTGCGAGTGATTCTTATTTTGGTTTAGTTTGGTGAGATACCGAGACATAGCATATCACAGGTACTCAACTATTTATCTGCCTTTTAATTAAATGGTTTCGAGAACCTCCTCCAAACTATCCGCCTCACAATCAAACTCATAATTATCACTATCATCTTTACGACCTCTAAACCACGTATCACTTCCTTCCACCTGCATCAAGTAGAAGTGATAAAAACAAATCATTCTATTCGGTGTCACCTCGTAATATACTTGATTTGCAAAATAACTATTATCGGTAGCTGCAAAACAATCATTATATCTAAGATTTCCATTTTCATTGAGCACGTAGCATTTACCCGAAATACTTTTAATCACACTATAATTTGAACCTAAATAATCTTTAAGTATTTTTCTTTCTTTTTCACTATAAAAAACATTTAAAATCATAATTATCTTTTTTTCTCCCACACTCCAGTAGCAAAAGCGTCCTTCACTTTTCCATTTTTATCTAAAATAATATGATAATCCCATTTAGGCTTATAACTTCCACTCGCTCCTTTTGCTTGTATTTCAAGATTTATATGGTTAATTGGATCATTATATCCATATTTTTTCATACTATGCGCATATTTACCTACATCCATTCTATATATTAGCTTTGTCTTATCATCAATTTGATAAATAATATTTCTATTATCAGAAGTTTTCACCCCTTCTCTCAACATCTTTTCTAGCTGTTTTAAATTGGAGCTTTTCTTTATTGAGGTAGCACCCTTACTTGCTGTGATACCCTCACCTAATAGAGCCATTACTACGTTTATCTGCGATTCAGCAATTTCTAAATCATCCCGCAATGTCTTATTCTTAAAGGCATCCTGATATTCTTTTGATGATTTATAACTGCTGTTATTCTGTAAATAAGCAGTATAATTTTGCTCCATCTGCATTTTCATGGATGTGCTTGGCGCAAATCCAGTCTTTATTTTATCTGCCCAGGCATAAAGTTTTTCCTTAAGTCCCTGCATTGCTTTTGTGGCTCCAAGTGCCATACTGATCTGTTTCACACCCGGAATACCGGACAATGCTTTTCCCATGCCCTTTAGAGCTGATTTCGCTATTTTCCCCGGGTTATTTTTAACATAAGTAATAGCATTGGTCGCCTTTGTTTTCAGAGTATGCTTCGCTTTACTTATTTGCGTCTTAGCATTCTGGATCTGCTTTTTTGCAAAACTTTTGGCTTGTTTTGCCTTGCAGGTAACTGACTTCTTCAGTGCCGTTGCCTTATCCTTTAATACGCGATAGCCTTTCTTGACTCCTTTCTTTGTCGCAGTATATCGTCCTTTCACATAGGATTTGAATTTGTTCCATTTGCTTCCGGATTTCTTCGACGAAGATTTCTTGCTTGAAGCTTTTTTCTTACTTGGACTCTTCTTACTGGTCGTCTTCTTATTTGTCTTTTTACTTGTTTTCTTCGAAGACTTGCTTGACGACTTCGCGGATTTTTTGTTCGTCTTCTTCGTACTTGTCTTCTTGGCTTTTTTCTTATCGCCTCCCGGGTCGTTGCCGTTTACTGGGTCGTTTTCGGCGTAGATATAGCGGTTCTGGCTAAGTGGGTTGGTCAGATCACCTTCGTTGGTATCCTGACTGGTAAATCTTCCTGTTTCAGGGCTATAGTGACGCTGGCGCAGGTACTGCAGGCCCACTTCTTCTATGTATTCCTCTCCATTATACCCCCACAGAACGTCGTTGTCACTGAGGCCGTTATCGTTTTGGGCTTCTAACGGAGTCTTGGATGTTCCTTCTTTTCCTTCGGCGGTCATTTCTCCAAATGGATCGTAGCTATAGGATTCGGCTACAGATCCATTAAGAACGGTTTCTGCTACATTACCTTGTCCATCATAAAGATATGAGTAGTCTCCGGCCTTCTGTTCCGTATACTTAACTGCTTCTTTAGTCAGATCGCCGCTGATTCTCTGATCTGCTTCTCCGTAGGTATAGCTTGCTTTTTCTTTGCCGTCCTGGTCATACTGGTACATTACCTGTGCGTTTTCGTTGAAGTTGGTGTCGTTCAGGTAATTGGTGATGTCCCAGGTCACGAGGGTAGCTCTTTCTGTTCCGGGTACTACGATCGTAGCCATCTTATTCGCAGCCAGTTTATCGCCGTCTGCGTCAGGGCTGTCCCCGTCGGCGTTCTTCGCGGAGGTTCCGCCCATGTCGATCTGGGTATAATCCCCCGTCACGAATGTCTTAAACCCGTGCCAGAGGTCGCGTATCTCTTTCCCTATGGCTGTTAAAAGTGCAGGACAGTTTCCTGCAGTAATTTTCATGACGCCTTGGGTTCCGCCGTACCAGAAGATATCTGGGTCGAAGTTTTCTTTTACAGTCGGTACTTTGGCTTTTTTCGTTTCGGCTGTTTCATCCGAGCCGTCTCCGTCGGAGTCGTCGTCTGCTGCCTGTATCGTCGCAGTCTTCACTCGTTTTTTCTTGCCTTTTTGTTTCGTTCCGTCCACATACTTCCGGCTCATCTGGAAGACTTTATTTCCATCCCCATCATATGTCGCTGCGAGCAATATTTGTCCGCCTTTTGTTACGCTTCTCAGTCGATTTTCAGTATCATAACTGTAGACGGTGGATTTGCCTTTCGTTTTCTTTTCGATCAGGTTTCCGTTATCGTCATAGACATACTTTATTTTGTCTCCGGTCTTGGAGTTTTTCTCCGCGATTACCTGATTGTCTTTATTGTAGGTTACGGTGATGGGAGCGTCCCTATCGGAATGTCGGCTTTGATCGACTTGACCGAGACCTCCTGACGGGGGACGGCTGATCTGCTGCTTACTATGTATCTCACATTCTAAATCAATATGAAATCACTCGCAGATCGGGTCAGACCGCTGGTGATCGTCGCAGGCAGATTTGTCGGCTTGCTCGCAAAAATCAGGGTGTCCTATGAAACTCACGCCTCCGGCGCTCAAACATCATAGGACACCATCTGATTTCGTGGCTCGCTTCGCCGAAATCTGCTCTGCTCCGATCAAGGCGGTCTGTTCTGCCCTGCGAGTGATCTTTATTTTGGTTTAGATTTTATCTTCATAAAATTTATATGCTCGCACATATTATCTATAATAGACGAATTGCAAATACCAACTTATCAAAATCAGTCTCAAATCCAGCATCATTACAAAAATACGTTCTAGTTTCTCCCTCCACCTTAACAATCATTCCACTAGAATCCACCTGAGATCGAATACCGCCTTGTTCTGAACCTAAATCAAAAATATTATATACACTTAATCTGCCTTCTGGCGAAAAACATTTGATTTTTAAATTTTGAGGGCATGTATTTTCCCATAGTTGCATTCCTTTAGCTTTTATGCCATTCACTTCAACATACCCATCACCATAATCAACCGCTATTCTAACACCTTGCTGATATTCTGATTTAGAATTTAGAAATTCTAGCATTAACTCTTGTGTCTGTTTTATCTCAAATACATCCCATTTTACTATATTATCATATCCCATTTCTTCAAATACTTCATTATAAATTCGATCTTTTCCAAATGTGTAGCTCATACATCCTCCTTATGGTCTTGGCCCATTATAATGCCTATATGGATCTATATCTGCATGCTCCCAAGGCCAAACTTGCAATAAATTATTTTTGTTATGCGGATCTTTAATTTTTCTCCCATTTATGTGATGTAATTCTTTAGATACATCTATACTTTTACTATAATGCGGTGCATTTCCTCCCTTCATATATTTTAAATTAGCTTCAGAATATAATTTAGAATTATAATGAGCTTCATTTTTCCAATACCTAGCCTTGACAGTACTCCACGCAGGCTCTTTACCCGCACTAGTTAAATTATTTATCGGATCCCCGACTTTCCAGCCCTTTGCCCGATCCGCACTTTTGCTTACACTACTAGCATTAGATTTTTTGAATAATCTCCCCTTAGCAAGCTTTTTACTTGCTACCGTACTTGCTTTCTCACCCAAAAGAACAGATGCAATATTCAGTTGTGATTCAAGTATAGTTAAATCATCTTTCAAAGTCTTATTACGAATAACATCTTCATAGCTTTTATATGATTTATACTTGCTATTGTTTTGCAAATAAGCTGAATAATTTTGCCTCATTTGCATTTTCATCGAAGCATTTGGCTCTACACCAGTTTTAATAGTGCTTGCCCACTTATACAACCTGTTTTTCGCATTTCGTATATCTTTCGTCTGCTTCTGGTTTGTGAATTTTGTCTTGCCAACCTTGCTATTTCCTTGAATATATCCATAATATTGGCTAGTCAATATCATATTATGGGTCGTTTTAGGATTTTTCTTCTTGCAGGTTACCGACTTCTTTAATGCAGTTGCTTTATCTCTTATTACAGTATAAGCCTTTTTTATGCCCTTCTTGGTACTTTTCCAGCGTCCTTTCATATACGACTTAAGATTCTTCCAAGCCTTTTTCCCATTCCACTTTAAAGTTGTCTTTTTCTTACTCGGACTCTTCTTACTGGTCGTCTTCTTATTTGTCTTTTTACTTGTTTTCTTCGAAGACTTGCTCGATGATTTCGAGGATTTTTTGCTCGTCTTCTTCGTGCTGCTCTTCTTGGATTTCTTCTTATCGCCTCCCGGGTCGTTGCCGTTTACTGGGTCGTTTTCGGCGTAGATATAGCGGTTCTGACTCAGTGGGTTTGTCAGGTCGCCTTCGTTGGTGTCCTGACTGGTAAATGTTCCTGTTTCAGGGCTATAGTGACGCTGGCGCAGGTACTGCAGGCCTACTTCTTCTATGTATTCCTCCCCATTATACCCCCACAGAACGTCGTTGTCACTGAGGCCGTTATCGTTTTGGGCTTCTAACGGAGTCTTGGATGTTCC
>CAKQXD010000009.1 GCA_934281605.1 uncultured Clostridia bacterium | reverse complement strand
CTAAATTCTTATTTATTTAATTTCGAAAGGAGATCAAAGTTGGCTTATAAAGAAATAGATTCAGATAATTTAATAGAAATAGATTCTGTAAGTTCTTTTATTGAACAAGTAAAAAACTTAAGAAATCAAGAAATGGAAAATGGGAGTTCTAAAGAATTGTATTTTAGAGGCCAAGAAACTGAATTTTGGGATATAGAGCCGAGTATTTTTCGAAATAATATGCTTAGTATGGAACATAAATTGATGCAGGTACCATTGCAGAAAGTTCCGACGGAATTTAAGGATTTTAGCACAGCATTTGATATTATGACAAAGTATCAGCATTACGGAATGTGTACAAGGCTTTTAGATTTAACAACAAATCCTTTGGTGGCATTGTATTTTGCATGTAAGATGCATGGGGAAGAGGAATACGAAACGGAAGAGGGAATCGTAGAAAAAGAACCTTATGGGGTTATATATTTTACAAATAAATATTATTCATCGTTACCTTCAGAGCAGGCAGTACAAATAGTATCGGCATTATCGACATATAATCTATCTAGCGAGAATACCATTTCAGAAATTTTGGAGAAGCTTAAGCAAAATAAAATAATAGACAATGATATTAAGAAAAGATGGTTACAAACAGAGTATCGTCAGGAATTTATTGATATTATACAAAACAACTATATGGTAGTACCTACATATACAAATGAAAGATTAAAAAAGCAGAGTGGTGTATTCCTAATGGCAAGTTTATTTTTATTTGAGTTAGGCACTGACACTAATGATTCTATAATATCAAAAGCAAGGGGAACATTAAGACCAGAATTTGATGATAAATATTTTTATGTAAGCGGAGATAATAAAGAGGAAATACTTAAGGAACTTGATATTTATAATATAAATGAAGCGACGTTATTCCCTGAGTTAGAGCATCAATTAAATCATATTCGTAGCACATACGAAACATACTCCTGTCCAGTGGGAGAGTTCGTTAAGTATAAAGAAGTACATGAGCCAAGTAAGAAAAGTGTTTATTTACATGATAAAGAACTAAATGAGTACATTATAAATGATTTTGAGAAGATAGTTAAAAATATTGTTGCGCATGACGATATAGGACCAATAAAAAATATTATACTAAGTAACCTCGATATTGATTGGTATAAAAGAGATAACGTACTAAGCAGAATGAGAATAGGTATAATGGGATACTTAAAAAAGAAAATGGATAAAGATATAGCGCAAAAACAAACTGAACAAATTATGACTTTATTGATTAATGCCGTGGATGAATTTACATATAGCAAGGCAGAGGATGGTGAATAAATTGTCTATAACTTTCACAGAAGCAGATTACGAAAATTCAATTATAGAGTTATTTCAGAGCATGGATTATACATATGTGTATGGCCCAGATATTGAAAGGGATTTTAAAAGCCCGTTATATGACGACATTTTGAATCAGTACATATACAGGTTGAACCCGTCACTTCCGGAGGATGCTGTTCAGGATGCTTTGTACAAGCTTAAAAATTTCGAGAATGGTGAGCTTGTGCAGAAGAATGCTGTTTTTATGGACTATTTGCAAAACGGCGTTCCTGTAAGATATCTGGAAAAGGGAGAGGAGCGTTCTGGCATTGTATATCTCGTTGACTATAAAAATCCGGATAATAATTCTTTTATTGTGGCAAATCAATGGACATTTGTTGAGAACAGTAACAAACGTCCGGATCTGATTCTGTTTTTAAATGGATTACCGGTAGTTTTGATGGAATTGAAATCCCCATCAAGAGAAGAAACAAATGCATCGGAAGCATATCTGCAAATAAGAAATTACATACATGAAATACCATCTATGTTTATATACAACTGCATTTGTGTTATGAGCGATCAGCTGACTTCAAGAGCAGGTACGATTACCTCTGGTGAAGACCGTTTTATGGATTGGAAGACTAAAGATGGAAATTATGAAAACACACAGCATGCACAATTTGATACATTTTTTGAAGGAATGTTTGAAAGAGAGCGGCTGCTGGATATTATAAAGAACTTTATCTGCTTCTCGAATGAGGGGCTGAAACAGTTTAAGATACTGGCAGGTTATCATCAGTATTTTGCTGTAAGAAAAGCCATCGAGTCTACAAGCCGTGCCATTGAAACGGATGGTAAAGGTGGCGTATTCTGGCATACGCAGGGTTCGGGAAAATCTCTGTCAATGGTATTTTATGCACATTTGCTGCAGGAAGCATTGGACAGTCCTACAATCGTAGTGATCACAGATAGAAATGACCTTGATGATCAGCTATATGGGCAGTTTGCAAAATGCAAGGATTTTCTGCGTCAGGAACCGGTGCATGCAACCTGCAGAAAGCTGGGAGATAATTCTTCAAAAAATGACATTGGATTGAAAGACTGGCTTGATGGTAGACAGGCCAATGGCATTATTTTCACTACAATGCAGAAATTTGAAGAGTCACATGAACCATTATCCGAGAGAAGAAATATTGTAGTAATGGCAGATGAGGCACATCGTGGGCAGTACGGGCTGAAAGAAACAGTAGATGCAAAGACAGGAAAAATCAAAACTGGCATAGCAAGGATTATTAGAAACAGTCTTCCGAACGCAACTTACATAGGCTTCACAGGTACTCCGATTTCCATGAAGGATAGAAGCACTCGAGAAGTGTTTGGTGATTATATTGATATATACGACATGACCCAGGCAGTTGAGGATGGTGCAACAAGACCGGTATATTATGAAAGCCGTGTTATAAAACTGAAGCTTGACGAAAATACATTGAAACTGATCGACAAAGAATATGACTTGATGGCAGCTAACGCAGATGAAGAAGTTGTTCAGAAAAGCAAGCGTGAACTTGGCCAGATGGAAGCGATCCTTGGAAATGATAAGACAATCGATTCTCTGGTGAACGATATTATTGATCACTATGAGAATTACCGTGAAGGTCTGCTTACTGGTAAAGCTATGATTGTAGCATATTCGAGACCGATTGCAATGAAAATCTATAAAAAAATTCTGGAGCTTCGTCCTTTGTGGACTGAGAAAGTCGGTATCGTAATGACTGACAGCAATAAAGATCCGGAAGAATGGAAAGAAATTGTCGGTAATAAAAGGCATCGTGATGAAATGGCGAAGAAATTTAAAGACAATGATAGTCCGTTGAAAATTGCCATTGTAGTAGACATGTGGTTGACTGGTTTTGATGTGCCGTCACTGGCAACGATGTATGTTTATAAGCCGATGAAAGGGTATAATCTCATGCAGGCTATTGCACGTGTGAACAGAGTTTTCAAGGATAAAGAAGGCGGCCTTGTAGTAGATTATGTAGGGATCGCCGGTGCTTTGAAAGAAGCTATGAACGACTATACTGCACGTGATAAAAAGAATTATGGCGATACAGATATAGACAAAGTAGCTCTGCCGAAATTCCAGGAAAAACTGTCAATTTGCCGGGACATTTTCCATGGCTACGACTATTCTAAATTTATGACGGGAACAGATTTAGATCGCTCAAAAGCTATCAGCGGAGGCGTCAATTTTATTGTAGCAGTAGATAAAGAAGACGATAAAGACACTTTCCTGAAAGAGGCGCTTATGCTGAAACAGGCATTGTCATTGTGTTCTTCTCTTGCAGATGAGTCTTCGAGGATTGAAGCGGCATTCTTTGAATCAGTGCGAGTTCTTGTGATGCGGCTTATGAACCAGGGCCAGGGTGAAAAAATTTCTCTTCCGGAAATGAATCAGAGAGTCAATGAATTATTAAAAGCAAGCATTAAGAGTGATGGCGTGATAAATCTGTTTTCGGATGTTTCACAAGAATTCTCGTTATTTGATACTAAGTTTCTTGAAGAAATAGCGAAGATGAAAGAAAAAAATCTTGCTGTTGAGCTTTTGAAGAAACTGATATCTGAACAGGTACAGGTATACAAGCGTACGAATGTCGTGAAATCACAGAAGTTCAGTGAAATCATTCAGGCAGCAATGAATCGTTATCTGAATGGAATGCTGACGAATGAACAGGTGATAGAAGAACTGCTGAATCTTGCAAAACAGATTGCAGCAGCGCATCAGGAAGGACAGGCTTTAGGTCTTACAGCAGATGAACTTGCTTTTTATGATGCACTTACAAAACCACAGGCAATCAAAGATTTTTATGAAAATGAGGAACTTATCGCTATTACGAAAGAACTGGCTGATACATTACGTAAGAATCAGACGATTGATTGGCAGAAGAGGGAGTCCGCCAGAGCAAAGATGCGAATGATGATAAAGAGACTCCTAAAAAAACATAAATATCCGCCGGAAGGGATGGAAGATGCTGTACAGACGGTAATGACACAATGTGAACTTTGGACTGATAATAATGAGATGCGATCTAATGTGATCGACTTTCCATTAAAAAGTAGTGTGTCAGATATAGAAGAGACACATGGAAAAGTGGCGGAAGATAGAGATGATTATAATCTTTAGTTCCGAAGATTATCGACATGATGTGTCAACAATCAAATATATAATACGGATTTCATAGGAATCAGAGCCTCAGAATTTTTTGCGGTATGGGAGAAAGAAGGCTGGGAAGAGCCGGTAATAGAGAATCTTTATGGAGAAACAGCCGGAACAACTGTGTTATTGTCGCTTAATGAAAAGCGACAATAAAAAGGCGACAACAAAAAAGCGACAATAAAAGTGCAGCGGTGATTGCAGGAAATTCAAAATAAAATGAGGAATGGCAAAAAATATAAGCTGGAAGAAATTTGCGTATCAATATTTATCGAGGTCAGGTTGACGGCACTGTTGTCCTTAATGATCCTAAGACCGCCGTCAAACCGCCGATAAAGTGCCGGATACTACTGATAAAATGCCGGATAATGCGCAAGAACAACAAATTTATAGAATAGAATACTATTTAATCAGGAGTAACTCGAAAGGGTTGCTCCTAATTTATTTCAGATGCTGTTTTCAAGATGGGGAAGTAATTCCTCATCTGCATACGGAAGCAGTACTTTCTGTTTATTTCTGCCATTATGGCAATTATAATAAAGACGAAGCGGTAAAACCAGAACAAGAAAGGATGAGCACCAATGGACACAGCAGCAGCGAAGAAGCGGATTGAAGCGGCGTGCGAGAAGAAGTTAAACAGTCTTTTTCCTCACGGGATCCCGGAGGTAGTTTACAGTCGTTATCAGGAGGAGCTGGAACTGATGGCGGAAACGGGATCGGTAGAGTTGTATCCGGAGCAGCAGGTCGTTCCATTGGGAATGGATGTAACTGCATGGGGAGGTTATGACGATCGTTCGGTGCAGCCTTTTCAGGCGAACAGAGGATTCTTACTTCTCCCGAAGGGAAAGACGATAGAGGATTACAGAGAATGTATGCTGCGTTTAAAAAGCGGGGAGCCTTGTTTTTCTTTGTCGCTGGCGTCGGATGTCATACGAAGAGAACATATGAAAAGTTTCAGGGTATCGGATGACAAACAGCTGGAGCAGATCGGAATAATGGAGCGGATCACGGGCATCAGCCGGGATGATATTCGATTCCGGGACGAAAACGCGATTCGCTGGCAGGATCTCTTTAATGTAACGGAACGTCCGCGCGACCGGTTTCCTATGCTGAACTTGAGGCCGGAAACTGTTTCGAAAATCATAGAAGCGAAAACGCTGGACGAGGGCCTTTGCGAGACCTATAGTTATGCCTATTAAAGCGGCTGATCGTTTGTATAGAATATTCATTTATGATATAATTTTTTTACTTACTACTGTTGAATTGACAGAAACGAAGAGGAACGAAAATGGATATCAGTGGCACGAAAAAAAGACTGTTATTGCTCTTGGAATATTTGTATAAAAATACGGATGAAGAGCATCAGGCAAGTACAAATGATATTACATTGTATTTACAAGAGCAGGGTTTTGTGATCGACCGCAAGACGCTGCGAAACGATTTGAATCTACTGCTTTCGATGGATTACGATATCGTAACGGTGAAAAGCTCGCCGAACCGGTATTTCTGGGGTGAGAGAGCTTTTGAACTTCCGGAACTGAAAATGCTGTTGGATGCGGTTTCATCGGCAAGATTTATTACAGAAGATAAGAGTCGGCAGCTGATACGAAAGATCACATCGCTTGCAGGAACGCAGCAGGTGCCGGAGTTGAAACGTCATATTACGGCGATTGGCAAGTCCAAGTCGGACAACAAAAGTCTGTATTATATTATTGATACGATCACAAATGCCATAAACCTGGGCAGAAAGATTCAGTTTCAATATGTGGAATATAATGGGCGAAAAGAGAAGATACTGCGAAACAATGGTGAGGTCTATGTGCTGAGTCCGTATGTTCTGTACTGGAATGAAGACTATTACTATGTCCTGGGTTATTCGGACAAGAGAAGCCGTGTGACGGCATTTCGGATCGATCGGATGAAAATGCCACAGATCATGGAGGAGCCAGCAGTGGAACAGCCTGACGATTTTGATATTACAGCGTATTCCAATAAAGTGTTTCAGATGTTTGATGGAAAAGAAGTAGAGGTCAGACTGGAGTGCGAGAATGGGCTGATGAAGTATGTGATCGATCGGTTTGGACTGGATATCGAAACGGAAGAACTGACAGAGGATATATTCGTTGCAAAGGTGGCGGTGGAGCTGAGTCCGACTTTTTATGGATGGGTCTTTCAGTTTGGTGGGAAGATCCGTATCATTGGACCGGATGAGGCGATGCAGGGATTTCAGAGATTGGTGGATTCATTTACCCCAGCCCACAGCTAAATTAGCATGATCAATAATTTCAAAGGGTAAACTATGTCTGAATTAAGTATATTTGCAATCGTTACAATAGCTATAATTATTATCATAATCATCGCTATAATCGGAAACAGCTTATCCGACCGCGGCTCTCAGGAGTATGAACGTCCGGAGGAGCGTGCAGGTCGCGAAGGAGAATATATTGCAACAAACATTATTCGAAAGGTTCTGCGCGATGAGGATATTCTTCTGACAAATGTTGAGATTTCTTATGATGGGAGGAAAGCTGAGCTTGATAATGTCATTATAAATAAGTATGGAGTTTTCATCATTGAGGTGAAAAACTACGCAGGTACAATCTATGGTAAGGCGGATGATTATACCTGGATAAAATCCAAAACCGATCCCTTTGGTAACACTTTTACCAAAACTGTAAGGAATCCGATCAAGCAGGTAAATCGGCAGGTATATTTGCTTGCAAAACATCTTGAGTCATATGGATTTGATGTATGGGTAGAAGGGTATGCGTTTTTTGTTCAAGGCAATAGCCCTGTTTGGTGCAAAGAAGTTCTCGGTAGTCTCCACGATATTGATAAGGCGGTACATACATTTAATAGAAATCGGCTGAGCGTTAGTGACACAGAAGCTATCAAAGAGATTCTTTTGGGTTCCTATAGATAAAAAGGAGGATAGGGGAAATTGCTTTAGTAGCGTAAAGATCCCTAAAAGCGAAGGTCTTGGAGGATTAATTCGTGACGTGTCTATTCCATACTGTTAAATAGAAGTTACATCAAAAAATACCACAATTTCCGTTCAAGTTGTGCGGTTATGGTATTTATGAGTGTCATCACATTTGTTCGATCGGTTAAAATACCACAATTGTAATTTAAGAATATAGGTTACGTTAAAATGAAGAGAGACATTAACCTGTTTTATTAAAGCAGATAAATTTGAGTTATTTCGAAAGGGAGAATTTATCCTAGGAGTATATTATTTAAAGAATTCAGGGTATTTTTTCTGTCTAAATGATTTGATGGAACGTAGAAATTGTCGACACAGTGTATCGACAATTAAT
Organism: uncultured Clostridia bacterium; assembly: GCA_934281605.1. Lineage (GTDB taxonomy): Bacteria > Bacillota > Clostridia > Peptostreptococcales > Anaerovoracaceae > Lentihominibacter. The sequence continues at coordinate 91,808 of CAKQXD010000009.1, read as the reverse complement.
TTACTTATTAAAGAAGATGTTAAAATCTAACAAGGGTGGATCGCATATTAAGCATACAGATTTTCCGATGCCGTCTGGAAAATTAGAAACACTGTATTTTCACCGGATAGTATCAAATAATAGTACTATGAGGTGAAAATATGATACATAGTCAGTCTTCAGAACACACTTTTACCCCAGCCCCACATCCAACGCCATCATCACGGTAAAACCGATGGCGAAGAAGAGGGTGCCGAGGTTGGAGTGGCGGCCCTGGGACATTTCGGGGATGAGTTCTTCGACGACGACGTAGAGCATGGCTCCGGCGGCAAAGCTGAGTAGGTAGGGCAGTGCGACGATAATGTACTGGGCGGCCAGAATCGTGAGAACAGCGCCGATGGGCTCGACGACGCCGGATAGAGTCCCGTAGAGAAAGGCTTTTGGTTTGTTCATGCCTTCGGCTCGAAGGGGCATGGAAATGATGGCTCCTTCGGGGAAGTTTTGGATGGCGATGCCGAGGGAGAGGGCCAGTGCTCCGGCGGCGGTGATCTGCGTGCTCCCGGACAGGTAGCCTGCGTACATGACGCCGACGGCCATGCCTTCCGGGATGTTGTGGAGAGTGACGGCCAGCAGGAGCATGGTGGAGCGTTGTAATTGGGCGTTCGGCCCCTCCGTCTGTTCGCAGTTTCGATGAAGATGGGGCACGACGTGATCCAGCAAGAGCAGGAATAATATGCCGCACCAGAATCCGATGACGGCAGGGGCGAAGGACAGCCGCCCCATGCCGGATGATTGCTCGATGGCGGGAAGCAGCAGGCTCCATACGGAGGCCGCGACCATGACGCCTGCGGCGAAGCCGGTCAGGGCGCGCTGCAAAGATTCGCTCAACGCTTTTTTCAGAAAGAATACGCATGCAGCTCCCAGGGTAGTGCCGAGAAAAGGTATTAAAATTCCGTAGAATGTATTCATGATCTATCACCTCACAGTTTTTCACACGGTTAGGTACAACTAACTACGCTGCAACCTCATTCTATCACACAGGACAACTCTTTGCAAATCCAACTGACTGTCGGACTCTTTGCAGACCCGAAGAAAAAACTTTGCAGAATCTTTGCAGAAATTTTATGGAATTACAAAAATAAATATCGCCCTGACATTTCGTCAAGCGATGCATTTTGTGTGCGCGCAACAAACAACTTGCGCTGTCTTATGTGCATCGCAAACAGTTTACAACCGGAGGCCCCCGAAATCACCGGGAAAGCCCCAAATCCCTGTCACAGTGCCGATCCGGCGCCACAAGCTGCACTGCGATTTTCATTGTATAACCCGCCAATCTCTGGTATACTGATAGCACTGACGCGTGAAAGGAGAGCACGCTACGGGGGATGGATCAAGAGATAACGGTATTATTTCATGTCATTTTTTTAGGAGGAGCGGAAATTATGTTAGATGTAATTCACTCGTGGATCCTGGCGATCAGCAACGTGCTGTATCAGCCATGGTTCGTACCGCTATTTTTGATCGTGGGCGGCCTTTACTTCACTTTCCGGTGCAAGTTTATCCAGGTTCGTCTGTTCAAGGAATCTTTTAAAGTTATCGCAGAAAGACCGAAATCCGAGAACGGAATTTCTTCCTTTGGAGCGCTGATGGTTTCCACGGCGTCCAGAGTAGGAACGGGTAACATCATCGGTGTTGCGACGGCTATCTGCCTGGGAGGCGCGGGAGCGATCTTCTGGATGTGGCTGACAGCGTTCATCGGTGGAGCAACTGCGTTCGTAGAATCCACGCTGGCTCAGATCTACAAGAAGCGCGACAAGGACGGCTCCAGCTACGGCGGCCCGGCGTTCTACATGCAGACGGCTCTGAAGCAGAGATGGCTGGGCGTGATCTTCTCCACGCTGATCATCCTGATCTATGCCGTTGGTTACAACATGCTGGCTGCTTACAACCTGCAGTCCACATTCGCAGCGTTCAGCTTCTACGATGCCAACGTAACGCCGAAGCTGATTGGTCTGGCACTGGCTGTTTTATTCGGCGTTATCGTAATCGGCGGAGCGAAGAGACTGGTGCGCGTTACCGGCGTCATGGTTCCGGTGATGGGTGTGATTTACGTGCTGGTGTCCCTGATCATCCTGGGAATCAACGTGACCAATATTCCGCACATGTTCGCAGCGATTTTCGAAAGTGCTTTTGATTTCCACTCCATCTTCGGTGGATTCGCAGGCTCCTGCATCATGTGGGGTATCAAGAGAGGTCTGTACTCCAATGAGGCTGGTATGGGTTCCGCTCCGAATGCGGCAGCCAAGGCTGATGTTTCCCACCCGGTCAAGCAGGGTCTGGTGCAGATGCTTTCCGTATTTATCGACACGCTGCTGATCTGTTCGGCAACGGCATTTATGTGCCTGAGCACCAGCATCAATCCGGCGGAATACGCTGTGGATGGTTCTGCAGATGCGGCCGGCTATGTACAGGCATCCATGGGCGATGCACTGGGCAGCTTCGGACCGATTTTCCTGGCAGTGGCCATGTCTCTGTTCGCGTTTACGACGCTGATCGGAAACTATTCCTACTGCGAAGGCTGCCTGGAATTCATCATCAAGAGAGCTCCGAGCAGAGGAGAGCTGCTGATTTTCCGTATCATCGCAACGGTAGTTGTATATGTCGGAGCGATCGCAAGTGCCGGATTCGTATGGGATACCGCTGACATGCTGCAGGGCATGATCGTAGTTGTGAACGTACCGACTATTCTGATCCTGGGAGGCACTGCCGTAAGATGTCTCAATGACTATGTAAAACAGCGTAAGGAAGGCAAGGATCCGCACTTTATCGCCAAGGATATCGGCGTCAAGGAAGATACGGATTTCTGGAAATAATGTTGCGTCATAATAGAAGCAGCGAGGAGAGACCATCAGGGAAGACGGTCTCTCTTTTTTTCTTCAAAGTGCACTGCCGGAGGCTTTGCAGGATCCTCGGGCAATGCTTTTGCAAAGGTCTCTGCTTGCATATCGAGCCGTGGTAGAGTAAAATGTAATGTCGTGGGGAAGAAGGAAGTTTAGAAAATAAATATCAGGTGGTATTGGGTGTGAATAAATTTATCGTTAATGTGATAATAAAGTTTATAGTAGTTCTGATTTGTGGAACGATCGCATTTCTATGCGTGTATCATGATTACAGCTTGTACAGCAAGCCGATCGGGAAAATAACCACGGTCAAAACCAGTGGTGAGAAACAGCAGATCCAGGCAGAAATCAAAAATGGAGAAAAGAAAGGTCAGTTCAGAGATATCGAGTTAAAATATGATAAGGCTCTCGTTTATGATCAGAAATACCATAAAGGAGATGTGGTGTTTCTGGATTCGGAATTGAAAACGATCACAGGTGTCAAACGTGATCACTGGGTAGCTGCTGCGGTCATTCTTTTGCTGGGTATGCTGCTTGGCTTCGGAGGTCGAAAGGGCTTTTTTACTACGGTGTGCTTTGTGGCGGATATCGTGATCTTTATTGCCATGACGCTGCTGTATGTAAAGGGCGTCGATATCCTGCTGATGACGGTAGTATCCTGCCTGCTCTTTACTTTTATCCTGTTGTTTCTGGTCAGCGGGGCAAGCAGAGTTACATTGATCTCTTTTTTTGTAACCATCGGAGCGCTTGCAGTCGTAGGGCTGCTATGTTTTGCCCTGATCTGGAAGACAGCCAATATGGGGTATGAATATTTAGATTTTCTTCCGGAGCCATATACTGTAAAGCAGGCAAATCATTTATTCCTTTCACAGATAATGATCGGATGTCTGGGTGCGATCATAGATATTGCAGTGACGATCACGGCATGCTCGGTAGAATTGATCCGAAAGACACCTGATATCGGTACGAAAGCTCTCGTGGATTCGGCGAAAGAGGTGGCAGACGATATAACGGGAACTATGATAAATGTTGTGTTCTTCACGAATCTGGCTGCCATCATACCGATTTTCATTATTTCCATGAGGAATGATATCGGGTTTGTTACTGTTTTGAAATACGATGCCTTTTTTGAGATCACGCGATTTCTTGCCGGAGCAATAGGGATACTGATCACCATCCCGCTTTCTGTGATGGCGTCTTCCATGTTTTTAAGGAAGGGAGAAAAAAGATGATGATTTCAGTTTTGTGCATCGTTTTGGTAGCCCTCTGTCTTTTGGTTGGAGGGGATCGCACTGCGAAAACGTTTGTGACCTTATCCTTGAACGCGATCGTTTTAGTTGCTGTGATCTGGGCGATTTCTTTAGGACTTCCGCCGATGATAGTTTCCATTGCGGCGATACTGATCGTAATTTGTATTACTATATTTTATCAAAATGAAGTAAACGATAAAACGCGAGTTGCGTTTATAGCTGTGATCGTTATTGCAGCAGTCATGCTGGTACTGATCGCAGTATTCGTTTATGGGGGACACCTGCAGGGAATGTCTTTTGTGGGGGAAAATAAAATCAGGCAGTCAAATGGCTACAGCGGGGATATTGGTGTCGATATGTTTGCTATCGCGATACTGGTGATGCTGTGGACTCTTGTTGGTGCCATAGTTGATACTGCGATGGCGATCGTTTCCGGAGTTTATGAAATCGCAAGGCATAATCCCGAATATGAACAAAGAGAACTGATCCTTTCGGGGATGAAGATAGGAGGCAGTATTTTAAGTTCCACCGTAAATACGCTATTCTTCATATTTGCAGGAGAATATTTGATTTTATTTATCAATTTCAGCATGTATTATTCACTGGAAGTCATGATAAATTCAAGAGAATTTGCAGAGGGGATCATAAATATTATTATCAGTGCGGTGGGATGTATCGCGATCATACCGGCAGCATCCTGCCTGGCAGCGTATCGATTCAGTAAGAAAGATAATTTAACGAAGCATATGGAATAAAAGTTTTCACATTACAGGAGGAAGAGCGGGGATGAATCAGAAAGAATTACGAGAGATCAGAAAACGTTTTACATTAGATCGGGACAGCATCAGTCACGTGTACGGGTGCTATGTCAACGCGGCTAAGGATATCGTGGCGCGGATGGATATGTCCATGGGGCTGATGGAGCAGGAAGAGGCAGAGCTGTATCTGAAGCTTTTGAAAAAGTCCATTTCGGGAACGCTGGGTAAGAATCTGCTGGATATCGAATTTTCGACGAAGCAGGTGGAGGACAGCGACGAGCACCGGCTTTTGCAGGCGCTCAGACAGTCTCATTTGCGGGATGAGGATATGCGGGAGCTGTTTTACAAGAGGGTTATTGAATCTCTGGATTTCGGAGATGACAGCTACGTGATCCTGCTGGCGACGGATTCCTATGATATTCCATTCAAGGGGCATGACGATGAGATCTGGGAGGAAGGCTCCAACGAGGTCTTCGACTATATCATCTGCTGCATCTGTCCGGTAAAGGATGCTAAGGCGTCGCTGCGGTATTTTGCGGAAGAGCAGAATTTCCGGGGAGCATCGTCGGGTCACGTGCTGGGAAATCCGGAGCTGGGGTTCATGTTCCCGTCCTTCGATGACCGGAGCACCAACATTTACAATGCGCTGTACTACAGCAGGGGTCTGGTGGACATCCATCACGAGTTTATCGATGGGATTTTTAACATCGAGAAGTCGCCTATGTCGGCGGGAGCACAGCAGCATGCATTTACCGATGTGCTTTGCGAGTCGCTGGGAGAGGACTGCAGTTTAGATGTGGTCAAAGCGGTCCACGGTCAGATCCGTCAGCAGCTGCTGGTACATAAGGAAAGCAAGGATCCGGAGGTTCCGGAGCTGTTTGTGGAAGATTTGGATGACGTCCTCAAGCACAGCGGTGTGCCGGAGGAAAAGGTGGAGGTGTTCAACGAAGCCTGCCGCAAGGAGTTCGGCGATCAGTCCATCTTAAATCCGATCAACGTGATGGAGAGCAAGAAGTTCGAGATGAAGACGCCGGAGGTGAAGATCACCGTGGATCCGGAGTATACATATCTGATCACGACCCAGGAGATCGATGGCAGCCAGTACCTGCTGATCCCGGCGGGCGAAGGTGTGACGGTCAACGGCATCGACATCAGCGTGGGAGCTGGCGAAGACGACCCGGAAGAATGATATAAGATTTGTATTGCAAAACAAGTAGCAGTATGGTAACATAAGTTGTTAGTAATTTTACCTGGGGCTCAGTCGGACGACACTCCGACGGCGTCTGGGCTGCAGGCGTATAGAAATAAGGAGGAAACGAATATGATTACAACAGAAAAGAAAGCAGAAATCATCAAAGAATATCAGACAAAAGAAGGAGATACAGGTTCTCCGGAAGTACAGGTTGCTATCCTGACTTACAGAATCAACGACCTGAACGAACACCTGAAAGTTCACAAGAAAGACCACCACTCCAGAAGAGGACTTCTGAAAATGGTAGGTCAGAGAAGAAACCTTCTTAATTACCTGAAAGAGAAGGATCTGCAGAGATACAGAGATCTTATCGCTCGTTTAGGTTTAAGAAAGTAAATCAACTTGATAATTTAGGCGGGGCTTTATTTCCCCGTCTTTATTTTTATAAAGCGGTGCCGGGAAGGCACTGAAGATGTTAAGGTAAAGATATTAGCAGGAGGTAGTTGCTATATGAAATTTACAGATTACAGAACATTCAAGACTGCCATCGGCGGCAAGCTGCTGGAGCTTGAAATTGGCAAAGTCTGCGAACTGGCCAATGGACAGGTTATGGTGAAATACGGCGATACGGTTGTAAACGTAACGGCGTGTGCGTCCAAGGAGCCAAGACCGGACATCGATTTTTTCCCGCTGTCTTGTGATTATGAGGAAAAAATGTATGCAGCAGGAAAGATTCCGGGCGGATTTATAAAGAGAGAAGGAAGACCGAGCGAAAAGGCGATCCTCAATTCCCGTCTGATGGACAGACCGCTGCGTCCGCTGTTCCCGAAGGGATTTTTTAACGACGTGCAGGTTGTTGCGACAGTTATGTCCGTAGACGACGACGCGCCGTCTGAAATCGCAGCGATGATCGGATCTTCCGTAGCGCTGGCTATTTCCGACATCCCGTGGGAAGGACCGACAGGTTCCGTTCTCGTAGGCATGGTTGACGGACAGTTCGTTGTGAACCCGTCCCTGGCGCAGAGAGAAGAAAGCTCCATGCACCTGGTAGTTTCCGGAACGAAGGAAGCGATCATGATGGTAGAAGCCGGAGCACAGGAAGTGCCGGAAGAAACGATCCTGGATGCTATCATGTTCGCACATGAAGAAATCAAGAAGATCGTTGAATTCATCGAAGAGATCGTAAAGGAAGTCGGCAAGCCTAAGATGGAAATCGAACTGTACAAGGTTCCGGAAGACATCGAAGCTGCCGTTAGAGAATACGCAGAAGACAAGATGAGAGCTGCTATCCAGACTTATGACAAGATGGAACGTCTGGACAACATGGACGCTGTAGAAGCGGAAACAAAAGAACATTTTGAAGAAATCTACCCGGACAACGGCAAGGACATCGGCAACGTTCTTTACACCATCACGAAGGAACAGGTAAGAAAGATGATCCTGGACGATGGTATCCGTCCGGATAACAGAAAACGCACGGAGATCCGTCCGATCTGGTGCGACACTCACGTGCTCCCGAGAACTCACGGATCCGGCCTGTTCAAGAGAGGTCAGACTCAGGTTCTCTCCGTTGCTACCGTAGGTCCGCTCAGCGAAGCGCAGACGATCGACGGCATCAACGAGCAGACAGAAAAGAGATATATGCACCACTACAACTTCCCTCCGTATTCCGTAGGTGAAGCTGGAAGAATGAAGAGCCCGGGCAGAAGAGAGATCGGTCACGGTGCGCTGGCTGAAAGAGCGTTGCTGCCGGTACTGCCGAGCGAAGAGGAATTCCCGTATGCGATCCGTGTCGTATCGGAAGTATTATCCTCCAACGGTTCTACGTCTCAGGCGTCCGTATGCGGAAGCTGCCTGGCACTGATGGATGCAGGTGTTCCGATCAAGGCTCCTGTAGCTGGTATCGCTATGGGTCTCATCGAACGTGTGGAAGAAGACGGTACGAGCAAGATGGCGATCCTGTCCGACATCCAGGGTATGGAAGACTTCCTGGGCGACATGGACTTCAAGGTTGCAGGTACTGCAAAGGGCGTTACGGCGATTCAGATGGATATCAAGGTGCACGGTCTTTCCAAGGAAGTTCTGCAGAATGCATTGAAGCAGGCTTACGAAGGTAGAATGCACATCATGAAGGAAATGCTGGACGAGCTGCCTGCACCGAGAGAAGAAATGTCTCCGTATGCACCGAGAATCATCTCCATGCATATCGATCCGGATCACATCCGTACAGTGATCGGACCGGGAGGCAAGACTATCAACCGTATTATCGCAGAAACCGGCGTGAAGATCGACATCGACGACACTGGTCTGGTTTATATCGCAGCGCCTGATATGCAGAGCGCAGAGGCCGGCGTAAGAGAGATCGAACTGCTGACAAAGGAACCGGAACCGGGCGAAATCTACGAAGGTAAAGTAACCCGTATCATGAACTTCGGTGCTTTCATCGAGATCCTGCCGGGCAAGGAAGGTCTGCTCCACATCTCCAAGATGGCAAAACATCGCGTAGAGAAGGTGGAAGATGAAATGAACATCGGCGATATCGTGAAGGTCAAGGTTACGGAAATCGACAGCCAGAACCGGATCAACCTTTCGAGAAAGGAACTGCTGTAAGCACTTACAGTCGGGCGCAGGTCCGGCTGAAGACTGGTCGGCCTGTTATGGCCGGCAGCAGTACGAATAAAAACGATGAAAAAGAGCTGACAGAGAATCGTGAGATTCGCTGTCAGCTCTTTTTGAATTTCTGGGGATTTTTAGGGAACGCCGTGCGCCCGAAAGCTGGCGTCTCGTGTATCCCGGTGGCAGGAGCACGGCGCAGGCTTGTGGCGGCCGGCGCTAGATGCTATACCAGCGGTTTGCCGGTCATTTCTGCCGGAATATCAAGGTGCATCAGCTTCAGGATCGTCGGTGCGATGTCGCACAAACGGCCGCCGTCTTTCAGCTGCTTCGGCTCGTTGGCAATGTGGAGCAGCGGCACATCGTTGAGGGAGTGAGCCGTTACCGTATTGCCGTCCTTGTCCAGCATCACATCGGCGTTGCCGTGGTCTGCTGTCAGCAGGATCTGACCGTCCTTTGCTAAAATCGCGTCCACGATCTGAGGCACGCATTTATCCAGCGCTTCGATGGCCTGTTTCGCTGCATCGATGACGCCGGTGTGACCTACCATGTCAGCGTTGGCGAAGTTTAAGATGATCAGGTCGTATTTATCTGTGCCGATGGCTTCCAGCACTTTTTCCGTTACTTCATAGGCGCTCATTTCCGGCTGTAGATCGTAGGTAGCCACTTTAGGGGAAGCGACCAGGATCCGGTCTTCGTTGCGGTTCGGCGCTTCTACGCCGCCGTTGAAGAAGAAAGTCACGTGAGCGTATTTTTCTGTCTCTGCGATACGAAGCTGAGTCAGTCCCAGATCTGCGATGTATTCGCCCAGAGTGTTGGTCATGGTTTCCGGCGGGAAAGCCAGGGAAACGTTCGGCATTTCTGCGTCGTACTGGGTCATGCAGATGTAGCAGAGATCTTTGATTTCTTTCTTTCTGTCAAATCCGTCGAAATTCTGATCTACGAATGCGCGGGTGATCTCTCTGGCGCGGTCAGGACGGAAGTTGAACATGATCATGGCGTCTCCGTCGTTGACGCTGCCGTCTGCTCCGTCAATGACGGTCGGGAGCACGAACTCATCATTTTCATCGCGACCGTAGGCGCTTGTGACAGCCGATGCTCCGTCGGGAGCATGCTCCCCTTCGCCGCAGGTCATGGCGTTGTAGGCTTTTTCGACGCGATCCCACCGCTTGTCACGGTCCATAGCGTAGTAGCGGCCAGATACGGTCGCGATCTTGCCTAGACCGGTTTCTTTCATATGGTCTTCCAGCTGCTTGATGTATTCTTCTGCGCAGCGAGGCGGTACGTCTCTGCCGTCCAGGAAGCAGTGAACGTAAAGGTTTTCGATCCCTTCTTTTTTCGCCATGTCGATGAGGGCCAGCAGGTGTTTGATGTGGCTGTGGACGCCGCCGTCGGACAGGAGTCCCAGCAGATGGAGTGCGGAGCCGTTGGCCTTCACATGAGCAATGGCTTTCTGGAGCGCTTCGTTTTTAAAGAAACTGCCGTCTTCAATGGCCTTTGTGATCATGGTGAGATCCTGATAGACGATCCGGCCTGCGCCGATGTTTAGGTGTCCGACTTCGGAATTTCCCATCTGCCCTTCCGGCAGGCCCACGTCCAGACCGCAGGCTTTCAGGGTAGTGCCGGGATACTTGGCGAAGATCTCGTCCAGATGCGGCTTGTCTGCTGCCGCGATGGCGTTACCGTATGTATCTTGATTGATGCCGTAACCATCCAGGATCATCAGCATGGTCGGGCGGTTGAATTTTTTCATAATATTACCTCCGTTTCTGTTGCAATTTATTATATCATGATGCGTCGTATTTGGGCGCATTTGCCGCGTATTTTTCCCGTCGTTATTTAAAAACTTTCGGCAGGTTTTCCGTGTATGGCGGACGCACGATGCCTTTCTCCGTGATAACGGCCGTAATGTACTTTGCATCGGTCACATCGAAAGCCGGATTCCAGGTTTTGATTCCGGCGGGAGCCATGTCTTCGGCGTACCAGAGCTTGTGGATTTCCTCGCCGTCGCGCACCTCGATATGGATGTCCGCACCGGTCGGCGTGGAAAGATCGATGGTGGAGGTTGGCACGTACATATAGAACGGAATGCCGTATTCCTTCGCCAGCACGGCGACTCCGGAAGTTCCGATCTTATTGGCTCCGTCACCGTTGGCGGCCATCCGGTCGCAGCCGACTACTACGGCGTCGATCTTGCCCTGCTTCATGGCAGATGCAGCCATGTTGTCGCAGATCAGGGTCACATCTACGCCGGACTTTTGCAGTTCCCAGCAGGTGAGTCGTGCTCCCTGCAGGAGCGGGCGTGTCTCGTCGGAGTATACATGGAAGTTGTAGCCGCGTTCCTGTCCCAGATGGATGGGCGCCAGGCAGGTGCCGTATTTAGATGTTGCCAGTGCTCCCGCGTTGCAGTGGGTCAGAATGCCCATGCCCGGTTTCAGCAGGGACAGTCCGTATTCGCCCATGGCTTTGCAGGCGGCAACATCTTCTTCATAGATTTTTTTCGCTTCTGCAAAGAGCAGGTCTTTAGATGTTATGATATCGCAGGGCTGAGATTTCTGCCAGGCGTTCCACATGCGTTCCAGTGCCCAGGCAAGGTTGACGGCTGTTGGACGGGCAGTCACCAGATAGTCTTTGGCAGCCTGCAAAGTCTTTGCGAATTCTTCCATGCTTCCGGTAAAATCCTTTACAGAAAGCCAGAGACCGTATGCCGCGGCGATGCCGATAGCCGGTGCTCCCCGAACCTGCAGGGTGTTTATGGCGTGCCAGATGTCTTCTTTTGTTTCCGGGCGAAGATAGACTTCGGTGCCGGGCAGCCTGGTCTGATCCAGGATCAGCCAGACATCCCCTTCCAGGCGGAAGGGGGATATTTCAAATGTGTTCATAGTGAGTCTCCTTTGCTGGTTCTATGGTATCACAAATCGCAGAGTTTTGCATCTGAAAGGTGGCAGGAAGAAAGGGTGAAACCGGTTACATATTTGCTTGTGACCACCCTGTCAATGTGTTACAATGATTAGAGCAAAATAAGGAATTCATATTCGGTTTGGTGTGATTAAAGGAGATGAAGAAGATGGGCGAACTGAATAAAATGGAGACAAAACCGATGCTGCCGCTGATCGTGACGATGTCGGTCCCTCCGTTGATTTCGATGTTTCTTCAGTTTACATACAATTTTGTGGATTGTATGTTTGTATCGTGGATTTCAGAGGATGCGCTTACTGCTGTTTCTCTGGCGTTTCCGATCACGACGCTTATGGTTGCTATGTCGATCGGAATAGGTGTTGGTGTCAATGTACTGATTGCCAGGTATCTGGGGCAGAAAAATCAGGATATGGCCAACAGTGTGGTCTCAAATGGGATCATTCTCTCCGCTGCATGCGGCGTAATTGTAACCATCGTGGTTCTGCTCATTATGAAACCTTTTTTTGCCTCCTTCACAGAAGATCCAGCCATTTATGATATGGCGGTGGATTACATGAGGATCTGTGCATTTATGGAAGTGTCCAGCATGGTACATATCTGCATCCAGAAAGTTTTACAGGGAACGGGGAACATGATTGCACCGATGTGGTTTCAGATCGCTGGTGTTCTGCTGAATTTTGTTCTGGATCCCCTTCTTATTTTCGGTGTGTGGATCTTCCCGGAAATGGGAATCGAAGGAGCCGCGGTATCTACTGTGTGCGGATATACATTCTCGATGATCCTGGCATTTTATGTGCTGATTTTCCGTAAGCAGAAGGTAAAGATCAAGACGAAGGGATTCAAGCTGGATTTCAAGATATTCAAGGAAATTTTCGTGATAGGGTTCCCGTCATTTTTGATGAATGCGCTCGGTGCATTCATGACTTATTTCACCAACCTGTTCCTCTTGCTCTATTCTACGACTGCCGTCGCATTTTTCGGGGCGTATTTCAAGCTGCAGCAGGTGGTGATCATGACTCTCAACGGTCTGGTGCAGGGATGTATTCCGATCATGAGTTACAATTATGGTGCAAAGAACGAAAAACGTTTGACGCAGGCATTTCAGTACGGAAATACGATCGGCATCCTGCTGACTGGTGTGAGCATCATCATATTATGTCTCTTCCCGTCGCAGATTCTTACTGCATTCAATGCATCGAAAGAGATGTTGTCGTTTGGTGTGCCGGCACTGCGGATCATGTGCATAAGTTATGTATTTGCTGCGATCGCAACGATGGTCGCTTCATTTATGCAGTCGACGAAGAGGGTAAAATTCAGTCTTCTGATCAATATACTGAGACAATTCGGACTGTTGATACCGGCTATGTGGCTGTTGTCAAAATTTATGGGAATGACCGGGATCTGGTACGCATTTATAGTGGCAGAGGTCATCACAGCTGCAATCAGCTGGGTTTTATATAAAAAATATCCGATCAGCTTCGATGAAGCTGCATGACGCAGATCACCTGGATCATCTGGCCTGTGGCGGGTCTGGTGTTTGCAGCCATCAGCGTGATGCTGAAAAAAACACGATAATGCTTATATTTTTCCTGCAAACCGGGCATACTACTTTCGTAAAATCAAGATATGCGAAAGCAGGAGGTGTTGGAAATGGGAAAAGCGTGCAGTATGATCACAGGGATCGGTCTCGCCGGAGCACTGGTGGGGCTGAACATATACCTGCTCATGGAACCGAAGGAGCAGCATAAGATCAAGCGGGAAGTCAATGAAGCGGTCTGCGAGATGAAAAAGGCGGCGCAGAAGCTGGCGGAGCTGGGCTAAGGCAGAAAAGGAGCAAAGTATGGGCATCAAGGAACAGATGAAAAAGAAACGGAAGAAGCAGGAGCTTCTGGACGATCTGCCGGATTATGAAGTGTTAGGGCTTGCGGACGACGAGATCGATCTGCAGCCGGCACTGGATCTTCTGGCACAGCGGAACCGGGAAGAATAGGGGAACTTGCACAGTAAAAATAACCTGAATGCAGAATTTCAAAGAGTTGAGGTTATTATGCTTGTACCGACCTGCCGGGTATGCTATAATTTCCGAGAAAGAAACAAATAAGAAACACACTGCCGCCGGGCAGTTGCGCGAGGAGCGCCGGATTTCGTATCGTTAGGTCTTAGAAGATACGAAATACCGGCGCTTGTTTTATCGGAGGAATGAGAATGAAGACGAACAGGCAGAAAACCGAATCAACGCAGTGTCAGCCGGAGACGCAGCTGGCCGAAGTTTCGACGCAGCCGACCTTAAATCAGCACCCGCTGAAAGAATACAGTAAATACGTTACTTTTAATGTTATGGGGATGATAGGAGTATCCTGTTACATATTAGCAGACACGTTTTTCGTGTCTAAGGCACTGGGTGCGCAGGGGCTGGCGGCACTGAATCTGGCATTGCCCATCTTTAATGCGATCCGGGGCATTGGTCTGATGATGGGTATGGGTGGCGCTACCTGGTATTCTATTCGAAAAGGTCAGCAGGCAGAGGAAGAAGCAAACCGGATATTTTCTATCGTGGTAACGGCTACATTTCTATGCTCTCTGCTGTTCATTCTGGCAGGAGTGTTCTTTTCCGCGCAGATCGCTTCAGCGTTCGGGGCTGATGAGTCGCTTCTGGATCTGTCGGGAACTTATCTCAAAGTCCTCTGCTGTTTTGCCCCGTTTTTCATGCTCAACGATGTGATGATCTGTTTCATTCGTAATGACGGAGATCCTAACCTGGGAATGGCGGCCATGGTTGTCGGAAGTCTGGCTAACATTCTTCTGGATTACATTTTTATTTTTCCGTTTGGTCTGGGGCTGTTCGGAGCGGCTCTGGCAACGGGAGTTGCACCGATAATCGGGATCTGCCTGACTTTGATCCACTGGACGAAACCTTCTCATACATTGAAGTTTGAACTGAGACACAGCGAATTTTCTGCAAAGCAGACTCTGACGAGTCTGCGGTCGTCTCTTGCTCTGGGATTTCCGTCCTTCGTCATGGAACTGGCTACCGGCATAGTTATTTTGGTATTCAATCTTCTGATGCTGAAAGAAGCCGGCAATACCGGAGTAGCAGCCTATGGTGTGATCGCGAATATTTCATATGTAGTCATTGCGATCTATACAGGGATCGCTCAGGGCGTTCAGCCGCTGATGAGCAGAGCTTTCGGCGAGGGAGAGATGGCCCTTGTGCGAAAGAATCTGCATTATGCTGTCTGGACTATTGCCGGGGTTTCTGTGTTCATTTATGGAGTCATTTTTTTCTTTTCAGAAGGGATCACGCAGATCTTCAACAGTGAAGGCAACGCTGAACTTCAGGCTATCGCCGTAACAGGACTGAAATTGTATTTCCTTGCCGTTTTCTTTGCAGGAACCAATATTTCCATGGCCATATATTTCACCTCGACGAACCGGGCGCTGCCGGCTCATGTGATCTCGCTTTTGAGAGGGCTTCTCCTTATTGTGCCGGCTGCATTTCTGCTGGCAAAGCTTTTGGGGATCTGTGGTGTGTGGCTGTCGTATCCGGTAACGGAGGGCCTGGTATTTCTGCTGGCGTGGATAATTTATTGTGTATCCAGACGAAAGAATGTATACTGATAGAAACGGAAAGGAGCACAACCATGCAGTGGACAGAAGCGCAAGCCCATACCATAGAATCCAGAGGGAAGAACATCCTGGTTTCTGCAGCGGCAGGATCGGGTAAGACTGCCGTTTTGATCGAGCGGATAAAACAGCTGATTTTACAGGATAAAGTAGATGTGGATCGGTTTCTCATCACGACATTTACCAATGCAGCATCTCAGGAAATGCGTGAACGGCTGGAACAGGCCATCCGAAAAGAGATGGATCAGCCGGATGCAGATCGGGCGTTTCTGAAGCGGCAGCTGGATCTCATGTATAAGGCGAATATCGGAACGTTCCATAATTTCGCTTTGGAAGTCATGCATCGGTATTTTTACCTGACGGAACTGGAACCGGGGTTTGTTATAGGCGATGAGATCCAGGTGTCGATCCTGAAAAAGGAAAGCGTGGATGCTCTCTTTGAAACACGTTTTGAGGAAGACTTTGACCGGTTCAAAGCTTTTCTTAGAAAATACAGCGGCGACCGGAACGAGAACCGGCTGAAGGACAACATGATCGGCTTATACGATGAGCTGAGAAGTGTGCCGGATTATTTTAGATGGGCGAAGGAGAGCACCGAATGGTTCTGCAAAGACGACGCCCTGGTGTCTACGGGTATTACCCAGTTTCTGATCCAGGCGTTTTATGACGGCATTGCAAAGGCACGCCGATATTATGAGGAGGCCGCAGAACTGTTGGAAGACAGCAGTGTGCTGATCCTCGCGGCAAAAGCTCGGGAAGATGTGGATCGTCTGGATTCGCTGGAAGAGATCATGAGCATTGACCCAGAACCGAGCGTTTCCCGATGGGACGAACTGGATCTGCTGTTTCGAGCCGGCGAAATGCTGGGAGATCTGAAATTCAACACCATGCGTGCGACCAAGGACGAAAAGGACGATTATGAGGCGGTCAAAGAGATCGTCTCTGCTTTGCGTAAAAAAGGAAAGAAAGAAATCGATGATCTGAGGAAAAAGTATTTCAGCCGCAGCCGAAAAGAAGCGGAGGAAGAGCTGAAACAGCTCTACGAAGATACGTCGTATCTCATCGAGTTATTAGAAGAATTCGAGCAGATTTTCCGGGAGAAAAAGCAGGAAAAGAACATGGTCGATTTCGACGACGTAATGCACTATGCCATGAAGATCCTGGATGACCCTATGGCGGCGCAGGAGTACCGGGAAAAATTTGCCTACATTTTTATTGACGAATTTCAGGACAGCAATATGCTGCAGGAGATCATCGCGGGCAAGATCTGCCGGGAGAACAACCTGTTTATGGTAGGAGATGTGAAGCAGAGCATCTACAAGTTCCGGCTGGCGGAGCCGGAGATCTTCCGCAGCAAATACGAATTATATAAGAAGGAAGAGGAAACGCAGAGCGAGAAGATCGACCTCAACAGCAATTTCCGAAGCAAGCGTAATGTGACGAGAACAGTCAACTCCGTCTTTGAAGCGGTGATGGACGACTACGACGAGGACGCTAAACTCCACTGCACAGCGCCGGAGGAATACCCGGGCTATCCAAGCCGTGTGACCATCCTGGACAGAATGGACATGGAAGAGCTGGAGGACGAGGGAATCGAGAGCGTGGATCGAGAGATCGCAGCCATCGCCCGGATCGTGGCAGAAAACAAGGGAAAGATGATCTTCGACGTGAAAAAAGGCGAAGAACGTCCAGTGGACTACCGGGACATCGTCATCCTGTCGCGAAACCGCCATATGATCCCGGCAATGGAAAAGGCTCTCAACGATCAGGGCATCCCTGCCTTCGGAGAAAATCCGGGCGGGTACTTTGAGTCGGTAGAAATCGAGATCTTCGTCAATTTATTAAAGGTCATCGATAATACACGGCGGGATATCCCACTGATCTCGGTGATGCATTCGCCTCTCTTTGATTTTACTGCAAAGGAGCTGGCCGGGATCCGCATCGCGTTCCGGGAGGGCAGCTTCTATCAGGCTGTCTGCAGCTATGCGGAGGCCGGCAAAAATACGGAAGCTGCGGAACCCGCAGAACCTGTGGAGAAGCCTTTGCAGGAAAAAATACGGAAGATGCGGGAACAACTGGACTACTGGAAACAGCTGAGAAGGACCGTAAGCCTGGAGGAACTGCTGAGGGTGCTTTTATATGAGACCGGATATTATGATTACTGCAGCGGACTGCCGGTGGGCAAGCAGAGGATCTCCAACCTGCGGATGCTGGTGGAAAAAGCGGCGACTTTCGAAGAGAGCAACTACACGGGACTTTACGGATTCCTTTCGTATATCGACGCCATGAAGAAGAACAACCTGTCCATGGGCGAAGCCAAGACCATCGGAGAAAATGAAAACGTGGTCCGTATCATGACGGTCCACAAGAGCAAGGGCCTGGAATTCCCGGTGGTGATCCTGGCGGGTGCAGGTCGTACCATTCGTTTTCGTGGAAGCGGAGGCTCCATGGAGATGCACAAGGACTGCGGCATCGGTCTGCCTCTCGTAAACAGGGAGGAAGGCTGGCACAGGAAGACTCTTTTGCAGCGTGTCATCGAAGGCAAGAAAGCAGCAGAAGAACTGGAGGAGGAAGTACGTATTTTATATGTAGCTTTGACACGTGCCATCGACCGGCTGGAAATCGTAGGAACGGTGAAGGATCTGGAGAGTCTGGACGAAGAGCAGGCGGGACGCAGCTCCTTCCTGGACATGGTATATGCGCCGCTGAAGCAGGCAGGCGAGGAAATCTGTGTGGAGTCGCCGGAGGTCATGGCGGGAGCATCGCCGGAGCAGTCCGGCAGTCATTCTGCAGAGGATCTGATGCAAAGACTTCGTCAGACAGCTCAGCGGGTTTCGACCTATCAGCTCTCTGATGAGGAAAATTCGCGGATGGAGCAGATCACAGAGAACCTTTCCTATGAGTATCCGTATCAGGAAGCGGTCAAGGTCAAGTCGAAGTATTCGGTCACGGAACTGGCCGGCGGGAGCACGGATCTTGCAGATGAGATCCTGTTTCAGAAGCCGGAGTTTACCCGGGAGCACAAGGGCCTTACGGCGGCGCAGCGAGGCACGGCCATGCATCTGGTGATGGAGCGTCTGGATTTTGCAAAGGCTCTGGAGCAGGGCAGGTCATACATCCAGCAGACCGTGGAGCAGCTTCGGAGCACGGGAAGTCTTTCGGAGGAGGAAGCGAAGGCAATCCGTATCGATCAGATCCTTGGGTTCTTTGCAGAAAACGTCGGAAAGAGAGCAGCCCGGGCGGGGTCTTTGCAGAAAGAGCGGGAGTTTATCATCCAGAAGGATGTGAGCGGAGAGCAGGCCATCGTTCAGGGGGTCATCGACTGTTTCTTCGAGGAAGAGGACGGAATGGTGCTCATCGACTACAAGAATTCCTACGTGGATTCTGAAGAGGCAGAAGAGGAGATCCGGCAGCGGTATGCAGAGCAGCTGGCTTTATACAAGGAAGCTTTAGAAGCGTCTTGGGGCAAACCGGTCAAGGAAACCTACTTGTATTTGTTTCATTTAAAAAAATTTATCCGAGGAGACGAAAAAATTTCAAAATAGTGTTGACTTTATAGTACCGGAGTGGTACATTTAAATTGAGCTTAGCACTCGGGTATAAAGAGTGCTAACAAAGAGGAGGGCTAAGATGGATTTAAGCGAAAGAAAACTGAAAATACTGCAGGCCATCATAGCCGACTTCATAAGAACGGCAGAACCTGTCGGTTCCCGGACGATTTCTAAGAATTATGATCTGGGAGTCAGCCCGGCGACAGTCAGGAATGAAATGTCGGATCTGGAGGAGCTTGGCTATCTGAGCCATCCGCACACATCCTCCGGAAGAGTTCCTTCGGAGAAGGCTTACAGACTGTACGTCAACGAGCTGATGAAGAAAAGGGAACTCACCAGTGAGGAGAAGGATGCCATAGCATCCAGACTTTACGGGAATGTGACGGAACTGGAGAACCTGATGAAGCGGGCGGCGCACATTTTGTCGGAGATCACCAATCTGACAGCGTTTGCCATGACGCCGCGAAAGGATGAGGATACACTCAAGTACATCAATCTGCTGCCGGTGGATGACTACACGGTGGTGCTGATGCTGGTATCGGAGAGCGGCAAGGTTTCCAACACGACGGTGCGTCTGGAAAAACCGGCTTCGGAAGAATCCTTAAGGATCTTATCGAAGACGATGACATATAATTATCGCGGCAAGACCTTGAGCGAGGCTCTGACGCTGGACATCATCGAGAGTTTTAAAACGGATGCGGAATCCATGGCAATGTTCGAGCGGAATATCGTTCCGAGTTTCGTGAAGACGCTGGAAGATATGCTGAACGTAAACCTGTACATGGATGGGCTTACTAATATATTTTCTCTTCCGGAATACAACGATCTGGACAGAGCGAAGATGTTCCTGGAGATGATGGATAAGCGTGAGGATCTCACTAAGGCTCTCATTAACAGAGAGAACGGCGTGATCATCACCATAGGAAATGAAAATAAGGAAGAGGCCATGCAGGACTGCAGTCTGATTACGGCAACGTATCATGTAGACGGCAAGCTGATGGGCAAGATCGGAGTTATCGGACCGACGCGGATGCGGTACGGCGAGGTAACATCGATCGTGGAATATCTGACAGACAATATCAGTGATGCGTTCAAGATCACGGAAGGAGAAACGGAAGGAGACAAGAAGGGCAATGGTTGATACAGAAGATATCAAGAAAGAGGCTGCACCAGAAGAGGAAGCGCAGGAAACTGCAGCAGAACCGGAAGAAAAAAAGGATGCGGCTGAGGAACAGAATGATAAATCCGAAGAAGCGGCTAAGAAGGAGCCGGAAGAAGATTCCGACACTCGCTATATGCGGCTGATGGCGGATTTTCAGAACTATAAAAAAAGGGTAGAAAAGGAGAAAAAAGATTTATATTCTTATGCCAACGAGAAACTGGTAACAGAGCTTCTGGACGTGCTCGACAACTTTGAGAGAGCGCTGGATCAGGAAGGTCAGGGGGACAGCTTCAAAGAAGGTATGGAAATGATTTTCAAGCAGCTGGGCGATGTACTGAAGAAGTCAGGTCTGGCAGAGATCCCGGCGCTGGGGGAAGAATTCGACCCGAATTTCCACAACGCTGTGATGAGCGAGGAAACCGACGAATATGAAAGCGGTACGGTTTCCGGTGTAATGCAGAAGGGCTATACTCTGAACGGCAAGGTGATACGGCCGTCCATGGTTAAAGTCGCAGGCTAGCTTTCATAATATAAATTTGAGGAGGAATCTAAAATGGGAAAAGTAATAGGAATTGACTTAGGAACTACAAACTCGTGCGTAGCAGTACTGGAAGGTGGAGAACCGGTCGTTATCGCTAACGCAGAAGGAAACAGAACCACACCATCCGTTGTGGGATTTGCAAAGAACGGAGAAAGACTGGTTGGAGAAACTGCTAAGAGACAGGCAATCACCAACCCGGACAGAACCATCGCATCCATCAAGAGATACATGGGTACCGATCACACAGTAGAAATTGACGGCAAGAAATACACGCCGCAGGATATTTCCGCAATGATTCTGGCAAAACTGAAGGCTGACGCAGAAAGCTATCTGGGAGAAAAGGTAACGGAAGCTGTTATCACAGTACCGGCTTACTTCACAGACAGCCAGAAACAGGCAACTAAGGACGCCGGTAAGATCGCAGGTCTTGATGTTAAAAGAATCATCAACGAGCCGACGGCGGCTTCCCTGGCATACGGTCTTGACAAAGACGAAGAACAGCACAAGATCCTGGTATATGACCTGGGCGGCGGTACATTCGATGTATCCATTCTGGAACTGGGCGACGGCGTATTCGAAGTACTGGCAACAAACGGCAACAACAAGCTAGGCGGCGACGACTTCGACGAAGCTCTGCTCAACTTCATGGCTGACAGCTTCGCCAAGGAAAACGGCGTAGACCTGAGAAACGACAATATGGCTCACCAGAGACTGAAGGAAGCTGCAGAAAAAGCTAAGAAAGAACTGTCCAGCGCACAGACGACCAATGTAAACCTGCCGTTCATCACGGTAAACGAAAATGGTCCTCTGCACCTGAACATGGACATCACAAGAGCTAAATTCGACCAGCTGACTGCTGATCTGGTAAACGCTACGATCGAGCCGATGAAGAAGGCTATGGCAGATGCAGGCGTAGGCAACAGCGACCTGTCCAAGGTAATCCTGGTAGGTGGATCCACTAGAATCCCGGCTGTTCAGGAAGCTGTTAAGAAGATCACAGGCAAAGAGCCGTTCAAGGGCATCAACCCGGACGAATGCGTAGCCATCGGTGCTTCTATCCAGGCCGGCGTACTGACTGGTGAAGTAAACGACGTACTGCTTCTGGACGTAACTCCGCTGTCCCTGTCCATCGAGACATTAGGCGGCGTTGCTACGAAGCTGATCGAAAGAAATACAACGATCCCGACAAAGAAGAGCCAGATCTTCTCCACCGCCGCAGACAACCAGACTGCTGTAGACATCCATGTAATGCAGGGTGAAAGAGAAATGGCCGCTGACAATACGACTCTGGGACGGTTCCAGCTGTCCGGTATTCCGCCAGCTCCACGTGGTATCCCGCAGATCGAAGTTACGTTCGACATCGACGCCAACGGCATCGTAAACGTACACGCGAAGGATATGGGAACAGGCAAGGAACAGAGCATCACTATCACTTCTTCCACAAAGCTGTCTGAAGACGAGATCAACGCTAAGGTCAAGGAAGCAGAACAGTATGCAGAAGAAGACAAGAAGAGAAAAGAACAGATCGAAGTGAGAAACCAGGCTGAAACTCTGATCTACGAAACAGAAAAGAACATGAAGGAACTGGAATCCGCTCTGTCTGAAGAAGAAAAGAACGATATCAACGCTGCTAAGGACGACCTGTCCAAGGCTCTGGAAGCAGACAATATCGACGACATCAAGGCTAAGACGGAAGCTCTCACAGAGAAGTTCCACACCATCTCCGCTAAGATGTATCAGCAGGCACAGGCTGCCGGCGCAGACCCGAATATGGGCGCTGGAGCTGCTGGAGCAGGTGCAGCAGATGCAGGTGCTCAGCCGAAGGATGACAACGTAGTGGATGCCGACTACGAAGTGGTAGACGACGATAAATAAAAACAGGCAGTAAAACTTGTTGAAAGTGCTTAAGGTGTAGTAAACCGGTTGATCCGGTGTGCGAGGATACGGTTCAGTATCTCTCGTGCACCGGATTATCGTGTGTTAGTGAGAAGTATAATTTAGAGGATAGTTTAGATGGCAGATAAGAGAGATTACTACGAGGTCCTGGGACTGCAGAAGGGCGCCAGCGATAACGATATCAAAAAGGCGTTCCGCAAGATGGCGATGAAGTACCATCCGGATAAGAACCCGGGAGACAAGGAGGCTGAAGAAAAATTCAAGGAAATCAACGAAGCTTACGCGGTGCTTTCTGATCCGGAAAAGAAGGAAAAGTACGACCGGTTCGGTCATGCCGGCGTCGATCCGAACTCTGGATTCGGTGGCGGCGGAGCTGGCGGTTTCGGAGGCTTCGGCGGATTTGAAGACATCTTTGATATGTTCGGCGGAGCGTTCAGCGGATTTGGCGGAGGCGGCAGAAATCGCCGCAACAACGGTCCGAGAAAGGGCAACGATCTGCAAAAGGCTGTTACGATCACTTTTGAAGAGGCGGCTTTCGGTACGAAGAAGGAGATCCGTCTCAATAAATATGTAAAGTGCAAGACCTGTGGCGGCAGTGGCGCGGCTCCGGGAACGTCCAAGAAGTCGTGTCCGAAGTGCGGCGGCACCGGAGAAGTGCGTACGGCGCAGAGAACTCCGCTGGGAACGTTCCAGAGCGTATCTCCGTGTCCGGACTGTAACGGAACCGGTGAGATCAACGAAACGCCGTGCAAGGACTGCGGCGGCAGCGGAAAGACGAGAGACAGCGTGACCATTTCCGTCAACATCCCTGCCGGAGTGGACAACGATTCTGTCATTCCGATCAAGGGACAGGGCGAACCGGGCGTCAACGGAGGCCCGGACGGCGATCTTTACATCGTGATCAACGTGGAACCTCACAAGATGTTTGAGCGGCGCGGCCAGGATCTGTGGCTGGAGATTCCGATCACCTTCGACCAGGCAGCTCTGGGCGACGATATCGTGGTCCCGACTCTGGAAGGCAAGGTTTCCTACAAGGTTCCATCCGGAACTCAGCCGGGAACAGTATTCCGTCTCAAGGGCAAGGGCATCAAGAGCGTGCGGAGCAACCAGAAGGGCGACCTGTATGTGAAGGTCAACCTGGAAGTTCCGACCAAGCTCAACTCCAAGCAGAAAAAGGCGATTTCCGCCATGGCAGAAAAGGTGACGGGCGACTGTTACCAGAAGAAGAGCAGCTTTCTGGATTCTCTCAAGGAGTTTTTCTCCTAAGGGAAGCGGCAGAACAATATAGAAGAACAAGAGTGTGTATCCGAACAGGATATGCGCTCTTTCTTTTTTCTGCAAAGGCGGATGCTGACGGTTTACAGGACGGTCTGCGCGTGCTTTCTGCTTGGCGGGCCGCTGATTATTGACAGAAAAATAGAACTTTGAAAGAAGTCTTGACGACAAGGAAAAACAAGAATAGTATGGAACTGATATGAAACTGTTACGAAAAAAAGACGACAACTCAATAGAAAAACTGGAAAACGAAGCAGGCACAGAAGTGGGTGCGCGGATGTTTACCAACAAATATCTGATCCGTCTTCTGTGGCCGCTGTTTATCGAGCAGCTGCTGGTGTTCGCCATCGGGATCGCCGATTCCTTCATGGTGGCAAGCGTCGGAGAAGAGGCGGTATCGGCCGTCTCTCTGGTGGATTCCATCATGATGCTGCTGATCACCATCATGACGGCTCTGGCCACAGGCGGCGCGGTAGTCGTCGGCCAGTTCCTGGGACAGAAGAAGCAGGAAGACGCCAGGAAAGCCGGAGATCAGCTGCTGCTGTTCATCACGGCTCTTTCTCTCATTATCATCGCAGTGATGTACGTGTTCCGCAAGGGGCTGCTGCCGCTGGTGTTCGGCGACGTGGATCCGCAGGTCATGGCCTACTGCAATACTTACTACAAGATCGTCGTGGCGACGGTGCCTTTGATCGCTGTGTACAATGCAGGGGCGGCGCTGTTTCGGAGCATCGGAAACTCCAAGATCGCCATGAAGATCTCATTGCTGATGAACGTGATCAATATCAGCGGAAATGCGATTTTATTATACGGTTTCGGATGTGGTGTAGAAGGCGTGGCCATCCCGACGCTGGTGGCTCGTATCGTTGCGGCATTCATCGTCATCAAGGCGCTGCGCAATCCGAACCTGGCGGTGCATCTGAGCAAGCCGTTCGTGTTCCGTCCAAACTGGAAGCTGATCAAAAATATCCTGCGGATCGGTATTCCTAACGGTATCGAAAACAGCATGTTCCAGCTGGGCAAACTGCTGCTTCTCAGCATGATTTCGGGTTTCGGAACAACGGCTATCGCAGCCAATGCTGTGGCTAATACAGTCGCTATGATCGCTGTACTGCCGGGCATGGCTGTAGGATACGGCATCGTTTCCGTCATCAGCCAGTGCGTGGGCAGCGGCGATTATGAACAGGTGCGCTACTACGGGAAAAAGCTGATCAAATGGGTCTATCTGCTGATGGGTATCGTGGATATCGCTATCATATTGCTGACCCCGGTCATCATCAATTTATATGGACTTTCGGAGGCGACAGGCGATCTGGCAGGTAAAATCATCCTGTTCCACAACATCTGCGCTATTGTCATCTGGCCGATTTCCTTCTCGCTTCCAAACGTGTTGCGTGCGGCCAGCGACGTCATGTATACTATGATCATCGGCGTGGGATCCATGTGGATCTTCCGGATTCTGTCCGGCTATCTGCTGGGTTCCGTATTCGGCATGGGCGTGTTCGGCGTATGGATCGCCATGATCATCGATTGGGTCGTAAGATCGGTATGTTTTCTTATCAGATATCATGGTGGAAAATGGAAACATCCGGCTGTACGGTAGGAGCGCGGGCGTGGACTTTGCAGAAGGCGCAGAAAAAATTTGGAGAAGCTGATAATAAGAATATACGGGAGGATACTATGCGTTATCTTGAATTAAAAATACAGGCGTCCGAGCAGGGGGTGGAGCAGATCACGGCATTGCTGCTGGGCATGGGTATCACGGAGATGTCCATCGACGATCCCCACGACATGGACGATATTTTGCAGAAAAAACACGAGTACGGCTGGGACTACATCGAGGACGATCTCAAGGAAAACCTGGATCGAGAACCGGTGATTTCTCTGTACTTCGACGAGGCAGATCCCAAGGCACAGCAGATGGCTGTCATGGTCAAGGGCGGTATTTCGGCACTGCAAAGACGTCAGCAGGCAGGCGAATTTGGACAGCAGGCAGATCTCGGCAGTCTGACTGTCACAGAGAACATCGTGGACGATGGTGACTGGAAAGATAAGTGGAAAGAGTTCTTCAAGCCGACTAAAGTAACGGATCGCATCGTGGTAAAGCCGACCTGGGAAGAATATACGCCAAAGGAAGATGAACTGGTCATTGAGATCGACCCGGGCATGGCCTTCGGGACGGGTACTCACGAGACGACTTCTCTCTGCATGAAGCTGATGGAAAAATACCTGGGAGATCACCCGGAGGAAAAGAAGATCCTGGACGTGGGATGCGGATCGGGGATCCTCTCCATCTGTGGCGCACTGCTGGGCAGCCGGGACATTCTGGGTATCGAGATCGACGAGGATGCGGTACGTGTGGCTCATGAGAACGTGGAGGAAAACCATGTGGAGGACGCCGTCAAGGTGATTCAGGGCGATCTGACCAAGGGCGTGGATTTCATGGCAGATGTGATCGTGGCCAATCTGATGGCGGATCTGGTGATGCTTCTTTCGGCGGACGCCAGAAAGCATCTGACGGCAGACGGTGTGTTCATTTCATCCGGTATCCTGGTGGAGAAGGAAGAAAAGGTGTCTGCGGCCATCCGCGAGGCGGGATTCCGCATCGTGGAAATCGCAGAGGACGGCGAATGGTGCGCGATCGCGGCGGTGCCGGCGGAGTAATGATGAAGGGATCACGTGGATGGCGTGATCTTTTTGTTTGCAGAATGATAGCGGAAGATAAATGTGTACGCTCGCGGCATGCGTGCAGTTTGCTGTGAGCGTGCGCGGGCAGATTTTATGGCTTGCTTGCCAAAATCAGGGCGGCCTATGAACTCGCACCGCAGGTGCTCAAACAGCATAGTCCGCCAGCTGATTTTGCAGCTCGCTTCGCCGAAATCTGCACCACTCCGCTCAAGGCAAACTGCCCGTATGCCGCGAGCAAACGAACTTATGCTTAGATAGCAGTAATTAAAATCTCTATTAGTGGAACGGGATAATTTTTCCAATGCTCGGAAATCGCGATTTTTTGATGCAAAAACAGAAAATCGTCTGTGAATGATCCGTATCGACAGGGCAATGGTTAAAAATTCGCGGATAGAAGGCAATTATCTGAATAAATAGCTGGAATTAGTATCGGTGTTTGGGTTATGTTGATATAATGTGTGTAAATTAAATAATCCTCAGGCCCATCCTTTAGGTATCATATATATCAGAGGCATTCCACAAAGCAACCGCTGAAATGATTCACAGCCATTCCAAGAAAGCTTATCCATGGGACAACGCCTGTATAGAATCGTTCCTTGCTCTTCTGAAACGAGAGTGGATTAATCGATTCAAAATTTTCAACTACATTCATGCACATAAACTAATTTTTGAACATATTAAAACATTCTACAATACAGTCCGTCCGTACTCATAGTCATTGTGGATATTTATCTCCAAATGAATATGAGGAACAATATCTAAAAAATGGAAACGGATGTAACAAACTTAACGAGTTAACAATTACAAAAAAGAGAAATTAGTTACATTTAATTTGTACTTTTTCTTGACATAGGATCGACATTTGATAAGATTGATTTGGAGAACTACCTTAAAGGGTTTCAAAATAAAGATCCGTGGGTGGCATTATGGAGTAATACTACCGTGACAAACAAAGGTCGGGCAGGTGATTACTAAGATGCTGGTGGAGAACGGTTATCTTGAAAACACGGGTTTTAAAACATTACAGCCGGTATCGATTGATTCGCTGTTAGAGAAAGAGGAAAGAATACTATTCTGCTAACTTTCAATTGCATTGACTGAGGTTAGCGATGGCGAGACGGGCATCATTTACAGAATATGAAGCAGTGTTTCTGCTGGATGCATATCTCTGGACGGTGTCTGGTGATGTATCGCGACGGGATGCTGTGAAAGATTGCTCAGATGCCTTGAGGCGCATGGTGATTAATAGGGGCATGGAAATAGAGGATACTCATCGAAATACAGGTGGCATTTCTTTTCAGATGGCAAGCATGGAGTCCGCTTATCGTGGAATGATGATAACAAAACCGGCAATGAAATTGTTTACAGAGATGGTTTCCATGTACAAGAATGATCGCAAAAAATACGAAGAGTTATTGAAAGAGGCAAGGCTTATGGCTGATGACAAACATAATGGCGAAGCGGCTTTTATGTCCTGGTTTTCGAAAAGGGTTTCACCGGCACAGCTTTCAGAGTTGTATATGGTGTTTCAGGAAATAGAACAACAGATGAAGAAAGCGAGAATCGTGAAAAGATCTCTTTATGAGAATATAGATATTGCTGTTTTTAAGAAGATCCGCAGCAATATTGAACAAAACAAGGTATTTAAGTTCACGCATGAAAGGCAGATGGGAAGGATAAATTCTGCTCTGAATTATCTCATCCAGTACGCTCAGGATGGAGCGTCATCGGCAGAAGTACGGATGCCGATTGAAAAAGAAAACAAGCTGTTTGAGAAAAGCAGAGAAACTTCCACGGCGATAATGAAACAGGTGGAAGATCAAGTCGGTGTTAGGATAATGGATCTGACGGCTATACCCAATATGGCATTTACCAAGCCGGTGGCATTATCGTACTTTGGAAACGAAATACAGGAAAAATCATGGCGCACACTTTATGCAGATTTGTGCAGGCAGCTGATAGATGATTACCCGGATACATTTAAAAAGCTTCGAAAGGACAGCCAGTGCGGACGGACAAAGGTATGGCTTGTGGATGACGCACACACGGAGTTGCTCGCTGCACCGAAGAAAGTCATGCGGAATTACCATATCGAAGCAAACCGCAGTGCTCTTGATATTATGCGGGCTATCAAATGGCTGCTGGATCAGTGCTCTGTGGATTATGAGAATATCGTAATCACATATATCAAGCGTGGTGACGATGATATTGATGATAAGCCAACTACAACTGCAACGGATAGAAAATATAAACGGGATGACAAAGAGGAATTCTACCAATGGATGATGAATGATCAGCATATGGCAGAGGCGTCATGCAGAGGATATGTCTCTGCGATTCGTGGTGCAGAAAAGTACGCAGCGGAGCATATGCTTGAGTCCGTCAGCCTTCTTGGTGCAATAGCGGAAGAAGCAAGAAAAACAGCAGATGCTCTTTTTAGCGATATGGAGTTTATTGAAAAAAATGAGGTTCAGCACAATCGGTTCCGCGCAGCCATCACAAAGCTGATGGCGTATCTGGGAGAAGACTGGACGGTGCCGGACAAAGCCTCTTCTGTGAAAAGAATGAATACCATGCCTGAGAAAGATTCTGTTCAAGTGGATGTAGAGCCTTACGAAACTGTGCTTATACAAAACTTTCCACGTGGATACCGCTTGGGTTCATCCATTGAAATGAAAAAATTCCGTCGCTACTTTGAGGAAATCAACGGGTATGCGTTGGAGCAGGAGCCTGGTGAAGTTAAGAAGATAATCAGTCAATGCGGCATAGAACACGAGGGGCGTGTCTATGCTCCAGAAACGATGTTAAGCGCGGAATTGCGGAATAGGCTGTTTGACTTTCTCGACAAAAACTTTGAAGAAGGAAAGACTGTAGTATATTATGAGGCCCTTTTCAAAGAATTCTCGGAGGATTTTCTTGATCAGAACATTTATGACGCGGAAATGCTGAAAGCTTATATCACATACATGGCTAGAGACAAGTACTTCATGGCAAGGAGCTACCTGTCAAACGAGAAGCAGTCATCGGTTAATCCTATAGATGATGTCCGCATCTGCCTTAAAGAACATGGCTTGCCTATGGAAGTGGATGATCTTTGCAAGGCACTTTCCCATATACCTTCCGACCGCATCAGGACACTTTTAGGTACAAATGGTGAATTCGTGCGAAACAGCAAGGGAGAGTACTTCCATGCGGATTCGTTCTCTGTGACGGAGGAAGAACTCGATAATATACTGGCTCTCATCAATGAAGAGATTAAGAGACATTCTTTTATCAGTGGAAATGAGCTCTATGACGCAATAAAGGGAAAGTATCCGTACATCTACGAGAGAAACGCAATGTTCTCTGTGATCGGATGGAGGGATGAACTCAAGTATAAGCTGGGAGATAGATTCTCTTTTACTGGGAATATTATCAGCGGCAAGGATAAGGAATTGTCCATGAGCGATGTTTTTGCCGCATATGGCGAAGAACAGGAAAGCTTCACACTTTCGGAGCTTCTTGCATTTGCGGAGAGCATGGGCTCGACAATATACTTTGATTCTTTATACCAGAATGCTGCCAGAGTCAGCCAGGAACAGTTTGTTTCCAGAGACGATGTGAGCTTTCAGGTAAAAGAGACTGACAAGGCCTTAGGTCGCTTCTGTACGGGAAGCTATCTTGCTCTGCCGGAAATAACAGACTTTGGAATCTTCCCAGAAGCTTCTCATCCGTGGACGCCATACCTTCTGGAGCATTATGTGGCTTTTCACAGCAAACGCTACTATCTGATGCATGGCGGATATAATAGGAATACGGTTGTTGGTGCGATGGTCAAAAAAGAAAATATTTATGACAGCTTTGATGACCTGATTGTAGATGTTATTGCGGAAAGTGGAGTCCCGTTTCAAAAGAAAGATGTACTCAATTATCTTTCTGACAATGGATATATTGCCCGACGCACCCATACTGGAATAGAAGTACTAATGATAAAAGCGCGGGCAAAACAAAACAAGAAGGAGAAATGATGCTATGTATTCATATAGCTGGGATACAGCAACAGGCGGACTATTGCTTAACAGCTCTCAACTGAACTTCAGTAAAGAGCCCAGACCTGTTTACTACAAGGAGTTAGACATATTAGGGTTTGATCAGTATTGGCAATATGATCGAAATGACACATACCCTTATATGTGGGCTGAAGCTAACAACTACTATTATCAAGGTCGACTCGTAGCAAAAACAAAGAGAGGGTCAATCTATACCGCACCGGAAATAATCATTGTGGAGAATCCGGAGCCAGAAGGTATGCCGCTTCGATTTGTGGATATACCGGGGATGGTTGAAAAGAATCGTGACCTTCTTGAGAAGCTAGTGCAGGATACGATTAAGAAGATATATAACACCTATGTGGAGTACCGAGAGAAAGTCGATGTATTTTATGTGGCTTTTAGCGGTGGAAAGGATAGTGTTGTTGCGTTAGATCTTGTACAGAGAGCTTTGCCTCATAACAAGGTAATGGTTTTGTTTGGTGATACAAAGATGGAGTTCCCAGATACATATGATGTTGTAGATAAGATAGAAGAAGAGTGCAAAGAAGAAGGCATTGATTTCTTAAGATCAAAAAGTGAGTTTGATCCTGAATATACATGGGATAAATTCGGGCCTCCAGCACAAACGATGCGTTGGTGTTGTAGTGTACACAAAACGGCACCGCAGATTATTAAATTGAGAGAATATACAGAGAATCCCCATTTTCGCGGAATGGCTTTCACTGGAATCAGAGGTGATGAAAGTGCATCTCGAAGCGAATATGAGAAAGTAAGCCTTGGAGAAAAAATACGGGGACAATATAGCTGCCATCCTATTTTGGAATGGAATTCAGCAGAGCTGTTTATTTATATATATGAAAGAGACTTGATACTTAACGATGCTTATAAAAAAGGAAATAGCCGAGCCGGATGCCTCGTTTGCCCGCTGGCCACATCCAAAAACATGTTTTTTAAGGAACAAGCATATAGTGTCGGAAATGATGGCGAGAGGACAACGACAACATTTAATGACATTATTTTAAAAACAACAGCAAAGGAGCTTTCTTCAAAAGCAGCCATAGAAGAGTTCATGAACATAGGAGGATGGAAGGCGAGAAGAAGCGGAAAAGAACTTTCCTTTGCCAAGGAGTAT
The DNA here is from genome assembly GCA_934281605.1 of uncultured Clostridia bacterium. Classification (GTDB taxonomy): domain Bacteria; phylum Bacillota; class Clostridia; order Peptostreptococcales; family Anaerovoracaceae; genus Lentihominibacter. Next base: position 60,297 of record CAKQXD010000009.1, on the reverse strand, counting down.
AGCATAGAGAAGTATGAAAAAGGCATATTGTCGATACAATTGCTGCGTGAGTTGACAGATTGGAGAGAGTGGATAAAAACAATCGGAGAAGTCAATTATCTCGAAAATGGTAATATCGAGATAATATACGAAGGAAAGCCTTATCTGGTTGTAATAGAGCAGAAAGAGGGCGAGACGGATTTTACTATAAATATCGGAAGCAATACAAAGAACGACATCTACTTTATGTCTGCTTTCAAAACAGTAATAAGGAAGTCAGCCTATTGCATTGGATGTAGGGTGTGTGAAGCCAATTGCCCTAATGGATTTATCAGTATGCAGAATGGCAATGTGAAAATAGATGATAAGTGCGTAAAGTGTAAAAAGTGTCATGACGTATTTCATGGTTGCCTAGTTGCCAATTCAATGAGGTTACCGAAAGGAGAAAAGAAAATGGGAAGCATTGATCGTTACGGGAACATGGGAATTGAGTATTCATGGGTTGTTGAATACTTTAAGAAGAATGATGAGTTTTGGGATTCTCCGCATGATCTGGGCAAGAACATGGTCAAAAACCTTCGCGCCTTTTTGAATGATAGTGAAGTTACAATAAAGGGCAAGTATTCGGATTTTGGTAAGTGTGTAGAGAGAATAGGAATTGAAACACCATTAGCATGGGCGTTGATGGTATGCAACCTTACTTATACATCAGAGTTTAATTGGTGGATTAAAAACATTGAACCGTCCTACTCTTATACTCCGGATGAAGTGTTATTGATGCTCGATGACACTATGAGCGTAAATTCACGTTCTCATATTGTCTCGGCATATAAGAACATCTTTATATCTAACAAGATCCTTGGCAATGAAATTGGAATGGGAGTTTGTGACTACGAAATAAAGGGGAACAAGAGGTATTGGAATTCAGTAGTGCGCTCATCTTGGGAAAATCCTGAACCGACTGTGATCCTGTACTCCTTATACAAATTTGCTGAGGCATGTGGTGGTTATTATCAGTTTACGCTCAGTCGTCTGTTAGACAAGGATGTTGAGAGCAACGGAGTTAGTCCGGCAGAAATCTTCTGTCTTGATAGAGGAACAATGGAAAAAATTTTAACAGGATTGAACATCAATCATCCAGATTATATTACGGCGCAGTTAAATCTTGATTTGGATACGATTACACTTAACGCTGACAAGTCATCCGCTGATGTGCTGGCGTTACTCTAAGGAGGCTTTACTGATGTTAGAGAATTACAGGTATTATTTTGACATTGATCCGGACTACTTCCCGGCAGTAAATGAAGCGGTCATTAACAGTAAACCGGATATGTGGAAGAAATTCTTCCCTCACGAGACTTTTATCAAGCTGGTCAAGAATACCGTCAGTATGCTCGACCGGAAACAGAAGCTTTCCATCTGGGTGGAGGGTGCGTATGGTACGGGTAAATCTCACGCTGTTCTGACGCTGAAGAAATTGCTTGATACCGATTCGGATGATATAAAGGCGTATTTTGAGAAGTATGGCATGGACAACGACCTCTGCAATAACCTTCAGAGGATTAAGAAGAGCGGCAAGATTTTGACAGTGCATCGGTATGGTTCTTCCAACGTTCATGGAGATAATGACCTTGTTTTGGCTATTCAGGAGAGCATTGAACGGGCTTTTGACCTTGCTGGGATTGAAAACAAGGGAGAGGATTCTTTGAAGGAATCTGTAATTCGCTACCTTTCGGATGCAGAAAACAAGCAGAGCTTTAATGTCTATGTCAAAGGCAGTTATGCCGATCTCTTCGGTGGAGATGATGTAGATGCAATCGTTGAGAAACTTAGCGCATATCAGGACAATGCTCTTCATGCGTTGATGGAAAAAATCTTTAAGGTCGCGAGAGAACGTCAGATTCGTGCGTTTTCCATGACTGCAACCGATCTTGCTGAATGGATTAAAGAAATCATAGAGGCAAATGACCTGAAAGCCATTGTATTTATCTGGGATGAGTTTACGGAGTACTTTTACAACAACAGCAGAAATCTTACCGGGTTTCAGGAGCTTTGCGAGTTAAGCGAAACGGAGCCGTTTTACTTTATTCTTGTTACGCATGTCAGCTCCGGTCTTTTCCATGAAGGCGACAAGGACTTTATCAAATTGAACGGACGATTTGTGAATCCTCATAGCCTGATAAGTCTTCCGGAGAATATTGCATTCCAGCTTATGGGCGCGGCGATGGAGAAGAATCAGGATAAGGCTGTACTGGACGATTGGGAGGATGTAGCGGATGACTTGGCCGACCGTACAAAAGAGTCGCGTAAGATTGTGAGAGGAATCGCCAATATCAAGGATCAGGAGATGCTGGATATTCTTCCGATTCATCCGTATACGGCTCTTCTTCTCAAACATATCTCTTCTGCTTTTGATTCGAACCAAAGAAGTATGTTTGAATTTATCAAGAACGACCGAGGGGATGAGATAAAAGGCTTCCAGTGGTTTATTGATAACTACGGACCAGAAAATGACAATCCTCTTTTGACAATAGATATGCTTTGGGAATTCTTCTACGACAAGGGGAGGGAATCCTTGGCGCATGATATCAGGACTGTGCTGGATTACTTTACCCGTAGTGCGAACCAGAAGCTGGATATGGATGAGAAGCGTATCCTCAAGACGGTATTGCTTCTTCAAGCTATTTCCCAGCATGCGGGTGATTCCGTAGAGCTTTTCATTCCGAACGAGAAAAATGTGGATCATGCATTTGAAGGTTCCGATCTTGACGGAGGAGCAGCTGGACGCTGCGCTGAAAAGCTGGTAAGGGATAAAGTTCTGTTCAAGAAGCAGCTGGGCAATGGCAAGTTCCAGTATAATGCTTATGTAAATGAAGTGAGTGGGGCAGAACTGGATAAGTTTAAGGAAGAGATAGACAGAAAGACTACAACGGCTCTGATCAATGAGCAGCTTGCGGATAAGACCACCGTTACTGAGGCGATTACGCTTGGTGGTGCTCTTAAGTTGCGTTATGAGCTAAAGTATGTATCTTCCAGCGATTTTGATCAGACAATCCGGACACTTCGAAACAGAGAGGCGGAATTTGAAAATAAGATTCCAGCTGTGGTCTGCTTTGCGAAGAGCGACATGGAAGCTTCCATGCTTTCCAAGAAGATTCAAGATGCTGTTAAAGACGGAAGTTTTCATATGGTATTTATTGATACGACCATTAATCCGTTCGGACAGGATGGCTATAACCAATACAGAAATGAGATGGCTCAGTCCATGTATCAGCAGGGAAAGGACAATACTCTTGCCGGTCAGTATTCGAGTAATGCAAAGGATGCTCTTAAAAAATGGAAAACTCGCATTGCGGGTGGTGAGTTCATTGTATATACGGAGAAGAAGCCGGATGGCGAGCGAGCAACATCAATAGATATTCTTATGTCCGTGCTTCAGGCAATTAATAAGGAAAAGTTCACGGATTGCTTGGAGGCTGCGTACAATGTGCTTCCTACCATGTATACGCCATCGAGCCTTAAGCTTGGTGTTGAATGTGGTGCGAACAGAGTCACAAGGCAGACATTCTCTTCCGGTAACGTAGCCACAAAGCTTGAGTCCGCTTTGAAGGAAGCCTGGGACGATCCGGTCTATTGGGAGACGCATCCGAACATTCTGATTTCAAGGATTAAGCTTGAAGTCGACAAGACAATTGCCGATGCCTTTGAGTCAGCCGGGAGAATCTCCATTCGTTCCATATACGATGTGCTTAAAGGAAAACCTTATGGATTTATGCCATGTAATCTTTCGGCGTTCATTCTTGGTTTTATCCTGAAAGAGTACCTAGACGGAGCTTACAGCTGGAGTGACGGTCTCACAAACGATACCCTTAATTTGGAAAAGTTAAAGGAGATGGTTGCGGAGATCATTAATCTCCAAATCACGCCAAATTCGAGATATAAGGATAAGTTTATTGTTGCCATGACTCCAGACGAGAAAGCATTCAATGAAGCAACATCTGTTGCTTTCGGTATTCCGTTAACTCTCTGTACATCCATCGAACAGACCAGAGAGCGAATCCGTAACAAGATGAAGGAGTATTCCTTCCCGATATGGACGATAAAGAAGATTATAGGCGAGGTCAGCCTTAAAACCGACTTAATAGTAATCTCTGATCTGATTGACAATTATTGTGGCATTGCAAATAGCAACAATATTGGTGGCACTAAAACGGATAGCAGCATTGCGTTGGAGATAGGTGCATTGTGTATGAATCACTCTGATGCTCCTATCGATCTGAAGACTTTGCTGACGAAAGAAAATTGTACCGAAGGTATGAAGAAATACCTTGAAGGCTTTGAGGATGGTGAGCTTGTCAAGCTGGCGTCTGAAGTCGGTGATAACGGACAGTATATCAATGCGCTTCGGAGTAAGTTTGATGCTGATGCGGCGAACTGGGTATGGAATGTCGATACCGCAGAGCAGAAAATCAAGGAAGTAATTCTGGAATACAGAATCATCGTTGAGAGCAATAAGGTAATCGCAAAGAACATTTCCTTCACGAATACCATCAGAGAGTGGTGCGACAAGTGTAACTATATTCGGATATCCTTTGCATTAGCAAAAAATCATTTTGGTGGACTCGAACCGTTTGTGGAAATGCTCCACAATATGAAGAAAGCAGGAACATTGCTCGACTCTCAGAAACAGAAATTCCTTGACCTTCTTATTGCGAACGAAGAGGCATTTAATCAGTTCTACAACAATCAGGTAGATTTGTTTAAAGCGGTATGCGCATATTATATTGAAGGTCTGACTGAAGAAGAAATCCGGTCGTTCTACCAGATGATTCCTACTGGTACCTTTACTATGGAAAAAGCCGCATACACAAATACGGTCGATGCGAAAGCGAAAGAATATCGCAGCTCCCTTGGAAACGAGCAGTTGAAGAAGCTTTGGGCAGAAAAAACCAAGTCAACTTCTCCGAGAGAATGGTCAAGAAAACACCTCATGCCGATACTCTGCCTTGTTCCGGATAATGAGGTACAGCAGGCACGAGCTGCTTTTGGGACACTGAATAAGAATCATCCTGACGGAACCGCTATAGAAAAAGCCAAGGAGTATCTTGAGAAAGCATCGTTCTATGAACTGCTGGAAGATCAGGCTGCACTTGACAGGATTTTCACGGAAACGATTATCAAAGGTTTTGTGGTAATGCTGACGGATGTGGAAGAAGTAAAACGCTATTTGGATAGTCGTATTTCAACCGATCCATATGACTGGTTTGGCCTTCCGGAAGTAGAAAAGAAGCTTCAGCAAATGGCCGAGGCTAAGTACAACCAGGGCGGATCTACAAGGGCACTTGAAAAGATTGACAATATGGATGTTGAGGATGTGAAGCGTTATCTGAAGGAACTGATCAAGGATAACATGACCGTTGGTATGGAGATTATCAAGGGTAATTGAGGTGATTCAGAATGGATTTAGCTGAATGCAAAAAGAAAATAGATAGGTTTTTGTCGAAAGATAATGTTCAGCCTTTGATTGTGGATGTGCAGAATCATAAGGACTGGAGCGATTTGATGGTGCATTACAATGTTGGAACGAACAATATTATTAAGGCATCGGATTATTGCAAAAAAGATGAGTTTCCACAGATAGATAGGCTCTTTCATGATTTGGAAACAAAGGAGGGCACATCGTTTGTAACTGGCTTGACATCGTTCCTGAAGCTGCGTGGTGAGCAGGAGCTGCGTAAGGTTATCAGCGAGATTCTTTCTATGACTACGGCAGGGTATGTAGTTGTTATAACCTACCAATGTCATAGATACATGAATTTCAAAGATCCGCGCTTACAGTCGCGTATTGCTGTACTTGATGGTGAGGAGCAAATATCACCGGAAATTTACCTTTCGTCTCCGGGACTGTCTCTTCAAGGTGTCCAGACGATCACCGGGATAGATTTGTTTTCTGTTTCGGTTGAAAGCACATCTGCCGCTAAACTGCTTGTTTTTACTAGCAAGGAAAAGGCTGATTATCCCAAGGCTCTGTATCGCATCATTGGATTGTCTAAGGCGTATGATGCCTTGTTGCAGAAAGATCCGAAAACTTCCGAATTGAGCGAGGCTATTGGAACAGATGAACAGTGGAAGTATGCGCTTGGATTATTTGAAAAGAAACCGGATTGGATTGCTGTAATTGATGGTGAATTCGGCAATCACATGACACTGGAAATCCATGCGCAGAATTATAACGGAATGGCTGCTGATCGCTTATGGTTATACTTTGTTGGATTAAAGCTTTTTGGAGCAAAGAATAACTGGTGCCTTAATTATGCGTCTGCGAGATCGTCAGGTTTACGCGATCTGATTTCCAATGTGTACCGCGGTATTTTAAACAAAAACGTCAAGGATACGGATTTCTGGGATTGCTATGAAAGTCGCAAGATACTTCTTAATCAAATAGGAAATCCTTCGGCGGAACTTACGGTATACTGTAAGGTGGTCGTCGGCAAAGGGAAAAACGCCATTTATTATCTGACGGACAATACTGAGCAGGAAAAAGAAGCTATTTTTACATTTCTGAATCAGTATGGCGCAGAATATAAGCGGGACGAGCTTATGGGGATACTTAAGAGAGTTTACCCAGATCTCTTTGTATACCTTCAGCCCTATAGATTTAGAAATGAGCTTCTGGATAATTATTTTCAGGATTATAAGTATCAGAAAGTTATTAACAAAATCCTTCCTGATTTTGAGGCGATTGTATTAGAACAGGCTGAAAAGAGAGAGTATAATCTTATTCTAGAACCACGCTCTTCAAGGATAGAGAAACTTAGCACAAAGGATTCTCTGTTGTATTTTATGGATGCTATGGGGGTAGAGTATCTTGGCTACATCATGTCGATATGCAGAGAGCTTCAGTTGAATGTGAAAATAACCGTGTGCAGATGTGAATTACCGTCCATTACCAGTAGGAACAAGGAGTTTCTTGAATTGTGGGATGAAAAGCAGATCGTTTCCATCAAGGATATTGATGATATCAAGCACCACGGTAAGTTTGATTATGACTATTACAGCAATTCGAAGCTACCGCTGCATCTCATGAAGGAAATGGAAACCATCCATGAAACTTTGGAGAAAATCAGGAATAAATTGATTAGTGGAGGAACGATTAAACGTGTTGTGATGATTGCGGATCATGGAGCCAGCAGGCTTGCAGTTCTTCATGATACGGAGAATGTATGGGAAATGGAAGAAAAGGGGCAACATTCGGGAAGATGCTGTCCGAAAAGTGATGTGGATGTTCAGCCGGATTATGCCACTGATGCGGGTGAATTTTGGGCACTAGCCAACTATGATCGGTTCAGGGGTGGAAGAAAAGCTAATGTGGAAGTACATGGTGGAGCTACCCTCGAAGAAATCTGCGTTCCGATTATTGAGTTGACATACTCCGATGGAAAGATTGAAGTTCATCTCATGTCTGTAGATGCAGAAGCGGTAGACTTTACAGATGTATTGGAAATTGAAGTAAGCTTCCGTAAGAAAGCAGCAATCAAAATATTTATGACTGCAGAGCTTCTGGATGTAAGTATAACGGTTGAAGGAAAAAGTTATGAAGCAGAACCTCTCGAAAATGGATTTTATCGTGTGAATATGCCAGATTTGAGAAAGCCAGGAACTTATTCTGTAGACGTCTATTCAGGGGATAATATTGTTGCGGAAAAACTGACACTTATTGTTAAACGTGAGGGTCAGCGTGAGAAAGACCTGCTATAGGAGGAATTTGGTCATGGAAAACAAACTTCGGGAATGTTTCGAAGATATGGTAGTGTATAAAGATCTGAAGAAAAGTAATTTTTTCTCATCTCTTGGATTGCCTTCCTTCTTGAGAGACTGGGTTCTTAAGAAATTTGAGGATGATGAAGGTAATTATGATGTTGAGGAAGTGACGGATTTTATCAAGACCTATCTTCCGCAAAAAGAAGAATGGATTAGTATAAAGAATAGGATCATCTATGAAAATGAGCGTGTGAAGATTCTCACTAAGGTTGGAATAGATATTGATATCCGAACAGGGGAGATTTCGTTTTCACTTCCAAACTTTGGACTGACAAACCGGGAAACGATTATTGAGACACCTGTATGGGAACAGTATAAGAACGAGCTCATTAACGGGCAGGAAACCTGGGGAGTGATTGAACTTGGGTACCGTTTACCGGATGATACGGCAAAGCCTAAGATCCCTGGCAAGATTAAAATGACTGGATTCACAAATTTTTGCCCGTATATAGCCGATCTTGATTATTACAAAGATGTCCGTGCAGAATTTGGTATTTCTGAGTGGATTGATGTCCTGCTTGGAGCGATGGATTACAATGCTATGGGATATAAGAACGACGAAGAAAAACTGGCAATGCTTACTCGGTTGCTTCCGTTTATTGAGAAACGGCTTAACCTTCTTGAACTGGCTCCTAAAGGGACTGGAAAATCCTATGTTTTCGGAAATGTAAGCAAATACGGCTTGCTGACAGACGGAGGCAAGATCACTCGTTCAAAGATGTTCTATGACGTAAGCCGCCGTGCTCCCGGCTTTATTGTGGGTAATGACTATGTTGCCATTGATGAAGTTAAGCTAGTTACCTTTAATGATATCAGCGAAATGCGGTCGATTATGCAGGGCTACATGGAGAGAGGACGGTTTAACATAAGCGGCTATGAAGGTGAGTCCTTTGCTGGAGTCGTACTGCTCGGAAATATCTCGATCGATAACATGGATGAATATACAAGTATGTTCTCTGAGCTTCCTACACTTTTCCAGGAAAGTGCTCTTGTAGATCGTATCCACGGATTTATTAAGGGATGGGATATTCCGGAAATGAAGGATAACTTGAAGGTTTCTGGGTGGGCTTTGAATTCCGAATACTTTTGTACTGTTCTTCATATGCTTCGGGATGATACAAGTTATAGAGCCATCGTTGACCAGATTGTCGATGTTTCTGAAAATGCGTATGTAAGACATACAGAAGCGGTAAAAAGGATAATCACGGCATATTTGAAGCTCCTATTTCCTCATGTTCGTACAGCAGAGGATGTTGATTTGAAGCTGTTTAATCGCTATTGTCTCAGACCTGCCGTAAATATGAGAAAGATAATTTGGCGACAGCTTTCGATTCTTGATGCAGAATATAAAAAAGAAGATAAGCAGATGCCTACGTTTACAGTAAAGGAACCTAAGAATGAAGCATGAGTGTGTAGTGTGCGGAAAGGATAATCTTGACAAGGATACGATAGGGATTAACAAGAAACTTCTGGGAACAGAGATCGTAAACTTTTATTGTATGGATTGTCTTGCAGAGTATCTGGAATGTACGGTTGATGAGCTATTGGAAAAGATAGAGGAATTTAAGGCTGAAGGCTGCAAACTCTTTATGTAAGGAATGACTATGAAGCAGTATGTTTATGCGGATAACGCCGCAACCACAAAAATGGATAAGGTCGCATATGAAGTGATGACACCATATTTTCTTAAAGAATATGGAAATGCTTCTCAGCCATATGCCTTTTCAAGAACAACCAAGAAAGCATTACAGGAGGCAAGGGAGATAATCGCCTCTTGTATCGGAGCATTTCCAGACGAGATTTTCTTCACCTCCGGTGGAACAGAAAGTGATAATTGGGCTATTAAGAGCGTAGCTATGTCTGACGAGGGGGATCATGTGATTATCACATCGTCTTTTGAACATCATGCAGTTTTACATTCCTGCGCTGCGATGGAGAAATTGGGACATCGGATTGTTTATCTTATGCCTGAAAGAACCGGTGTGATTTCTCCGGATGTGTTGAGGCGAGAAATCACGGAAGAAACAAAGCTCGTTTCCGTGATGTATGCAAACAATGAAATCGGTTCCATTCAGCCCATAAAAGATCTGTCCGATATAGCCCATGAAAAAGGTGCGTTATTTCACACCGATGCAGTTCAGGCTGTAGGACATGTGGATATAGATGTACATAGTCTCGGAATTGATATGCTCTCAGCGTCAGCGCACAAATTCAATGGCATGAAGGGCTGCGGATTCTTATATATACGAAAAGGCTGCAGATTGCTTCCTTATGCGGATGGCGGTGCACAGGAATCGGGAAGACGTGCAGGAACCGAGAATATTCCAGGAATAGTTGCTATGGCAGCGGCTCTGAAAAATAATTGCGACCATCTTGAAGAAAACAGGAATAAAATCACTGATTTAGAGAACGAGTTCCTACGTCTGCTGATAGAGACCAAGATTCCTTTTGTCCGCAACGGAGGACTGCACACGTTACCCGGTCTTATCAGTCTTTCTTTTCCGGGAGCGGATGGTGAGGCAATCCTGCACAGAATGGACTTGCTCGGAATCTGCATCTCCACAGGCTCAGCGTGCAACAGCCAGGACACCGAGATATCTCATGTGCTGAAAGCGATTGACCTGGATGAGAAGTACGCAAAGGGAACAGTACGTGTTTCACTGGGGAAGTACAATATAGCAGATGATGTAGAAAAAATAGTTAGGGGGCTTGAAAAGATACTGGGGTAGTAAGTTTGCAAAACTTGTTTTGATAATCAAAAATGCTCCACACTGTGGAGCGAATTGAAAGGACATTGTTATGGGTGAAATTATTAAAAGAGATGATCCGCCAGTTGATCGGCAGTCGGAAGAGGTATATTTTTCCATCCGAGGCTATGTCATCGATGCACAGCGACAGGTGTATTCTGCTGTCAATGCTGCAATGGTGACAGCATACTGGAACATCGGCAAGTCGATATACGAAGTCTGTGGTGAGAGAGACCGTGCAGCCTACGGGAAACAGGTCTTGAAGTATATCTCCGAGCGTTTGACTGCGGAATTCGGAAAAGGATTTAGTGTTCAGGGACTCCGTAATATGCGGCAATTTTACCTTACGTTTCCAAAACGCTCCACGCTGAGGAGCGAATTGAGCTGGTCACATTATCGTCTGCTTATGCGCGTTGAAGATGAGACCGCCAGAGCATTTTATGTTGATGAAGCTGTAAAGTCTGGATGGAGTGTCCGTCAGCTTCAAAGGCAGATAAATACTATGTTCTACCACAGAATACTTGCGAGCAAGGATAAAGAGAGCGTGGCAGCGGAAATCCAGACAACGGTTCCCAAGCCGGAATATGAAAAGATCATCAAAGATCCGTATGTTTTGGAATTCCTTGACCTTCCGCAGAATGAGCATTTTTATGAGTCTGAGCTTGAACAGGCATTGATTGACCATTTGCAGAGGTTCCTTCTGGAGCTTGGGCGAGGTTTCTCATTCGTCGCCAAACAGAAGCACTTCAATATTGACGGGCGGCACTTTTATATCGACCTCGTCTTTTACAATTATATCTTGAAGTGTTTTGTGTTGATCGACCTAAAGACCGAAGATTTGACACATCAGGATGTCGGACAGATGCAGATGTATGTGAACTACTACACCAGAGAGCTTATGAACGAAGGAGATAATCCGCCAATCGGCATTCTTCTCTGTGCAGATAAGAGCGACACGCTTGTCCGCTATACTTTGCCGGAGGATAACACACAGATTTATGCAGCGAAGTATATGCCGTACATGCCTACAGAAGAAGAGCTCAAGCGTGAACTTAAACTTGATGAGTTCGAGAAGTTGGATTTGGAAGATGAGTAGGAGTCGGAAACAATGCACTCAGCATGATAAACGGGGAAAGATTTATGCATATTGCAGTGGTAAACTAAAACTGGACACGAAAATGTAGGTGTTACAGTAAGAGTATCGAACCTATACACATAATAAAATCGTTTACAATACTTTTTCCTAGCCGACTTCAACTGATACATAGAAGCGTAAGATAGCGCAGGCTGCCCAAGGTATCCTCAATGCGCGAGTCCTGTATTCGGACAGTAGTCTTGCAGATCTTTATGATCCGCTTACTATGCCGCCAGAACTTCGTAAGGCTCACATGGATAACGATCGGGCGGTGATGACTGCCTATGGGTTCGGCACGAGAATGACCGAAAGTGAATGTGTGACAGAACTTATGAAGATGTATCAGAAACTGGTGGAGGAGTCATAAGAGCATTAGGTGAATCGGTTTTGCTGAGGAAAAACGCATTGCATATATTGGTAGAGCTGACATTATAGAAGAGGGAAAAATGAGCAGATTTTTTGTCGCTCCCGAAGATGTGGGAGCGGAATACATTACTATAGAAAACAAGGAAGATCTTCATCACATGCATAAGGTGCTGCGGCTGAAGACGGGGGATGAGATCGACGTGTCCGACGGCGATATGTGGGAGTACCATGGTAGGATCGAATCTCTGGAGCCGGATTGCTGTCAGGTGGAGATCCTGGACAAGCAGAAATTCTCTGCGGAGCCGGATACAAAGATCATCCTGTTTCAGGGAATCCCCAAGCAGGGCAAGATGGAACTGATCGTCCAGAAGGCCGTGGAGCTGGGAGCCTGCGGGATCGTGCCGGTATTTATGGACCGGACGGTGGTGACCGATAAGGGCAATTTCGGCAAGAAGATCCAGCGGTGGCAGAAGGTTTCCAATGAGGCCGTAAAGCAGTGCAAGCGGGGGATCATTCCGCAGGTGGAGGTCGCTGTCAAGATGCCGGAGGTGATCCGGCGGTTTGCAGGATTCGACCTGGTGCTGTTTCCTTATGAAAACGAGGACGGGATCACCATCAAGGATGTGCTGCGGCCGCTGGAAGACAAGCCGGAACACATCGCCATCATCATCGGCCCGGAGGGCGGCTTTTCCGAGAAGGAAGCCGCGCAGATCGTAGAAGCCGGGGGCAAATCGGTATCCCTGGGGAAGACTACTTTGCGAACGGAAACGGCGGGACTTGCGGCTATCGCCATGACGCTGTACGAGCTGGAGCTGTAGACTTTGCAGGAAGAAAAATAGCATAAACAAGAACTGCATAATGGTAAAAATGAGAAGTGTATTTTTGCGGGACGCATGCACTTCTTTTTTGTGCTAGTGAAAGGCTTTGCAATGAGTGAAAGATAGGATTTTCTTTTAGGGGGTTGTTCGTTTTTGTTCTAGCGACCGAAATAGGAAAAAAGTATAATTTACGACAAGAGGGGAACCTCTATAGATTTATTCATTATTATTTATCACTTTAGGAGGCATTACTATGGAATCCAACCACGTAACACTGAACAGACAGTTGGGTATGCGGGAAGGTATCACCATTACCACTGGTACGGTAATCGGTGTCGGCCTGTTCACCACCGGCGCGAACTGCGTTGGTATCATGGGAGCCGGCATCATCCTGCTGACCTTTATCGGACTGTTGATTTGTATTTTACCAGCACTGATGTATGCGGAAATGGGCGCTGCTCTGCCGTATGCAGGAGGTACTTATAACTACGCCAAGAGAGCGATCAGCCTGCCGGTGGCAAACATCTCAGCATGGCACTATCTGATGGCGCTGATCGCATGCTGCTCTACGGAGTCGCTGGCATTCTCCAACTACTTTTCATGGATCTTCAAGGGAATGGGCTTGAGCGTTGCCATCGATAACCGGATCATCGCAGCTGTACTGATGTTCCTCTTCGTGTTCATCAACTACCGCGGCGTTAAATTATCGGGCAGATGGCAGAATGCATTCGTATTCTTCTTCTGGTCCGTATCGGCTGTGTGGATGCTGGTTATGATCCACAATATTGATTTTTCCAACTACTTACCGGAAACACTGACCACATTCCCTGGCTTTAAAGCATGGGTCGAGATCCTGACATGGATCTGGTGGTGCTATGCCGGCTTTGAAACCTGCGTTGGTATGGGCGGCGAGATCAAGTATCCGCAGATCAACATCCCGCGGGCACTGTTCCTGGCACCGTTCGTTATCTTCGTTGTAAACGCACTGTTCCAGTGGTTCCTGGCTGGTCTGGTACCGGCTGCTTCCCACAGTGCACTGGCAGAAGCTGCTGCACCGTATGCAGAAGGCCTGCAGATGGCCGGTTACATGGGCTTCCCGATCGTGCTGCTTTGCATCGGCGTTGCCTTCGGCGGAGACTTCTCCACGATGAACCCTGGTATCGAAGCACCGTCCCGCTATATCTACCAGATGGGACAGGATGGCTGCCTGCCGAGAGTATTCGGAAAACTTCACCCGAAATTCCGTACACCATACATCGCGATTTTAACAGTAGGTATCGTATCCTTCCTGCTGATCCTGACCAACTCCATTGCGTTCGTTGCTCAGATCAACATCTGTTCCCTGTTCTGGTGCTACATCATCGGATTCATTTCCTTCTGGCAGCTGCGCAGAAAGGAACCGGAACTGAAGCGTCCGTATAAAGCACCTTGGCCGGTATTCTCCACGGTCAGCAGCATTATCATCTACGCTCTGATGATGTGGAGCTGCGGCTGGGTACACGTAGGAATCAGCTTTATCATTACAGCGTGCAGTTTAGTTGTATTCTACCTCTTCGCAAGAAAGGGAAGCATCTCTCAGGAAGAGATCAAGGAACTGCAGGCCAAAGAAGCAGCGATGCTGGAAGAAGATATCCCATCTCCGGCAGAAAAGGCCAAGATGGACAAGGAGTACAAGATCTGGAAGATCGCAGTCAGCGTTCTTACCGTTCTGATCATCGCCCTGTACATCGTATCCTTCCTGCTGAAATAAGGGGGAAAATGTGATATAATATAGCCTGAACGCTGCAGTATACGAAAAATGGAGCAGTATTATGTATCAACAATTCAGCAACAACAGAATAGAGAATTATTCTCAGTCGTTATGCTGTCAGCCAGGCTATTATTCCAATGAATTGCATTACAGAGAATTTTATCTGTCGCCGCAGGATCCTGCGCATCGGATCGTATCCATGTGCTACGAGGCTTTTCCGAAAAAATCACAGGTGAGCATTTCGGTCATTCCGGACGGCTGCGTGGATGTGGTTCTGGCTTTTCAGAATGATTTTTGTCAGGGGATCTCGGTCTGCGGCACCATCAGTACACTTTATGCTATGGATTTTCAGGAGAGCGACTATATCTTCGGTATGAGGTTTCTTCCTGGAAAGTTTCCGCCGGAGCTGATGGGAGATATCAGTTCTTTTATGGATGAACAGCATGATCTGGCGCTTCACGTCAGAGAATGGAAGTTTATCGATGCTATGCGTCGTTCTGCAAACTTTTTAGAGAGGGTCGCTCTGGCAAAGGAGTATCTCTCTGGGTTTGCTCAGTCGGATGAATACAAGGATATGCTGGTGCAGCATGCGGTGGACCTTATCTGCAGCAGCGGCGGCAACGTCGGTGTAGAGCGGATCTCACAGGAGCTGGTGTACAGTCCGCGCTATGTGGAGCGGGTCTTTAAGGAGTATACTGGATTCACTCCGAAGAAGATGTGCCGCCTGGTGCGGGCGCATAAAGCTCTACTGATGCTTCTAGGCAGCAGGGAACTGTCTAAAACCATGATTTCTCTGGAATGCGGATACGCTGACCTGAGTCACATGAACCGGGAACTAAAATCGGTTCTGGGCGTGACGCCGAAGATGGTCGGACGTGAGGACTTCTATCTGTGGGGCACTGAAACTTCGCAGACGGTATATAATTTTTAGAAATGAATAATAGGACAATATTATGAGTAAGACATATTATGATTATGCGGAAGTGGACTGGGAGCAGCAACGTCTGGTGCTGGATACCGGCGTCACTATGGCGTATTACGAATGTGGTCCAAAGGACGGTAAGACGGTTCTGCTGATCCACGGCGTGACCGACGGCTGTGTGGCATGGGCGCAGATCGCTCCGGTGCTCGAGAAAGCGGGCTGCCACTGCTATATCGTGGAATATCGCGGCAACGGCATGACCGACAAGCCGGATATGGGACCTTCCGGTTACACGGGCGAGCTGCTGGCGGGCGATATCATCGAGATGATCGAGAAGCTGGATCTGCAGGATATCCACGTTGTGGGTCATTCCTTCGGATCGCTGATCACGCAAATCTTAGCAGTAAAGATCCCGCAGCGGTGTGCGGATTATACCCTGATCGACACGGCGGTGGACTGCCGGAGCAATCCGGTGCTTCTGGGGGTTCGCAACGGTGACGACGACTTCCCGGGACTGGATCACTACCCGGATGGACTGCCGGATCAGTTCCTGCAGGACTGGACCGCTATGGGAAACGAGTCGGAGGCATTCCGAATGGCGGAGCTGGAGCACGTGAGACAGATGCCGATGGTTTCCTGGAAAAACCTGATGGACGGACTGCTGCAGTTCAACAGCAGTGATTTCATCGGCGATATTCACGGAGATGTTCTGGTGCTGTGGGGCACGGAAGACGATATCTTCCCGAAAGCCGATCAGGATCAGGTGAAAGCCGGCCTCACCGGCTGCAACGTGCAGTACATAGACGTGGAAGGCGCCAGTCACAACGGCTTCTGGGACAGCCTGGCTATGGTGGAAACCTATGCGGGACATATCCTGGACTTTATTGAAAAGAAATAGAAGGCAGCCTGGATAGTAGCAGACTGTGATGGAATGCTGTGTTTGCAGATCTATAGTGAGAATTAACCTCCCCATTTTCGGGCGATTGCCTGGAAATGGGGAGGTTTGGTTTTTGCGATGTTGCGATGGGAGCTGGTTGACCGGGGTTGGGCTGATTGCACGGGGAAATTAACCTGAAGCTGGACTGTCGGAGCGCTATCGGATAGTTTGGAGCAATTAGGTTCGGCGGGAATACCCTGAATTGAGAAAAAAGTAGGGGATATGTTAGTTTGCCATGATCAGGGATGGAGGAACTATCCTGGATGAGAAGTGAAGGATCATACAGGATAGTTTATTTATAGGAATTTTAGCTGTGTTGAGAGAAACTATCTGAAAGCCTTTGTCAAATGGCAATTCAGGGCATTTTTCTGTGACCCGCTTGAAGCGAATTATCCTGGAGGGTATGTGAGAACTGGAAGCGGGGTATTTTTTATGATAAGCTAATAGGGGAATTTTATAGTGAGAGGAAGAATGCCATGAATGGAAAATGGAGTTTGAATAAGAGCATGAGAAATCTGCTGGATCGGATTTCAGATGAAAGTTTAAACGAGGTTATATCTGTAAACACGACGAACCTGATTAAACTGTTTCACCCTCCTTTAAAAAAGGTGAGGGATTGCATCATTATGACTGATGAAAGTCCAGAGCAACTGGAAGAGTCGTATGATCTTGTCATGGAGGACCTATATCAACAGGATCCCATCAATTATGAGCTTTATAATAATGAAGTCCGTATCAATACTTTTTTTGAGGAGGACATTTCCAAAGCTGTGGGTGTGCGGGTTGCTTTGTTAGTGATTGATTGCTGGATACCTCAGTTGAAAATGCTGGATCCAGATGCACAGTTTTGTTTTCTGATCTATGCGGTTGACGATTATGTTGGCGATCATGTTGAAATCAGATTTCATAAAATGCGTGAGGAGAAAGTTGACTGGATTCAAGGAACTGAAGAGGCGACTGAAGCGATAGGATGTCTTATTGTATAGAGTGTGAATAGCATGGCATTATTGGCTGTAAAATTGGAAAGTAAATTTTATGAACAGCGTGAAGTGTATATTGAAGCAATATAATAAAATGCAGCAGTACCAAATTAAAAATTTTTTGCTGTACGATATGGAAGATGAGTACATAGATGAAACGATTGATTTTATTCGATGCCCTGATGACGAGCGCAAAGCAAAATTTCCTGATATTTTATATGAAGAGGACCAGTATGTGGGAAACTTTATAGATGGCAATGAATATTTAATAACGGAAAAGGAAGGAATCGTATGGATCATTAATAAGATAAGTGAGGAATTCGGAATGGATCCAGCAGAGACGAGGGTATCTTTCTCTGTAGATGATTTTATTTATATTATTACGCATAAGGCGCAGGTGTTGGAGTAATCTGTTCGATGCGAAGCAGTGTGATATAAGCGGGGAGTGATTGGTTAAATGTTTTTCCGTCAGTTAGCTGACATTTCGGGGGTTAGGGTGACTGAAATGAAGCTGGTGATGTGTAGTCTTGAGGAGCTTGATTAGAGTGCTGGCTGCAGTTTCCGTCAGTTGGAAGGATTTACGGGGGTGCAAGTGACGGAAACTGAGGGGTAAATCTGGCTGGATGAGCGTTGGGTGAACTGGTAGGACTGGATTTGCGAGTCGATTTCAGTCAGTTTTCTATGGTCCAGGTGGTCAGACTGACTGAAATTATTCTCGGGGTGATTACAATCAAAGTTTTTACAATGAAGCGCTTTGGCAGGGCGGCGAGGGCCGCTTTGATCGGAGCAGTGCAGGTTCCGGCGAAGCGAGGAGGGAAAGCAGCTGGTGTCCTATGCTGTTTGAGCGCCGGAGGCGTGAGTTCATAGGACACCCTGCTTTCTGTGAGCGAGCCGCAGAAGCCTGCCTGCGGACGAGCACCGGCGGCCGGAGCCGACCTGCCATCCTCTATTTCAAAAACGTAAAAAACTCTTCCGGGCTTTTGTCCGGCGGGCGGAGGTGGCGTTTGAGGCGGTAGAGGCAGTCGGGGTCGCCGCGTTTGATGACGCTGACGCCTTCGGTGCAGCTGAGGGTCGCCTGGAAGCCGATTTCCCGCAGGATCTCATCGGTGTTTTCGCTGAATGCTCCGAAGGGGTAGGTGAAGGTGTTGGGAGCGACGCCTGTGACATAGGCGATCTTGTTCTGCAGATGCCAGATATCGGAGGACAGGAACTTTGCATAAGATTCTTTGGTTTCGGCAGCCGTCTGGGACACGCCGTTGCGCTGGGCGTAGGAATGACAGTTATAGGAGTGGTTCTGGATCTCCCAGTAGCCGGACAGATGCATTTCCAGGATGTCGTCCCAGGTCAGGTGGGCGTAGTTGGGATTTTCGTCCGGAGTCTGGCTGAAGTCGTCGGACAGCTTTCCCACGACGGAGATGACCGCTTTCATTTTATATTTTTTCAGCAGCGGGAACGCGTAGTAATAGTTGTTGTAGTAGCCGTCGTCGAATGAAAGGACGATGGGCTTTTTCGGCAGAGATCCAGTGCCGTTGACGTAGTCGATGACCTCTTTCATGAAGACCGGCGTGTACCCTTTTTTACGGATGTATTTCAGGTCTTTTTCAAAGAGATCGGGGGAGACGATGTACTGGCTCGGCTTGACCGGATCTTTCAGCATGGAATGGTACATGAGGATCGGTAGCTCGATCTGGCTTTCGTGGGTGATGGCGGCGTTGGCCTGCAGCTCGTTGAGGTAGTAATTGCCTTCGGAGAACGGATATTTTCGCTGGTACTGGCCGTCATCCTGGCGCACCACGGTGGAGCGATGGGAGGACAGAAGCTTGGTGATGCTGTAAAGATCGATCCAGATCTGGGTTGGGCTGTCCTTGGCATCCTCGTCGAAGACCAGCTGCATCCCCAGGTGGAGGTGGGGCGTGTCGATGTTGTTGGTGTTTTCCTTCAGGCTGTAACCGGTCTGCCCGGTGTATCCGATGACGTCTCCGGCGGTAACGGTGGCTCCCACGTGCAGATCTGATGCAAAGGGCGCGTCTTTACGCAGATGGGCGTAGTAGTAATAGCGCTGCTTATCGAAGCTGCGGATGCCGATGCGCCAGCCGCCGTACTGATTCCAGCCCAGGGCTTCCACCGTGCCGCTTTCGATGGCGACTACCGGACTTCCCACGGAGGTCATAAGGTCGTGTCCCAGATGGCGGCGGCTGTAGCCGTAGCTGCGGCTGGTTCCGAAATCGTCAAAATCCTCGTAGTAAAAGCCGTCGGCGATGGGAGAAAAGGCCTTGAGCCCGTAGGCTTTTTTCCAGGTATCTTTGCTCATCTTTTCATCGGGAATGCGGATCTGATATTCCCCCAGCATCCCCTGCAAAACCGCACCGTAGGCGCGGCTGTAGTAATCGAAATACTTCATATCTTTCGTCAGGGAAGCCACTGATTTGCCGTTCTTGATCTTTGCAGCAAAATCGTCCATGTGGGAATCCTGATACTGACTGAAATCGCCGCCGTAGCGTGCCCCAAGATAGGCTAGAAGATCGATCCAGCTTATATGGATTTTGTCCTGATAGCTGTCCACGTCGATATCCATGGCCCGTTTCAGCGGCTCGTATGGCACGTTGAATTCCACCCATTTCAGCGGTTTTTCGGGGTCGGAAACTTTGCGGCTCAGGGGCAGGAGCGGCTGCTCGGAAAGGGCGGTTAGACACATGGAACAGACGATGCTGACGATGAGAAGAGAGGCGAAGACGACTCTGGCTTTTTTCTTTTTCATACGAAACCTCCCGGGGAGCGGTCTTTGCAGAAACGCAGAAGACGCGCAGATAGTAAACGGTATGCGTGTTTTCCCTGTTTTATGTGTGAGGGATTCGTGGTATAATGAGGATTCGAAGTGAGACATAAAGGAGAACGAATATGAAGATCGCATTCCATACGCTTGGATGCAAAGTAAATCAGTATGAATCGGAGGCAATCGCGGCGGCGTTCGAGCAGCAGGGCTACACTGTGGTGGACGAGCGGGAGTTTGCCGATGTTTACGTGATCAACACCTGCACGGTCACGGCTGTGGCGGACAAGAAGTCCCGGCAGTATATTCGCAGGATGAAGAAGGTAAATCCCGACAGCGTGGTGGTGGTGACGGGCTGCTACGCCCAGATCAGCCCGGAGGAAGTATCGGCGGTGGACGGCGTAGACATCGTGGCGGGCACCAATGAAAAGAGCCATCTGACGGACTACGTTGCGGAGTTTCAGGAAAACGGTATGCGGCAGCTTCATGTCAAGGGCTATGAGGAGCTGGACGCTTACGATGAAACGGGGCTGGTGGTCAACACGGAAAACCGGATGAGGGCGTATATCAAGATACAGGAGGGCTGCAACCGGTTTTGCTCGTACTGCGTCATCCCGTATGCACGGGGCAAAGTCCGGAGCCGGGGGCTTTCGGAGATCGTGGCAGAAGCGGAGAAGCTGATCGCTGGCGGCTACCGGGAGATCGTGCTGACGGGCATCAATACGGCTCTTTATGAAATGGAGCAGATCCGGCCTGATGAAGCGGGCAATCTGCCGGAAGAGCCTTACGGCGTGGAAAAGGTCATCGCGGCGCTCAGCGAGATCCCAGGAGATTTTCGGATCCGTCTCAGTTCTCTGGAACCGGCGGTGGTCAATGCAGATTATGTAAAGAGACTGCTGAAGTACGACAAGCTGTGCCACCATCTCCATCTTTCGGCACAGAGCGGCAGCAGTCAGGTGCTTGAGGCCATGAACCGGCCGTATGACAGGGACGCTTATCTGGAAATCGTCTCTACGCTGCGGGAGGAGGATCCGTATTACGGGTTATCGACGGATATCATCGTGGGATTTCCGGGCGAAAAGGAAGCGGATTTTGAAGACAGCTGCAGCCTTGTAGAAGAATGCGCTTTCTGCAAAACTCACATTTTCAAGTATTCCAAGCGGCCGTTTACCAAGGCGGCCTCTATGAAAGGGCATGTGGCTCCGCAGGTGAAAAACCGTCGAAGCGACAAGCTTCACGAAGTGGGAAAGAAGTCGGCGGAGGCGTTCTTTGCAGCAAATGCAGGCCGGACGGAACGGGTGCTGCTGGAGGAAATCCTGGAGGAACAGCGGATGATCACCGGTTACACAGGCAACTACATCAAGGTGTACGTGCCGTATGAGGATCTGGAAGCTGCAAAGGGAATGTTGAACCAGTTCGTTTCGGTGGAGCTGTCAGCTGCGTATCGGGACGGTATGCGGGGACGGATGGTATAAAGGTAAGACTTAGAGTCGGAGTGTAATGCTCCGGCTTTTTCTGTTTTTTGACGCGTTCGTTACATTTAACGGAGTTTTTGTAAAATATTGCTTGACATATTATGGTAGCGCATGTATGATTTAGAAAATGTTAAAAACTTACATTACATTCAAAAGGAGGAAAACGGAATGAGAAAGAAAGCGTGCGCTATCGGCGCCATCATCGGAGTTATGCTGCTGGGGTCAGCTACGGCATTTTTTACAGATCGCGACAGTGCGGCCAATGAATTTATCGTAGGGAATGTATCGGTGGACCTGACGGAGCCGGGATGGGATCCGGACGATGGGAAGGCTTTAACGCCAAACAAGACGGTGAAGAAGGATCCGCAGGTGACCAACACGGGAAGCAATGACGCGTTTGTATTTCTGCAGGTGAAGGTGCCGACGGCTTCCGTGAAGACGGCGGCAGCGGATGGTAGTCTGCAGGACAGCAGAAAACAGGATCTGTTCCATTATACGGTCAACAGCGGATGGAAGCTGGTAGATCAGTCGGAAGAGGCTGATGCGTCGGTCTACACGTATGCCTACATCGACGGGGATGGAGCTATGAAGAAGCTGTCTCCACAGGGAAATACAGGGGCGCTTTTTGACAGCGTGACCTTTCTCAACCTGGTGGAGGGCCAGATGGATCGCGATACGAAACTTACGATAGATGTAGACGTGCTGGCCATCCAGACGGAGGATCTGGGCGTCAGCAGCGGCGTACCAGCGGATGTACTTAAACTGATCCGAACTCAGAACAGCTGATCCGGGCGTGAGAAACGGGGGATATGATGGAGAGGAATTTCAATGGAGGAGGGAAACCGCGTGGCAGGCGGCTGGCGCGGTTTCCCGGAAGATATTCCTGGCGTGCAGCGGCTATTTTACTTTGCTGCACGGTGGTGCTCCCGGTCGCTGCAGCGTTTCTGCTGGCTTCGGATACGCTCCACAACCGGTTTACGGTAGGGGAAAACATCAGCCGGATCGAAGAAAATTTTGGAGCCTACGAGTCATTTGAGAAGGATGGCAGCTATGAGAAGCGTGTGACGGTAGAAAACACCGGGAACATCCCGTGCCTTGTCAGGGTCTTTGCAGAAGTGGAAGATCCCGAATGTAGGGAGAAGATACAGCTGGACTTCAATGAAAAGGACTGGAGCGAGAAGCAGGAGGATGGATTCTATTATTATCAGCACGTGCTCCTGCCGGGTCAGACCAGCGAGCCTCTGTTTACTACCATAACGGCCAAGGAGGACGTCGATGATTTTCGCATGATCTGTTTCAGTGAGACAATCCAGTCGGATGGACAGAAGGGAGGAACGGTGAAATGGGCGAATCCGTAAAAAGGTCGTCGCGAAATTTTGGGTGGCGGATCCTGCTGGGAGCACTGCTGCTGGCAACTGTGTTTTTCGGGAGCACGGCGGTCTGCTACGGGGCGACCTTGAAGACGATCCCCAGCACAAGCCTGAAGGTGAACTACAGCAACAAGCTGTATCTGGGGTACCACAACTACACGGCCACATGGAGCGGCGTGTCCGGCAAGATGATCAAGGGAAAATATAACTACGACATGCTGTGTGTGCCCATCAAGACCAAGACAGGATCCTTTACCTACACCAACTTTCTGGATCTAAATTTTACCAATGTGGGGAAAATCAACGGTCGCCAGATCGATGCGAAAGTCCACTTTAATTCTATCACGGTGGGAAAGCGGAACGCCTCTGGGGAACGGAGCGACAATTACTTCGCCGTGTGCTATCTTGCAGATGAGTCCCTGTGGATGTCCTCGACTATCGCAGGGATCGGTGCAGGATATCGTGCTCCCAAGACCATCGACATCACGACGACCATGTACTGGCACGATACGGGGAAAGTAGTGAATCTGCCGTTTTTCCAGTGTTTGTCGGACATCGATGCAGGGGCTAATTACTTCAAGGAAGCATGGGAAGCTAAGAGTGGATTTTCTGGTATCTTCTATAAATACAGTACGTGTTTTTTGAGTTTCAGCGGCAATAAGGCGACGACTCCAAAGGCAACCGATGTGGGCGGTGATGATTCGCTCTTAAAAGGTGGATTTTATGCACCGACGACAGGCGGCACATTCCGGGGTGTGTTTACGGAGGGAAACTGTGCGACTCAGTTCATTCCCTACAGCGCATATGTTCTCATGAGCAATCCGGTCAAAGCATCGGACGGCGGGGAACGCAATGAGGCGGGGGATGAGATCAATTACACGATCACGCAGAAAATCGGGAAGTTCTACGTGGATACCATGACGACCTACTCATCCTTTGTGATGACGGATAGACTGCCGGAGGGTGTGACCTATGAATCGGCGGCGGTCTATGACGGCAGTGGAAAGGATATCACTTCACAGGGAAGTCTCACCTACGATGAGGGGAACCGGACGGTCAGCTTCTCCATGGGAGCATCGTGGCTCTCCAATATCGACAATTATTCAGGACAGACCTTGTCTCTGAAAATCAAAACCACGGTGGATCCGCTGGATGTTCCCATGAGAACGGTGAAAAATTCAGCAACGACCACCATCGACAAGGAAGTCGAGCTGACGTCCAACGAGGTTCAGGACACCCTGGCGATCCCGTATCATGCAAAGTATCGGTACGTCAGCGGGACGGAGGAACGCAAGCTGCCAAAGGAAATCAGTACCGAGTCGGGAGCATATAAGATCAGCGATGAGGCGCATTATTATCAGGAAGATACGGTGAAGCGGAAGGAAGCGCCGGCAGACGGGACGGTCCATAAAGTCCTGGACGAAAATGGAGAGGAAAAGGGCTCCTGGGTGCTGCAGTGGGACGCAGAAACGCAGAAAATTGATCAGGGCGACGTGCAGTTTACAGGTACTTGGCGCTATGTGCCGGCACCTCGTCTTGTGATCGAAAAGTCCATTTTACTAGACGAGGATCAGCTGACGGAAGCCCACGGAGCACCGTGCTTCCTGTTTCGGATCACGGGAGCATCCTCGGGCAAGACCTGGTATAAGTCGGTCGCGTTTCGGGCGGATTCGGTTGAGAATGCAAAGGCTGCGGCGGACGGAGTCTATCGTGATGGGGATGGCAATACGTTTCGGGTAGACGGCGATGTACTTCGGGCGTCCTGTCTGGCTATCCGGCTGCCGGAGGATGAGTATCTGGTGGAAGAACTGGACTCTTTGAGATTTCGATCGGTGGCTGCAATCAGCGGCTACGTCGGAGATTTCGGCTGGCAGCAGGTTGATACCGGTACGGATTCTGCAAAGATTTTTCTAAGGCTCAGTCAGCTGCATCCGGGAGATACGGGATACGATGCGTCTTATGCAAAGGTGAACTTTACCAATGAAAAGGCCGACTGGAGCCGGTGCTCCCATACGGATCTTATCGTAAATGCACTGAAAAAGGAGGCGGCGCAGTGAAGAACTACAGAGCGATGAAAGTCAGAGGAAAGAGATTCCTGCCGCTTTTGATACTATTTCTGGCACTGGCAGGAGCACTCTGCTACGGAGCGGTGCGAACCGGCGGCGAAATCTGGAGCAGGCTGGAGACGGGCGGAGTGAAGATCGGCGTTGAGGCCTTCTGTGTGGAAGATGGTCAGAAGGTAAAGATGGATCCGAGGCTGCGTGTGGACTGCCGACAGCCTGTGTCCTATGTGCCGCGCATTACTAACCGCGGGACAAAGTGCTATCTGCGAGTGCGCCTTTTGGGGAAGGCCGGATCTCAGGTGTTTCCTTTGCAGGAAGAGCTGGATGGCGTGGGAGAAGGCTGGCTGCAGAAAGGCGAATATCTGTATTATGAGAAGCCGGTTTCCTATGGCGAGGCCATCGATGTATGCCAGGCATTTCGTTTGCCGGATCGGTGGGACTTTTATCAGGATAAGACGTTGCAGGTACAAGTAGATGCCGACGCTGTGCAGGACAAGAATTTTCACCCGGATTTTTCGTCAGAACATCCGTGGGGCGAAGTAGTTGTGACGGCGTCCCGTTTTCAGGAGGATAACCGGATCGAAGTGGTGGAGCCTGCGGATCCAGAACTGCAGGAAACGCAGGGAAATGCCTGCAGGATAACGGCTGATGAGACGCAGGGACTCCTGCTGGGCGAGGAGGGATTCTTTTCTCATGTTTCTTTTCTGCCGGGAGACAGCCGCACGGAAACGCTGCAGCTTTCTAATCAGGAAACGCACAGGATCCAGATTTTAATGAAAGCAGAATGGGAGAAAAGTGCATTTCTCGATCAGATGCAGCTGCAAATCAGCGGAGGCGACCAGTCTTATGATGGGGTGTTGACTGGAGCAGAGCTGCGGGATTACAGAACGCTGGCAACGCTGGAGCCTGGGGAGAGCAGGGCGGTCCATGTGACGCTGTCGTTCCCGGAAACGGCGGACAATCCTTTACAGCAAAACAGCGATGATATTCGCTGGAGCTTTGCGGTGAAGCAGGAGGAAAAGCCTTGGGATACCCCGGCTACAGGAGAATCCGGGATCTGGTGGATCTTCTTTGCAGTGGGTTGTGTGTCGATCGCAGTGGCAGGAAAGGCTCTGCGAAAAGGGTATCGGAATGAAGGAGCAAAATAAAGGAAAAGCGCTTCTGCAGAGCGTCGCTGCACTGGCTCTGCTAGCGGTGATCGGGTTTGCCTTTCTTCTGGAACTTCGCCCGGTGGTGATTCTGTCCGGTTCCATGGAGCCTGTGATCCCTACGGGGAGCATCTGTTTGATCAGCGGGACTGACCGAAGAGGTGTGCCTGGCAGGATCGTCGCTTATGAACTGCAGGATCATCTGGTGGTGCATCGTATCAGCAGCGGGGCATCGGACGGACAGACTTTTATCACAAAAGGCGACAGCAACGACACGCCGGATCCAGCCCCTGTAGCAGAAGAACAGATCCGGGGCAGGGCCATTGGGACGATCCCTTATGCCGGATATGGAGCGCTGTTTTTGCGGAGCAGGAAAGGCGTGCTTCTGCTGGCGGTTGCGTTATTTTTTCTCACATTCATTTGCTTTCGACGAAAAGACCATGTATAATATGAGAGGAGTAAAAACAGAAAATTCAACGATCGAGAGCAAAGGATGTGAAAAAATGAGCGATTGTATTTTTTGTAAAATAGCCGAAGGAGAGATCCCTTCCAATAAGGTGTACGAGGATGACAAGATCGTATGCTTCCATGATCTGGATCCACAGGCTCCGGTTCATGTGCTGATCATCCCGAAGAAACACATTGCTTCTCTGGATGATACGACGGCGGAAGATGAGGAACTTCTGGGCTATATCCTGGGCAAGGTAAAGGAAATTGCAGCGGATCTGGGTCTGGAAAACGGATACCGTCTCGTCAATAACTGCGGCGAAGACGGCCTGCAGACCGTAAAGCATCTGCACTTCCATCTTCTGGGAAAAAGAAAAATGACGTGGCCTCCAGGCTGATCGGCGAAAAAAATTGTTGCATAAAATGCCATAAAATAGTATAATAGCAACGTTATAGGCAAGCCGTTCTTAGGTTACGAGATTTCTGTAAAGTCAGGAGGTGAAATGGGAAATGGCACAGGTAATTGTTAGAGAAAATGAAAGCTTAGAAAGCGCATTAAAGAGATTTAAGAGATCTTGCGCTAGAGATGGCGTTATGTCCGAACTGAGAAAGAGAGAACATTACGAGAAACCTAGCGTAAAGAGAAAGAAAAAGTCTGAAGCTGCAAGAAAAAAGGCTAAGAAATACTAGTTTGTATAGATCAGAGGTGTTGTGAGTAATGACCTTAAAAGAAAGATTAAATGCTGACTTTAAAGAGGCAATGAAGAACAAGGAGAAGGTTCGCAAAGAGACCATCAGCTTTGTTCGGGCTGCAATCAAGCAGTATGAAGTGGATAATCGAGAGGAAATCGATGATGCTGGAATCGCATCCATTTTAGCCAAACAGGTCAAAATGAGAAAAGATGCCCTCGCTGATTTTGAATCGGCCGGCAGAACGGATCTGATCGACGCCTATAATGCAGAAATTAACGTCCTGATGGATTACATGCCGAAACAGCTGACTGCAGAAGAGATCATGGATCTCGTAGGAAAGACAGCAGCCGATATGGGCATTGAACAGGGCGACGGCAAAAGCTCCATGGGGAAGCTGATGGGAGCTGTGATGCCAAAGGTCAAAGGCGTTGCGGACGGCAACGATGTCAAGAAGGCTGTAGAGCAGTTTCTGGCATAGCGGACGCAAGACCACAATATATTGATTGAAACAACATTACGATGCTGGCAGAAAACTGTCAGCATCGTTTTTTTGTCTTTTTTGCAAAATGCGGTTGGAATTGGTCGTACAGGAGTGATACAATATAGAAATGACTAAAAACGTAAATGACACACAAAGGAGCGTGAAATGAAAAAACTGTAACATGGATTCTCTTATTCGTAATGGCGATCGCACTGTATATTCCAGCTGCAACGGAAGATTCCTATGGTGCTGTCAGCGTGCGGACCTCGATGCCGTCCTACAGCTCAGCCGAGGGAAAAACGTATTATTATACCAATAATAATATTTTTTATAAATGCAATCTGGCGCCGACACAGAAGATCTCCAGTTCCTATGGAAAATATGTTACAGGAAACTGTACCTGGTATGCCTATGCCAGAGCCAGTGAAATGAACGGCAAGTGGATCAACAGCAATTTCCGCTGGAGTGCTTCCAAATGGTGGGGCGTCAACAAGCAGTACAAATGCTATCCTTACGGCAGCACG
Organism: uncultured Clostridia bacterium; assembly: GCA_934281605.1. Taxonomy (GTDB): domain Bacteria; phylum Bacillota; class Clostridia; order Peptostreptococcales; family Anaerovoracaceae; genus Lentihominibacter. Next base: position 31,871 of record CAKQXD010000009.1, on the reverse strand, counting down.
CCGAAGGTAGGCGCTATCGCCTGCTACGATACCCATGTTGCCGTCGTGGAGAAGGTGGTCAACGGGCAGCCTTACGTGTCGGAATCCGGATGGACTCTCAGCAGCTCTAAGCCGACTTCCGCATCTGCTTTGAAGTTTCACTATGGAAAACCGTGGAAGAGCAACCCGAAGGGTTATATCTATGTCAACGAATCCACATCTAATAAAATCACCAACGTCAACTACAGCGTAAAGGTCAGCGCCAGTGACCTGAATATGCGGACAGGCCCTGGAACCAGCTACAAAACCTGCGGTCACATCAAGCCGGGTACCTACGCCATCAGTCAGGAAAGCAACGGCTGGGGCAAGCTTTCCAGCAACGGTAACTGGATCATGCTGAAATATACCACCAAGGTGAGCACCGGCACGCCAAGCGTAGTCGATGCGGGAACTTCTGTGAATTACACTGTGAAGATCAGCGTTTCCAACCTGAACATGCGGACGGGCCCTGCCACCAGCTACGCATCTAAGGGATATGTGAAACCTGGTACATATACCGTTATAAAAGAAAGCAACGGCTGGGGGAAACTTTCCAGCAACGGCTACTGGGTAGCCCTGAAATACGCTCCGAAAACCACTGCTTCCAATCCGAACAACGGGAATACCGGGGCGGCGTCCATCTATAAGGTAAAGGTAACGGCTACTTCTCTCAACCTGAGAACGGGTCCTGGAACCAACTACAGCAGCAGAGGCAAGGCGGTCAAAGGTGCTCTTTTTGACATCGTCGATACGAAGGACGGCTGGGGTCAGGTGAGCACGACAGGCGCATGGATCAAGCTGAGCTATACGGTTCCGGTCAATACGGAATACAATGTTAAGGTGAAGGCCAGCGATCTGAATATGCGATCCGGCCCGGGGATCCTGTACTCGAAGAAGGGATATCTGAAACCGGGAACTTACACCATCAAAGCCACCAATGGCGAATGGGGACAGCTGAAAAGCAATGGATACTGGATCAAGCTGTCCTATGCAACGAAAATTTAAACAGGGAAACGGATAAGGGAGTTTTATGAGCGATTTCGAAGATATGATAAAAGCATTTCAACAGGGAAAGGCGGAGTACCAGCGACGCAAGGAAGCGCCGCTGCAGGATCCTTTTGAAATGCAGGAAATCTACGGTGATGCACAGCTGCAGTCGCAGAACGACAGCCGGATCGCTCTGGGAAACAACCTGGATTACATGGAACATATATGCAGACATCATAAGCTGGAGAACGCCCTCCAGCTTATTTACGTGGATCCGCCGTTTTTTTCCAGAAGCAAGTACCAGGCCTCCCTGACGCTGCAGTCGCCTGTTTTGGGAAAGTCCTCTCTCATCAAAGTGGATGCCTACGACGACTTTCGCGCGGCGGATCTGGCGTCTTATCTGGAAATGCTGACAGCCAGATTCTTTCAGATGCGGGAGCTTCTGGCGGATACCGGATGTATTCTGGTGCATCTGGACTGGCACGTGGCTCACTATGTGAAGATCCTGCTGGATCAGATCTTCGGACGGGAGAATTTCATCAACGAAATCATCTGGACCTATAAATCCGGCGGCACAGGCAGAAAAAGCTTTGCAAAAAAGCACGACACCCTGCTGCTGTACGGCAAAACAAACCGTTACAAGTTTCATACTTTAAAAGAGAAGTCCTACAATCGCGATCTGAAACCCTACCGCTTCCAGGGGGTAGAGGAGTTTCAGGATGAAAAGGGCTGGTACACCATGGTCAATATGAAGGACGTCTGGAACATCAATATGGTGGGGCGGACTTCCGCAGAACGGACCGGATACGCCACCCAGAAGCCGGAAAAGCTGCTGGAGCGGATCGTGGAAGCCTGCAGCGATGAAGGAGATCTGTGTGCCGATTTCTTTGCGGGGTCGGGAAGCTTCGGAGCGGTGTGCGAGCAGCTGGGCAGACGGTGGATCCTGTGCGACGAGAGTCCTCTGGCCACGGCTGCGGAAGTCACCCGGATGGCGGCTTTGCAGGAGAAGGGTTTGACGAGCAGGGGAGCCTCTAAAGAAGAAGGAAAGCTGGCTGATCGGTGTACGACAGGGTTTTCCGTATGGTCTGCAAAGGATAGGCCGGAGGCTAAGCTGTCTGCAAAGGTCGCAGACGGGCAGCTGGAGCTGATGGAGTATGAGCCTCCGGAAAATGTGCTCCGCTGCAGCGCGCCGGAGGAAGTGGAGCGTTTTATCCGGGAAGACAGCCTGAGCCTCATTGCCATGTGGAGCGTGGACTTTGCATGGGATGGAAAGGTGCACCGCGCAGCGAAAGTCTTCGCCAGCGGGGAACGGTCGGTAGAAATACTGGAAATCCTGAAAACCCCGAAAGCCTTGAAGGAAACAATCAACATCCATATCGCCGGATACGACGTGTTCGGCAATCGATTCGCCGTTTTTGTGAAATGACCAAAAAATTCTTGCTAACCTTTGTGGTTTCGTGTATAATATGAGAGTAAAATTTGTGCACAAAACATAAGAAGAATAAGGAAGACGGCAGTTGGCTGGGGTCTCGCTTACCCCTCTCACCGAAATGCCGGAAACCTTATCTTTTTTTATTTTTGAAGAAGAATCAGAAGAAGAAACGCACGGAATTTTAGTAAGAGAAAGGCGGGGAGGAGTATGAAAAAATTTATCTTTGTAACAGGCGGAGTTGTATCGGGGCTCGGCAAGGGCATCACGGCAGCATCGCTGGGGAGACTGTTAAAGGCGAGAGGCCTGCGGGTGGCTGCTCAGAAGCTGGATCCGTATATCAATGTGGATCCGGGAACTATGAGTCCGTACCAGCACGGGGAAGTGTACGTGACGGAGGACGGTGCGGAGACGGACCTGGATCTGGGCCACTACGAGCGGTTCATCGACGAAGATCTCAACAAATACTCCAACCTGACGACGGGAAAAGTCTACTGGAACGTGCTCAACAAGGAGCGAAAGGGCGAGTATCTGGGGAGCACGGTGCAGATCATCCCGCATATTACCAATGAAATCAAGGAATTTATATACCGCGTAGGCGAGACGGGCAACGCGGACGTGATCATCACGGAGATCGGCGGAACGGTGGGAGACATTGAAAGTCAGCCGTTTCTGGAGGCTATCCGTCAGGTGTCCCTGGAACAGGGAAAGGAAAACTGCCTGTTTATCCACGTGACCCTGGTGCCGTATCTTAAGAGCTCCGGGGAGCACAAGTCCAAGCCGACCCAGCATTCCGTCAAGGAGTTGCAGGCCATGGGAATCTCGCCGGACATTATCGTGATGCGTTCCGACGAGCCAATTGATAAGAGCATTTCGGAGAAGATCTCCCTGTTCTGCAATGTAAAAGAAGACTGCGTCATCGAAAACCAGACGCTGCCGATCCTCTACGAAGCACCGCTGATGCTGGAAAAATCCAGGCTTTCGTGGATCGTCTGCAGAGAGCTGGGCATCAATGCAGGTCCGTGCGAGATGACGGAATGGGAGCAGATGGTGGAACGGATCAAGGCACGGAAGGAATGCGTCAAGATCGCCGTTGTCGGCAAGTACATCAAGCTCCATGACGCTTATTTGTCGGTGGCGGAAGCATTGCGCCACGGCGGCTATGAGAACAGCTGCAAGGTGGATATCAAGTGGATCGAGGCGGAAGATGTGACCGATGAGACGGCGGACGAGATCCTGTCGGATGTTTCAGGCGTTCTGGTACCGGGCGGTTTCGGCGACCGGGGTATCGAGGGCAAGATCGCTGCGGCCAAGTATGCGCGGACCCACAACATTCCGTACTTCGGCATTTGTCTGGGCATGCAGATCGCGGTCATCGAATTTGCGAGAAACGTTCTGGGGATCGCAGACGCCGATTCCGGGGAGTTTGCAGAAAACTGCCCGCACAAGGTCATCGACTTCATGCCGGATCAGTACGGAGATATTCCGAAGGGCGGCACTATGAGACTGGGAGCTTATCCATGTACGATCGCAGAAGGAACTATTATGGAAAAGGCTTACGGGACGACGTCTATTTCGGAGCGTCACAGACATCGGTATGAGTTCAACAACGAATACCGGGAGCAGATGGAAGAAGCCGGTATGAAGATCGCCGGTACGTCGCCGGACGGCAGACTGGTAGAAGCGGTGGAACTGCCGCAGCATCCGTATTACGTGGGCGTCCAGTACCATCCGGAATTTAAGAGCAGACCGAACAAGGCTCATCCGTTGTTCCGGGAGTTCATTGCGGCGGCTCTGAAACAGAAATAAAGGAGAATTTACTTCATGTATATCAAAAACGATACCATCGGTGTTATATTTCGCGTCCTGTTCCTCATCGTGTGCGGAGCGGGGCTTGTGATGAAGCTGTTTGCCTCCGGGTTCAGCCTGGCGGTGGTGCTGGGGGATTTCGCCCTGCTGGCCAATGCGCTGGCGCTGGTGTATTTCGCCTATCTGATCATTGCCAGACCATCCTGGGAGCGAGGATTCCTGCGAGGTGCAGTGACTATCTACATGATCGTCACCTTCCTCGTGTACTATTACCTCAACTTTGGAACGGGGAACGGACTCCACGAGGGCTTGTCCCTGGCGTCCTATTTGCTGTATTTCATCGCACCGCTGATGGCGTTTCTCGACTATCTGCTGTTTTGCAGAAAAGGAGAGTTTTCGGCATACAGTCCGGTTCTGTGGGCGATTTTGCCGATTTTGTTCAATATCGCAGTCTTTGTGGTCAACCGGTTCGGACCGTCTCTGGCGCAGATCCCGTACTTTAATCTGCTGGGAGTGCATATGGTCCTGACGCTGCTGGTTTTCCTGGGCATCAGCTATCTGCTGTTCGTGCTGGATAACCTGCTGGCAGGGCGAAGAGGATAGGAACACAGGAAAATAGAACCTGAAAGAAACAGCGCGCGCAGTTTCTTCCGGGTTCTTGTCGTTTAATGGTTATGGCTGCCTGGCTTCTGATGAAGATACTTTTCACGGGTAGCGAGACCGCCGCGGATATGGCGCTGGGCTTTGTTTTTCTCCAGGACTTCCTTGACTTCGGCAGCAAGCCCCGGGTTGATCTCCTGCAGCCGTTCCGTAATATCTTTGTGGACGGTTGACTTTGACACGCGAAACCTGGCGGCAGCACTTCGCACCGTTGCGCCGGTTTCCGCAATATAGCGAGCGAGCTCAAGCACTCTCTCCTCTATGTAATCCTTCATAATATGACAGTTCACCACCTCATCATGTATTAACTGCAGCAGTTAACACAATATATGTGAGAGATTTTGGGAATATGCCGCCTTTGAAGTTTCCGTGTAAATTTTTTATTGGTGGTAAAACTAATAGAGAACTGATACAATGAAAGGAGTCTGCGGAGCAATTCGCAGAAAAGGATATGGGATTTTCAGAAGAAGTAGGGATCGATCTGGGGACAGCCAACGTATTGATCTATGTGGATGGCAAGGGCATCGTGCTGCAGGAGCCGTCGGTGGTGGCCGTCAATCGGGACACCAACGAGATCCTGGCGGTAGGAAGCGAGGCCAAGCGGATGATCGGCAGAACGCCGGGCAACATCGCGGCGATCCGTCCTCTGAGAGAGGGCGTGATCTCCGACTATGACATTACGGAAAAGATGCTGCAGTATTTTATCCGTAAAACCTGCGGCGGCAGCCGGATCTTTAAACCGCGGCTGATCGTATGCGTGCCCAGCGGCGTGACGGAAGTGGAAAAGCGGGCTGTCAAGGAAGCGGCGCTGCAGGCGGGCGGCAGATCGGTGTATCTCATCGAGGAACCGGTGGCAGCAGCTATCGGAGCGGGTGTTGACATCACCGGACCGGAAGGCGTTATGATCATCGACATCGGCGGAGGAACGACAGATATTGCCGTCATCTCCATGGGAGGTATCGTGACAAGTACGTCCGTTAAGGTGGCGGGGGATACCTTTGACGAGTGTATCGTAAAATATATCCGCAAGAAGTATCGGCTCTTCATCGGAGAGCGGACTGCGGAACAGTTAAAGAAAGAAATCGGTGCAGCGTTCTACGGCGAAACCCTGCGGAAGACTCTTTGCAAGGGGAGAGACCTGGTGAGCGGACTGCCGCGGAACGTAGAAGTGACGTCGAAGGAGATCCAGGAAGCACTGGAGGAACCTGTGGATACCATATGCGAGGCGGTTCACAGCGTTCTGGAGCGGACGCCGCCGGAGCTGGCGGCCGACGTGGGCGAGACGGGGATCATCATCACCGGTGGAGGCGCATACTTGCGGGGACTGGATCGACGGATCCAGAGAAAGACGGGGATCCGGACACGGATCGCACCGGAAGCGGATTTCTGCGTGGTCAAAGGCACGGGGGAATCCCTCAAATATATTGACATGCTGCGAAAAAACAGCCTGAACAGAAGGGAAACATATATATGAAGCTGGAACTGATCGCAACGGCGACTTTTGGACTGGAAGCTGTGGTAAAACGAGAAATACAGGATCTGGGATACAAGATCCTCAAGACGGAGGACGGCAAGGTGACCTATCTCGGTGACGAGAGGGCTATCGTTCGTTCCAACCTGTGGCTGCGGAGCGCAGACCGGGTGCTGCTGCGGATGGCGGAATTTGAGGCGGACACTTTCGAAGAGCTGTTTCAGCGGACGAAAGCGCTGGAATGGGAAACCCTGATCCCGCCGGACGGGAAATTTACCGTTACAGGGACTTCAGTCAAATCCATACTCCATAGCGTGCCGGCCTGTCAGAAGATCGTCAAGAAGGCCATCGTGGACAGGCTCAGCGAGGCTTACGGCATCAGCGAATTTCCGGAAACCGGCGCAGAATATACGGTGAAGGCAACCCTTTTGAAGGACCGGGTGACCCTGACGGTGGATACCAGCGGGGCGGGTCTTCACAAGAGAGGCTATCGCGTGAAGGACGTGGCAGCGCCCATCAAGGAAACTCTGGCGGCGGCCATGGTGCAGCTGTCTTTCTGGAGAGAGGGGCGCATCCTGGTGGATCCGTGCTGTGGTTCGGGGACCATCCCCATCGAGGCGGCTCTCATCGGGCGTAATATCGCACCGGGGCTTAATAGATCCTTTGCCTGTGAGGGCTGGGAGTTTATCGACAAGAACCTCTGGAAAGAAGAAAAACGGGCGGCGTTTCAGGCCATACGATACGATCAGGAGCTGGATATCACGGGTATGGACATCGATCCTAAGGCCGTTTCCGCGGCAAAGCACAATGCAGAGGAAGCCGGCGTCGAGGACTGCCTCCGGTTTGAGCGAGCCGATGCTGCAAAGCTTCATGCGGAAGGACAGAACGGCATCCTGATCACAAACCCTCCTTACGGCGAACGGATCGGAGAGGAAAAGGAGATCCGGAAAATCTACGGCGGTCTGGGGAAGTTCCTCAAGGCGAATCCCGACTGGTCCCTGTTCCTCGTAACGACCGATAAGGAAGCCGAGGAAAAGATTTTGCAGCGTAAGGCGGACAGAAGGCGAAAGCTTTACAACGGCAGACTGGAAGTGTGTTATTATCAGTTCCACGGGCAGAAACCCGGGAAGTGAGAAGATATAAAACAAAACTCTGTAAAACGAAAAGGAGAAATACATAATGGCAGTAAATTTAAAAGGTAGAAGCTTTTTGACGCTGATGGATTTCACAACGGAAGAGATCCGTTATATGCTGGATCTGGCGCATGATCTGAAGGCTAAGAAGAGAAGCGGAATCCAGGGCGAGATGCTGAAAGGCAAGAATATCGTTCTTTTGTTCGACAAGACGTCCACGCGGACGAGATGCTCTTTCGAGGTGGCTGGTCACGATGAAGGCGCCCATGTAACGTATCTGGATTCCAAGAGCTCCCAGGTGGGCAAGAAGGAAAGCATAGAGGATTCTGCAAAGGTTCTGGGGAGATTCTTTGACGGCATCGAATACCGGGGCTACGAGCAGAAGGTCGTTGAGGATCTGGCAAAGTACTCTGGCGTGCCGGTTTGGAACGGCCTGACGGATATCGATCATCCGACGCAGATACTGGCGGACTTCCTGACCATCGAAGAGCACATTGCAAAGCCGCTGTCCAAGGTAAAAGTTGCCTTCTGCGGTGATATCAGAAACAATATGAGCTATGCGTGGATGTACGGCTGCGCCAAGATGGGCATGCACTTCGTGGCATACGGACCGGAAGAACTGGCAAAGGAAATCGATCAGGACGTGTTGAAGCGGGCCAATGAAGTGGCGGCAGAGACGGGAGCTGTCATCGAAGTGGCTTCTACACCGGATGCGCTGAAAGGCGTTGATGTGATCTACACCGACGTATGGGCTTCCATGGGAGAAGAAGCAGAGATACCGGAACGGGTCAAGCTGCTGACGCCGTATAAAGTTACTATGGATCTGCTGGCAAAGACGGAGAATCCGGACGTGATCTTTCTTCACTGCCTGCCGGCATTCCACGATTTCGAGACGGAGATGGCGAAAACCCAGATGGAGCTGGGCTACGACATCCGTGAAGTGACCGATGAAGTGTTCCGCAGCAGACATTCCAAAGTGTTCGATGAAGCGGAGAACAGGATGCACTCCATCAAAGCCATCATGGTAGCGACGCTGGCATAGATCTTTGCAGAAAAAATGAAGAAAATCCCTTGACGAATGAAAAACGTTAGGGTATGCTAACTGGCAGAGGCGCAGATTCTTTTATGTGAGAGTCCGGAGCCTCTGCTTTTGCATCTTGCAGAAAATAAAAAAGGAAAGAAGGGATATAGATGACAACGGTAATTGCAGTCATTGTAATCGTAGTGATTCTGGCATTCGCACTGAAGGGATCGATCAAGCACATGAAAGGGGAAGGCGACTGCTGCGGCGGAGGCGGAAGCAAGCCGAAGAAAGTAAAGGCAAAGCATCTGGACAATCCAGTAGTAGGACAGACAACGCTCCACATCGAGGGCATGACCTGCGAGCACTGCGTGAGCCGGGTAGCTGAAGCGCTCAACAACGTCGACGGGGCTTCTGCCAAGGTGAACCTGCACAAGAAAACGGCAACGGTTTCCTACGATCGTCCGGTGGAGGAAGAGACTCTGCGCAATGCGGTGGAAAAGGCCGGCTATCACGTGGTTTCAGTAGAAAAATAAAGATGGCGGAGGTATTTGATGAGCTATGATGTAAAGGTGGATCTGTATAATTTTGATGAATACGAAAAGAACAATCGTTATATGTCTCATAATTACATCCGGATGGAAAAGGTAGAGCCGGATCATTGCATCGTCAAGGTGGAGATCAGAGATGAGTCGCGGAACCTTTACGGTTTCGTTCACGGCGGACTGATGTATTCCATGGCGGATTGTGTGGCGGGAATTACAGCGAGAACGGATGGCAGATCTTATGTGACGCAGAGCAGTCATATGAACTTTTTAAGAAACACGAAGCAAGGCACGATATACGCCGAGGGCAGTGTCATAAAACGGGGCAGAACTGTCACCGTGATCCGTATCAATGTATACGATGATCAGGACAGACAGCTCATCGACGGCGTGATCGATATGATGTGCGTGTAAATGCTCCTGTAAAATACCTGTAAATTTTACTTGCCTTATTGTTTGAACGATGATATTATCATAAGGTACAATTTTTTTCGCTTCGATGACTCGGAGAAAAGAAGGTAGCGTATGGAGATAGAATTAAAGTATAAGATACCGACAGATGCAGTCGCGGCAGATATCTGGAAGGACAAGATCTTTTCTGACATGGAGGAAGAGGATTCCAGAGAGGAAGTCTGCCTGGACGCCAAGTATTTCGATACTTGTCACTGCGACCTGTCAAAGAAGCAGATTGCATACCGGATCCGCAAGGAAGGGGAGCGCTGGGTCGCTGCTCTGAAGTGCAACGGAACCAATGAGGGTGCGCTGCATAAGAGAATCGAGATCAGTGTACCTGTCGTGGACGGGACACCGGATCCATCGGTCTTCAGCGAAAGTGAAATGGGAGACGAACTGATGGAGGTTCTGGGCGATGAGAACGTGGAATGCGTTCTGGAGACCAGATTCCATCGCAAAAGATTCCGTATCGATACGGGCACGGGGATTTTCGAGCTGTCAGTGGACAAGGGCACGATCCTGACAAACTATGGAGAAGAACCGATTTTTGAAGTGGAGCTGGAACTGTTTTCCGGCGAAACGGAGGAGCTTATGGAACTGGGCGAACAGCTTCAGGAGAAATATGGACTGGAAGTACAGGAACTCAGCAAATATGCAAGAGGAATCGAATTAATCAAAAAAGGAAAACGCGAAGCGAAAGAAGCGGCCGCTGCAAAATAAAAGCGAGCGGCAGGCAGTATGGCGCCGGACAGAAAGCGCCGAAACATGAAACATGGATCCCGGACAGAGCAATCTCTGACACCGGGATTTTTTATGCCTGAAATTGTCAGAAAAGAAGAAATTTTATTTTTTGTAGTTAGTCCGGGAAAACAAGTTGACAAATGGAGTGAATGTGGTTAGAATAAACAAAGTGGGTTAGAAATTGCTAACTTACTGTGCCCAAATATAAGGTATTTCATTGGAGATTCTAGAGAAACAGGTGATATTTATGAATTTAACAGAAGCTAACGTAGGGGAAAGCTGCATCGTAAAGGACATTGTTACGGATGACGAAGAACTGAAAGCTTTTCTGTTCCGTCTGGGCTGCTACAGCGGCGAAGCTATCACGGTGATTTCGCGAAAAAAATCCGGTTATACGGTAGCGATCAAAGATGGAAGATATAACATTGACAGCAACATCGCGGAGGCGATTCAGATCTAACCAGCAAAAAATAGTGGCGAAGTCACTATTTTTTATGAGCGTAGGGTTAGCTCTTAATAACTTAGTTTGCAATAAATAACTATAGATCTTAAAAATGAAAGTAGGAGGAACACTAAATGAGAATTGCTTTTGCCGGCAACCCGAACAGTGGTAAGACTACCATGTACAACGCACTGACGGGTAAAAACGAACGTGTTGGTAACTGGGCCGGGGTTACGATTGGCAGAAAAGAAAGCCCGATCAAAGCGGACTATGCCAACACGACGGAAGAGCTCATGGCGGTTGACCTGCCTGGTGCGTATTCCATGTCACCATTCACACCGGAAGAAAGTATCACCAGCGGATACGTCAGAGACGAACATCCGGATGCGATCATCAATATCGTAGACGCTACAAACCTGAGCCGAAGCCTGTTCTTCACAACACAGCTTCTGGAACTGGGAATTCCGGTAGTCGTTGCGCTCAACAAGAGCGACATCAATGAAAAGCAGCACACACAGATCGATGTGGATAAGCTGTCCGAGAAGCTGGGCTGCCCTGTTATCAAGACGGTTTCCACGGACCACAAGGGTCTGCAGGACGTTGTCAAGGCGGCTGTTGCAGAAAACGGCAAGGGTCAGAAGGCTCCTTACCTGCAGGCAGAAATCGACCTGCACGATAAAGAAGCCGTTGACGCAGAGGACAGAAAGCGTTTCGCATTCGTAAACAAGATCGTAAGCGAAGTAGAGCAGCGTGAAGTACATACGAATGAAAGAAATACGCAGGATAAGATCGATGCTGTTATCACAAACAAATTCGTTGGTATCGTGATCTTCGCCGTAGTTATGTGGGCGGTATTCTGGATCTCCCAGTCCAAGCTGGGTCCATGGATCGCTGACTGGCTCGTAGGCTGGATCGAAACATTCCAGGGATATGTATCCGGACTGCTGGAAGGCGGTTCTCCACTGCTGCAGGCAATCCTGGCAGACGGTATCGTCGGCGGTGTTGGCGCCGTAGTTGGCTTCCTGCCGTTGGTAATGGTAATGTATTTCCTGATCGCACTTCTGGAAGACTGTGGTTATATGGCTCGTGTCAGCGTCGTTATGGACCCGATCTTCAAGCGTGTTGGTCTTTCCGGTAAGTCCATCATTCCGATCATCATCGGTACTGGATGCGGAATCCCGGGAATCATGGCAAGCCGTACGATCCGTGACGAAAGAGAAAGAAGAGCGACTGCAATGCTGACTACATTCATGCCTTGCGGAGCTAAGATCCCTGTTATCGCACTGTTTGCAGGCGCATTTTTCGCGGGTTCATCCTGGGTCGGTCCTGTAATGTACTTCGTTGGTATCCTGCTGATCTTCCTGGGCGCTCTGCTCATCAAGTGGATCACTGGTTACAAATACAGAAAATCCTTCTTCATCATGGAGCTGCCTAACTACAAGCTTCCAAGTCTGAAGAGAGCTTGCTTCTCCATGCTGGAACGTGCTAAGGCTTACATCAAGAAGGCTGCTACCATCATCCTGGTCTGCAACTGCGTTGTACAGCTGATGCAGACATTCAACTGGCACTTCCAGGTTGTTGCAGAAGGTGCTGAGGATACTTCCATCCTGGCAACGATCGCTTCTCCGTTCGCAGTACTGCTGATCCCGCTCGGATTCGGAGCTTGGCAGCTGGCTGCAGCAGCGATCACTGGATTTATTGCAAAGGAAAACGTTGTTGGTACGCTGGCAGTTGTATACAGCATCACTAACTTCATCGATACAGACGAACTGGCTCTGACTGGCGGTGCAAACCAGGTTGCTATGACTATGGGTCTGACAACTGTAACTGCACTGGCTTACCTGATGTTCAACCTCTACACACCTCCTTGCTTCGCGGCAATCGGTGCTATGAACTCTGAAATGAAGAGCGCTAAGTGGCTGTGGGGCGCTATCGGTCTGCAGCTGGGAACGGGCTATACTGTAGCATTCCTGGTATACCACGTAGGTTCTCTGATCACAGGCGCTGGTATCGGAACCGGATTCGTTCCTGGTCTGATCGCAATCCTGTGCATGGTTGCTATCGTGATCTTCATCGCTAAGAGATCCAGACAGGAATTCGACGAAGAGTATGAATTACATTCGAAAGGAACGGGGGCTTCTGCGTGATAAACGTTATTGGGGGATTAGTTATTGTGGCGATCCTCGCCGCAGCAATTACATACATCGTAAAACAGAGAAAAAAAGGTATCAAATGCATTGGATGTCCCGATGCAGGCAGCTGTTCGCCTAAGAACGGCACCTGCAGCTGCGGATCCAGCATTGATGCGGATGAAGTAATAGACAAGATTAAAAAGTCTCAGGAACATGAGACTCAGGGGAAATAATAGCATTGAAAAAAAGAGACCGGATTTTAATCCGGTCTCTTTTTACGCGTGATCAAAAGGATTTCAGGCGGCTCTGCCGGCTGATTGATCAGATTGATGTAGGCGCAGTGCCACTGGCGTTTGTCCAGGTTTTCTGCAAAGGCCAAAAGATGTTCCTTTTCCTGGCGTCCCGCGGGATGTCCGCTGTACATGGTGATGCACACCAGGCCGTCCGGCTCCAGACGGGAAAGACAGCTTCGCACGGCCCGCATGGTGGAGCTTGCCGCCGTGGTGCGGCTTTTATCCGCGCCGGGCAGGTAGCCCAGATTGAATACGGCAGCCTGGATGAAGGTCTTTACATGATCCGTCAGATGCTCGTGGGAATCGCAGATCAGCTCTATGGACCCGTCCTCCAGTTTTTCTGCAAAGCCTGTGTCGCAGAGCCGCTTTCTTGTGGCGTCTACGGCTTCCTGCTGGATATCGAAGGCATAGAGCTTTGCAGGAGAAAGCTGGGCCAGCCGGAGGGTATCGTACCCGTTTCCGCAGGTAGCATCTACGACAACATCTCCTTCGGAGACGTAGCCCTTTATGAGATAAAGGGCAAATTCTGTGATGTTTTTGATTAAATTACTTGACATATATGGTATACTTCCTATTAGAATAAGATTTTGATTCCATTCCATTATGTGGGGACATAAAAAATATGTCAAGGAGGAATCTGGCTGATTTTCTGTTTTTCCTTTACTTTTCAAAGGATTAAAGGTATAATAATATGCACTATGTGTTTATAATCGAGGAGGATATATATTCATGAAAGCAACATTAATTTCAAAAGAAAACAACGAGGCTAAATTTACCATCGAAATTACTGCAGAAGAATTTGAAAATGCAATCATCGACGTGTATAAAAGCCAGAAGGATAAATTTGTGATCGACGGTTTCAGAAAGGGCAAAGCTCCGAGAAGCATCATCGAAAAGAAGTACGGCGAAGGCATTTTCTTTGAAGACGCTGTCAACAAGCTGTTCTCTCTCCACTATCCGCTGGCACTGGATCAGCTGGATCTGGACGTGATCGACAATCCTAGAGCTGACTTCAGTGAACTGAAGAAGGGTGAAGGCTTCACTATCACTATCGAGGTAGCATGCTATCCGGAAGTAGAAGTTAAGGACTACAAGGGCGTTGAGATCGAAGCGGTAAAATCCGAAGTAACGGATGAAGACGTAGAAAACGAAATCAAGAGCATGGCAAGAAAGAACTCCAGAATGGTAACAGTTGACAGACCGGCTCAGGACGGAGACATGGTACTGATCGACTACGAAGGATGGGTCGGCGACGAACAGTTCGAAGGCGGTACTGCAGAAAGACAGCCGCTGAAACTGGGCTCCGGTACATTCATCCCTGGATTTGAAGAACAGCTGGTTGGCGTAAGCACTGGCGAAAGCAAGGACGTTAAAGTAACGTTCCCGGAAGAATACCACGCAGCAGATCTGGCTGGCAAGGAAGCTGTATTCAAGTGCAAGGTTCACGAAATCAAGGAAGAAGAACTGCCTGAAATCAACGATGAATTCGTAAAGGACATCAGTGAATTCGACACGATGGATGAACTGAGAGAAGATACCAGAAAGAATCTGGAAAAGGCTGCAGAAGCCAAAGACGAAAACAAGATGAAGGATGATGCTCTGAAGGCAGTATACGAAGCAAATGATATCGATGTGCCGGATGTTATGGTAGAATCCGAAATCGACAACATGATGTCTGAATTCGATCAGCAGCTGAGAAGTCAGGGCATGGATCTGGAAGGCTACTTCAAGTATCTGGGAACAGAACCGAAGGATTTCAGAGACAACCTGAGAGAAGAGGCGCTGAAGAAGGTTAAGACAAGAATGATCATCAACGCTGTAGCAGATCAGGAAAACTTCGAAGCTACAGATGCTGATGTAGATCAGGAAATCGAAGGAATGGCAAAACAGTATGGTCTGGAAGCCGACAAGGTAAAAGAAATGATCGGCGCACAGAACATCAAGATGATCGCAGGAGATATCAGACTCAAGAAAGCCATCGATTTCATCTATGACAATGCTGTAAAGAAATAAATGAAACGATAGAAGGAGGTCCGGATTATGGCATTAGTTCCTTATGTCATCGAACAGACTGCCAGAGGAGAGCGTTCCTATGACATCTATTCGAGACTACTCAAGGATAGAATCATATTTTTAGGAGAGGCCATCGATGAGAATGTGGCAAGCACCATCGTTGCGCAGCTGTTATTTCTGGAAGCAGAGGATCCGGATAAGGACATAAACTTATATATCAACAGCCCCGGCGGTTCCGTAACCGCCGGTATGGCGATCTACGATACGATGCAGTACATCAAACCGCAGGTTTCGACTATCTGCATCGGTATGGCGGCAAGCATGGGAGCCTTCCTGCTCTCATCGGGGCAGAAAGGCAAGCGCTATGCGCTGCCGAATGCGGAGATCATGATCCATCAGCCGCTGGGAGGCGTGCAGGGTCAGGCAGAAGATATCAAGATCCACGCTGAGTGGATCCTGAAAACGAGGGAAAAGCTCAACAAGATCCTCAGCAGCAATACAGGGCAGCCTCTTCAGATCATTTCACGCGACACGGATAGAGACAACTTCATGTCTGCAGATGAGGCGGTGCAGTACGGCCTTATCGACCAGGTGATTCGCGACAGATAAAGTGGGGGTGGAGATATGAGCAAATACGATGAAAATAATGAACTGCGGTGTTCTTTTTGTGGGAAGCCGCAGAGCCAGGTGAAACGACTCATCAGCGGATCAGGGGTTTATATCTGCAATGAGTGCGTTGCACTTTGTCAGGATATTCTCGCTTCGGAAGAGCAGCGGAGTGCTGTAACAGGGCAGCCGGTCGGAGAATCGACGGATCAGCTTCCTCGTCCGAAGGAGATCGCAGAGATCCTGTCGGAATACGTTATCGGACAGGATGAGGCGAAGAAAGCTCTCGCGGTAGCGGTATACAATCATTACAAGAGAATCCGCAGCGGCAATCTCCCTGCGGAGGATGACGAGGTGGAGCTGCAGAAGAGCAATATCGTCATGGTAGGACCGACAGGCTCCGGGAAGACCCTGCTGGCGCAGACGCTGGCTAAGATCCTGGATGTACCGTTTGCTATTGCCGATGCGACGGCGCTGACGGAAGCCGGCTACGTAGGCGAAGACGTGGAGAATATTCTTTTGAAGCTGCTGCAGGCGGCAGATTACGATATCGAGAAGGCGCAGCGCGGTATCATCTATGTGGATGAGATCGACAAGATCGCTCGCAAGTCGGAGAACCCGTCCATTACCCGTGACGTCAGTGGGGAAGGCGTGCAGCAGGCGCTGCTGAAGATCCTGGAAGGCACAGTTGCCAATGTACCGCCGCAGGGCGGCAGGAAGCATCCGCATCAGGAATTCATCCAGTTTGATACCACCAATGTGCTGTTCATCTGTGGAGGCGCATTTGATGGTCTGGATAAAGTAGTGCAGAGAAGAATCGGAGAAAAGACTATCGGCTTTAATTCCAATGTGGAAAACAACAAGATGGAGCAGGCGGAGATCATGAAGCACGTGCAGCAGGAGGATCTGCTGCGGTACGGACTGATTCCGGAATTCATCGGAAGACTGCCGGTTCTCGTAACGCTGGAAGAGCTTTCTAAGAATGCGCTGGTTCGTATCATTACAGAACCGAAAAACGCGCTGGTGAAACAGTACAAGAAGCTGTTTGACATGGATCGTGTGGAGCTGGAAATCCAGCCGGATGCTATTGAAGCTATCGCAGAGAAAGCGCTGGAGCGCAAGACGGGCGCCAGAGGGCTTCGCGGCATCATGGAGAAGATCATGACCAACATCATGTACGAAGTACCATCAAGAGACGATGTGAAAAAGTGCATTATCACAAGGGAAACCGTGGAAGCGGAACAGGATCCCGAGCTGGTATTAGCTGAACCGAAACTCGCAGACGCGAAAGGACAGACAGCGGAAACGGCGTAAAAAAGAGTATTAGGGCGGCTATTTAGTCGCCTTATTATATATATACATTAGGAGGCAAACAACATGGATGAGAAAACAAAGAAGATGATCGATCCAGATGAAATAGATGAAACGAAAGAGGAGCAGGATGCGGAAGCGGAGGCCGAAGAAGAAAAGGTCGATGCAGACGCAGCGTTAGAAGACGAAGAGGAGACGGAGGAAGCGGTTTCCGTGGAAAATTCGGATGTAGTGGATCTGCCTATGATCCCGCTGAGAGGTCTTTCCGTATTCCCGAACATGGTCCTTCACTTTGATATCGGCAGGGAGAAGTCCATCAACGCCCTGGAGAAGGCTATGATCATGAATCAGCACATTTTCCTGGCATCTCAGAAGGACGATGAAACGGATCTGCCGACGCCGGATGATTTTTATCACATCGGTACCATCGGTAAAATCAAGCAGATGCTGAAGCTGCCGGGAGATTCCATTCGCGTACTTGTGGAAGGAATTTGCAGAGGACGGATCGAAGACGTTTTGTTTGAAGTACCGTATTTCCGGTGCAGAGTGCGCAAGATCGAAGACGAAGCGGTGAACGAAGATGACGCAGAGGCGGAAGCCCTCATGCGCACCGTTCTGACCAGCTTTGATGACTATATCAGCATCAACCAGAACCTGGCTCCGGAAGTATTCGCTACGGTAGTATCTATCAATGAGCCGGGACGGATGGCAGATATGATCGCATCCCATCTGGAATGCAAGCTGGAGGACAAGCAGGAACTCCTGGAGACTCTGGATCCGAAAGAACGTCTGGAAAAACTCAATTCCCTTCTCCGAAAGGAGATTGAGATCCTGAATATTGAGCAGGACATTTCTTCTAAGGTAAAATCTCAGATCAACCAGAATCAGAGAGAATACTACCTGAGAGAACAGATGCGTGCTATCCAGGAGGAACTGGGCGTCGCAGAGGACGTTGAGGATGAGATCGAAGGATTCCGCAGCAAGCTTGAGGCTCTGGAACTGGAAGAAAAAACAAAAGAAAAGATCGAGAAGGAAATCAACCGTTTCTCTAAGATGCAGCCATCGTCCGCAGAGGCGACTGTAAGCCGCAACTATATCGAGACGGTTCTGGAACTTCCGTGGAATAAAGAAAGCGAAGACAACCTGGATCTCAACAAAGCGGAAGAGATCCTCAATGAAGATCACTACGGTCTGGACAAGGTAAAGGAGAGAGTCCTGGAATACCTGGCAGTCGTGCAGCTGTCAGAAGGACTCAAAGGTCCGATCCTGTGTCTGGTAGGGCCTCCGGGAGTCGGCAAGACTTCTATCGCAAGGAGCGTGGCTCGTTCCATCAACCGCGAGTTTGTACGCATGTCCCTGGGCGGCGTTCGGGATGAAGCGGAGATACGCGGACACAGAAGAACTTACATTGGAGCTATCCCGGGTCGGATCATGAACGCCATCAAGGAATGCGGAACGAAAAATCCGGTATTCCTCTTTGACGAGGTGGACAAAATCGGTGCGGACTACAAGGGCGATCCAGCGTCAGCGCTGCTGGAAGTGCTGGATCCGGAGCAGAACAAGGATTTCACAGACCATTATCTGGAAGTGCCGTTTGATTTGTCCAAGGTAATGTTCATCACGACGGCAAACTCGACGGACACGATTCCGAGACCTCTGCTGGATCGTATGGAGGTCATCGAGGTCAGCGGCTACACGGAAGAAGAAAAGCTGAACATCGCGGAGAAATACCTTGTGCCGAAGCAGATCAAGGAGAACGGTCTTACTAAGAGCAACATCTCCTTCAGCGAGCAGGGACTCCGGACGATCATCAACTACTATACGAGAGAATCCGGCGTGCGTAACCTGGAGCGAGAAATCGGAAACCTTTGCAGAAAGGTGGCCAAGAGCTATGTCTGCGGCGACACCAAGAAGGTAAACATGTCCGGTAAGAAGGTACAGGAACTGCTGGGCAAGAAGAAATTCCACTTCGACATCATCAAAGGTGAGACGGAAGTCGGCGTGACCACAGGTCTGGCCTGGACCGTGGTCGGCGGCGATACCCTGTTCATCGAGACGGTGGCTGTACCGGGCAACGGCAAGCTGGTTCTCACAGGTCAGCTGGGCGACGTGATGCAGGAGTCTGCAAAGGCGGGTATCAGCTATATCCGTTCCGCAGC
The DNA here is from genome assembly GCA_934281605.1 of uncultured Clostridia bacterium. GTDB lineage: Bacteria > Bacillota > Clostridia > Peptostreptococcales > Anaerovoracaceae > Lentihominibacter. Next base: position 12,648 of record CAKQXD010000009.1, on the reverse strand, counting down.
CCACGAGCTGAAGATCGACGAAGAGTTTTATAAAAAATGTGACCTGCACATCCACATTCCGGAAGGAGCGATCCCGAAGGATGGTCCTTCTGCGGGCGTGACCATGTGCACGGCCATCATCTCCACACTGACGGGCATTCCGGTACGTAAAGATGTGGCCATGACAGGAGAAATCACGCTGCGCGGCAAGGTGCTGCCGGTAGGCGGTATTCGTGAAAAGGTACTGGCGGCTCACAGAGCGGGCATCCGCAAGGTGCTGCTGCCGAAGGATAACGAGCCGGATATCCAGGATATTCCGGAAGCCGTTCGCGATGAGATGGAATTCGTGCTGATCAAGCACGTGAAGGATGCGTTAAAGCAGGTTCTTGTAAAGGATAAGAAACATGAAAATAAATAGATCAGAACTGGAAACGGTAGCAGTCAAACCGAATCAGTACCCGCCGGAGGGAACGCCGGAGATCGCCTTCGCAGGCAGATCCAACGTAGGTAAATCGTCCCTTCTGAATCTGCTGACCGGCCGGAAAAAGCTGGCCCGTGTCAGCGGCAGTCCGGGCAAGACCAGGACCATCAATTTCTACCGGATCAACGATGAGTTTCGTATCGTCGATCTGCCGGGATACGGCTACGCTAAGGTGTCCAAGTCGGTTTCCGAGGGATGGGGCGAGATGATGGAGCGATATCTGGAACAGAGGGAGAGCCTGCGCAAGGTGATACAGCTGGTGGATATCCGTCATGCACCATCGAAACAGGATGTTGAGATGTATCAGTATCTGCGTCATTTTGGACTGGATGGCATCGTGGTCGCTACCAAGGCGGATAAGATTTCCAGAAATCAGCTGCCAAAGCAGATGAAGCTGATCCGGCAGACTCTGAAGCTGTCAGCGGAAGATATCGTGATCCCGGTATCGGCGCTAAAAAAGACAGGCTATGAGGAATTGCTGGATACCATGGAAGAAATACTGGAGGCTTAAATGCAGTTTTTAGGAATACGGGTATTGCTTAGAAGAATCAAGGCCATCCGTTTTATGATGGCTGATAAAACGGTGCCGAAACGGAAGAAGGCGCTGATCATTTTCGGCATCATCTACCTGTTTCTGCCCATCGATCTGATACCGCCGATTTTATTTCCGATCGGCTGGATCGATGATTTTCTGCTGTGGCTGTTTATTCTCTATCATTTGCGCAACGAGCTGGACAGCTACTGGACCGGCGGGAAAACAAAGGACTTTTCGAAAAAATACCGTGGAAAAACCTTTGTAAATGATGTAGAATACGAAGTGAACGAGGAGTCGGCTACGGCAGACCCAGAGGACGACCGGCACGGGAATAAGACTGGAGATACGAAATAAAAAAGCAAGGAGAGGTCACTATGCATCAGGATACAATCGGAACAGTTATGATTACACAGGAACAGATCAATGCAAAGGCTGCTGAGATCGGTGCGCAGATCGAAAAGGATTTTGCAGGCGAAGAAGTGGTGCTCATCGGCATTCTGCGGGGCGCAGTGCTGTGGATGGGCGATATCATGAAGAATGTGAATCTGGATATGATCATCGATTTCATGGCGGTAAGCAGTTACGGATCTTCCACCAAGTCTTCCGGAGTCGTTAAGATCAATAAAGATCTGGACACCAATATCAGCGGCAAGAATGTTATCATTGTAGAAGATATCGTAGATTCGGGAACGACTCTCAATTACCTGAAGGAGTATCTGCAGAACCACGACGCCAAGTGTGTTAAGATCTGCACGCTGCTGGACAAGCCGGAGGGTCGCAGAGTGGACATCGATGTGGACTACATCGGCTTTACCGTGGATGACCGGTTTATCGTGGGATACGGACTGGATTTCGACCAGAAATACCGGAACCTGCCATATATTACATATCTGGAACAGGAATAAAACCGGCTTGATGATTGCAGGATCATCTGCAGGATCATCAAAGACCAAGAGCATTTTTACTGAAACGAAAAAACAAAGAGCGCCGCGCAGGCTGGAGGGAATGCCTCTTGCTGCCATGCGGACGCTCTTTTTTATTGCTCCATCTGGCGTGCCAGGAGCTTTGCACCCAGCTCCGCCGTTTTGATTTCGGCTTCTGTCAGAGCATGGCTTTCCGTCGGGAGTACGGTCACAGAACCTATGGGATCTCCATTGGTGAGGATGGGGATCACGATGCGAGAGGCGGTTTCCAGTTTTTCTTTGCACTGGATGATCTCATCCAGGTCGGCGTCGATTTCCCGGTCAATATAGTCCTTCTGCCGGATACCGGATGCTGCTACAAACCGGTCGGTATCGGAGACCAGTACTGGCAGACCCAGTACTGAGGAAGCTGTTTCTGCGAAACTTTCTGCCATCTGACCCAGCTCGCCAATGGGAGAATATTTTTTCAGGATGACCTCTCCTGTTGTGCCCGTGTAGATTTCCAGGGGATCGCCTTCGCGGATCCGAAGCACTTTGCGGATCTCCTTGGGAACGACCACTCTCCCCAGATCGTCGATTCTTCTCACAATTCCCGTTGCTTTCATGTTATTTCCTCCAGTAAAATTTTCTAAGTCTAGTGTCTGTAAAAACTGGACAATTATACCTGTGAAAAGCTTTGACTTTTCGGGCAGCTTGCAGTAACATCTTAACATAGGCGAGGTTTGCGCAGAGGTACGTATATGAAGAAACAACTGGAAAAATTGAAGAAGTTTTGGAAACTGATTTTTGGTAGAACAGGAATCCTGGTTTTGCTGCTGCTGGTGCAGGCTGTGATTTTATTCGGCGGGTTTGCCATCATTGACAAGGATGCATGGATCGTAAACTATGCCATCGGTCTTCTGGCCGCTATTATCCTGATTTATATTCTCAATGCAAGGAGTAACTCCAGCTTCAAGCTGATGTGGATCATTCTGATTCTATTAGTGCCGGTGGTAGGGGTCGTGTTTTATATCTTTACCAGACTGCAGCCGGGCACGGCGTATATTGCTCACCGAGTAGATGCGTTGATCGAGGAGGAAAAGGATTATCTGACCCCTCATAAAAATACATTGTATGATGTGTATGCGGAGTCCAAGCAGGAATGCGGATTTATGCGGTACATGTATCAGAAGGGGAATTATCCGGTTTATAACAATGGCAGCGTTAAGTATTTCCCGCTGGGGGAAGACAAGTTTCAGGAACTTCTGTATCAGCTGGAACGAGCGGAAAAGTTCATTTTTATGGAATACTTTATTGTAGATAAAGGCATTATGTGGAATCGAATCCTGCGTATTTTAGCCCGCAAGGCGCGGGAAGGCGTGGAAGTGCGGTTTATGTACGACGGGACCTGTACGCTGTCCCTGCTGCCGCGAAACTACCCGAAACGTCTGGAGAAGCTGGGGATCCAGTGCAAAGTCTTTGCACCGATGCGACCGTTTTTATCCACCCACCAGAACAACCGGGATCACCGTAAGATTGCTGTCATCGATGGTCGGGCAGCATTTACGGGAGGCATCAACCTGGCGGATGAGTATATCAACAGGAAGGAGCGGTTCGGCCACTGGAAGGACACTGCTGTCATGGTACAGGGGGAGGCGGTCAACAGCTTTACCCTTATGTTCCTGCAGATGTGGAATATCAGCGTCAAGGAGCCGGAAGACTACAGCAGGTATATGCAGAATACGACGGTCATCGATCGCGGCATGCGAAACGGCGGCTATGTAATTCCGTATGGCGACAGTCCGTATGACGATGAAGAAGTGGGCGAAAAGGTGTATCTGGACATCCTCAACAGGTCGCAGGACTATGTTCATATCATGACGCCGTACCTGATCATCGACGAAGAAATGATCAATGCACTGATCTTTGCAGCGCAGAGAGGGGTGGAGGTCAAGCTGATCCTTCCTCACATACCGGATAAGAAATATGCCTACATGCTGGCGAGAACTTATTATGCGGAGCTGATCCGCAACGGTGTGGAAATCTACGAATACACGCCGGGATTCGTTCATGCCAAGGTCTTTACCTGCGACGATGAGCGGGCGGTGGTAGGCACCATCAATCTGGATTACCGTAGTCTGTATCTCCACTTCGAATGTGCGACGTACATCTGGAAAAATCCGGTCATCAATGATATCGAACTGGATTTCTACAATACACTGGAAAAATGCCAGCGGATCGATCTGGAAAACTGTAAGAAATACAATCCGATCGCCAAGGTGACAGGGCAGATCCTGCGCCTGGTAGCGCCGCTGATGTAAAAAGGAGGAACTATGCTTTTTAAACAAATCAATATACTCGATGAGAATTTGCAGCTGCAGGAAGACTGCTATGTTGCAGTCAAAGATGAGAAAATCGTTTCCATCAGCAAAGAGCGTCCGGCTGGCGACTGGGGACGGGAATACGATGGCAGAGGCAAGCTGCTGATGAGCGGGTTTTACAACGCTCATGCCCATTCTCCGATGACTCTCATGCGGGGCTATGGAGAAAATCTAAAGCTGCAGGACTGGCTCAACAAGAAGATCTTCCCGTTTGAAGCCAGGCTGGATGGCAGTGCTGTTTACTGGGGAACTATGCTGGCACTGGCGGAATCCTTCCGATTCGGCATCGTATCTACAAGCGATATGTATTACTTCTGCGACGATATGGCCAAAGCTTTTGCAGACAGTGGAGCCAAGGGGAACATCGCCCGCTCCATCGCCAATGTGACGGGAGAGGATCCTGCTACGCTGGCAAGCATGCAGGAGACGAAGGATTTTTACAGAGATTACAATGGAGCAGAGAACGGCCGTATTCTGGTAGACATGAGCCTTCATGCCGAATACACATCGAATCCTGCGACGGCGCGGGCACTGGCTGATTACGCAAAAACGATCGACACGAGAATGCAGGTTCATGTATCGGAGACGAAGCTGGAGCATGAGGAGTGTATCGCACGTCATGGAAAGACTCCTGCGGCTTATCTGGAGGAAACGGGTATCTTCGATGTGCCGGCGGTAGCGGCACACTGCGTTCATGCGACAGAGGAAGATCTGGAGATTTTCCGCCGCAAAGGTGTGACGGTAGCAATCAATCCGGTAAGCAACATGAAGCTGGACAGCGGCATCTGTAACGGAGGGCGACTGCTGAGAGAAGGCGTGCAGGTAGCCATTGGCACGGATAGTGTGGCCAGCAACAACAGTCTCAACTTCATCGAAGAAATGAAGCTGATGGCTATCGGCGGCAAGATCGCGGCCGATGATCCGACGGCAGTGACTCCGGAAGAGGTGATTCGTGCAGCGACACAGGGTGGTGCGAGATCCCAGGGAAGATATGACTGTGGAGCGATCAAGGCCGGCAACCGGGCGGATGTGATCGTCATGGATCTTTCTGTGCCGAATATGCATCCGGTTCACAATATGACCAATAATATCGTGTACTCTGCATCGGGCAGTGATATTTTAATGACTATGATCGACGGAAAAGTGGTATATGAAAACGGTGATTACTGTACAATAGATATTGAGCGGGTGCTGTTTGAAGCGGTGACCGCTACGAAAAATATTCTTGGGAGACTGTGATCTATGACCAAAACATCGCTTGTAAAGGGAACTGCCGTGCTGGCGGCGGCTGGGCTGTTTGTCAAGTTTCTGGGGGCGTTCTTCCGGATCCCTCTGGCAAATATGATCGGTGCAGTAGGCATGGCCAATTATGCACCGGCCTATTCTCTCTACAACGTTTTGCTGGTGTTTTCGACGGCAGGTGTTCCGGTCGCTGTTTCGAAGATGGTTTCGGAACGCCATGCTGCAGGGCGGTATGCAGAGGCGGATCGGGTGTTCCAGCTGTCTCGGCTGCTGATGCTGGTGACGGGAATGCTCGGGTTCGGCATCGTGTTTTTATATGCGGAGGAGATCTCGGAGCTCTTCCACGTTCCGGGAGCATCGCTTTCGATGAGGGCCATGGCTCCGGCACTGCTTTTGGTGCCGCTGGTGGCTTCTTACCGCGGTTATTTTCAGGGAATGAACAATATGGTTCCTACAGCTGTTTCTCAGATCACGGAGCAGATCTTTCGCGTGGCGGCAGGACTGGCGCTGGCCATGTTTCTGAAGGACAACGCGTGGATCTTCAACGGGTTTACGTGGCAGCAGAGGGGCGCGGCCGGCGGCTGCTTCGGGGCGGCTGCCGGCGGTCTGGGAGGGCTTTTGGCTATAGGAATGTTATATTTGACTGCACGGCGGCAGCTGAAGGAGCGCATCAGGCGCGACCGGACCCCGCGGTGCAGTTCTTCTTTTTTGATTTTGAAGAGGATCCTGGCTGTCGCTCTGCCTATCACGCTGGGGGCTGCCATCATGCCGATCGTGGGGCTGATCGACGCGGGGGTGGTGGCAGCACGGCTGCAGGCTTCCGGATGGGAGAAGGAAGTTGCGGAAGATCTGTACGGGCAGCTGACGGGTTTCGCTGCGCCTTTGATCGGATTTCCGCAGATTTTGATTCAGTCGGTGGTGGTAAGTCTGGTGCCTCTGGCAGCTGCTGCAAAGCAGAAGAAGGACGTTTATCAGCTACAGGAGACGCTGGGGATGGGCTATCGGATCGCTATGATCCTGGGGACACCTTGTGCAGCTGGTTTGATCGCTCTGGCGCAGCCGATCTTACTTCTGCTGTATCCAACCCAGAAGGCCAGTGCCATCCATGCAGCCCCGTGTCTGCAGCTTCTGGGGCTGGGATTTTTCGCGCTGGCCGTTGTCCAGGTTTCCACCGGAGCGCTGCAGGGGATCGGCAGACAGATGGTTCCGGTAAGGAATCTGCTGATCGGTGTGGCGGTCAAGTTCGTCCTCACGTGGAGTTTGACGGCGGTGCCTGCTGTCAATATCAAGGGCGCGGCGCTGGGGAATGCAGCGGCGTACCTGATCGCGGCTGCGCTGGATGTGAGAGCGCTGCGGCAGGCGACGGGACTTAGACTGCAGGTAGTTCAGACTTTTTTTAAACCGGTGATATGCTCCGCAATCATGGGAGTGACAGCTGTAGTTTCATATACTCTTTTTGTTCGGTGGACCGGGCATAACAGCATCGCATGTCTGGGAGCGGTGGCTGTGGCGATTCTGGTATATGGACTCATGATTCTGCGTACTGGGACGATTCGGAGGGCAGAAATGTCTCATTTGCCTCAGGGTGAGAAATTGATCTCGATTTGTGATCGCCTGAAATTGTGGTAAAAGTGTGACGATTTTGTCAGAAAACCCTTGAAAAAAATACGGATTTGAGAGAAATGTAACTTGACAAAACCGTTGAAAAATGGGACAATAGTGCACGAAGGTGATTCACCTGACATTGGACTTGTTATAAAAACGGTAGTAGAAACTACTCGTTATTATTTTTAAGGAGGATTTATTGATGAATAAGGCTGAATTAGTAGCTGCAGTAGCAGAAAAAACTGGTTTCACTAAGAAGGATGCAGAACTGGCTGTTAACGCTTTCGTATCCAGCGTAGAAAGTGCACTGGTTAAGGAAGAAAAAGTACAGCTGATCGGATTTGGAACTTTTGAAGTTCGTCAGAGAAAAGCAAGACAGGGAAGAAATCCTAGAAAACCGGGTGAAGTGATCAAGATCGATGCTTCTAAGGCTCCAGTATTCAAGGCAGGCAAGGCATTAAAGGATGCTGTAAACAAATAAATGAAATTCCGGGGCAGCGCAGCTGCCCTTTTTTTATGACCTGCCCAAATCTTTGATTTGGCGCGCAGGTCAAACGCCAGAATTGCGCAGCTTCAGCTGCAATGCAATTCTTCTGCGTATTTTTGAGTTTCAAGGAAAGCACCTTGCGATGAGCGTTGCCTCGAAGAGGCAACTAGGTGCAAAGGAATCGAAGATTCCGTCTTGCACACTTTCCTTATGACCTGCCCAACCTCTTACTTAAACTGGCTCCTTCCGAAAACTTGAAATTGGCACTTACGCCGGGACCGATTTCAGGCTATACTATAGAAAACGTTCGGAATTGCAAGCTATACGGAGGTAACAGATATGGAAAGAGAAATGAGAAGAAAAGACAGACTGATTTCCCGGGAAGAGTGTGAGAAGGCTTTGCAGGAAGCGGAATATGGCTCCCTGGCAACCATCAGCGCAGACGGCACACCGTACATCACGCCGCTGAACTTTGTCTATAAAGACGGCACACTGTATTTTCACTGTGCGAAAAATGCAGGTCACAAGATGGAAAATATCGCAGCAAACAATAAAGCGTGCTTCAGCGTAGTGGATTCGGTAAACCTGATCCCTGAGAAGTTTGCGACCACCTACCGTTCCGTTACTATCTTCGGAACAGTGAGCGTAGTGGAGGATCCGGCGGAAAAGCGCGCGTCCATCGAAGCGCTGGCAGAAAAACTCAGCCCGGATTTTCATGAAGAAGGCATCAAGTATATCAATGCGGCCATCGACGATATCAGCATGTTAAAATTTGAAATTGATCATATGACCGGAAAGGCATCAAAATAATGAGAATCGACAAATTCCTAAAGAATTCCAGAATCATCAAGCGCAGGACTGTAGCGAAAGAAGCCTGCGAGCAGGGCAGGATCATGCTCAACGATAAAGTAGCCAAACCAGGCGCCGAAGTGCAGGAGGGAGATCAGATCTTCGTCCAGTTTGGCAACGGCAGCCTGCGGGTAGAAGTCGTAGCGCTTCTGGAATCCTGCAGAAAGGAAGATGCGGTAAAAATGTATCGCGTCATCGAATAGAAGAAAACCCGTGAGGGCAGTAAGCTTTGCAGAGGACAAACAGGTCTTCTGCAAAGCTTTTCTTGCTTTTTGCAGAAGATACAGGTAGACTATCCATAAGACAAAATCAGCAGGACAAGCTGCTTACAGAAATGAACGAGGGAAACCATATGAGAAGTACGAACGTTAAAAAAAAGAATAGAAACCTGCAGCGGGCAGTCGCCGTACTGGCATGCTGCGTTCTTGTACTTGGTGTCGGCGGCTTTGCAGCCTTTCACTTTTTATCTGCAAAGGATGCTGTTCCGGCGTCGGCACAGCAGAAGGTAGAGGAAAAGACTATCACCATCGGCAATGCGGGGGATGTGATCATCCACAGTCCGTTTTACAAGGGAAGCACGTATAAGAAAGATGGGGATTACGACTTTACCTCCTGCTTTTCCAACGTGAAAGAAGACTATGAAGCCAACGACTTCATGGTGCTGAATCTGGAAACGACTCTGCCGGGCAAAGACGTGGGATATTCCGGTTATCCGATGTTCAAATCGCCGGATTCCCTGGTGGATTCCCTGACTTCCAGCGGCGTAGATCTGATGCTCCTCGCCAACAACCATATTTATGACAGCGGCGTCAACGGATTTTTGAGGACGTCGCAGCTGCTGCAGGACAAAGGTGTGCTGTATACAGGAGCCAGACATTCCGAGGAAGAAAAGAAATATCTTGTGCAGGAAATCGACGGTGTAAAAGTGGGGTTTGTCAATTATGTATATGAAACGCCGCGTTCGGATGACCGGAAGGGAATCAACGGAAACCCGCTGGATCCAAGTGTAGCTCCACTGCTCAACTCCTTCGATCCCAATGATCTGGACAGCTTCTATACAGAAATGGAGGACATCCTCTCCGATATGAAGAAAGACGGGGCGGAATTTGTGATCGCATACCCTCACTGGGGTAATGAATATCAGCTGCAGGAGACTGGATGGCAGCGGGATATTGCCCAGAAGCTCTGTGACATGGGCGTAGACGCCATCGTCGGCGGGCACCCTCATGTGGTGCAGCCTGTTGACGTATTTACCAGCGAGGACGGCAAGCACAAGATGTTCTGTGCGTTCTCTGTGGGCAACCAGCTTTCCAATCAGCGCCGGGAAATCATGAATCTCTCCACAGGCAACACGGAAGACGGGCTGATCATCGATCTGACTATAACGAGAGATTCCAAGGGCAAAGCAGCCCTTACCGGCGTCAAATACATTCCGACGTGGGTATACAAGACCGGAGGACCGGTATACTCCATCATCCCGGCGGACGATCCTGCTACCGTAGAGGAAACGACCGGCATCAAGGGGATCAAGTCTCAGGTGCAGGCGTCCTATGACCGAACCTACAAGATCATCGGCGATGGCGTCAAGAAGGTCAATGAGGCGTATGGATTCTAAGAGAGTTTACTTACGGATGTTCTGAATTTTCCGGGCGCGACAATGCCCTCTTTTCTGCAAAGCCTCCGGCCGCGGAACAGTCTTTGCAGAAAACTACAGGATATTGGCCAGGGTAGGATTCTGATTCTCGCCCAGATACCGGAGCTGGTACTGGAGGGATGACACTTCGCCGGAGGCATTGGAATCGTCCTCCATCTGAACATAGTAATAGGCTTTGCAAATTGTGCTGTCTACTTCGTTAAGCGCATCGGTGCTGAGAAAGTAGACGGCGATTTTTTTATAGGAGTCCCAATTGTTTGATATGCTTTCGAAGCTCTCTTTTGCGTTTTCCCAGTCGTTTTCTGTAATGGCGGGAAGAAGCTCGGCGCCGATCGTATTGCTGCAATCCTGGATCGTATGGGTGGTATAAACGCTGTAAAGTTCCCATGGGATCAGCAGAACGAGCATGCAGCACACGGAAAGCAGCAGATCTTTCATTGGCTCACCTCCCTGGCAAATACGTTCTGTTCATCCGGCAGGAATACGTGAAGTTTGCGCTGTTCATCGCAGAATGCAAAGAACACGTCGCGGCGGTTTGTGACACCACAGGTCAGAAGTTCGCTGTCCAGCTGCTGCTCGGTCCAGCCGGAGGCTTTGAGATTTTTCGGATAAAAACTGCCGTCGCTTATAAGGACCAGAGGCAGGGATTCAGCAGATTTTGCGATGGAAAGATCCTTCGGGGTCAGGGGCTTGTCATCGGCTTTCTGTATGATGGAGAGGTTCCCGTTGGACTCCATGACCGCATACTCCACCGAGGAGAGGGAGGGGCAGTTTCCAATACGAAGGGCTTCCAGCAGATCGCTGAGGGTGAGCCGCAGTCGTTTCATCTCTTTTTTATTGATCTGGCCTTTGTCGATCAAAAGGCTGGGAGAACCGCTAAAAAGGTTTTTCATCCGGTCGCTTTTTATGGACAGGAATGAAATAAGCACCTGGAGAAACAGTAGAGTGAAGATGGCTGTGACCCCGCTGATCATGGAGATTTCCGGGGATTCGATGGGCATGGCTGCAAGCTCGGCGATCATAAAGGACACGATCATCTGAAAGGGCGACATTTTCGACAGTTCGGCCTTTCCCATGACGCGCATGACGAAGAGGATGATAAAATAGAGCACGATCGTGCGGATCAGGATGATAAGCATGCGGGAGCACCTCCAGTTTCGTTGGACTTGATAAGGATTATTGTTTCCGAAAAAGGAATTTGCTATACTGAAATGCAGTGAATTATTCGTGTGGGAGCTGGGAGCACGCCGGACACGTCGAAAGGAGATTTTTTTTTGAAACATATATATGGGCGGTATGCCGCCATGTATCATTTTACCTATATGTCCATCGGGGCTTTGACGCCTATGATCGGTCAGTACCTGAAACAGATCGGATTTTCCGGTACGCAGATCGGGACCATTACGGCCATGGGAACAGCTGTGGCCATCTTTGCGTCGGCCTTCTGGGGCGGGCAGTACAGCAGGAGTCTAAAAAAACACGAAATCCTGATATTTCTATGCGGGGCGGCGGCGCTGGTTAGTTTACTGCTGAGCGGTATCCATGCTTACGGGTTGTTCCTACTGGTGTTTGGACTGATGTATTTCTTTCAGGCGCCTATCATGTCGTTAAGTGACGCCTTCACGGTGGAGAGCGGACAGGGTTTCGGCGGGCTGCGGGCCTGGGGCGCTGTGGGTTTTGCTCTGGGGACATTTCTGACAGGGATTTTTGTGGAAAGTCTGGGACTCTCGATGATTTTTCCCATCTACAGCGGCAGTTACCTGATGGCGGTTTTGATGATTCTCTGGATTCGAAAAGGCGAGGGAGTATCGCGGCAGCGGAGTCACAATGAAGCGGGAAGTCTGCGTGGTTATCTGGAAGTTTTTAAAGTAAAACCGCTGCGCAGACTGATCCTGTGCGCCTTCTTCTGGGGCGGCACAAATGTAGCCAATAATACCTATTTCAGTTTCTTATATATGGACGGTGGAGGCACCATCGCAGGAGTGGGTACGGCAATGCTTCTAATGGTGGGCAGCGAGTTCCCGTTTATGGCGTGGTGCGAGCGGCTTTCCCGCAGGCTTACCATGGAAAAACTGACGGCCATTTCCCTGGGGATTTCCGTGGTGCGCTTCTTTATTTTCGGTCTGGGCGTTCCGTGGTGGATGCTGTTGGTTCTCTCTTTCAGCCAGGGGGCTGTCAACGGCATTCTTTTGATCGAGCTGGTCCGTTATGCGGCAAAGCTGGCGCCGGAGGGTATCAGGAGTCTGGCGATTTCGACCTATTACATTATAGGGAGCAATCTCAGTACCATCTGCTGTCAGTTCTTCGGCGGGATCCTGCTGGATCATTTCGGTGCAAAAGGCGTGTATCTGTTTTTCAGCTTGTTTAATTTGACGGGACTTATTTTGTACTTTTTATTCGGTCTTTTTCGGCCACAAAAGACTGTCTGATTTTTGCTCAAAAAGCATTCTGAAAAAACAAAAAACGGCTGAAAAGGGCATAGCTGCAGGGGTAGAAAAGGGTGAGCAAAAAAAGAGAAAAAAAGATAGAAAAA
>CAKQXD010000008.1 GCA_934281605.1 uncultured Clostridia bacterium | reverse complement strand
TCGGTCTGAAAGAGATTTCACCACATCGGTTTTCTCGGCAATCTGACTGTCAAGAGCCGATATTTCTTTTTCCCGTTCCTGCTTTTTGTAATCAAGAACGGACAAATGCTTATCGTGTGTGCCTTTCTGCTCCCACTCAATTCCGTACCGTTCCATAACGGCGGCAAGCTGTTCTTTTTCAGAAAGTACCCATTGCGACCATTCCGTATCGCCACGAGTACCGCCCTTAAATCCCTGCGCCACAAGAGCCTGTTTTAGCGACACTCTTGTATCTAAACCTCGCTTGCTACCTGTTGTAAACGGTACAAAGTCAATGTGAATATGCGGTGTTGCTTCATCCATATGCAGATGAACAGAGAACACATATAAGTTTGGATTTCTCTCTCGAAAACCCTTGTAATACTCATCCAAAATCTGCTTTGCAAGCTGTCCGTTTTCGCTTTCTGCACTCATATTATCTTTATCGCCAATCTGTAAAATCAGTTCGTGAAACGGCTTTTCCTGTTTGCCTGTACGGATTTTGTCGTAATAGTTTTCTATCTTTCGGTCTGCCCTTGTCTGCTTATCATTGTATCGTTTCAGAGCTTCATCAAATAGTTTGTGATATACTTTTTCGATGTTCTCATTGCAATAATCTATATTCAAGTGGGTGCGCTCTGGAGCAACATTCTCTGCTGTAAACTTTCGGCTGTTGTGATTGATCGAGCCCTTTCCGACCATTGCACTAATTGTTCTTTGCATTTTATCACGCCCTTTCTTTTCGGTTAGTGGTTCTGTTACTCTTGCCAAGAGTAACGCAAAAGCACTTTTGTCAGCTTCGCCAACAAAAATGCAACCTGCAAGCAGGTTTTGCGCTCTCCGAGAGGTAAGGGCTGTCCTTTGAAAAGGACACCCTTACAACCCCGTCTAAACTTTTGTGACGGTGTGTGACGATGGTGACGGTATTTTTGATACCGCACCCGCCCCTAAAATCATCGTCACACCGTCACATATCGTCACGCCTGCTCCAATCGGGATAGCTTTACTTTTCGCTCACTTCGACTGCGGCTGTTCTCATAGAAAATCTTATACTCATTTAGCAAACGCCCCGCATTGATATTCAGCTTTCGTGTGAGAGCGTTAGGCTGAATATCAAGCTGAAGAATAGAGCAAAGCTCCGTAGGCGTCCCCGTCCATTCATTACTGCCCGAAGAAAGCAATTGCGCTATCTTTTCAAGCAAAGGTTCGGGCGGTTCTTTCCAAAGCTCCGTTTCTGTCCGTTCCAGCTCCCACAGCAAAGTTTCGGTATTGCGATTGAGGTACAGCTTTTGGTCTTGCTGATCTCTGCCCGATACTTCAAGCGTGGCGGCGTTGCTTGTGCGTTTCTCTTTTTGCAGAAGAAACGCCCCATCCGCCGCACCGAGCAAGCCTGTCGTTCCCGAAATCATATTAAATTTATCATCCGCTGTTTGCTTCCTCGTGTGATGAACAAGCAGAATACAAATGCCGTACTTATCGGCAAACTGTTTCAGCCGTGTGATGATTTCATAATCGTTTGCGTAGCTGTAATTATCCCCGCCGACTTCTCTGACCTTTTGGAGCGTGTCAATGATAATCAGGCTTGTATCGGTGTGTTCCTGCATAAACCGCTGTAACTGAGCGTCCAATCCATTACCGAGACTGTCGGCTGAAACAGAGAAGAAAAGATTGTCTGTGCTGTCTGTTCCGAACATTCGGTATAGCCGTTCCTGCAAGCGTCGGTAATCATCTTCAAGAGCAAGATACAGCACCGTTCCTTTTCGGACGGTATAATCCCATAGCGGTGTGCCTGTGCTGATATGATAGGCAAGCTGCGCCATCAGGTAACTTTTGCCGAGCTTCGGCGCACCGACAAAGAGATAAGTGCCAGTATAGAGCAAGCCGTCAATCAGCGGCGGCTTGCTTGGATATACGGTGTCGTAAAGCTCTGTCATAGAAATTGTTTCAAGGTCGTTGATTTTTCCTGCTTTTTCGGATATACTATTGTCAGTACATTTTGAAATTGGCTGCTCCGTATCTGTTGCCGCAGATACATCAAGGGCAGTCATTTCTTTTTTATTCTCCATTCCCATCTTCTCCTTTCAGCCCGCCGAGAATAACGGCAATCAATTCGATTGTGTCAAGCAATTCATCATCAATACCGTTTCCTGCTTCAATCCTCTGTAATTCCGCAAGGACGGCAGCAAGCTCATTACGGAGTGCCTTATACACTCTCGGATTGCCCTGCACAACCACATCTTGGCATAAGAGCCGTCTTGTGATATAGTCCTGCTTGGTAAGCCCCGAAAGTCGTACTGCCCTGTCTATCTGCTCGCTTTCTTCGGGCGATACCCGAAACCCTACCGTGATATTTCTCCAACGGTTTTTGTTGTCCCTGTTTTTCGCTGACATATTAAAAATCTCCTTTCCCTAAATCGTCTAATCGCTCTGCCATTTCCGTCTGTTTGGACGGGAACAGGTGGGCGTACTGATAAGTGATTTCAATACTTTCATGTCCTACACGGTCTGCAATCGCCACCGCCGAAAATCCCATATCAATCAGTAAACTGATATGGCTGTGTCTCAAGTCGTGAATGCGGATACGCTTCACGCCTGCGGCTTTCGCCCCTCTGTCCATCTCGTGATGAAGATAGCTTTTTGTTACCGTGAAAATGCGGTCTTTCTTTTTCAGACCGTAAAGCATACCGATATATTCCTGTATTTCCTCACAGAGAAACTGCGGCATTTTGATTATTCGGTTGCTCTTTTTTGTTTTCGGTGTAGTAATCACATCTTCTCCGTGTAAACGCTGATAGGATTTACTAATCGTTACCGTTCCCTTGTCAAAATCAAAATCGGAGGCGGTCAAGGCTAATAATTCGCCTTCACGGATACCGCACCAATACAGCATTTCAAAGGCGTAAAAGGAAACTGGCTTATCCATCATCTCATCGGCAAATTTCTTATATTCTTCTCTCGTCCAGAACAGCATTTCCTTGTGTTCCTCGCTTCCCATATTTCCCACCTTTGCCGCAGGATTTGACCGCAATTCATAATAGCGTACAGCGTGATTGAATATGGCTGACAACTGATTGTGCAGCGTTTTCAGATAGGTTTGTGAATACGGTTTTTTCTTCTCGTCACGGTAAGCAAGCATTTCATTCTGCCAAGTGATAATCTCTTTTGTGGAAATCTCGCTGATTTTCAGTTTGCCAAAGTAGGGCAGTATCTTCGTGCGAATGATATGCTCCTTTGTCAGCCAAGTATTTTCCTTCAGACGGTTTTTCACATCGTTAATATACAGTTCCGTAAAGGCTTCAAAACTCATATCAAGGTCAGACGAGTTTTGTAACTGAAACATTCGCTCCCATTCCTGCGCTTCTTTCTTTGTGGCGAAACCCCGCTTGCATTTCTGCTTGCGTTCGCCTTTCCAGTTCACATATCTCGCCATTACATACCAAGTGCCGTTGTCCTCATTTTTGAATACTGGCATTATTTACTCTCCTTTCCTGCTCCGTAGAGCCTTTCATAAAAATACTGGCGGTTTACACGCCCTGCAATCGTAATAAATCCCTGTGCTTTCAGTTCCTCGTTCAGCTTTCTGATGAGCTTATAGGCATAGGGCTTTGATACGCTTAGTTCCTGTGCCACATCATCGGCACGAATGAATTTGTTTTCCATATCATCAGTCCTTTCATTAAATTTTCAAGTTGCCGTTTTACCCGAATGTCGTTTTTCTGTGCCTGCCCCATTTCAGCGGCGTTGCTTCGCTCGTTTCCTTTTCGGAAAGTCCTTGCAAAGACATATCCCATTCAGACGGTCATTCAGTTGCATTTATTAAGCGCATTTGCTTAATGCCCTTTAATTATACTAAGCATATTTGCTTTTGTCAAGTGGCTTTCAAGAAAATATTAAACTTTTTTGTTTCATTTTCTCTTGACAATTCCTAAACTTATATGCTATACTACTTGCAGATACATAAGGCAAGGAGTGAAACACTATGGCTATTGGCGAAAGAATACATTTTTTTAGGCTTCTGCGTGGTATGACGCAGAAATATCTCGGTACGGCTGTCGGTTTTCCCGAAAAGTCCGCTGATGTGCGTTTGGCTCAGTACGAAACAGGCACACGCACACCGAAAGCAGACTTAACGGCGGCATTGGCGCAGGTGCTTGATGTTTCCCCACAGGCTCTCTCTGTTCCCGACATTGACAGCTACATCGGACTTATGCACACCTTATTTACCCTTGAAGATATTTACGGTCTGACCGTCAGCGAAGCAGACGGAGAGGTCTGCTTAAAAGTCAACAAGGACAAAGGCAAGGACGCCGCCGAGCTACTGAAAATGCTCTGTGCTTGGAAAGAACAGGCGGACAAGTTATCTTCCGAGGAAATCAGCAGAGAAGAATATGACCGATGGCGTTATTACTACCCGAAATATGACACCACGCAGCTTTGGGCGAAAGTTCCCTCGCAGGAACTTAGCGACGCTCTTGTTGACGCTTTCAAAGACCACCTCCAATCCGACAAATAAAGATAAAGACAACAAAACGCCCTTAGCTATGAGTTACTACCCACAGCTAAGGGCGTTATAAATAATATGGATTTATTCAGAGTATGGCTCTGAACACCAGTCATACAAGCCGCTTGAAAATCATTCCGCTACCTGCAAACCACTTGATAGTGAGAATAATCGCATTTATATGACTGTTATCAATTTGTTATCAAAAGGCCTCTTGAAATGCCGCAAACCCGCATAAACACTAGGCTTTTTCGGATTCTCAATTTATTCAAACTCGATCGTCCCTGGCGGTTTGCCCGTGCAGTCGTACACTACGCGGTTGACGTGTTTCACCTCGTTGACGATTCGGGTGGTCACGGTCTGCAGGACTTCCCACGGGAGCTGCGCGGCTTCCGCCGTCATGAAGTCGCTGGTGAGGACAGCGCGGAGGGCAACGGCGTAATCATACGTCCGGAAGTCTCCCATGACGCCGACGCTGCGCATGTTGGTCAGTGCTGCAAAGTACTGTCCCAGCGTTCCTTCTTCGCCGTACTTCGGAATCAGGCCGGAGTCCATCGCCTTGGCGATTTCTTCCCGGTAGATCGCATCTGCATCCTGCACGATCTTGACCTTTTCCTCGGTCACGTCGCCGATGATCCGGATTCCCAGACCAGGACCCGGGAACGGCTGACGGAATACCAGATAATCCGGGATTCCCAGCTCCAGACCTGCTTTTCGTACTTCATCCTTAAAGAGCATCCGCAGAGGCTCTACGATTTCTTTAAAGTCCACGTGATCCGGCAGCCCGCCAACATTGTGGTGGGACTTGATCACAGCGGATTTTCCAAGACCGGATTCGATCACGTCCGGATAGATGGTCCCCTGCACCAGGAAATCCACCGCACCGATTTTCTTGGCTTCTTCTTCAAACACGCGAATGAATTCTTCGCCGATGATCTTACGCTTCTGTTCAGGTTCCGTCACGCCGGCCAGCTTGTCGTAAAAACGCTGCTGTGCATTAACGCGAATGAAGTTCAGATCATACGGGCCGTCCGGTCCAAAGACCGCCTCCACTTCATCCCCTTCGTTCTTACGCAGAAGACCGTGGTCTACGAACACGCAGGTCAGCTGCTTGCCTACCGCCTTGGACAGCAGTACGGCAGCAACGGAAGAGTCTACCCCGCCGGAAAGTGCGCAGAGGACTTTGCCATCTCCAACCTTTTCTCTCACCGCCTGGATGGTGTTCTCCACGAAGGATCCCATCTGCCAGTCGCCGGAGCATCCGCACACATCCTTGACGAATGCGCGGAGCATCTTCATGCCTTCTACCGTATGCATTACTTCCGGATGAGGCTGCAAAGCGTACAGCTTGCGTTCTTTATTTTCCATGGCGGCTACCGGGCAGACCGGTGTGTGTGCCGTCACTTCAAAGCCCTCCGGGGCTTCACTGATATAGTCGGTGTGGCTCATCCAGCAGATGGTCTTGTCCGCAACATCCTGGAACAGGCCGTCCTTGTTGTCGATGTCCACTTCTGTTCTTCCATATTCGCTGACAGGCGCCGTTTCCACCTTGCCTCCCAGCTGGTATGCCATCAGCTGCGCACCGTAGCAGATGCCCAGGATCGGCACTCCCATTTCATAAATTTCATTGGCATACCGCGGAGACGTTTCATCGTAAACGCTGTTGGGTCCGCCGGTAAAGATGATGCCCTTCGGTTTCTTTGCCTTGATCTCCTCCAGAGACAGCGTATACGGCTGCACTTCGCAGTACACGTTGCATTCCCGGACTCTTCTGGCGATCAGCTGATTATACTGTCCGCCAAAGTCCAGCACGATTATTTTTTCATGATCCATAGTAATCAGTTCCTCTCAAAATGATTCTAAAAACGCTGCAAAGTCCTAGCGGTTCTTGTTGCTTTCTCTCAGGATAACGTCATGAGCGCCGCCTTCTACGATACTCGTCGCCGATACGACCGTCAGCTTGGAATTCTTCTGCAGTTCCGGAATCGTCAGCACGCCGCAGTTGCACATGGTGGACTTTACCTTCTGCAGGGACTGTCTTACGTTGTCGCTCAAAGGTCCTGCATACGGTACATAGGAGTCAACGCCTTCTTCGAAGGAAAGCTTGCTGTCTCCTCCCATGTCGTAACGCTGCCAGTTTCTCGCACGGTTGGAACCTTCGCCCCAGTATTCCTTCACATAGCTTCCGTTGATGGTCAGCTTGTCCGTCGGTGCTTCGTCGAACCGGGAGAAGTATCTGCCCAGCATCAGGAAGTCAGCACCCATGGCCAGAGCCAGCGTCATATGATAGTCGTATACGATACCGCCGTCGGAACAGATCGGAATGTATACGCCGGTCTTTTCATAATATTCATCTCTTGCCTTAGCCACTTCGATAACTGCGGAAGCCTGTCCACGACCGATACCCTTCTGCTCTCTCGTGATACAGATGGAACCTCCGCCGATACCGATCTTGATGAAGTCGGCGCCTGCGTTTGCCAGGTATTCGAAGCCTTCTTTGTCTACGACGTTTCCTGCGCCGATCTTTACGCTGTCGCCGTACTTTTCTCTTACAAAGTCGAGAGTCAGCTTCTGCCATTCTGTAAAGCCTTCGGAGGAATCGATGCAAAGTACGTCCGCACCAGCTTCTACGAGAGCCGGGATACGTTCTGCGTAGTCTCTGGTGTTGACGCCGGCGCCTACGACATAACGCTTGTGCTCATCCAGCAGTTCATCCGGGTAAGCCTTATGAGTATCGTAGTCCTTGCGGAATACGAAGTGAGTCAGTCTCTGGTTCTCATCTACGATCGGAAGCGCATTGAGCTTGTTGTCCCAGAGGATGTTGTTGGCTTCGGAAAGGGTTACGCCCGCCTTCGCGTAAACCAGTTTATCAAAAGGAGTCATGAAGTTGCATACTTTTTCATCAAGAGACATCCGGCTGATACGATAGTCTCGGCTGGTCACCAGACCGAGCATTTTGCCGTCAGGCGTTCCATCTTCTGTCACTGCAGTGGTGGAGTGGCCCGTCCGCTTTTTCAGCTCCAGCAGTTCGCCCAGAGTCTGATCCGGACGGATGTTGGCGTCGCTTGTTACGAATCCAGCCTTGTGAGCCTTGACTTTTTTCACCATTTCAGCCTGGCTTTCGATACTCTGAGAGCCGTAGATAAAGGAAATCCCGCCTTCCTTCGCCAGTGCGATAGCCAGCTCGTCGCCGGAAACCGCCTGCATGATAGCGGATACGAGAGGGATGTTCATCTTGATCGCAGATTCCTCTCCTTTTTTAAACTTTACCACCGGGGTCTGCAGAGAGACGTTTTCTACTCTGCATTCCGTGGAAGAATACCCCGGAACTAAAAGATATTCACTGAATGTTCTTGATGGTTCATCAAAAATGTATGCCATGTTTACCTCCTGTATATTTAAAATTTTTTCTACAAAATAATATTACCACATTTTATCTCAAAACGCTTGCCTTTACAATCATTTTCCTCAAGAATCCGCGATTTTTTCAAATTTTATGCCGTTCCGCATCGTGAAACAGCGATTCTGCATTGTAAAACGTCCGCTATTGACTGTTTTAATTTTCTGACATATTATTAAGAAAAAGAGCAATATAGTATTTTGACAAGAAAGTGAACTTTTGAAAACTGTATCGTTATATAAAAGGGAGGTAACATACATGCTGAAAGTAAAAACAGGACAAAGTACGAAAGCTAATGCTGCAGAAGCAGGAAGAGAAGCTGCTTCTTATGTAAAAGATGAGATCAAAGATATGCGAATGGCATTCGTGTACAGCGGAGTGCAGTATGATCAGAAAGAACTGATTCGTTCCATTTCCATGGAACTTCCGGGCGTTCCTCTGATCGGCAACACGTCATTCACAGGGGTAATCACACCAGAAGGCTTCACATCCGGTGATGACGGATTTGTTGGGATCATGTCACTGTCTGACAGCGATATGACCGTGGGCGTTGCCGGAATGGAAAAGGAAGGTACCGCAAGAGAAACCGGTCACAAGGTAGCTGAAAAGGCTCTGCTTGCTGCCGGAAAAGAAGAAGCACCGGACTACTTCTATATGTCCGCTCCTCCGGGAGAAGAAGAATATTATCTGAAAGGCATTACCGAAGTAATCGGCAGAGTTCCATTCTTTGGCGGCAGTGCTGCGGATAATACGATCACAGGGGAATGGCTGCTATATGCAGAGAACATCGTGACTGCAGACGGTGTTGCCGTTGCATTCTTCTACAGCGACAAACCTTTCGCCAACAAATTCACCGGTGCGTATAACGAAACCACCAATGTCGGCGTTATCACCAAGATCGACGGAGATCGGACTCTGGTAGAGATCGATGGCGTTACTGCACTGGATAAATACCGCGAATGGACAGGTGCAAGTGCAGAAGATGTTGCTGGCGGAAACCTTTTAGGATATGCAGTTTGCAAACCGCTGGCAGTCAAGGACAGACTGGGCGATCTGGCTGCGATCCGTCATCCGATGAACGGAAATGAGGACGGATCAATGGCGATCGGTAACAATCTGGCAGTCGGCACGGCTGTGATCCAGATGGAAGCCAGCGTTGATGAGCTGATCGCATCAGTCGGCAAAACGCTGGAAGAACTGAAAGCAAAAATTGGCGGTCCGATCGGAGGACTTCATCTGGTACACTGCGGCGGCAGAAGAGCTGGAATCGATGCACGGATCGATGAAGTAACGGAACAGATCAAAAAATCCGTTGGAGACATTCCGTTTATCGTAGAATTCACTTTCGGTGAATATGGATACGAAGACGACGGTAACAACACCTGCGGAGGTCTGATGCTTTCCTTTACCGCATTTGGTGAATAAAT
This sequence comes from uncultured Clostridia bacterium, assembly GCA_934281605.1. GTDB lineage: Bacteria > Bacillota > Clostridia > Peptostreptococcales > Anaerovoracaceae > Lentihominibacter. The sequence goes on along the minus strand of CAKQXD010000008.1, from coordinate 93,326 downwards.
CATACTCTCTGCCAACCCGCTAATACTTTATGAATTTGTAAACAGATTGGAGATGAATACATATGAAAATGATCATAGATGGTAAAAAAGTCGACAGCGTAAGCAAGGAAACATTTGATGTCATTGCCCCTGCAACAGGCAAGGTCGTTGACAGCGTACCAAAAGCTACGGCAGAAGATATCGAAAAAGCAGTAACAGCAGCTGTAAAAGGGCAGAAAGAATGGGAGAAATTCTCCGTTACCGAGCGTGCTGACGTTCTCTACAAGTTCATTGATATCGTAGAACTCAACAAGGAATCCCTGGCACAGACCCTTTGCGCAGAAAACGGCAAACCGATCACAGAAGCCCGTGCTGAAATAGGCAACATCAAGATCGCCTTCAGAGCCTTTGCAGAACATGCGAAACATTACTACGGCTCCATCATCCCTCCGGGAACAGAAGCCGGGCAGGAAAACCATATTCAGATGGTAACGAGAGAACCTATCGGCGTCGTTGCCTGCATCATTCCGTTCAACTTCCCATGCGATCTGTATGATCAGAAAGTTGCACCGGCTCTGATGATGGGCAACGCAGCTATCGTACTGCCATCTTCCGACAATCCTCTGACTCTGATGCGCCTGACAGAAATTCTGGTAGAAGCCGGCGTGCCGGATGGCGCGATCCAGTGTCTGACAGCTCCTGGAGCAGTCAAAGATGCCGCGGTATCCGATCCTAGAGTTCATCTGGTAACGCTGACCGGCAGCACAGAAGTCGGTATCGGAACTGCCAAGATCGCTGCAGAAAACCTGACGCACACCGCTTTGGAACTGGGCGGAAACGACGCTTTCATCGTACTGGATGACGGTGATGTGGATCTGGCGGTAGATGAACTCATCTGGGCTCGTATGTACAACACTGGTCAGGTATGCTGCGCAAGCAAGCGTTTTCTGATCCACAATTCTCTGAAGGATGAATTTGCAGAAAAGGCTGTTGCTAAAATCAAGGAACTCAACTATGGAGACCCTGCGAAGGATGAAACACAGATCGCCTGCCTGATCAGCGAAAAAGCAGCTATCAAAGTAGAAAAAGAAGTCGCTCTCACAGTAGAGCAGGGCGGCAAGATTATCCTGGGAGGCAAGAGAGACGGCGCTTTCTATGAACCTACCGTTATCGTAGATGTTCCTAAGACTGCAGATGTAGCCAAGGACATGGAAATCTTCGGACCGGTTGTTCCGATCATCGGATTTGATACCGATGAAGAAGCCATCGAAATCGCTAACAGCTCTATTTTCGGACTTTCCAGCTGCGTATTCTCGAAAGACCAGAAGAGAGCATTCAAGGTAGCAAGAGCTATGGAAGCCGGCGGAGCAGTTATAAACGGTGCAAGCTTCTTCCGTTCCTTCGAAATGCCGTTTGGCGGCTGGAAACACAGCGGTATCGGCACAGAAGGTGTAATGTCTACCTTTGATGAAATGACCCGGGTAAAGACTATTGTCCTCAAAAACATTATTGACTAATCTCACCTTGAAGAGATCAATAACATTCCCATTATAAAAGAGAGGGACTGCAGAAATCTGCAGTCCCTCTCTTTTAAGTATATCATACGCAAGCAGATTGCCGTAAGGCTGTTTTGTATTTACTCCATATATCCCATGCGATGCGAAATCCTGGAGGCAGCTTTCATTACTGCTTCAGCCACTTCTTCGATGCGATCGTCCGTTAACACCCGCTTATCCCCACTGGCGCTGACTGCCGCAATGATATCTCCTTTATAATCAAAGATCGGAGCACCGATGCAGCGATGTCCCTTCTCGAATTCTTCATTGTCCATAGCCCAGCCTTGCTTGCGGACCTTAGCGATCTCCGCATCCAGTTCCTCTCTGCTGGCAATAGTATTCGGTGTGAATTTGATAAAGCTGCAGTCTTCCAGGATCACATCCAGCTGCGCTTTGGAATAATTGGCAAGCAGGCATTTTCCCAAAGAAGAACAGTAGGCATGCATTCGAGATCCGATCTGATAATACATTTTCATAGAAGATACTGCATCCAGTTTTTCGATGTAAACTACTTCATCTCCATCCAGGATCCCCAGATAAGAAGTAAGCCCTAAATGCGATGTCAGTTCCGCTATATATGGCCTGGCTTCCGTCTGCAGTTCCAGATTGTTGATATAACAACTGACTACTTCAAACAATTTCAGTCCGATTTTGTAGCTGCCAGCTTCCGTTTTTTCCAGATATCCTCTCCCCGTTAAGGTTACAATCAGCCGATGAACTGTGCTCTTCGGCAGTCCGGTCTGTCTCGCAATTTCTGACAAGCTGGCATCCTGCTGTTCATTTGAGACGATCTCAATGATGTCCAGTGCTTTTTCTAATGATTTTACGTTTTTTTCCTCAGTCATCGCTTCATCCCCTAATTGTTGCGTCTATCTAATCCGATATTTCCTATTATAGCACACCCTCTGTCATTATGCGAAGATTTTTTCAGTATCTACAGAAAATTGTGATAATATCCCTTTCGAGCGCCTACCCTTAAAAAAGAGGCTGTGACTTACTGTCACAGCCTCTTTTTATTTGCTTGATTACTTTTTTCAGATGCGTCAGCCTTACATCATGCCAGGCATTCCGCCTCCCATGCCTCCGCCCATTGCAGGCATTGCAGGTTCTTCGGACGGGATGTCAGTGATTCCAGCTTCTGTTGTCAGCAGCATTGCGGATGCGGAAGATGCATTCTGCAGTGCGGATCTTGTTACCTTAGCCGGGTCAACGATTCCAGCTCCGATCATGTCAACGTATTCTTCTGTAGAAGCGTTGAATCCTGTTCCTTCCGGACTTTCCTTGACCTGAGCAACGACTACGCTTCCTTCGAAGCCAGCGTTTTCAGCAATCTGTCTAACCGGTTCTTCCAGAGCTCTTACGATGATAGCGCCGCCAGTCTTAGCATCTCCTTCCAGACCTTCTACGTAGGCCTTAACAGCCGGGATAGCGTTTACCAGAGCAGTACCGCCGCCAGCTACGATACCTTCCTGTACAGCAGCCTTCGTAGCGTTAAGAGCGTCTTCGATTCTCAGCTTTCTTTCCTTCAGTTCTGTTTCTGTTGCAGCTCCAACCTTGATGACAGCAACACCGCCAGCCAGCTTAGCCAGTCTTTCCTGCGTCTTTTCTCTGTCGAATTCGGAGTTGGTTGTTTCGATCTGTCTTCTGATCTGAGCAACTCTGTCTGCAATATCTTCAGCCTTGCCGGCGCCGTTTACGATGACAGTGTTTTCCTTGTCAACCTTGACAGTTCCAGCACTACCCAGCATATCCACTGTAGTTTCCTTCAGTTCATATCCCAGATCCTCGGAGATTACAGTAGCACCGGTCAGAACAGCGATGTCGTCCAGGTAAGCCTTTCTTCTTTCACCGAAGCCAGGAGCCTTAACAGCTACGCATTCGAACGTGCCTTTCAGCTTGTTTACGATGATCGTTGCCAGTGCTTCACCTTCCAGGTCGTCGCAGATGATGAGCAGCTTTCTGCCCTGCTGTACGATCTGTTCCAGAACCGGCAGGATCTCCTGAATGTTATTGATCTTCTTGTCAGTGATGAGGATGTACGGATTTTCCAGTACAGCTTCCATCTTTTCGGTATCCGTTACCATGTAAGGGGAGAAATATCCTCTGTCGAACTGCATACCTTCTACAACTTCCAGCGTAGTACCCATTGTCTTGGATTCTTCTACTGTGATTACGCCGTCCTTACCAACCTTTTCCATCGCTTCTGCGATCAGAGAACCGATGGCATCGTCAGCAGCGGATACGGAAGCAACCTGTGCGATGCTGTCCTTGCTGTCAACGTCCTGAGCCAGTCTCTTGATTTCATCAACTGCTACATCAACAGCGCCCTGGATCCCTCTCTTGAGAACCATCGGGTTAGCGCCTGCAGCAACGTTTTTGAATCCTTCTTTGATGATGATCTGTGCCAGCAGAGTTGCAGTTGTTGTACCGTCACCGGCAACATCGTTTGTCTTGGAAGCTACTTCCTTAACAACCTGTGCACCCATGTTTTCTACGGCATCTTCCAGCTCGATTTCTCTTGCGATCGTAACACCATCGTTGGTGATCAGCGGAGATCCGAACTTCTTGTCGATCAGCACGTTTCTTCCTTTTGGTCCTAATGTGATTTTAACGGTATCAGCTAACTGGTCAACGCCTGCCTGTAATTTTCTTCTGGCGTCTTCTCCGTAATGTAATTCCTTTGCCATGTTAAAGTCCCTCCTTCTATTATTCTACAACAGCCAAGATGTCTCTGTGGTTCATAACAACCACTTCTTCGCCGCCGTACTTGATTTCTGTTCCACCGTAAGGGGAGAAGATTACTTTATCTCCAACCTTCAGTTCCATCGGATCATCCTGTGTTCCAGGGCCTACAGCCAGTACCTCAGCGATCTGCGGTTTTTCCTGTGCGGAGCCTGGCAGTACGATGCCGCTTGCAGTCTTTTCTTCTGCTTCTAACTTCTTAATAACTACTCTTGAGCCTAAAGGCTTGATTCCAAAACTCATAGTGTCATCTCCTTTACATTTTCGATCCTTCGATCTGTTTTACTCTCTATGGAAAGGGTCGCCCCTCTTTCACATTGTTAGCACTCAATATCTCCGAGTGCTAAGTTTACTTTACAGCGTTTTGCCCTTTTTGTCAATACGTTTTTCCGATTTCCTCGCCGAATCTGGTTAAAGATTTTCTAAAGCTGCCCGTCCTCCTCATGATGGGTGATGTAATAGAATAAATACTGCTGGGCGATGCCGCCGTAAGGACAGAATCTTTCCGCTGCAAACTCCGCCATGGCTTTCACGTTCTTTTCTTCGATTCCATAAAGCTGATGCATCACCTTCCGCACCCACACATCGATAGGAAAGCTGTCTATCTTACCCATGGAAAACAGGGAAATACAGTTGGCCACCTTCGGTCCCACTCCGCTGTATCTGCAAAGACTCTGCCGGGCGTCATCCGCCGTGATCTCCGGCTGCCCCAGGGCTTCCAGCACGTCAAGTCCTTCCTCCCTTACCAGCTTCGCCGTGTCGATCAGATATTTCGCACGGTATCCCAGACGGCAAGGCGCCAGATCCTCGAGCGATGCTTCCGCCAGTATTTCTGGTGTCGGCAAGGCATAATAAGTCTTTCCATCATATGTACCGATTTTTGCTCCCAAAGTCTCCGCCAGGGAGTCGATGCACTTGCGGATCCGCGGAATATTGTTGTTCTGAGAAATCAAAAATGAAAGGATCGTCTCCCACTTTTCCTGATTCAAAATGCGGATCCCGCTGCCAAAGTCGATAGCCTCCCGGATCACCGTATCTTTCTCTGCCAGATACTTTTTGATTTCCCCATAATCCCTGTTCAGGTCCAGATAACCCCGCCAGACGTTCTCAAAATCCTCCGGTGTTGCGCCGCAGATGCGCAGCAGCTGCTTTGCAGGATTCCAAATCATGCGGACAATCCGGCCAAAAGCTGTGCCGGCGTAACTGCCGTCTTCATTGCGAGTCCAGCGAAAGCACTGACCGCAGTCGAAGATATGATCCAGGTCGAAATCCCGGATCCCCGTGATCTCCACATCCCGTCCGCAGGAGTTTACTTTCAGAGCAGGCGGTACAGTCTGATCATCTCGCGTCATTACACGACCTCCTTGATGTCCAGCTCCAGCCGGTTGACGTTGAATGCCGTCATCTCTTCGATCTTTTCTGTCACCGTCTTCTGGAACAGGCGGGCGCACTTCGGCAAATCTTCATGGAATTTCATGGTCAGCAGAATGTAAAGTTCTATACCCTCCGGCACCGGGAAAATGCCCACCTTGGCCACTTCGCCTACGGCTTCGCTTTCCCGCCGCACACATTCCACGATGTCGGTGAGCACTTTTTCGGAAATTTTATATTCGCCCAGATAGCTGTAGGTCGGACGCACTACAGATTTTTCCGCATAGTCCCGCCACGGGCCCAGCTCCTTGAACAGCATCTTCACCGGCGTCATGAAATAACCGGAGAACTGACGCTTCAGCTGGAAAGTCGGCGCCGGGATAACGTGCTGTCCCATCTCGTCCCGCTGCTTTCTGGCGATCTGCCGTTCTTCCTCCGATGTGATGTCTTCGATATGGATCCGCTCGCCGATATCCGGCAGTTCCAGACGCTTGACGATCTTTTCCACCATGCCGTCGGAGGTGCCGATGATCAGAATGCTGGACGGCTTCACCCGCTGGATAGCTTCCTTGACTTCCGTCATATGATCCTCTTTCAGAAACAGCGCCGTCTTCACCGCGCCGACCTTGGTCGGCTGGCGCTTTGCAGAAATCCCGGCGACCACTTTATTTCGACAGATGAACAGTCCATCGTCGATTATACTTTCGATTTTTAACCGTTTGCAAAGGTTCACTGCCTGAAAACTTTTGCCGGTTCCACTCTTTCCAATAAGTCCGTAAACTTTCATCTTGAATTCCTCTATCATGTTTGTTATAATCAGTGTGTCGTTTAATGATAATCTAAAAGGAGGTACTTACAAATGGCTTACAAAATCACTGACGCATGCCTGAGCTGCGGCGCTTGCATCGACGAATGTCCGACAGAAGCTATTTCCCAGGGAGATGCTACATACCAGATCGACGAAGATAAGTGCATCGACTGTGGAGCTTGCGCTGGCGCTTGCCCTGTAGGAGCTTGCGAAGAAGCGTAAACAGCTATTGATGAACAAATAAATCATTTATTTATCAGCTGATAACTAATAACCGTTTCATTACGAAACGGTTATTTTATTTCCAATATTTATTTTTTATTGTGTTCCTGTGCCCCATTGATATGGTATGCCAGGGAATACAGACTGTCCGTGATGTGTACGTTTTCGATCGCCACGTGAGATGGCGTCTCAATGTCCACCGGAGCAAAATTCCAAAGACCCTTTACACCGGCGAAGCAAAGCTTGTCCGCAACTTCCTGCGCTGCGTCCATCGTAGTACAAATGATCCCGATGTCGATTTCGTTTTCTTCCACGTATTCCACGATATTCTCGTAGTCCATGACCTCAATGTCATTGATCTTCAGACCGATCAGCTTCGGATTCACCTCGAAAATTGCAGATACGATAAACCCGGATTTATAGTAATACGTGTGGTTGACGATCGCCTGACCCAGATTGCCGGCTCCTACGATGACCATCTTGTACTGTTTGTCCAGACCTAAAATCGCGCTGATTTCATGATAAAGCCCGTCTACACTGTAGCCGTAGCCCTGCTGTCCGAATCCGCCGAAGTTATTCAGATCCTGCCGGATCTGCGATGCTGTATAACCGATCAGCGAACTGAATTCGTTGGATGAAATTTTATCGACTCCCTTCTTCCGCAGTTCCTTCAGGTATCTGCGATAGCGCGGGAGTCTCTTGATTACGGCATTGGAAATCTTTGCCTGTTTTTTCATTTACTATGCCTTAGCTTCCACGTAGTTTACGATGTCGCTTACAGTCTGGAATTTCTCAGCATCTTCATCTGGAACTTCGATATCGAATTCGTCTTCGATCGCCATGATGATCTCTACAGCATCAAGAGAGTCAGCTTCCAGGTCCTTCATCAGGTGTGTTTCCATCTTAACAGCATCCTCATCTACGCCTAACTGCTCTGCAATGATTCCTTTGATTTTGTCTAATGTCATGATATACCTCCATTAATTATCGAACTTTATTTACATAGTCAGGTTGCCTTGAGAGTTTCTCTGAAATAAAAGATCTCCCTTTAACAACTCGTAACCATTATAGTGTAGCATATATTTTATTGCAACACTTTTTTAACAATTTATCTGGGATTCACCGGTCTACTCCTGCAAAATCAGCCATTCTTCGTACTTGGCTTCCAGTTCCTCCTTCTTGCCCGCCAGCTCTTCACTGAGAGCTGCCAGCTTGACGTGGTCCTTCATATTCTCTTCCAGACACATGTCGGCTTCCAGACAGCTGATGTCGTTTTCCAGAGATGCGATGTCCGCTTCCAGGCTTTCCTTCTGCCTGCGGAGCCGCCTTTCTTTGGCTTCCTGCTCCTTTTTCAGCTTCCGCTGTTCGGCCGCTGACAGATTCGACGCAGCCTCCGGCGTTTCCTTTGCATCATCCTGCAAAGTCGCCTGCGGCGTGTCGCTCTGCATCTTCTCCCGGGTCGAAAGCTCGTCCAGATATTTTTTGCCTGACTGGATCTGGGACTGCTTTTTCTCGACATAATAATCGTAGGTTCCCAGATAGTTGTCCATGCCGTTTTCCGTCAGCTCCACGATCCTGGTCGGGATCCGGTTGAGGAAGTACCGGTCATGAGAGACGATGATGCAGGTCCCAGGGAAATCCAGCAGCGCTTCTTCAAAGACTTCCTTGGATTCGATATCCAGGTGGTTGGTCGGTTCGTCCAGGATCAGCACGTTGGCTCCGGAGAGCATGAGTTTTAACAGTGCCAGACGAGCCTTCTCTCCTCCTGACAGAGAACTGATCTGCAGGAATACCGATTCGCCCCGGAACAGGAACCGTCCAAGGATATTTCGCATTTCCGTGTCATTATACAATCTATAGGCATCCTGCAGCTCGCCAATAACTGTATTAGAACCGTTAAGCTGCTGCTGTCCCTGATCGTAATAACCGAACTGGACGTTGTGTCCGATCCGGATCCTGCCTGTGGTGCAGGAGGTTTCGCCCAGGATCATCTTTAAAAGTGTAGTCTTGCCGATGCCGTTGGCTCCCACGATACAGATCCGCTCGCCCCGCTTCACATCCAGATCCACGTGCTGAAACAGCTGCCTTCCGCCACCGCCGGAAAGGACGCCGTCCCCCGGATCGTAGGCGAATTTCTTCGACAGGTTTTCCAGCAGCAGAACATCCTTGCCGCTCTGGAAGTTCTCGTGGAAGTTGAGTTTCAGTTTGCCGTGATCTGCGTCAGGTCTGTCCATCACATCCATGGCAGCCAGCCGCTTTTCTCTGGAAGCCGCCCGTTTGGCCAGCTTCTCCGTTCCCCGCTGCTTGAACCGGCGGATCATGTCCTCCTGTCTGCGAATCTCCTTCTGCTGTTTTTCAAACTTGCGGAATTCCGCCTCTCTGCGGACCTTTCGTTCCGTTGCATAGAAGCTGTAGTTTCCTTCGTATATAGTCAGTTTGTGGTTTTCGATTTCAAAGATCCGGTTCACGGTCTGGTCCAGAAAGTACCGGTCGTGGGAAACCAGAACAATGGTCCCATTATAGTTTTTCAGGTACTGTTCCAGCCATTTCAGCGTCCCGATGTCCAGGTGGTTGGTCGGTTCGTCCAGGAATAAAATGTCCGGCTTTTTCAGCAGCAGACAGGCCAGTGCCAGTCTCGTCCGCTCTCCGCCCGACAGTGATGAAATTTTCTTATTGTAGCTTTCCTCGCCGAAAGCCATACTGGACAGGATCCCCGTGATCTCGCTTTTGTATGTATAGCCGCCCTGCTGTTTATACTCTTCCTGCATGGCGTCGTACTTCTCCAGCAGCGCTGTATCCGGCATTTCCCGGGATTCGATCTGCTGCAGCAGCCGCTCCATTTCCTGCTCCATCTTCGGGAACCGGTCGAAGATCCGGTCTACTTCTTCGATCACCGTATTTTCCGACTGAAATTCCCCATCCTGCTTCAGATAGCCGATTTTAGTGTCGCCGGAGATGAAATAATCGCCGGACTCATAGGGCATCTCTCCTGTAAGCATCTTCAGGAGAGTGGATTTGCCGGCGCCGTTGATGCCGATGATCCCCACCCGGTCGCCTTTATTGATATGAAAGGACACCTTGTCCAAGATGACGTCGGTGCCGTATGCTTTTGTCAAATCTTTTGCTGATACTACTATCATGGATTCCTCTCGTGTATGTATATTCTCTTGGGCTGCGTCTGCGCCGTTTCGCTACAGCGGCAGATCCGGCACTGCGTCCAGATCCAGGTCGCTGATTCCGCCCGCTTTGTATTTGTAATATGCTGCGCATCCGATCATGGCTGCGTTATCGGTGCAAAGGATCGGATCCGGGTAATACAGGGTGATGTTGTGTTTTTCACACTCCGCCCGCAGCATTTCCCGCAGCTTGCTGTTGGAGGCCACGCCTCCCGCCAGAACGATCTTGTCCTTGCCCATATCCACAGCTGCGCCTACGGTCTTGGCTACGATAACGTCCAGTACCGCCGCCTGGAAGCTGGCTGCCACATCAGCAGGATCAGGTTCTCTTCCTGCCTGACGTTCCGAGTTCATGTAATTAAGGACGCCGGTCTTGATGCCGCTGAAGCTGAAATCCAGACTTCCCTTTTCCAGGAACACGCGCTTGAATTCCACGGCATGAGGATCTCCTTCTTTGGCCAGCTTGTCGATGAGGGGACCGCCTGGGTATCCCAGACCCAGTACGCGAGCTACTTTATCGTAAGCTTCTCCCGCCGCATCGTCTCTGGTGGAGCCCAGCACGTGACATTCGTTGTAGTCGGTCACCTCTACGATGTTGGTGTGGCCGCCGGAAATGACCAGAGCCATGAACGGCGGTTCCAGCTCCTTATGCTGGATATAGTTGGCGCAGATGTGTCCCTGAATGTGGTGTACTCCTACCAGAGGCTTGCCCGTCGCCAGGGCATAGGCCTTGGCAGTGGCCAGACCGATGAGCAGAGCTCCTACCAGACCCGGACCGTAGGTAACGCCGATCATGTCCACATCGTCCAGAGAGATCTTTGCAGCTTCCAGAGCCTGATCCACCACCGTGTTGACATTGGTCAGGTGGTGTCTCGATGCGATCTCCGGCACGACGCCGCCGTATAATTTATGTATATCGATCTGCGATGAGATGATATTGGAGAGGACTTCCCGTCCGTCCAGCAGTACGGCTGCCGCCGTCTCATCACAGCTCGATTCGATTGCAAGTGTTACTGTTTTCCCGTTTTTCATAAGTTTCTTCGTCCTTTTTCCAGGTTCTTTTCACACTGATTTTCCCCGTTGAGATGTCTGCAGTTTTCACACGATCGGTAGTCGCTCATGCTGAAGACATCGAAGTCATGTCTTCTGGAAAACTTGCGGCATGTGGAGGATACCACGTTCATGTGTCCCTCCTGAAAATCAGTTCCGTTGAAATCGTCCATGTTTCCGCCTCCTGTGAATCATTGATCAGTTACTGTTACTATTCACAGAAAGGCAGTATTTTATGCGTTTTCGTTATTCTGCAGCAGGCTCCTCGTTCTCATCGGGCGCCGTACAGTCTTCCGGCTCATGCCGCCACATGATCAGGGCGTCTTCGCCGTTGTTTAAGTAATATCCCTTTCGCACGCCTTCTACGGCGAATCCGTATTTTTCGTAAAGACCGATGGCCGGATCGTTGGAGCGTCTTACTTCCAGGGTGTGATGCCGAATGCCTTCCTTCGTGGTGAAATCGATCATCACATCGATGATCCCCGAGGCGATCTTCCGGCTGCGATAGCCCGGCCGCACCGCCACGTTGGTAATGTGACCTTCGTCTTCGATCCACCAGAGCCCGGCATAACCGACCACCTGTCCGTCCAGCTCCGCCACGATGTAAAAGGCCCGCGGATTTTCGCCCAGCTCATACCGCAGGGAATCCTTGCTCCACGGATCGGGGAAGCACAGATGCTCGATCTCAAAGATCGCATCCACGTCGTCGATATTCGCCTGTCTGATGAGTACGTCTGCCATGTTGCTCTCCCTATTCTTTAGATGCCGCCCGCTTAGCTGCTTCTGCCGCCTGTTTCTCCGCCAGCTTGCGTTCTGCTTCCGCCTGACGCATATAATCCGGGAGCAGGTCCTGATACGAAAGTCCTGCACCTTCCTGTAAAAGCTTTGCGCCCAGTTTGCCGACGGTCACGGCGTCCTGATATCTGATGGATTCCGGTGCGATTTCAGTGATTTTTTCCCTTTCCTGACGCGCTTCGGCGATTGTTTCACCGTAAGCGTCAGCACCATCGCCTAACAGCAATATCCGATCATATTCCTCTGTCTTCGCCAGAAACTCTTCGACGGTATATGCGCCGCCTTTGACCATTTCTACAGGATACCCGTTTTTCAGAAAATAACCGCCGCCATACACCTGGCTCCTTCTGGCATCCAGGATCGGGCAGAGCAAGGTCTTATCGTCAGACGTTTCTAAAACGTCCGGAGCGTCCTTTGCAGAAGATGCATCGGCCGCACTTTGCGGGTCTTCGGTCTGCAGGTCCGCCGCCCGCATAGCCAGCGCCTCCAGGCTGGACACCGGAACTCCCGGGATCCCCAGCACCTGACAGAGCGCCCGCGCAGACGATACGCCGATCCTGATCCCCGTAAAGGATCCGGGGCCTTTCGACACTGCGATCGTTTCGACATCGTTTATCGACAATTTATGATTTTCTAGAACTTCTTTCACCTGCGGCATGAGATTCTGCAGATGGGAGAACCGGTCGTGACCCTGGATGTGCTCCAGCACCCGGTCGTCCTCCAGAAGCGCCACCGAGGCGAATGCGCCCGTTGTTTCGATTGCTAAAAAGTACATCGGTAGATTCTCTCTCCTTCGTTTTCTCCATACTGGATCTCGATCCGGATCGTGTGTTCCGGAAGGAGCTCCTCGATCAGATCTGCCCACTCTATGATACATACGCCGTCGCCGTAAAAATATTCCTCATAACCCAGCTCGTACATCTCGTCCGGGTCGGTGATCCGGTACACGTCAAAGTGATACAGGGGCAGTCTGCCGGTCTTGTATTCCTTCACGATATTGAATGTAGGGCTTGTGATATGACCCTGTACGCCAAGGGCTGCCGCAATAGATTTGGTCAGCGTAGTCTTGCCGGTACCCAGATCGCCGATGAGGGCGATCACCATGCCCGGCTTCGCTTCCTCCGCCAGTCTGCCGCCAAACGCCCTGGTTTCTTCTTCGTTTTTGATTGTAATGATTTTCTCTTCCATAACTTATCTAGTATAACACAAAAATCGGGAATACGCTGCAGCAGATTCCCGATTCTCATGCTTTTTCGTCAATATTAGGATTCGTCTAGTTCTTGTGCAGGAAACCGGAGATCCGCTTGTACAGCAGGAAAGTCACCACGCTGTTGATGCCGGCTTTGATGGCATTGAATCCTGCGATGAACGGCATCAGCTGCCATACCACGTCTCTCGGAACACCCATAAACAGCGGTGTGATGATCATATTTGCGCCGATCATGACTATGGTCATTGCCAGCACACCGCAGATCAGTCCGATAAGAGCCGTCTTTCTTGTCTTATGCTTCTGATAGATCACACCCGCTACAGCTACCAGCACGCTGGTGGAAATGATGTGCATGATGATCCCGTATACGCCGCTGGCCGCGCTGACTGTCACGCCCTGGATCACGGCCGTAACAGCCGTCAGCAGGATCCCCGCCAGAGGACCGAAGGCGAAGGTTCCCATCAGGATCGGAATGTCCGCCGGATCATATTCCAGGAACGCTACTGCCGGAAATATCGGGAAATGTACAAAATAAACCAGTACGATGGATACCGCTACCAGCATCCCCATCTTGGCCAGTCTTACTGTGTTGTGATTTCTGTTCTCGCTCATCTTCTTCTCGCTCTCCTTCATAAAAAATACCCTGGAATAAAATGCATTCCAGGGAAAATACTCATACAAAAAACTGTATTCTGTCTCGTTTCTTCCATCCGGACTGTAACCGTCGGTACAGGAATCACACCTGTTCGGCCAAATCACTTCAGCTCGTGGACTTCACGCCTCGCGCATCACCACCGGTGAGGACTTTCACCTCGCCCTGAAACTTCATATATATTTTTTACACACCTATTATAAGGTCGGCCATATGCTCTGTCAAGATGGGGATTTGAAACATTTGCCTCTCATCCAGTCATTCCTGTACGCCCGGCGTCCAGCCTCTACAGATTCTTCAAATACTCGATCTCCTCCCGGCTCAGCTTGCGGTAGTGTCCCTCCATGAGGCGGCCCAGAGGAATATCCCCGATAGCTGTCCGCTTCAGCTCCTGCACCCGATTGCCGACCGCTGCGAACATCTTGCGCACCTGCCGGTTCTTGCCTTCCCGGATCTTGATCTCCACGACCGCACGCCGCGGCAGCTGCTTGATGACCTTCACCTTGGCTGGAGAGGTCACGAATCCTCCGATATCCACGCCCTTACGCAGTTTCGCCACACGGCTGTCGGACAGCACGCCCGCCACCACAGCTACATACGTCTTGTACACCTCATGCTTCGGGTGGGTCAGAGTATAGGTCAGATCCCCGTCGTTGGTCATGATCAGGAGCCCCGTCGTATTGTAATCCAGCCGTCCCACAGGAAACAGTCTCTCCGGAATATCCGCCACCAGTTCCGCCACCGTCGCCCGGTCCTTATCATCATCCATAGACGTGATATAACCCAGCGGCTTGTTTACCGCCACGTACACCTTTTTCTTAGGCGTGTGATCCAGTACCTTGCCGTTGACCATCACCACATCGCCTTCGCCTACATCGACGCCCATCTGCTGCACCACCGCGCCGTTGACCTTGACGTTGCCGTTGGCAATCAGCTCATCCGCTTTTCTCCGGCTGCAGATCCCCGCCGCCGCAATATATTTATTCAGTCTCATCGCTGCATCCTTTCTCCGCATAAATTCTCAATACCTCTACCATCATAAAAAAAAATTTCTGGAAAAGCAAGACTTATAGTATAATAGAAAGGATAAATATGCACAGAGGTGACTTACATGAAGAAAAAACTCAAAGAATTAAAATGGAAAATAGATTCGCTGACCGTCTTCTCCCACATCAAAAACGATGATGTGCTCCAGAAGCTCCACGCCCTGCTGGACGCCGTGGACAAGTACGTGCCGGACAGCGAGACAGATCACGCGATTTCACTCTACAGCGACTTCGTCTCGGCGCTCTACGAAGAGTCTGCCGACCTTACCGACTACATCCATACTCTGCTTCTGCAGGACGATAATTTTTATGTAAAGGAGACGGCGGCCGGCCGCTCCGTACCGGAGGCGATCCGTCAGTCCGCTCAGCAGGAGCTGCTTCTCCTGGCGGAGATCGCAGCGCTGACGCCCGCAGACGTCCGGGAGGTCCTGGATTACAAGGGATTCCTGCCGGAGTGGACCGTCCACAAAGCGGATTTTCAGGCAGAATTCGAAGAAAAACTAAAGAATATCACCAAGACCGGCTACGGGATCTTTGCGAAATACAACTTCTTCCGTCTCGATAACGGCGAGATCGTACCGGTGGCTCACCCGGATCACCAGACCCTGGATCAGCTCTTCGGATACGAACGGGAGCGGAATCTCATCCTAAAAAACACCCAGGCTCTGACGAACGGTGAAAGCGCCAGCAATATGCTCCTCTACGGAGACGCCGGAACGGGCAAAAGCTCTACGGTCAAGGCCGTGGCAGCCGCTCTGGCCCCGCAGGGACTGCGCCTCATCGAAGTGAAGAAGAACCAGCTGTACCAAATCCCGCAGCTGATGGAAGAGCTGGCCTCCAACCCGCTGAAATTCATCCTCTTTATCGACGACCTGAGCTTCAACGGCAGCGACGACAACTTCTCGGCGCTGAAAGCGACGCTGGAAGGCAGCATCTCCGGATGCGGCGACAACGTGGCCATCTACGCCACCAGCAACCGCCGTCACCTGGTAAAGGAAACCTTCAGCGAACGTACCGGAGACGAACTCCACGTCAACGATACCCTGCAGGAAACTATGAGCCTTTCCGCACGGTTCGGTCTGACCATCACCTTCCAGAAACCGGATAAGGATGAATACCTGGCTATCGTCAAGTCCCTGGCCGCAGAATACGGCGTGGACATGGACGAGGCGGAACTCTTCCGCAGGGCGGAAGCCTATGCTATCCGCAAGAGCGGCAGAAGTCCGCGGACGGCCAAGCAGTTCATCGAGCTGCTGAAAATCGGAATCTAAGAGCAGAGAACAAAGAAACGAAAGGACTTTTCATTATATGACAGACAACAGCCTTTATCTCGAAAAACTGAAAACACACCGCCGCAACCTCCACCAGATCCCCGAACTGGACCGGGATCTGCCGGAGACAAAAGCATATCTTTTATCCGTACTGGAGCAGCTGGACTGTGAACTGACCTTCCTGTGCGGCTCCGGCATCTGCGCCTGGTTCGACCGGAGCGCGGCAGATACCTACGCCTTCCGATCCGACATGGACGGACTGCCTGTAACGGAAGTCAATCCATGTGACTACGTGTCCACCCATTCCGGCAGGATGCACGCCTGCGGTCACGACGGCCACATGGCCATGGTGCTCACCTTCGGGGAATACATCGACACGATCAAAGAACTTGATCACAATGTCCTGCTCATCTTCCAGCCTGCCGAGGAAACCCTGGGCGGCGCGGAAGAGATCTGCAAGAGCGGGATCTTCACCAAATACAATGTCAGCCAAGTGTTCGGCATCCATCTGTGGCCGTTCCTGCCGAAAGGCGTGATTTCCTCCCGTCCGGGAGCTTTCATGCCCAAATCCGCCGAGATCAACGTCGATATCAACGGCAAGGCGGCTCATGGAACGGCGCCTTATGAAGGACTGGACGCCCTTTACATCACCGCAGATTATGTCAAGCGGACGTATGCCGATCACTCTAAGATGTTCGGCGCCATCCACCGCTTCACCGATGGGGTGGGCGATCTGACCTACGCGCCGTGCGACGTCCCGGAAGAACGGACTCTGATCCACTTCGGCAAGATGGAGAGCGGCTACGCCCGCAACATCGTCTCCGACTACTCCCACCTGCTGGGAACCGTCCGGGCATACGACGAGGATCACTTCCAGAAGATCATCGGCATCCTGACGAAAAATCTGGAGAAAATCGAAGCAGAATACCACTGCACTACGGGATTTTCCCACAGCGACGGCTACCCGCCGGTAGTCAACGACAAGGAACTGTATGAGGAGATCCGCCCGGTGCTGCAGCAGCTTGACGGTGGCTACGAGGAAATGCCTCTGCCCCTGATGATCTCCGAGGATTTTTCCTTCTACGGTCAGTATGCTCCGGCAGTATTCTTCGTCCTGGGAACGGGAACGGGCATCCCCCTTCACAGCACCAACTTTGATTTTGAAGAAGACCTGCTGCTTTCGGGCTTTGCCCTGTATCAGGCGCTTTTAACACGATAACGCTAGGGCTGCGGTTTCTCGCAGCCTTTTTCATAATAATAACAGACGAAAGGAGAAGCCTATGTACCGGATCTTTCTGGTGGAAGACGATGACGTCATCGCAACAGCCATCGCAGAGGGACTGACCCGCTGGGGCTTTGAACCGCATATCTGCAGCGACTTTCAGCACGTGACGGAGGAATTTCTGGCCTGCGATCCTCACCTGACCCTGCTGGATATTTCCCTGCCGTTTTATAACGGCTATCACTGGTGCAGCGAGATCCGCAAGATCTCCAAGACGCCCATCATGTTCATTTCCTCCGCAGGGGACGACATGAACGTCATCATGGCCATCAACATGGGCGGAGACGATTTCGTCGCCAAGCCCTTTGAAATGCAGGTGCTCCTTACCAAGATCCAGGCCCTGCTGCGCCGCTCCTACGACTTCAACGCCCAGCAGGAGACGGGAGCACTGGAGCACGGCGGCATCCTCCTCAACACCACCGCCTGCACAGTGGACTACGAGGGCAAGCGGGCTGAGCTCTCTAAGAACGAAAACAAGATCCTGGCCATCCTGCTGGAGCACGCAGGCGAAGTGGTCAGCCGCGACGCCATGATGAGCCAGCTGTGGGAAACGGACTGCTTCGTTGACGAGAATACATTATCCGTCAATATCGCCCGCCTCCGCAAGACGCTGGCCTCCATCGGGATCACGGATCTCATCAAAACCAAGAAAGGAATCGGGTACATGATCCCATGAACACGAAACACCATTTTTACCGAAAAAACTTCATGGCCTACCTGCGGCAGAAAAAGGGTATCATCCTGATCCTGCTGCTGTTTTTCCTGATCTGCGCAGGGATCTTCTACCTCTATCATATCAGTACAGACTGCCTGCTTTTCGCCGGGAGCATCTGTTTCATCATCGGGAGCATCGCCGTCGGTATCGACTTTTCCCGGTTCTGTCAGACCAGGCGCAAACTGCAGGAGGCGATGCAGACCATCACCGTCAGCCTGGAAACCCTGCCCCCGGCCCGCACGCCGCTGGAGCAGGATTACCAGCAGCTGCTTGAACTCCTCCACACGGAGCAGAACCGCATCCTGACGGAAACAGCGGAATCGAAAAACTTCCTGCAGGACTACTACGCCATGTGGGTCCACCAGATCAAAGTCCCCATCCAGGCCATGCGCCTGCTGCTGGCGAAAGAAGAAAAAAATTCGCCTCTGAATCTGGAGCTGTTTAAGATCGAGCAGTATGTAGAAATGGTTCTTTCCTATGCACGGCTCAAGTCCAATTCGACGGACTACGTGATCCGCAGGCTGCCATTAGAAGACATCGTGAAACCGGCAGTCCGCAAATATGCTCCCATGTTCATCGCCAAGAAGATCTCTCTGGAGATGGATCCCATGACGGCCACCGTCCTCACCGATGAGAAATGGGCCCAGTTCATGATCGAGCAGATCCTGTCCAATTCCCTCAAGTACACCCGCACCGGTTCCATCCATATCTATCAGGAAGATCCGGCGTCACTGGTCATTGAGGACACGGGTATCGGCATCGATCCGGCGGACATCCCACGGCTGGGTGAACGGGGATTCACCGGCTACAACGGCCGCATCGACAAGAAGTCTACCGGAATCGGTCTGTATCTGTGCAAGGAGATTTCACGCAGGCTGTCCCACACCATCTCTATCGCATCGCAGCCGGGCAAAGGCACCCGGGTGACGATCGATTTTGAAACACGCACGCTGCTGGCGGAGTGATGGGGTCGGGTCCCATCCGACGCCTGCACCGGAACGCGCGGAGCGCGCTTTGCAGAAAAGAAGGAGCTATCTTACAAAACTGTAAGGTTAGGGGTCGCTGTCGTAAGGGAAATCCATGGCAGCGGCTTTTTTTCTCTGGTACTCTTATTGCAGAACGAATAAGGAGGTACGCCGACATGGCTATTTTAGAGGTAAATAATGTTGAGAAAATTTATACGACGCGGTTTGGCGGCTCCAGCGTGCAGGCGCTTCGCGATGTGACGTTTTCGGTGGAAGCCGGGGAGTACGTTGCGATCATGGGGGAATCGGGATCTGGCAAGACGACGCTCCTGAATATCCTGGCTGCACTGGACCGGCCGACGCGGGGCAAGGTGCTGCTGGAGGGGCGCGATCTGACGGCGATAAGCGAAAAGGAGCTTTCGGCATTCCGGCGCACGAATCTGGGGTTCGTATTCCAGGATTTTAATCTTCTGGATACGTTCAACCTGATGGACAATATCATGCTCCCGCTGGTGCTGTCGGGCAAGAAGTACCATGAGATGAACCAGAGGCTGAAACCGCTGGCGGCGATGCTTGGTATCTCGGAGCTGTTATATAAATATCCGTATGAGGTTTCGGGCGGTCAGAAGCAGAGGGCCGCGGTGGCGCGGGCGCTGATCACCCAGCCGAAGCTGATCCTGGCAGACGAACCGACCGGGGCGCTGGATTCCCGGTCTTCGGACGATCTTCTGCAGATGTTCAATCGGATCAATCAGTCAGGGCAGACGATCCTGATGGTGACCCATTCGGTGAAGGCGGCAAGCCATGCCAGCCGGGTGCTGTTCATCGGCGACGGATCGGTGTTCCACCAGATGTACCGGGGCAATTCCACCAACGAGGAAATGTTCCAGAAGATTTCCGACACACTGACCAGCATGGCGACGGGTGGTGGTATCCATGGCTAAGCTTTATCCGGGTATGGCGTTCACCAACATCAAAAACAACCGGAAGACCTACCTGCCCTATATGCTGTCCTGCAGCCTGACCATCGCGCTGTTTTACATCATCGGCTCGCTGGGGGCCAACAAGGGGATCTCGGAAATGTGGGGCGGCGATATGATATCGTCCTACATGACCCTGGGACAGGGCGTGACGGCTATTTTCGCGGTGATCTTCCTGTTTTACATCAACAGCTTCCTCGTGAAGCGGCGCCGGAGTGAGTTCGGTCTGTACAATATTTTAGGCATGGAAAAGAAGCACATCTGCCGGGTGATCTTCCTGGAAACGGTTTACACCTTCCTCATCACCATAGCGGCGGGGCTGATTCTGGGGATCCTGCTGGATAAATTATTGTACCTGATCATCTCCCATATGCTGGCTGCAAAGGTTCCGCTGGGGTTCTATATTTCCGTCAGCTCCATCCTGCAAAGTCTGGTGCTGTTCGGCGGCATCTTCCTGCTGATGTTTTTTAACTCCATGCGGCACATCTACCGTTCCAAGCCGGTGGATCTGCTGAAGAGCCGGACGACCGGCGAAAAAGAGCCGAAGGCCAAGTGGATCCTGGCGGTTGCCGGAGTGATCTGCCTGGCTGCCGGGTATTACATCGCGGTAACCACCGACAATCCGGTGGCTGCTATCGCCATGTTTTTCATCGCAGTGGTGCTGGTCATCATCGGCACGTATCTGGTGTTTACCGCCGGGAGCATCGCGCTGCTCAAGCTTTTGAAAAAGAACAAGGGGTATTACTATAAGACGAAGCATTTCGTCAGCATTTCCGCCATGATGTACCGGATGAAAAAGAATGCGGTGGGCCTTGCCAACATCTGCATCCTTTCCACCATGGTGCTGGTCATCATTTCCACGACCCTGTCCATGTATCTGGGCGTGAACGATGCGCTGAAACAGCGTTATCCGGCGGAATACAACATCACGTGCATGGCGCAGGACAACGACTATTTTGACCAGGGACTGAAAGCGCTGCGGGACAACGCCAGATCCGAGGGGCTGACCCTGACGCATGAGATCGCTTACCGGGATTTTTCCTTCAGCGCCATCTATGAAAAGAGTAAGGATTTTTTCGTGACCGACCCAAGCCTTTACAGCAATTTCTCTGCCATGCAGAAGTACAACCAGCTGGTCACTTTCGTAGTCGTGCCGCTGGAGGATTACAACAAAGCCATGGGCACAAACGAGACGCTTGGGGAAAACGAAGTGCTGGCCTATTCCAGCCGGCAGGAACTTCCGACAGGCACCATCAACGTGTTCGACCTGTCCCTCCATATAAAAAAGACGTTGCCGAGCTTCATGCCCAATGGAAACACCGCTGCCAAGATTTCTTCCGGACATTATCTGGTCGTGAAAGACCTTTCGGTAATCGAAAAGATGAAGACCGGTCAGAATAAAGCGCTGGGCGATAAGGCAGATAAATTCGGCTCCTGGCTGGAGATCAACTACATGGCTGACGTGACCGGCAATGCGGAGAAGCAGAAGGATCAGATCCTGGCGGCGTACCACAAGACGTGGGATGATATCCAGGCGATGAACGATGCGGCAGATGCTGCAAAGTCCGATGCTCCGCAGCCGTCTTCCATCGCTATGGCAAAGGCGGATCCGGGGTTCAACGGCAGTCTGGAATGCCGCACCAATGAAGAGGCCAGCTTCCGCGGCGTTTACTCCGGGCTGTTCTTCGTGGGCATCTTCCTGGGGATCCTGTTCCTGATGGCCACCATCCTGATCATGTACTACAAGCAGATCACGGAGGGCTACGAGGACAAACAGCGGTTTAGCATCCTACAGAATGTGGGCATGAGCCACCACGAGGTAAAGCAGACTATCCGGTCGCAGATCCTGACGGTGTTCTTCCTGCCGCTGGTGACTGCAGGCGTCCACATCGGTTTCGCCTTCCCGTTCCTGTATCGGATCCTGACGCTGATGAACCTGTTCAATCTGAGGCTCTTCACCCTCTGCACAGTGGGATGCTTCCTGGCATTCGCCCTGTTCTACTGGGTGGTATACTGGCTGACGTCCAAGGTGTACTACGGGATCGTGAAGAAGTAGAAAAACGTAGAAAAGCAAGGCATTGGCCTCTTTTATCAATTAGTTTTCGGGAAATCCGCTGTGCTCTTTGCTGAAGAGCCGGCGGATTTTCTGCATTTTCAGGAAATCTTCACGGGAATCATTTGAATTGTCCATAGTTTTATGCTACTCTTTCTATATGCTGGGATATGTGAAAATCGACAAAGGAGAATTAAAAGTCCGGGAATACGAAGTGTACTGCGGATACTACTGCGGGATCTGCAAATCCATCGGCCGACGCTACGGGCAGCTGCCGCGGATGGCCCTCAGTTATGATGCCGCGTTTCTGGCTATCCTGCTGGAGTCGCTTTCAGATGCTCCCGATGCTCCCGCCCAGGAGCACTGCGTCGTACATCCCATCAAGAAGAAAACTTTGATTTACAACCGGGCCGTGGACTATGCCGGGGACGTCATGCTGCTTCTGGCGTGGTACAAGCTGTTAGACGATGCAAAGGACGAGAACCGGCTCTACGCCAAGGCGACCATGGTGATGCTCCGGGGGATCTACCGGAAGCTGCGGGTTCAGTATCCGGATCTGTGCAAAGGGCTCGAGGACAACCTGGAATCCCTGGCAACTCTGGAAGCGGCTCACTGCGGCAGCATCGACCAGGCGGCCGACGCCTTTTCCTGCATAATGGAGATCATCTTTCGGGAAGGAGTGCGGGCGCTGTATGGGGAGAATGCCGGGACGGAACTGACTGGGAACAAACCTTCGGAGAAGACTAAAAGCATAGACCTCGACGGTCTGATGGAAACCACTGGTCGGATCGGCTGGCACCTGGGCAAATGGATCTACCTGATCGACGCCGTAGACGATATCGAAGAAAACCTGGAAAGCGGTTCCTACAACCCCCTGCTCTACCGGTTTTCCTATGAGGCTGCGGGCGAAACGCCACAGGAGTTTCGCGACCGGATCGAACCGGATCTCCGCTTCAACCTGTTCCACTACCTGGCCATCGCCAGCAACAGCCTGCAGGAGCTGCCTTTGCAGAAAAATCAGGGGATACTGGAGAACATCATCTACCTCGGACTCAACCGCAAAACCGAGGAAATCATCACACGCGTAGAAAAGAAAAAACGTATTTAAGAATAAAAGGAGTACCCAATTCTATGAACCCGTATGAAGTATTAGGCGTTTCCGAAAACGCCACCGATGAAGAAATCAAGAAAGCCTACAAGGAACTGGTCAAGAAATATCACCCGGACAAATATCACGACAATCCGCTGGCTGACCTGGCAGAAGAAAAGCTGCAGGAAATCAACGAAGCTTACGATATGCTGATGAAGGGCCGCGGCAGAAGCGGAGGCAGTACCGGGAGCACCGGATACGGCGCCACGCCGGACTACATGCAGGTCCGCCGCTATCTGGACGCCAACAACCTGTCCGCAGCGGAAGCCATGCTCAACGGCACCAACGACAGAAGCGCCGAATGGTTTTTCCTGTCGGGTATGCTTTCCTATAAAAAGGGCTGGTACGATGACGCTATGAACAAGCTGCGTACAGCTGCCGATATGGAACCGGGCAACGTGGAATACAGCCGGATTTACGGGCAGATGATGAGCATGGGAAATCAGTACCAGAACCAGGCTTACGGACGGGGCTACGGCAACAGCAACGATATGTGCTGTCAGGCGCTGCAGTGCTACATCTGCGCCGACTGCTGCTGCGACTGCATCTAGGCGCTGGGATTTTGAGAGAGCGGCTGAAGACAGCCGTGAAAACTCCACGGAAAGGAACCCTATGAAATCTTCGAAAACAATAAAAATCGCGCTGGGCGGAATCTGCCTTGCTCTTACGATGGTGTGTTTATTCGGCGGATCCATCGTGCCGGGTATCGAGCTGACGCTGTTTGCCATTGGCTCTGTGTTCACGGCGGTGATGATCCTGGAAGCTGGAGTCAAGGGCGGCCTGCTCCTTTACGTGGCCGCCGTGCTTTTGGGATTCGCCATCATTCCTAACAAGCTGGCCATGATCCCCTACGCATTTCTCTTCGGATACTACGGGATCGTTAAATACTATATCGAAAAGCTGTCCAGCCGCTGGATCCAGCTGTCCTTAAAATCAGGATTCTTCGCTGTACTGCTGACCATCGGTCTGCTGGGCTTCAAGCAGCTTCTCATGGGAAGCATCCATCTGCCGGATTACCCGGTCTGGCTGCTGATCATCGCAGGCGTTGCATTCCTGCTGCTCTATGACTTCGTCTTTACCGCGCTCATCCTGTTTTATCAGCGCCGCATCAAAGGCCGCGGGATAGATGTGATGAAATTAAGTTAATAATATGAAAAGAAAAAACTTGTCATGAGGATTAAAAAATCCCGGTGACAAGTTTTTTATGAGTTATTTCGTTATCCTGTTATTCTGATTTTTTCCGGCGTGTCGCGAACACGAGTCCTGCCGCCAGAAGCGCGACTGCTCCTATTCCTGCATACAGCCAGATATTCATGTCGTCACCGGTCTTTGCAGCTTTCGGATCATCCTTGGAAATCGGATATTCCTCCGCCATAAACTGCCAGTCCAGCGCACCGATCCGATCCTGGTAATCGTTTCCCATGGTGATCGGCACATCAAGGCTCACATTGAGCATCACGTCCGCACCGGAGTAAAATGTCCCCAGGCAGACCCAGTCAGTGAGACCGGCAGTCTGATCGGCAGGTGCCTGAAACAGCTTCGACTTGCCATCCTGCGTTACCGTCAGATTCATTTCTTTGAGAAAGTCCGCAGAATCCTCTTTGCTGACGATCTGCCCGCCATTGGCACCCTGCAGTTCTGCAGGACCGAGAGCTTTTATGTAAAGTTTCACTTTCACTTTTTTCGATGCGTCATTCTTCACCTGAATCTGCTGCGTCAGCTGATCCCCCGGCATCACGCCTTTGAAGTTGGTGAAAAGGTCGGTCGGCGAGTAACTGCTTCCCGGCTGGAACACGAAGTCTTTCGCTTTTCCCTGATACGTTACATGAGATTCTCCTGCAAAGGACGGCGCCGCCGTCCCGCACGCCAGGATCAGCACGAGAACCAAGGACGAGAGTATTGTAATTGTTTTTTTCATGATCGCACCTCCTTAGTTCTTTTTACTGATGGTTCCACTGTCATTGACTGTAACGTTCCATTGATCGGCTACGACGCTGGTCGGTTTCGCCTGGATCGCTTCTGCGATCACTTCGATGACCTGCTTGCCGCCGTCTGCATCCGTGTAGATTACAAGGGTTATTCCAGAATCACCAATCAGGTTTACATCCGGTATTTCGCCCGGTGCAACCGGCTTATGATAGTAGTAAAAACCATCCTGTTCAAACCAGCCGGAACCCGGCGTAAAGTTCGGGATCACTACTGTTCCGCCGATGCGTTCTCCATCTGCATTGACTCTGTAAGAAACCAGCTTGATGCGCAGATAGGCATCGATATTGCTGGTATTCTTTGCTGTAACGTTTTTCTTCACCGTACCGTCAAACTGCTCCTGCACCTCGCAGGTGACCTTTGCAGGAGCAAAGGTATTGGTGACCACAGGAGTCTTGCTTACCAGAAACATCATGGTTCCCATTACGGCTGTGCTTAAAAGTAATATGATTGATATTGCCAGCACCATCATTTTCGTGGAGGCTGTACTGCTTCGTCTTTTCATGAAATTCATTCTCATTCGTACCTACCTCCTTTACTTACTCGTTTCCAAAACGTTCTTCACAACGGTACTGTATCCATTGAGGAAAGAGCCATATCTGTCACGGTTCTCAACGGTGATCGTTCCTGATGTATGATTCTTGCTCAGACCAACTCCTGCTGAAATTGCTGGGGCAGGATCTTTATATCTCCAAGCCCAGTCGGTATCTTCCTGTACAGTGTATGTTCCCACTGGCAGCTCTTTTATCGTTTCGCTGCTGTTGCCGACGATCGTCATCGAGGTATAGAGCACTCCGTCTTTATAGATGTTCATCACATACGGCTCTCCTGCCATGCCGCCCTCTTTTTTCACAGTCAGGCTGCAGGCCTTCACATGGATCAGGAACTGCTCCTTGTCTTTGTCAAATCCGCAGGATCCAGCACAGTTTTCATGCTTAAAAGTAATATGATCCGTTACATTTTTATTGCCGATTTTCACCGTTGCCTTGACCGGAATATCGTGTTTGGCGGAAATCTTATTATCCTTATACCAGTTGGTATCTCCGATGGCCGGATCATAGTAAATCGTCAGCTCTGGTCTGCTTCCCGTCATAACTACGTCTGTATCTGTCGTACTTCCATGCTTCCAAAGAGCACTGTCTACCATGTTGCTATCATAGCTTGTCGGCGCTGTATCACCGTAATATGCCGTGCTGTCTTTATACGTCAGCTCCGGTTTGAAGACATTGACTTTGCCAGTCGCAGAATCTGCATTTCCTCCATCGCCGGATTTGGCTTTGATGGAAGCGCTCACCGTGTACGAATCGTCCTCTGTCAGATTGTTCATTCCATCATACTCCTCAGCTAAAATATCGTTATCATTTTTATCCTTCACTGTAGCACTGATATCGACAAAAGCATTCTGCCATGGTTCAAGGCCAAAGTTATCCTTCGTTAAATCCAGCGTGTTGCTTCCCGCTTTCACGGTAACACCCGAACGAATATCACTTGCACTAAGACTGCCCTCCAGATATACGTTTTTATCGGAAGCCGCCGCAGTGATCTTGCTGACCGGAACATCAACGGTTGGCTGTTCAAAATTCTCTACAACCGTATCGACTCCATCTTTCTTCGTATAAATACCGGAGTCTGCACCGTTGCTTGGAACGCCATTCCCGCCAAGGAATCCATTGCGCACCTTCACATCGAATTCGATAATCAGTTTTTTCCCGCGATTGGATTTCACTCCATTGTTATCATCAATCCCCACATAATTGGCAGCAAAATCAAAGCCTGTGACATTTACCGTTTTATCGGATATGCTTGCTGTAACACCTTGCGCTGTTCCTTCATTTTTCCATTTTGCTGTTTCCCCATCGGCTTCATATCCATCAAAGTCAGCTGTTTTCAACGTAATATCACTTGCCGTTGCACCCGATGGCAGTTCAAAGTAGTCCGAAACAATATCCTTTACAACCGTTGTGCTGTCCAGCTTTACACTGGCTCCTCCCGTCTGTATCTGATCGGAAATCTGCTTGAAAATTTCGCTCAACGATGCACTATTGCTGGCAGAAAGGTAGTAGCTAGGAGTCTGTGGAGTACCGTTATTGCTGGAAAGGTTCTGCATAAACCAGTTGCAAGCCGCCGGCAAGGACGCGGAATTCTGCTGCAGATTGCCGCCAGGATTTGTTCCTGCACTGGTTGCATCCGCCCCCTCAAAGATGCCAACGGAATATACAGTAGTCCCTGCGGTTTTGATCTCGCCTGCTTTCGTGATGGCATCGTTCGCAACATTCAATTGGAATCCATTCGTTGCCGTTGGACTTCCATCGGTAAACATGATGACGACGCGATTTCTTTTTTCCCCGGGCTGAACAGAATTTTTATCTAATATGGATTTTGCCATATCCATACCGAGATCCGCTCTCGTAGCACCCTTAGCATCTAACGCCTCTATGGATTTTATAACATTGCTTTTGCCAGTCGCTGTATTCATATCCTGAAAGGCACTTGTATAATCCGCTTCGGTCAGGTTATCATATCTGGTCTGGGTAGAACCCTTAAACAGCTCTGTATTCGTATAATAATAATTGCTATTCGAAGTGCCGTCGCTTCCAAATCCTACAATGGCAATTCTGTGATTTACATCATCCATAGTCCCTGCGGTCTTATCCGCACCATTTGCCTTATCAGCTACGGAATCGCAGAATGAAGTAACCGCATCCTGTAAAGCCTGTAACTTGATTTGTGCCTGCTGAAGGATATAAAATTGCGTTCCGCTTGACGAATCACTAGTTTTAGGATTATATAAGGTCCCTTTGGAATGATACCAGCCATAGTTTCGACATCCATCAGTCCAGGTTTCACAGGTATCGCACCAGGATACTTCCTTGTATCCCCTGTTACCTTCCACATAATATGTCTTTGATGTATCCAGATCATCTTTATAAACCTTAGTATACTCATCCGATCCAAACGGATCCGCCATACTTCCCGACTGGTCCAGCACCAGCACGATATCCGTCGGTACATCTTCGGTCACGGTCGTCGTAGTCGACGCCCCTGTAACATAGGATTCCAGACGAATCTTGTATGAGCCATTCTCATTTTTTGTTACAGTTTTGTTAGTTACAACACCGTCGTTATCGACTCCGGTGGATTCATCGGAAGCACTCGCAGCCTTAGCCGATTTCGCAGCTTTGGCTTTTTTCGCAGTCGTTTTGCCGACTACCGGATCGAGAAACGGCGCGGCTTTCGTAAAGTCCACGGTTTTCACCGTTGACGTCTTGGAAGCTGTACTTTTTTTCGACTCCGTCACCTGACTGCCGTTCTTTGCCTTATCCGCCTTCGTATCCTGCGCTTTAGTCTCGGTCTGCGAGGCAGCGTCCTTGCCATCGGTCTGCCGGGTCGCTTCGTTAGC
Source organism: uncultured Clostridia bacterium (assembly GCA_934281605.1). Lineage (GTDB taxonomy): Bacteria > Bacillota > Clostridia > Peptostreptococcales > Anaerovoracaceae > Lentihominibacter. Next base: position 64,917 of record CAKQXD010000008.1, on the reverse strand, counting down.
CTGCGTTTCATCCGCCGCATTCACGCGCGCCGGCAGGAATGCAAAGGTCGAGAAAACCATAGCGCCACACAGCAGAAGTGAGAGTAGTTTGTTTTTCTTCGTGTTTTTCATATGCTAGTTTCCTCCTTTCCTATTCCGGCCAGCCGTTTGCGGTGAGGGCCGATGTGCCGTTGTGCTCCACCTGAGTGCCCTGTGCGTTGACTGTGATAACTGCCTTGCTTTTCTGATACAGATTGCCCATGGACTTATCGAAAGTCACGCCTGTAAAAAGCGGCGCCGTGGTCTGCCCCGGCTCCAGCGCTTCATTATAGTAATAATATCCGTCCTGCAGCGTCCAGTGGGTCGTATCGAAATCCAGCGAAAGCAGACCGGCGTCGGGATTTCCGCTCATGCCTGCTGCCAGCTGGATGGCTTTCGTCACGCTGACTCGTATGTAGGACGGATTATCTCCTGTGTTTTGTACGGTAACGATTTTATCGACCGTCTGTCCCGGCATGACGTCCACGGCGTCTTTAAACGGCGCGCCTGCAGCGTCTGTCTCGTTTAGAGCGATCTTGATGTTTCCCGATGTGATCACATTTCTCGCTGTGTCCGCCGTGTTAAAGTAAGCGATCGTCGAATAGATCAACATGGAAAGACATAGAACCAGAACGGCTCCTGCTACGATTTTCTTTTTCATAGTGATAGCTCCTCGTTTTTTTCTCAAATTAACGTACTTAGTTTTCGCTTGCCCACGCATGCGGCGCAGGACATAGATGAATGTCTGCAAACTCTTTGCAGCGTCTCCTGCAAAGATCCCTCCTCAGGCACTCATGTATGCCCTGCTCATCTTGATGTGAGCAGGGTATGCAGCTGATCCAGCAGCCTATTTTGCAAAAGCGTCATAAGTGCCCGGCACGCCGAAGCCAGCATTCAGTGCAGCATAAGCATCTGCAAAGCCAGCAGCCTGCGCTCCTTCTGCGACAACCTTGATCTCCCAGTTATCGCCTAAAGATTCCTTGATCTTTGTGATATCTGCATTGGTTACCTTGCTGTCCAGGTAAACCTGATGCATTGCCTTTTCCGGAGTCGTTTCTCCAGCCTTTAACGCAGTTCCGTATGTTACAACGTAAACATTGTAGTCAATGTCGTCGATCGTAGTGGTGTAGAAATTCCAGTCACCCTGATATGGAGCTCCGGAAGTTCTGGACCAGTCCCACTTGCCTGCACCGATGGAATCCGGGTCATAGTTGAAATGCAGAACATTATTCTTCGCATCAAAGGTGGAAGCGCCGTCATCTAAAATAGACGGGATCGCGATATGTACGCGGACATATGCATCTTCCGACTTCAGTTCATTTTTTACCATGATCTCCTTGGTCACACCGTTTTCCAGTGTCCCGTTCTGAGCACTTCCTGTTGCCGGAAGCAGCTTGGAATTCTGTTCAAAGTTTTCCTGCAGAGAAATATCTACGTTGCCCGTCGTAAATACGTTGTCTTTCGCATCTTTGTCGGTGAAGTAGGCCAGGGATGCACCGATGACGCCGATCACCAGCAATGCTGCCACCAGACAGCAGGTTACGATTTTCTTTTTCATGACGAATAGTCCTTTCTTGTATTTGTCTTAACGCGATGTGTATGCTTATTTGCTTACTTCAGCCCAGGCTGCTGCCGGTGTTGTGAATCCATCTTTCTGGATCGCATATGCTGTAACATCGATCTTAGCGTTTGCATACTGAGCTACATCAGCATCGCCTTTTACCTTAAATGTTTCAAACACAACCAGATCTGTTGCAGCTGTGCTGGAAGAGTATTCTTTGTAATAAACGCCTGCAACGCCATCCAGTGCAGTCCACCCATTGCCTGTGATCTGATCAGCAACCGTAGTATCATCTTCGATAGCAGCAAGACCGTCTTCTACCTTTATGAATACCCAGCTGTCTTCACTGTTTGCAGTTACGTGAACCGTAGGGTCCTTTGTGTATTCATGACCTGGAATCAGTTTGTAGATATTCGCCTTTACTCTGTCAGCTCCTTCAACTGGATTTCCAGCATCGGTAACCTTAGCTTCATCCAGCGTGATTGCTACGTTACCAACTGTAAACGTATTGTTTACCTTGTCTTTTGACGTTAAAAACGCCATTGTTCCCAGTACGCTTGCGACAACGAGCGCGGCAGCGCACAGAACAGTCATAAAAACTTTCTTCTTGCTTTTCATTTCATTTCCTCCTGTAAAATAAGTTTTAATGGAATATATCTGGGCGCTTTTAAGCGTTACCCACATCTTGATGATCCCCTGCGGCAGAGGACTCCGCCCTGCCACTGGCGCCGGATTTCTTTTCCTTTTTCTTCTCCCCGTCAAACAGATCCGGCAGGAATACGAGAAGCAGCAGGACGGCCGCAGCAGCCAGCGCTATGTATCTGCCGGGAGGATCCTTTACATAGGCGGACAGGTATCCCAAATAAGGGATGGTGAAGACCGGCTTGCCGATCAGGTTGTTGTAGTGCACCGGCGATGCATCGGCAAACTCGTTGGCATCGCCCTTGGTATAAAAATGCCGGTTTGCATCGTCTATTTTAATTACCCTGTGGGTGGCGATGTTGAGCTGATCATCCAGTACGAAAGTAATGGGATCACCGACCTCTACTTCCTGAGGCTGGGTCTTTTTCACATAGATCAGAGCGCCTGTATGATAGGTCGGCTCCATGGAGCCCGACAGGACCGCATAGGGCTGCAGACCGATGAGCCGCACGCCCACCAGCAGTATGGTCAATGCCACGACGATCACCACTAAAATAATGGAGATCACATTCCAGATTCGTCGTATGGATTTGTTCATTAAAATGTTCCTCCCCGAATGAATAACCTATTTTAGCATCGGTACAAAATTCCCCGCAATCCACGTATTTCCAAGGCGCTCACGGTTTGTTAATAAATCCCATGTGTGCCATGCGCCCCCCTCCTGACGCCGCAAGCTATCCTTTTCTTTTAAAATACGCCCTGGCGAAATCTTTGCAGCAAAAAGAAAAACCAGTCTGATTGTCCGATTTCAGTCTGGTTTTGGAAGAAAAATTTCTTGTATTTTTTTCTGTACATCGGGGAATACCCCCTCGCGAAAAATGTGTCGAAAAATAACAAAAAGGCTATTGCCTTGACTTGTACAGTCTCGTGCAATAGCCTTTTGCATTCTGCTTTTCAGCAGAGTATCATTCTTTATTTCGTCTGGAAGCTCAGCTTGCTTCCATCGCTGTCGATGACGACGCTGTCGCCGTCCTTGACGGCGCCCCGGATGATCTCGCCTGCCAGCTCAGTTTCTACGCTGCGCTGCAGGAATCTCTTGACCGGTCGTGCGCCGTATGCCGGGTCATAGCTCTCGTCGGCGATAAACTTCTTAGCCGCATCCGTAAGGGACAGAGTGATATTCCGCTCTTCGAGGCGGTGTTCGATGTCCCGCATACCCAGATCGATGATCTTGACGATCTGATCCTCGGTCAGCGGTGAGAATACGACGATCTCGTCGATACGGTTGAGGAATTCCGGACGGAAGTACTTCTTCGTCTCATCCTCTACCTTCTGTTTTACATCAGCATCGATGGTTCCGTCCTGACGGATACCGTCGATCAGATAGCTGCTGCCGATGTTGGACGTCATGATGACGATGGTGTTCTTGAAGTCTACGGTCCTGCCCTGGTTGTCGGTCAGACGGCCGTCATCCAGCAGCTGCAGCAGGATGTTGAACACATCCGGGTGAGCCTTTTCGATCTCGTCAAACAGGATAACGCTGTACGGCTTCCGTCTTACGGCTTCGGTCAGCTGACCGCCTTCATCGTAGCCGACGTATCCCGGAGGAGCTCCTACCAGTCTGGAGACGGAGTGCTTCTCCATGTACTCGGACATATCGATTCGGATCATGTTCCGCTCGGAGTCAAACAGCGCTTCAGACAGAGCCTTGGCCAGCTCGGTCTTGCCGACTCCGGTAGGTCCCAGGAAGATAAACGAACCGATCGGCCGCTTTTCATCCTTTAATCCTGCACGGGCACGGAGCACGGCTTCCGCCACGGCCTGCACGCCTTCGTCCTGTCCGATGACTCTCTTATGGAGTATTTCAGGCAGCTTCAGCAGTTTTTCCCGCTCGCTTTCCACCAGCTTGCTGACCGGGATGCCGGTCCAGCCGGAGATGACTTCCGCGATTTCTTCTTCGCCGACTTCTTCTTTCAGAAGACGGGCATCCTTGCCCTCTTCTGCCTTTTTCTTTTCGACTTCCAGCTTCTTCTCCAGATCCGGCAAAGTGCCGTATTTCAGCTGTGCCAGTTTCTCCAGGTCGTAGTTTCTCTCAGCTTCTTCGATGTCATGTTTTACCGACTCGATTTCCTGCTTGATGACCTTGACCTCGGTGATGGCTTTCTTCTCGCCTTCCCACTGAGCTCTCATGGAGTTGCTTTCATCCTTTAACTGAGACAGCTCTTTTTCCAGGTTTTCCAGCCGCGCCTTGGAGCCTGCATCGGATTCTTTGGCCAGCGCCTGTTTTTCGATTTCCAGCTGCATGATCTTTCTGGAGATTTCGTCCAGTTCAGACGGCATGCTGTCGATCTCGGTACGGATCCGCGCCGCAGCCTCGTCCATCAGGTCGATGGCCTTGTCCGGCAGGAATCTGTCGCTAATATAACGGTCCGACAAAGTCGCGCACGCGATCAGCGCGCTGTCGGTGATCCTTACGCCGTGGTGGATCTCAAACCGTTCTTTCAGTCCACGGAGGATGGAAATGGTATCCTCCACCGTCGGCTGATCGACCAGAACCTTCTGGAAACGACGTTCCAGAGCGGCATCCTTTTCGATATACTTTCTGTATTCATCCAGAGTCGTTGCGCCGATGCAGTGGAGCTCGCCTCTGGCAAGTTTCGGTTTCAGCAGGTTGCCTGCGTCCATCGCGCCCTCGGTCTTGCCTGCGCCTACGATGTTGTGGATCTCGTCGATGAACAGAATGATCCTGCCCTCGGATTTCTCGATTTCGTTGAGGACTGCCTTCAGACGTTCCTCAAATTCACCCCGGAATTTAGCTCCTGCAATCAGAGCTCCCATATCCAGTGCGAAAATGGTCTTGTCCTTCAGTCCTTCCGGCACGTCTCCATTTAAGATACGCTGCGCCAGTCCTTCTACAACGGCAGTTTTACCTACGCCCGGCTCACCGATGAGTACCGGGTTGTTCTTGGTCCTTCTGGAAAGGATCTGGATGGTGTGACGAATCTCGCTGTCTCGACCAATGACCGGATCCAGCTTGCCTTCCCGTGCCATCTCTACCAGGTCACGTCCGTATTTATTGAGTGCATCGTAGTTCTCCTCCGGATTCTGGCTGGTCACTCTCTGGTTGCCTCTCACCTGATTCAAAGCGTCCAGGAACTTATCCTTGGTGATACCGTATCTTCTGAAGATCTCAGCCGATGGAGTATTTCTCTCATCCAGCAGAGCCAGATACAGATGCTCAACGCTGACATATTCGTCCTTCATCTTCTCAGCTTTTTTCTCAGCGCTGAGAAGCAGCTGCTGCAGCCGTCTTGTAGTGTACATGGATTCCGCACTGCCGGAAACCTTCGGCAGTTTGTCGATCTGCTGCTGTACCGCACCGATCACTTCACCGGTGTTGATGCTCATGAATTTCAGAAGTTTCGGGATCAGTCCGTCCTTCTGCATGAGCAGTGCCAGATGCAGATGTTCGCCATCGATCTGCTGATGTCCTTCCTCGACTGCAATATTCTGACAATCGATAATCGCCCCCTGAGCGTTCTGTGTATATTTTTCTATATTCATAAATCTCACCTCCAATAGGGTCTTCCCTGTTTAATTCTATTGTAAGACCGGTTTTAGTGAAAGTCAAGAACTTTTTAGCACTCAATACATGAGAGTGCTAATAATTTTTCAAAAAAAAGAAAAAGGCACCTGACAGTTCCCCGTCAGATACCTGATTTTGACCTTTATATTATGATACATGCCCTTCTTATACCGTAAAAAACTCGTTGAGGAAGCGGAGCAGACGTACTACGTTGTCCGTAAAGTCGCTTCTGCCTTCTTCATAATTGTCGGACATAAACTCTTCCACGACTTCTTTAGCTTTCTGCAAAGCGCCTCCCTGCACCATATCCAGGGAGAATGCGTCCTGATCGCGGATCGCGGCGATCGCTAAGATACCGCAAGCTGCCATTTTCTCCTGAAGCGCCCGATCAGCCGCCGGAGCAGTCTTTGCAGCAGAACCGTCCGCCGGAGCCTTTGCAGGATCCTGTGCATCGGCATCCGCCCAGATCTTGTCGAAACGCTTCTGCAGGTCGTCATATACGCCGATCCAGTGGTCCGCGGTAGCGTCGTAAGTCCGCTGCGCGATGCTGTCCCAGTAGTCCTTGCGGCATCCCTCGTGATCGTGGTCGTCGTTTCTCCTGCCGGCTACGTATTCCAGCACTGCAAAGACGCAGACTTCGTTGACGCCGTATTCGATGGTGTCGAGACCCTCAAACGGCGGATTCATAAAGAATTCGCTGATGGCGTCATACATGGCGTGGAAGCTGTCGTTACCGATGCTCTCGCGTCGGAAGGTGTCAAACTCCTGCTGGATAGCTTCTTTTTCGGTCATCAGGGTGTCCACATTGTACGCCTTTTTCGAAGCGTCCTGCAGCATCTTTTCATAAAAAATCTCGCACTCCCGTGCCTTGTCAGGAGGCAGATTCTTGATCTCTTTCTTGATGTCAATGGTCTCTTCAGCGATCTGGCCGCGGGTCAGTTCCCGCTCTTCGCCTGCGCAGATGCGCTGCATCTCCATTACTATTTCGTAATTCATGGGTATTCTCATTCTCCTTCGTTAGTTGAGTCACTGGAGGATACTAGTCCTCGACCAGTTCTCCGGTTTTGACATTGCACCGCAGATCGCGTGCGCCGTAGGAATATTCCACGTAAGTCTCCCCGTCTTCCTCGAACTTGCTCATGAATCCGTTGACCAGATCCACCGCCATCTTGTCCGATTCCAGCGCCTCGCCCAGGTGGTTCCAGACCTTGAGCATTGCCAGGACTTCATCTTCGTCGTACACGGTCGTGACGCCCTCTGCGATCACGACGATCTTGTGCAGCTTCTCTGCGATATTAAAGTGAAACTGAACGCTTCCGCCCAGTACATTCTCCAGTTTAACCATAATCAATCTCCTACTATTTATTTGTCCAGCTGTGTGTTTTGCTATTCCTATCATACCGTATTTGAGGCTTTGCGGTCAAGTTTCCAGAACAACAAAAAACGGACCGAAGTCCGTTTTTATGCTTGTTTTGTATTCTGATTAAACCAGTTCTAAGAATACCATTTCAGCGTTGTCTCCCTGACGAGGTCCAAGCTTCAGGATTCTTGTGTAACCGCCCTGTCTGTCTGCATACTTCGGAGCGATTTCATCAAATAACTTAGTTACTACAGTTTCATCATATACGTATGCGAGCGCCTGTCTTCTAGCGTGGAGATCTCCGCGCTTAGCAAGCGTGATCATTTTTTCTGCCTGTCTTCTGGCTTCCTTCGCTCTTGTGTCAGTCGTAGTGATTCTGCCTTCTCTGAGCAGATCTGTTACCAGATTTCTCAGCATAGACTTTCTGTGAGCTGAAGTTCTGCCTAATTTTCTATATCCTGGCATCGCTGCATCCTCCTATTTCTCTATTCATCGCTTTGTTTCAGGCTCAACCCCAGCTCTTCCAGCTTATGCTTCACTTCGTCCAGGGACTTCTTACCAAGATTACGAACCTTCATCATGTCTTCTTCACTTCTGTGTGTCAGTTCTTCTACTGTGTTGATCGCTGCTCTCTTAAGGCAGTTGAAAGAACGAACGGAAAGCTCCAGTTCCTCGATAGTCATTTCGAGAGCCTTTTCTTTCTGGTTCTCTTCTTTTTCGACCATGATCTCCATGCCTTCTGCGGAGTCTGTCAGTTCTACGAACAGGTTCAGATGCTCCTGCATGATTTTGGATCCGATGGATACACCTTCGCTCGGCGTTACAGAACCGTCTGTCCAGATCTCGAGAACGAGTCTGTCATAGTCGGTCACCTGACCTACTCTCGTATTCTCCACCGTGAAGTTTACCTTTCTTACCGGTGTGTAAATCGAGTCTGTAGGAATTACCGAAATCGGTGTGTTTTCATCTTTGTTCATATCGGCCGGAACGTAACCTCTGCCCCGTGCCAGATTGATTTCCATAATAAGAGTAGCGTTCTCTTCCAGGGTCGCGATATGAAGTTCCGGGTTGAAGATTTCCACATCGGAATCTCCTAAAATATCTGCTGCCGTAACTTCTTTCGGACCAATGGCATTGATCAGAACTCTTTTTGTATTTTCTCCATTGAGTTTCACTGCCAGCTTCTTGAGGTTCAGGATGATTTCTGTAACATCTTCCTTTACACCAGGAATGGTGGAAAACTCATGAAGAATACCGTCGATCTTGACTGACGTAACAGCAACTCCGGGAAGTGAACTCAGCAGAATTCTTCTCAGGCTGTTTCCCAAAGTCGTACCGTAGCCTCTTTCCAGAGGTTCTACGACAAACTTCCCGTAATTGGGATCCTCGTTTGAAAATATACATTCGATTGTTGGTTTTTCGATTTCTATCACTCAAAACCCTCCTTTTCATTCCAAAACTGTAACGATCAGTCAACAGATTACTTGGAATACAATTCGACGATTAAACGTTCTTCAATTGGAGTATCGATCTGTTCTCTAGTCGGATCAGCAATAACCTTTCCTTCCATCTTGTCTCTGTCAACGCTCAGCCACTCAGGAACACCTACAGTCATCTCTTTGATCTCCTTGAATTTCGGAGAGTTGAGGCTCTTAGCCTTTACGGAGATAACATCACCGGCCTTTACCTGATAGGATGGGATGTTTACTTTCTTACCGTTTACCAGGAAGTGGCTGTGAACAACCAGCTGTCTGGCTTCTCTTCTTGTCAGGGACAGTCCCATTCTGTAAACAACGTTGTCCAGTCTCTTTTCGAGCATGATCAGCAGGTTTTCACCAGTGATACCCTTTTTCTTCGCTGCTTTGTTGAATGTGTTTCTGAACTGCTTTTCTTCTACGCCATATACGAACTTAGCTCTCTGCTTTTCACGAAGCTGGAGACCATATTCGCTCATTTTTTTCATGTTCTTCTGAGGAGCTCTCTTGGACTCCTTGAAAATACCTAAGTGACTTGGGTCGATCTGAAGGGATCTGCATCTCTTCAATACTGGTTCTCTATTTGTTGCCATTGTTGTTCCTCCCTTCTATTAGACTCTTCTGCGTTTCGGCGGTCTGCAACCATTGTGCGGAATCGGTGTGATGTCTTTGATCATAGTGATTTCAAGACCTGCAGTCTGAAGTGCTCTGATAGCAGCTTCTCTGCCGGATCCCGGACCTTTTACATAAACTTCAACGGTTTTCAGTCCGTGTTCCATTGCACCCTTAGCAGCTTCTTCAGCAGCGGACTGTGCAGCAAACGGAGTGGACTTTCTGGAGCCTTTAAATCCGAGGGAACCTGCGCTGGACCAGGAAAGTGCGTTTCCTGCCATGTCAGTCAGGGTCACTAATGTATTGTTAAAGGTAGCCTGAATATGAGCCTGGCCTTTTTCTACATTTTTACGTTCTCTTTTCTTCTTTCTAACAGCCTTCTTTACAGCTTTAGCCATATTGTTCTACCTCCTTTACTTCTTCTTTCTACCTACGGTCTTCTTAGGACCTTTTCTGGTTCTGGCGTTTGTCTTTGTCTTCTGACCTCTTACAGGCAGTCCTCTTCTGTGACGAATACCTCTGTAGCATCCGATTTCCATCAGACGCTTGATGTTCATGTTCACATCTCTTCTCAGGTCACCTTCTACCATGTAATCAGCTTCGATTACCTTTCTGATCTTACCGGCTTCTTCTTCAGTTAAATCCTTAACTCTTGTGTCAGGATTTATTCCGGTTTTTTCTAAGATTTTTCTGGAAGTAGTCCAGCCTATTCCGTAGATATAGGTGAGACCGGCTTCAATTCTTTTTTCATTTGGTAAGTCTACACCGGCTATACGAGCCATATTTTCCTCCTGTTCCCATCTTCCGTCACGTAACACGCCGAAGACTTATGTCGGCGGTCGTAATATAAACGGGATGTTCTTTGTTGTAATAACTATTTATACGCTTCCGGCAAAGAGCCAGACGCCATATAACCATTTTGATGCGAAATGCGTTTTCGCTTAGCCCTGCTTCTGCTTATGCTTCGGGTTTTCACAGATAACCATTACTTTCCCTTTTCTCTTGATTACTTTGCATTTTTCACAGATAGGCTTTACGGAAGCTCTTACTTTCATTTTAAATCCTCCTCTTGTACGCTGTCAATCCAGAATTACTGGATATGCTGCTGTGTTGTCCGCCTATTTAAGCTTTTCCTCTCCAGGTGATTCTTCCGCGGGTCAGGTCGTATGGAGATAACTCCACCTTTACCTTGTCTCCCGGGATGATCCTGATATAATTTGTTCTAATCTTACCAGAAACATGTGCCAGCACTTTGTGTCCTGTTTCAAGTTCGACGATAAACATCGCATTCGGCTGGGCTTCTACAACCTTGCCTTCTGCTTCAATGACATCTTTTTTCGCCATTCTTTTACCTCGCTTTACTCCACCAGGGTGAGCAGCTGCGGCTCACCGTCCGTTATAACCACAGTATTTTCGTAATGGGCTGCAAGCTTGCCGTCCAGGGTTACGACCGTCCAGTCATTGGAAAGGGTTTCTACATCGTAGCTGCCCTCACAGATCATCGGTTCGATCGCAAAGACCATGCCGCTTGCAAGTCTCGGACCTCTTCCCGGTCTTCCGTAATTCGGGATCTGCGGGTCTTCATGCATCTGCTGTCCGACGCCGTGCCCAACGAAATCCCGGATAACAGAGAATCCTTCTCCCTCTGCGCTCTTCTGGATCGCATGAGAGATATCGGAAAGTCTGTAGCCGACTTTGCAAAATTCCAGTCCTGCAAAGAAGCTTGCTCTCGTCGCATCGATCAGATGCTGTGCTTCCTTGCTGATCTCACCTACCGCATAGGTTCTGGCTGCATCGCTGACGTATCCTTTGTAGGTAGAACCCACATCGACGCTGACGATATCGCCTTCTTTGATGATTCTGTCCTTGGACGGAATACCGTGTACAACTTCTTCATTGATCGACACACAGGCACTGGCCGGAAATCCGCCGTATCCTTTGAAGGTCGGAATCATTCCGTGATCCCGTATTGTAGTTTCTACAAATCGGTCAATGTCTGCCGTAGATATTCCGGGCTTGATGAAGTCTGCCAGATCTCTCAAAATGGTTCCTGTCACCTTGCCCGATATCCGCATTAAATCGATTTCTTCTTCTGATTTAATAATGATCATATCTAATATCTACTCCCCTACGATTTCAACGATTTTATTGAAAACGTTTTCCAGGCCGATAGTTCCATCGACATGTGCAATGTTTCCTGCTTTTTCATAGTAGTCGATCAGAGGTTTTGTTTCTTTATTGTACACCTCGATCCGGTTTGCTGCCGTCTCTTCGTTGTCGTCTGCTCTCTGCACCAGCTCAGCACCGCATACATCGCAGATTCCTTCTTTTTTAGGAGGAATATTGACAACGTGGAAAGATGCTCCGCAAGTCTTGCAGACTCTTCTTCCAGTCAGTCTCACCATCAGTTCCTCTTTATCGACGTCGATATCGAGAACGTGGTCTACTTTCTTGCCCTGTGCAGACAGGAATTCATCCAGCTTTTCAGCCTGGAACACAGTCCGTGGGAATCCATCCAGAAGGAAGCCGTCCTTGCAGTCGTCTTTCTTCAGTCTGTCGGTAGCGATCTCCACTACCAGTTCATCCGGAACCAGTTCTCCTTTGTTCATGTATTCCTGCGCTTTCTTCCCCAGCTCCGTGCCTTCCTTGATGTTGGCACGGAAAATGTCGCCTGTGGAAATGTGCGGGATATTATATTTTTCAATAATCTTGGCAGCCTGTGTGCCTTTACCGGCTCCCGGAGGGCCTAATAAAATCAAATTCATCTCTTTCCTCCTGATGAGATACTATTTCAGAAATCCCTGGTAATTTCTCATTACCATCTGATTCTCAAGCTGTTTCATCGTATCCAGCGCAACACCAACTGCGATCAGAAGTGACGTTCCACCAAAGTGGAAGTTGAGTCCGCCCAGCTGGCTGACGATCGTCGGCAGGATTGCTACTGCAGCCAGGAACAGTGCTCCAACAAATGTGATTCTTGTCATAACTCTGTTCAGGTATTCCACTGTAGCCTTGCCCGGCCGGATTCCTGGGATGAAGCCGCCGTTGGCTTTCATGTTTTGTGCTACTTCCATCGGATTGAAGGTAACGGATGTGTAGAAATATGTGAAGAAAATAATCAACACAACATTGAACGCAGCGTATACCCACACGCCCGGGGTTCCTGTCGGTGACAGCCATTTTTCGATCCAGGCTGCTGCTCCGCTGTCCGAATTCATGAAGTATGTGATGGTCAGCGGGAACTGCAGGAATGACATGGCGAAGATTACCGGGATAACTCCGGCCTGATTCACCTTGAGCGGAATATGTGTTGCCTGGCCGCCGTACATCTTTCTGCCGACAACTCTCTTAGCATACTGAACCGGGATTCTTCTCTGACCCTGCTGTACTTCGATGATACCAACGATTACAACAACGCAGAAGATCACGAATACGATCAGTGTGACAACACTCATGCTTCCTTCCTGAAGCTTTACCCAGATTTCCTGAATAGCAGACGGCAGTCTCGCGATGATACCTGCGAAGATGATCAGCGAGATCCCGTTTCCGATACCGTGATCGTTGATCTGCTCACCGAGCCACATGAGAAATGCGGTTCCTGCGGTAAGTACGAGTACGATCACTGTTACGGAGAAAACATCCGTGCTGACCAGCGCCTGTCGGAACAGTCCGATGGAAACGCCGATCGCCTGCACGATTGCCAGCAGCACCGTCAGATATCTGGTGTACTGTGCAATTTTCTTTCTTCCCTCCGTACCTTCTCTTGCCAGCCGTTCCAGGGAAGGAACTGCGATGGTCAGGAGCTGAAGTATGATGGAGGCTGTGATGTATGGTGTGATACTCAGCGCAAATATCGTGAAGTTACTGAATGCGCCTCCAGAAAACAGATTGAACAGAGCAAAAAGTCCTGTTTCACTATTGAAAGTCTGCGAAAGAACTTCCCGGTCAATTCCCGGAACCGGGATCTGAGACCCGATCCGGAATATGAGGAGCATCAGAAGGGTGAAGATTATCTTCTTTCTGATGTCCGGGATGTTCCAAGCTTTTGCGACTGTTCTGAGCATCTCCATTAGATCACCTCTGCCTTTCCTCCGGCAGATTCTATTTTTTCTACAGCAGTCTTGCTGAACTTATGGGCCTTTACTGTCAGGTTCTTCTCCAGCGTTCCGTTGCCAAGAATCTTGATACCGTCTTTTACCTGTTTTGCCATGCCGGCTTCTTTGATCAGTTCCGGCGTAACAACAGTACCTGCATCAAATCTGTTTAAATCTTCTACATTTAAAACAGTGTATTCTGTTGCCCAGATGTTTGTAAATCCTCTCTTCGGAATTCTTCTGTAGAGAGGCATCTGTCCGCCTTCGAAACCAGGTCTAACGCCGCCGCCGCTTCTCGACTTCTGACCGTTCATACCACGTCCTGCAGTTTTGCCCTGTCCTGTAGCTGTACCGCGGCCCTTTCTCTTAGGTGCTTTTGTTGCACCCGGAACCGCTCTTAATTCATGCAGTTTCATTTCTCTTTGCACCTCCTATCCTATAACTCTTCTACAGTTAAAAGATGCGATACCTTGTTTACTGCCCCTCTTGTTACAGGAGAGTCTACTAATTCAACTGACTGGTGCATCTTCTTAAGTCCTAACGCTTCTACAACCTTTTTCTGTTTCGGGGAAGCGCCAATAACACTCTTTGTCAATGTGACTTTGATCATCTTTGCCATTGCTTCTTCCTCCTTATCCTAAGATTTCTTCCTTCGTTTTTCCTCTTTTTCTAGCAACCTCTTCCACTGTCATCAGGTTCTTCAGACCTTCCAGTGCAGCGTATGCCATGTTGCCGGTGTTGTTGGAGCCGATGGACTTCGCACGAACGTCTTTCAGGCCTGCAGCTTCCAGTACTGTACGTACAGAGGAACCTGCGATAACGCCGGTACCAGGAGCAGCCGGCATCAGGAGAACTCTTCCTGCACCGAATACGCCCAGGTTTCTATGAGGGATCGTTGTTCCTACCATAGGAACGGTTATGAGTTTCTTCTTCGCATCTTCTGTTGCTTTTCTTACAGCTTCCGGAATTTCCTGCGCTTTGCCGAGGCCAACGCCTACATGTCCATCTCCGTCGCCTACAACTACTGTAACGCTGAATCTCATGTTACGTCCGCCCTTAACAGTCTTAGCAACACGTCTGATGTTTACAATAGTTTCATTTAAGTCCAGCTTGGATGCATCTATAGTGTTTCGCATTCAACTTACCTCCTGTTAGAATTTTAAACCTGCTTCACGAGCACCGTCAGCAAGTTCCTTAACTCTTCCGTGATAGAGGAATCCGCCTCTGTCAAAGGTTACTTCTTCGATACCCTTTGCCAGTGCTCTCTTTGCAATAGCTTCTCCTACTGCTTTCGCAGCGTCTTTGTTGCCGCCATATGCGATGTCAGACTTTAATTCCTTGTCGATAGTAGATGCGGAAGCAAGTGTAACTCCATTCACATCGTCGATAATCTGAACTGAAATGTTCTTGTTACTTCTGAAAACGCAAAGTCTAGGCTTCTCAGGAGTACCAGTAAGATTTTTTCTGATTCTCTTGTGTCTAGCAACACGTCTATCATTTCTGCTTTCTTTAGCCATTTTACTTTACTCCTTTCTTTAAGATGAAGCCCCGGTTTTACCTTCTTTTCTGCGAATAACTTCACCATCGTACTTGATACCCTTGCCCTTGTAAGGTTCAGGTCTTCTGTAAGCTCTGATGTTCGCAGCGTAGTTGCCAACCTGTGCTTTGTCAATTCCTTTAACGACTACTGTTGTTGCATCCGGTGCTTCTGTCGTGATTCCTTCCGGATCTTCCAGTTCGATCGGATGAGAGAAACCGAGGTTCATCACCAGCTTGTTTCCCTTTTTCTCAGCTTTGTAACCAACGCCTACCAGCAGGAGCTTCTTTTCATAGCCTTCTGTTACACCCTTCACCATGTTGCTGATGAGTGTTCTAGCCAGACCATGCTGTGCTCTGTGCTCTGCAGCATCGCTGCTTCTGGATACGGTTACAACGCCGTCTTTATTTTCAACTGTTAATAAGCTGCTTACCTTTTCCTGCAGTTCGCCCTTCGGTCCCTTAACGCTGATGACATTCTTGTCTCCAACTTTGACCTCTACGCCGGCAGGAAGAGTGATTGGTTTAAGTCCTATTCTTGACATTTCTATATCCTCCTACCATACATAACAGATTACTTCGCCGCCGATGCCCAGCTTTCTGGCTTCCTTGTCACTGATAACTCCCTTGGAAGTGGAGATTACTGCGATACCCAGTCCACCCAGAACTCTAGGGATTTCGTTTGCCTTCGCATAGGACTTCAGTCCCGGCTTGGAAATCTTTCTGATTCCGCTGATAACTCTTTCTTTGTCAGGACCATATTTCATGGTAACCTTGATCATGCCCTGCTTGTTGTCATCGATTACTTCAAAATCCTCGATGTATCCTTCTTCCTTCAGTATTCCTGCGATGGACTTCTTCATCTTAGAAGCCGGGATCTCTACTGTCGGATGACCTGCGGTATTTGCGTTCCGGATTCTGGTCAGCATATCCGCAATTGGATCTGTCATTGTCATTGTGTTGTTCCTCCTCTGCTAGTTTTGCATTCTTTGCAACTTGGCAAATAGTAGTTTTAACGTTTTTTATATATTCCCAGCGATGCTGGAAAAATTACCTGTTTGGAATCGCGTTTCGCAAGCGATTTACCAGGAAGCCTTCTTCACACCCGGAATCTCGCCCTTGTAAGCCAGTTCACGGAAGCAGATACGGCAGATGCCGTACTTTTTCAGTACGGAGTGCGGTCTTCCGCAGATCTTGCATCTGGTATATGCACGTGTGGAAAACTTCGGTTTTCTCTGCTGTTTTACTTTGAGAGATGTTTTAGCCATCGTCTTCCTCCTTCTATTTCTCAAACGGCAGACCGAGACCTGCGAGCAGAGCTGCTGCTTCTTCGTCTGTCTTAGCCGTTGTCGTAAATACAATGTTCATGCCCTTGATAGTATCTACCTTATCGTAGTTGATTTCAGGGAAGATAAGCTGTTCCTTGATACCCATGGAGTAGTTTCCTCTTCCATCGAAGGAATTCTTGCTCACACCCTTGAAGTCTCTTACTCTCGGAAGAGCGATGTTGAAGAGCTTGTCGATGAAAGTGTACATGTTGTCGCCTCTTAAGGTAACCTTAGCGCCAACCGGCATTCCCTGTCTTACTTTGAAGTTTGCGATGGACTTTCTGGCTCTTGTTACTACCGGTCTCTGACCTGTGATCAGACCGATTTCTTCTACTGCACTCTCCATGATCTTAGCGTTTTCCTTCGCTTCGCCCAGACCCATGTTGATCGTAACTTTTTCAAGCTTTGGAACTTCCATTACGTTGTCGTATTTAAACTGATCCATCAGAGCAGAAAATACGGTGTTTTTATAAGTGTCTTTTAATCTTGCTGCCAAAATCGTCTCCTCCTTTCCTAGTCGATTACGGCGCCGGTCTTCTTGGAAACTCTGACCTTCTTGCCGTTTTCTACTTTGTAACCGATTCTTGTCGGTGCTTTTGTCTTAGCATCATAGTACATAACATTAGATACATCGATCGGACCTTCCTGATGCTTGATTTCTGCAGCTTCTTTCTGGGTCTGCTTCTGATGCTTTGTCTGAATGTTAACGCCTTCTACGATCACTTTGCCGTCTTTCGGCATTGCCTTCAATACTTTCCCGGTCTTGCCTTTGTCTTTTCCGGTCAGTACGATTACTGTGTCATCTTTCTTAATTCGCATCTCGTACACCTCCTATAATACTTCCGGTGCCAGGGACACTATCTTCATGAAGCCCTTATCTCTCAGTTCTCTTGCTACTGGTCCGAAGATACGGGTTCCAACCGGTTGTAAATCATCTTTAATAATTACTGCTGCGTTCTGGTCGAACTTTACATAGCTGCCGTCTGCTCTTCTGGCACCATGCTTTGTTCTAACTACAACAGCTCTGACTACGTCGCTCTTTTTCACAACTCCGCCCGGTGCAGCATCCTTTACAGCGCATACGATCACGTCGCCGATGTTAGCATACTGACGGCTCGTTCCGCCCAGAATACGGATGCATAACAGTTCTTTCGCTCCGGAGTTGTCAGCCACCTTTAATCTTGTTTCAGTCTGAATCATTGCCAGGCGCCTCCTTTACTTCACTTTCTCAACAATGTTGACAAGTCTCCATCTCTTATCCTTAGAAAGAGGTCTTGTCTCCATGATTCTTACTTTATCACCGATGTTACATTCATTGTTTTCGTCATGGGCTTTGATCTTCTTGGTTCTCTTTACAGCCTTTCCGTAAAGGGAATGTCTTACGAAGTCTTCTACCGCAACGACAATTGTCTTATCCATCTTGTCGCTGATTACCATGCCGACTCTTGTCTTTCTTCTGTTTCTTTCAACTGCCATAATCCATCCTCCTTTCCGTTAGTCCTGAACCTTAGCAAGTTCTTTTTCCCTGATAATGGTCTTCACTCTAGCGATATCTCTCTTTGTTTCACGCATTTTGATCGGGTTTTCAAGCTGTCCCGTAACGTGCTGGAATCTGAGGTTGAACAGGTCTTTCTTCATTCTTACCAGTTCACTGTTCAGTTCCGCTTCTGACATTTCTCTGATTTTCTTTAATTCCATTATGCTTCACCACCCTTTTCTGCGATCTTTTCACTGATGGCAAATTTACACTTAACCGGCAGCTTGTGGGATGCAAGTCTCATAGCTTCTCTTGCCTGAGCCTCTGTAACACCTTCAATCTCAAACATAACTCTGCCTGGTTTAACAACTGCTACCCAGTACTCAGGAGCACCTTTACCGGAACCCATACGTACTTCTGCAGGCTTCTTAGTAACGGACTTATGAGGGAAGATTTTGATGTAAACCTTACCACCTCTTTTAACGGATCTTGTCATAGCGATTCTGGCTGCTTCAATCTGATTTGAAGTGATCCATCCACATTCAGTCGCTGTAAGACCATAATCACCGTATGTGATGGTGTTGCCCTTAGTGGCCTTACCCTTCATTCTGCCTCTGTGGACTCTTCTGCGTTTAACGCGCTTTGGCATTAACATGACGCGTGTCCTCCTTTCACCAATGTCTATTCTTCAGTAGTTGCTTCTGCTGTTTCTGCAGAAACCTGTGCTTCTTCAACCTGTGCTTCTGGAGCTTCCGCTACAGGAGCTTTTCTTACTCTGATGTTTGCTGCCTTAGGAATTTCGTTTCTGTCGTTTCTGTCGTTTCTTCTCTGTCTTCTGTCTCCATCCCTTCTCGGTCTTCTGTCGCCTCTCTTCTTGCCGTCTCTTCTGCCTTCCTTGTCTTCAGGAACTGCACTCTTCAGGCCTTTGTCGAGGATTTCGCCGTGGTTGATCCAAACCTTAACGCCCAGCTTGCCGTAAGTCGTATCTGCTTCTGCAAATCCGTAGTCGATGTCAGCTCTCAGCGTGTGGAGAGGAACGTTACCTTCGCTGTACTTTTCGGATCTGGCGATTTCAGCTCCGCCGAGTCTTCCGGATGTGAGGACCTTAATGCCCTTAGCGCCAGCCTTCATGGTTCTGCCGATCGCCTGCTTCATAGCTCTTCTGAAGGAAACTCTTCTTTCCAGAGCCTGTGCGATGCTTTCTGCAGTCAGCTGTGCATCCAGTTCTGTTCTTCTTACTTCTTTGATGTCGATGATGATCGTCTTGCCTGTCATCTTTTCGAGTTCAGATTTCAGATCTTCAATTCCTGTTCCGGATCTTCCGATTACCATACCAGGTCTTGCTGTCATAACGATCACTTTCAGTTTATTCTCTGCTGCTCTTTCCAGGACGATCTTAGATACGCCGGCAACATATAATTTTTTCTTTACGAAATCTCTGACTTTGTTGTCTTCAACCAGGTAGTCTGCGAACTTGCTCTTGTCTGCATACCATTTGGAATCCCAGTCTTTAATAACGCCTACTCTCAGTCCGTGTGGACTTACTTTCTGACCCATCTAATGAAACCTCCTATTCTTAATTCTTTTCCTTCAGAGTCACGCCCACATGGCTGCTTCTCTTTAAGATTATCGATGCTCTACCCTGCGATCCAGCTCTCCATCTTTTCATAGTCGGTCCCTGATGAGCATAAACTTCAGCTACATACAGGTTGTCAGTGTTCATTTCTTTTACATCTGCATTTGCTGCTGCAGACTTTACAACCTTTTCTACTATTTCAGCTCCCTTGCCCGGAGTGAATTTTAAGATGTTCAATGCCTCATTTAAGTCTTTTCCTCTTACGAGATCCGTAACAGGCTTAAGCTTGATAGGAGACATTCTTACGTATTTTGCAATTGCTTTTGCTTCCATTTTCAATTATCTCCTTTTCTTACTTTGATTTCTTATCTGCGGCATGGCCTCTGTAAGTTCTGGTAGGAGCAAATTCTCCCAATCTGTGACCTACCATGTCTTCCGTGATATATACAGGCACGTGCTTTCTGCCGTCATGCACTGCGATGGTATGTCCAACCATCTGCGGGAATATGGTCGATGGTCTTGACCATGTCTTAACTACTTTCTTATCGTTAGCTGCGTTCATTTCTTCAATGGTTCTCAGCAGCTTAGCGTTGACGAAAGGACCCTTTTTAAGTGATCTGCCCATTATTCTGCTCCTTCCTGATTATTTTTCGTTTCTTCTCTTTACGATATATTTATCGGATGCTTTTTTCTTCTTTCTTGTCTTATATCCCAGTGCAGGTTTACCCCAAGGAGTTACCGGACTTACACGACCGATTCCAGCCTTACCTTCACCACCACCATGAGGGTGATCGTTCGGGTTCATTACGGAACCTCTTACTGTAGGTCTGATACCCATGTGTCTTTTTCTACCTGCTTTACCGATCTGGATGTTCTGGTGGTCGAGGTTGCCGACTTCACCGATCGTTGCTCTGCATCCGATGTGGATTTTTCTAACTTCTCCGGACGGCAGTCTTACCTGAGCGAAAGCGCCTTCCTTAGCCATCAGCTGAGCGCCGTTACCAGCGGATCTAACCATCTGTCCGCCCTTGCCAGGCTTCAGTTCTACGTTGTGGATGATCGTACCTACCGGAATGTTTGCCAGCGGAAGAGCGTTACCAACCTTGATATCAGCTTCAGCTCCGGACTCGATCACGTCTCCAACGTTCAGCTTGTTCGGTGCGATGATGTATCTCTTCTCACCGTCAGCGTAGTTGATCAGAGCGATGTTAGCAGTTCTGTTCGGATCGTATTCGATCGTTGCTACTGTACCAGGAACACCGTCCTTGTCTCTCTTGAAGTCGATGATTCTGTACTTCGGTCTGTATCCGCCGCCTCTGTGTCTTACCGTGATCTTGCCTCTAACGTTTCTTCCGGCATGCTTTTTCAGAGTTACTGTCAGGGACTTCTCCGGTGTATCGCAAGTGATTTCCTCGAAAGTGGAAACCGTCATTCCTCTTAAACCAGGAGTGGTCGGATTGTATTTTTTGATTGCCATCTTTACCTACCTCCTATATTTACAGACTCTGGAAGAATTCGATTTCCTTACTCTTTTCAGTAAGTGTTACGATTGCTTTCTTGCTGGCAGCAGTCATACCTACGTATCTTCCCATTCTCTTTTTCTTTCCTACAACGTTCATGATGTTGACTTTAGCAACTTCTACATCAAAGATTTCTTCTACTGCGTGCTTCACTTCTGTTTTGTTAGCATCTACAGCAACTTTGAATGTATATTTCTTTACCTGTGCGTCTTCCATACTCTTTTCGGAGATAACCGGCTTCAGCACTACATCGTAAGGAGTTTTCATTATGCGTACACCTCCTCAATTTTTTCAATAGCTTCTTTTGTTACGATCAGGTTCGTGTGGTTGATGATCTCATACACGTTCATCGTCGTAACGAGAGCTGTTCTGATTCCCTGGAGATTTGCTGCGGAGCGAATGATGTTTTCGTCCTTTTCAGCCGTAACGATCAGAGCCTTTTTCTCAGCCTTTACATTTTCCAGTACCTTTACCATTTCCTTCGTCTTAGGAGCGTCGAACTTCAGCTCGTCTAATACGATCAGTTCGTTTTCAGCAACCTTAGAAGAAAGAGCGGACAGCATTGCCAGTCTTCTCAGTTTCTTCGGCAGAGTGTATCTGTAGCTTCTTGGCTTCGGTGCGAAAACGATACCGCCTCCTACCTGAGACGGGTCTGTTGTGCTTCCCTGTCTGTGGCGTCCTGTACCCTTCTGTCTGAAAGGCTTTCTTCCGCCTCCTCTGACTTCAGCTCTGGTCTTAGCAGACTGTGTACCCTGTCTCTTGTTTGCTAAAATGTTCTTTACTACTGCATGAACTGCATTCTGGTTTGGCTCGATGCCGAAGATTTCATCTTTTAATTCGATACTTCCGGCTTCCTGACCTGCCATGTTCAGCATTGTCACTTTTGACATCTTACTTCCTCCTTCCTGAAGTCATCCTATTTCTGTCCCTTAACTGCATACTGGATGCGAACGATTCCGCCTTTGTTTCCCGGAACAGCACCCTTGATCAGCATCAGGTTCTTTTCTTCTATAACTTTTACCAGCTCTACGTTCTGAACTGTTACGGTCTCACGACCCATTCTTCCCGGACCAGCATTGCCCTTGAATACTCTGGAAGGATACGTACCTGCGGCAAGCGCACCAGCAAGTCTCTTGTGCTTGGAACCGTGGCTCATAGGGCCTCTGTGGTGTCCGTGTCTCTTGATGTTACCCTGAGTACCTTTACCCTTGGAAGTGCCTGTTACGTCCAGCTTCTTGCCTTCTTCGAAGTCAGCAACTGTGATCTGCTGTCCGATTTCGTAAGCTTCGCCTTCTTCCGGTCTGAACTCAGCCAGATGCTTCTTCGGAGCGATGTCGTTCTTTGCAAAGTGTCCAGTCATAGGCTTGTTGACTCTCTGCGGCTTCGCATCTTCGAATCCGAACTGTACAGCATCATATCCATCGTTCTCAACGGTTTTGATCTGTGTTACCGTCACTGGGCCTGCTTCGACTACTGTTACCGGAATCACTGCGTGTTCGGTAAAGATCTGAGTCATTCCCAGCTTCTTTCCTAAAATTGTTTTCATATTTTCCTCCTTCTTGCCCGGTTCTCACCGTGCAAATCAACTTACAGCGGACCGTACCTTTCCAGATGTGCGTCGTGAGCGCGCCTCTTCTGTCCATCCGGTCATACTAAGGGGAGTTCCCTTCGCCTTTAAAGTGTTTGGCTCAGTTTCCTGAGACTCATTATAATTTGATTTCGATATCAACGCCTGCAGGCAGATCCAGCTTCGTCAGTGCGTCAGTTGTCTTTGCCGTAGCACTCGTGATGTCGATTAATCTCTTGTGAGTTCTCTGTTCGAACTGTTCTCTGGAGTCCTTGTACTTGTGAACAGCTCTCAGGATCGTAACGACTTCCTTCTCTGTCGGAAGCGGAATCGGTCCCGATACTTCTGCGCCTGTCTTCTTGGCAGTCTCTACGATTTTCGCAGCGGACTGATCCAGAAGCGCGTGGTCGTAAGCTTTCAGCTTGATTCTGATTTTCTGTAATTCGCTCATTTCTTCCTCCTAAAATTTTTGTATTGTTTTCGCTATGCTCATACAAGGGGTTCTGTTTACGAGGCTTCCGGCTGCGGACTGCGCTTCGTTCCGCAATCATCGCTCCGTGCTGAATTTTCAACGTGTACGTGGTTTTGCCTGCGTTGTACACGCTTCCGTGTGTTTCTTATATTTTTCACACAATAAAAACTCAGCGAATCCCTTCGCCCCCATCTTTTGTGGGGACAATTCTCAGTGGAAATTCTCCTATAGCAAGGTAACTTCCCACATCATCGCCTTACACAAGCCTTGTTAGTATATAACATTTTGCCTCAAAGTGCAAGGGGTTTGAGGAAAGTTTTTTGGTTTTTTTCAAGCTCGCAAATCTTGTGATTTCAACGGCTTTCGAGCACGGGTCTCATACACTTTTGCCCGTGTTTCTTTTCTGACAATTTCGATGCTTTTCTCTCCGAAAAAACTTTCTCAAACCGTTCTCAAAAACAGAAAAAATCCTGCCAAAATATATTTTCAGCAGGAAAATTTCTCATATTTTTTTATATTTTTTTCAAAAATAATTTTAATATCCCAGCACTTCATTGACTAAAATCACGTGTAAGCGATCTTTTTCCGGGGAGAATCTGGTGGATACCGTATAGCTGCAGATGGTCTGCCCCGGCGTTAAACAATTCCCGCATTCCCCTGTCACAGCGCACGGCGTCTTCTTGCCCAGACGAATACAATTAGGCGGGCAGGCCTCCTGCTTTACCCTGCGGAGCGCCGACTCTTCATCGGCCGCCAGTTTATTGATCCCCGCGATCAGGATGACTTTTTTCGGTCCGAACATCATAGCCGCCACCCGGTTTCCCGTTCCGTCGATGTTGACGAGAACGCCGTCCATAGTGACAGCGTTGGTGCTTGCCAGGAACACATCACAAGTAAGGGATTTCCTCCGAAGTTCTATAGGATCTTCGCCGCCGCTGAGATCCATGGGATCGTTCACCTTGTAATTTCCTGCTTTGACAGCATCCTTAACGCCGATCTCGTTGAGCGTCGCCGAGCCTCCCCAGGAAACCTCCGCCCCCTCGTCGATGAGAGACAGAACCTTTGCAGAAACATCCGCCGCTGTCTCGCAGTAGTGTCCTGTGATATTTCTCCGTTCCAGATTTTTGATCACTTTTTCGATCTGAATTTTGTTTGCTTCTTTTACATTTGCGTCCATAAACCTTTTCCTCATTTCCTCTATCATTATTCTACAAAAACGCTGCCGCCGATGAATTCCCGCATGATGGAATTGTTGGGGATGTACTGTTCTTCGTCGATCACGTCGAAGAACCGAATGAATTTCAGCATCCGCACCGCCTCACTGTATTCCTCTTCTTCCGGGCCTACCGCCTCCAGCAGAGGCTGCGCGTATTTTTTCAATACCGAAAGTTCGTACACCAGCGCCGAGTTGAACAGAACGTCCGCCCTGCCGTTGTACGGGAAGATGTTCACGTCTTCGCCTGTCCGCACCTTCGGCCAGAGAGCGATGGTCTGGGCCGCGCTGTGTCCGCGGAATTTATAATCCCGCACGATCCGACGCAGCATCCGCGCATCCGTGGTCGGCACCCGGTTGTGCACGTCGATGTTCAGCTGGGTAAACGGGCTGATATAGATGCGGAACTTCTGCTCTTCATCTATTTTCTCCGTCAATATATCGTTGAGGGCGTGGATCCCTTCGATGACGATGGGCTGATTGCTGCGGATGGATGTGATCCGCCGTCCATACTTTTTCTTGCCCTCCAGGAAGTCGAATTCCGGCAGATCCACCTTCTCCCCAGCCAGCAGCCGGTTCATATTGTCGTTGAACAGGTCGATATCCAGCGCGTCCAGGTTCTCGTAGTTAGGCTTGCCGTCTTCGCCCAGCGGCGTGTCGCACCGCTCCACGAAATAGTCGTCCGTTCCCATGTAAAGAGGCTGCAGGCCGTTGACTCGCAGCTGTACGCAAAGCCTCCGCGCGAACGTGGTCTTGCCCGACGACGACGGCCCGGCGATCAGGATGATCCGCCGCTTCTCTTTAGTGATCCGGTCTGCGATCTCAGCGATCTTCTTCTCGTGAAGCGCCTCTGACAGCAAGATCAGATCCTTGGCTTCGCCGTGACGGATTTTTTCATTCAAGTCTTCCAGATATAAAATATCCAGCAGATGCTGCCATTTATTAGCTTCGCCGAACGCCCCATACAGCTTTTTATCATCCTCGAAAGCCGGGATGCGATCCGGATGGGACGGATGGGGGAAACGCAGCAGCACGCCTCTCCTGTACTTGCGCAGCTCAAAATGCTCCACATAGCCGGTAGACGGCGTCATCAGGCCATAGAAAAAGTTTCGATAGCCTTCCAAGGTATAGAACTTAGCCGTCTCCACATCTTCAGCGTGCTCCAGCAGCCGGGACTTCTCCGGATAATTGTAGGAGCCCCAGATCTCGATAGCCTCCTGACGGCTGTACACCTCACGCACGATAGGAAGATCCGCCTTTACCAGCTCATGCATCCGCTGCTCGACCGCCGCGATCTGCTCCTCTGTGATAGGCTCCGGCGTTTTGATTTCCGTATACAGCCCTTTATTCAGGGAGTTTTCGATCTCCACACTCAGATCTCCCAGCACGTCCATGACCGCCTTTAAGTAAATCAGCGATAAACTGTGCTGGTACACCAGGTTGGCGCTGTAAGTCCGCATATCCAAAAGCCGAACCACGCAGTCCCGATCCAGCAGGTAAGTCAGCTCCTCGTCCTTGCCGTCCACGTTGGCCAGCAGCACAGTATACGGAAGCTTGGGCTGATAACGGTCCGCCAGCTCTTTCACGGTCACCGGCCGGTCCATGGTGATTTCTTCGTATGCCGCACCGATCTGCGGCTGCAATTTGATTTTCATATCGTTTCCTCGTCTAATCTCTTCGCAATACGTTACTGTTATTATACTCTGCGCGCCGGACAGATACAACCGCGGGATTTTTCGCTGTCATGACGCCTCGTGCCTGAGCCGCGAAAAAAGGAGCCTGCATGCCGGCTCCCTCCTTCGGTATAATAAAAGGTTTCAATAATGAAAAATACTGTTTTTTGTATTTTCCGGCATCAGCTGCAGCAGGCGCATCCGCTCTCTGTCGTAGCATCTAAGTTCTGGGGCTCAGGGACGAAAAAGTCGTCTTCCGTTTCCCTGGATGACGCCGTCTCCTGTGGTTCCGGCATCTGTTGCGGATCCGCCAGTTCCTGCATGGATTCCTGCAAAGATCCTTCCACAGGCTGTTCTGCCGTCTGACTCGGCGGCGCATCCATCATGACGCCCTGCTCCTGTTCTCTGTCCCGGCGATGCGGTCTGCGGTGCCTGAGCAGATCCACGATCTGGCGCATCTCCTGTTCTTTTAGCGTCACGCCTCTCGACATGCGACTGTGACTGGGATCCCAGTCGCGAATATCGTACTTGGCCGGACCTCCGTTCCAGCTGACCAGATTCAGCTCCTTCTTCCATCCCGTGGAATGTGCGGCGATGACGCCGATCTCCTCCACGATTTCAAATGTGACCTCCCGGTCAAAATCCCTGTTTGATGACATATGTGATCTCCTTTCCCTGCATCAATACAATACCTCTTTTGTGAGTGTATTATATCTTGCTTGGAAATATATGTCAACCATATTCTGGAATTTATTTATAAAATTTTTGCAATCAAAAATCCCGAGAGCATCTTGCACACCCCCGGGATGATCTTTGCATAAAAATATACTTAGTCTTCCATGGCAGCCTTGATGATAGCAGGCAGCTTGCGGCACTTGTCTTCGGAAATAGAAGCCACGGATACGCGCAGTCCCTTTGCCAGCGGCACGATGAACACGCCTTCCTTTTCCAGCTTGGCACTGATAGCGTCCGGATCGCTGCACGGGATGGAAATAAAGAATCCAGCGTCGAACGGCACGATCTTCAGGCCGACATTTCTTGCTTCTTCTTCAAAGGCTCTGCCTCTCTTGATGAGCATCTCTCTGTAATGAGCACGCTCTTCATCTACGCGCTCTAAAAGACCCGGCTCTCCGTAGATCCTGGAGAGAATGACCTGCGCCACCTTTGCACTGTTAGACCAGGAACCTCTGGAGGAGTACTCGCAGACTCTCTTGAACTCGTCGGCGATCTCCTGCGTCTTGGCGATGCAGATCATCGCACCGCAGCGAGTCCCGTATAAGGTATATGTCTTGGAAAGGCTGTACGCCATGATCGGCAGCACATTTTCCGGCAGATCTTCCAGCTTCGGCAGGAATCTTCTGTATTCTTCTTCGTCTCCTGCAAAGTCGATGTAGGCCGCGTCGATGACCAGGGCGATGGCTTTGCCGCACTTAGCTTCTTCCTGCAGCACGGCGATCACGTGATCCCAGTCTTCCAGCGTCAAGGAGTATCCTGTCGGGTTGTGAGCCGGTGTGTTCAGGATGATGACCAGACTTTCCTGCTTGGCCAGCAGCTCTGCAGATTTTTTCTGGAAAGAATCGATGTTGAACTTGCCGTCTTCTGTAAAGAATTCAAACGTCGCGATGCTCCGACCGATTTCTCCTGCGATGGTGTTGTACGGCGCCCAGTGCCAGTCAGACGTCAGCACCTGATCTCCGCCGTCGGAGTAGTTGGCGATGACGTTTCTTAAGGAGCCTGTACCGCCCGGCGTCGCTACCGCTTCCACGTAGCCTTTCGGACGATGGGATCCGAACGCAGCCTGCTGTACCGCTTCACGGAACGGCTTGATGCCGCCGATCGGAGCGTAGTCCGCATATTCCGCCGGGCTCAGGTGCTTGAACACCTCATCGACGGAGGACAGAACGACCAGATTGCCGTCGTCGTCCAGCAGGGAGCCTATGGTCGCATTGATGACCTTGTCCGCACCCTTTTCAGCGATCATCGCCTTGGCGCGATTGCTGATGCCAAAAATCTTATCTTCGTGAGGGATGTGTCTTCCGTTCCCTCTTGCTAAAATGTATTCTCCCATATTGTTCACCTCTAATGTTTTGATTTCACAAGTCTTCGATTCGTATACAATTTAATCGCAATGGATTAATTATACTGCGGACTTCCTCTGAAATTAGAATCCTGTCCGCAATTCAATGAAGCCATCCGCACGGCAACGCCGTACAAATCACAATGGCTTCATTATACCATGCCTGTTTGGGATTACAAGTGGTTGGAGGGATCCTTTGCAAATAATTCCGGCTCATTTTCAATCAAATCCTCTGCCAGATACTTTGCATCCATATTCTCGATACCATAACGATCCGCTTCGATCTGCTCCGCTAATTTGCTGGAGTAATAGATATCAAAGGCTTCTCTCAATGGGATTTCCTTGTATTCCGAAATCTGATTGATGATATCATTCTCCAAATTCTGCTTATAAACTTCTTCTAATTGTTTTTTATCTACCATTGCTTCTTACCTCATATGCAGACTGAAATACCATCAGCTCATTTAACGTCTTCTGGTTTACGATGCAAATCTGATCGTTCATTTTGTAGTATCGCAATTCCTCCAGCACTCTTTTCTTATCCCATAATCCTCTGAAATACATATCCACCGTCTTAAAAACATCGTCATCTGCAACATTACCGATGATAATATCATAGTTCTGATTTAAGGGCTGGCCTTTTCGACATCCACAGACAAAGTCCAACCATTGTTCGTTCTCCTCCTCAAAAGATAAGACACGGCGCTCTTTCCAGTTCTCTGACAAATTATAGACATTAACGATTCCTGGCTTTTCCTGACGCATCCCTTTCCGAGAAGCCCACTTCTTTGCCTGTTTCTCAAAAGAAGTAATGTAAAATCCCCTGCCAAAATCCAGATACTTTTTAGAATGTATCACATCTGGTTTTTCTATAATCTCCGTCGATCCGTGATAAACGATCATACTGCAACTCCCTTTTCCCTTGCAAACTCTGTAATATCCTCCACCAGATACTCTTTTCCCTGAGTATGAAGCGTGTCGTAACAGCCGATAATATAGTTATCCAAAATTCCTGTTGTATTTAAAATTTTATACACTGTGGCGGGGGACATATTCCATTTATCCGCAAGACTATACAATAAAAATATTGAAAAGCTCAATTCTTCTTTTCTGCACATAACCATTCCCACCTTTCCGTTTAGTCTTTTTTTAGATTATAACAAGGATTTCTGTTTCATACACTAATAATTTTTCATTATCTTAAAAGCATACAACATTTTTGCCGCAAACAGTATGATTTCCAAATCTCCCGGCGATACTAACTCCATGGAGGTGAAATTTCATGCGACAGGAAAAGAAAACAAAGGATCGCCCGGCTATCGCGCTGGTGCTGTTCTTCTGCCTGGCAGCCCTGGTCGCGGTCTTTGCAGTAACATCCACCGTCAGCAAAGTGCGCGACAACCTGCAGGTCGATAAAGCCGCCGAAGTCGTGAAGAAAAAAGCGGTCAATAAAACACAGGAAAAAGCCACAACAAAAGTCGTAGACAGTCAGGACGGAAAAAGCTCCGGCAGCAGCTCGTCCAGCGGATTCACCAAACCCCTTTCCGGCGAGGTGATCCAGAAATATTCTATGGACATGCCCATTTACTGGGAAACCCTGGATCAGTACATGACTCACGACGGCGTCGATCTGGCTGCGCCGGCGGGAACCAACGTCAAGACATGCGCCAGCGGTACCGTCACCCGGATCGAACAGGACGACCGCTACGGCATGATCGTGGAGATCAGCCACGGCAACGATCTATTATCCCTCTACGGCAATATGGCGAAAGACGGTCTGGTAGAACTGGGCGAGGTCGTCTCCTGCGGAGACATCATCGGCAAAGTCGGCAAGACGTCCACATTCGAAGCCAGCGGCGCGGAGCATCTGCATTTTTCGCTGAAGCTGAAGGACGAGCCGGTGGATCCCGGGAAATATATCAA
Organism: uncultured Clostridia bacterium; assembly: GCA_934281605.1. GTDB lineage: Bacteria > Bacillota > Clostridia > Peptostreptococcales > Anaerovoracaceae > Lentihominibacter. The sequence continues at coordinate 35,207 of CAKQXD010000008.1, read as the reverse complement.
AGGGCTGTGAAAAAGCTGCCAACAAAAGAATCCTGCAAAAGGCGATCAGTCGAGCATCGTCTCCCGCAGGATTTTTCACTATTCTTTCACTATTTTTTCACTATTTTCAGTTGCCGTTTGCAGAGCACCCGGCAAACTTTTCGCCTATGGCACCAGCGCCTTGACGTAGTTGATGTTCTTGCCCCGGCTGTGGAATTTCTTTTCGTACTCGGTCATGACCAGCCGCGCCGCGTAGTCGCTGTGGTGCAGGTCCGTGGTCTGCTCCACGATCTCGTAGCCGACCGCTTCCAGTTCCTCCAGCGTAAACGCATACAGCGGATCGTTGTCGGTCTTGATCTCGATAAATCCGCCCGGCTTTACCGCCCAGCCGTAATCTAAAAGCCGCTTGCGATACGTCAGCCGTCGCTTGGCGTGACGAGCCTTGGGCCACGGATCGCTGAAATTCAGATACACGCCGGAAAGCTGATTTTCCAGAAAATAATCGCTCATGTGATCCACGAAAGTCATCATGAATTTCAGGTTCTGCAAAGACCCCTGCCCGGCTTCTTCCGTCTGCCCCGCCGTTGGCATGCCCTTGGCTTTTTCCAGCGCCCGCAGAATAACGGTCTCCTGCCCCTCGATGGCCAGAAAATCGCTGGCCGGATCTTTTGCAGCCTTCCGGGTGATAAAATCTCCCTTGCCGCAGCCGATCTCTAAATACAGATCACGCTGGCGCGGAAAGCACTCCTTCCAAAGTGCGCGGAGCGCCGCTTCATGCTCCGGCGTCTGGAAAGTCGGTTCTTTACTGCCGATTTCCCCATAAGAACGCCCGCCGTCCTCCGGCAGAGGCACGATATATTCACTGCATTCCTGCAGTCTCTTGTCCAGATCTTTTGCTTTTCTCTGTCTCACAGCAGAATCCTTTCCAGTATGATCATTGCTAAAAACGCCGCGAAAATCAGGCATGCCACGATGTCACGCGAGCAGATCTTCATGCCGTTCATGCGGGTTTTCTTGCCGTTGCTGCCATAGCATCTGGCCTCCATAGCCATAGCCAGATCCTGGGCGATGCGGAACGCGCTGATAAACAGCGGCACCAGGATCGGGATCAGCGCCTTGGCTCTCCGTAAAATATTGCCGCTCTCAAAGTCGGCGCCACGGGCCATCTGGGCCTTCATGATCTTGTCCGTTTCCTCCAGCAGCGTCGGGATGAACCGCAGCGCGATGGTCATCATCATGGCCAGATCATGAGCCGGCAGCCCGAATCTCTTAAAGGGCGACAGCAGCGCTTCCATGCCGTCCGTCAGGCTGATGGGCTTGGTGGTCAGCGTCAGAAGCGACGAACCGATGATCAGCAGGATCAGCCGGATCGCCATGAAAATCGCCATCCGCAGGCCTTCACGACTGATGCTGAAGATCCAGAAAGACACCAGCACCTCTCCTTTGATCATAAACATATTGATAACGAACGTAAAGGCGATCAGGATGAAGATAGGCTTCAGCCCTCGCAGGATGAATTTCAGCGGCACCCGGGAGATGGCGATGACCACCGCAAGCCCCAGAGCTTCCAGCGCAAAACCGATGAAATCCTTCACCACGAAAATGGACACGATATAAAGCAGCGTGACCATGATCTTGACCCTTGCGTCCAGTCTATGTACCCATGAATTCCCCGGATAAAACTGCCCGAGGGTAATATCTCTTATCATCGTTTCAATACCTCTGCTATCCTGTCTGCCGTTTCTTCCATCGTCAGACATGTTCCTTCCACTGCAAAGCCCTTCTCACGCAGCTGGGCAGCGATCTCCATGGAGGCCGGCAGGGCCAGTCCCATTTCCTTCAGCTCTTCTCCGCGTGCAAAGACCTCTTCCGGCGTTCCGTCCATCATCAGCCTGCCGTGATCCATCACCAGGACTTTATCGGACATTCTGGCGATGTCGTCCATGTTGTGGGACACCAGAAAAATGATGTTCTTCTCGCTTTCGTGGATCTTTTCTACCATATTGAGAATGTCAGCGTGCGCCTTCGGGTTCAGCCCCGCCGTCGGTTCGTCTAAAATCAATACCTCCGGCTTCATGGCGATAACTCCCGCGATGGCAGCCCTCCGCTTCTGACCGCCCGAAAGATCGAACGGCGACAGATTTTTCACCTTGTCGTAATCCAGTCCTACCAGCTCTATGGCCTCGCGCACACGCTCGTCCACCTCTTCCTGAGAAAGCCCCAGATTGGACGGCCCGAACGCCACGTCCTTTGCAACTGTCTCCTCAAACAGCTGATACTCCGGATACTGGAACACCAGACCGATCCGCTTGCGGATGTCCCGCATCACCACATTCTCCGCCGTGATGTCCACGTCGCCCACGATGATATGACCTTTCTTCGGCTTCAGCAGCCCGTTGAGATGCTGTACCAGGGTGGATTTCCCCGATCCGGTATGACCGATGAGGCCCACCAGCTGTCCGTCCAGCGCGTGAAAGCTGATGTCTTCCAGCGCCAGGGATTCATCCGGCAGTCCTTCACTGTATATATGTGTCAGTCCTTCTACTTTAATTGACATAAATACCTCACAATATCTTCTACTTCCAGCAGATCCTGCGGGACTTCGATCCCCCGCTCTCTCAAACGATACGCCAGATCTACCGCCGGCGGCACGCCCAGGCTGAGGGCTTTCAGTTCCTCCGCGCGCCGGAAGATCTCCAGCGGCGTTCCCGTCATCTTGACCTCGCCCTGATCCAGCACGATGACCTTGTCCGCCTCCGCAGCTTCTTCCATGAAATGAGTGATCAGCAGCGCCGTGATGCCCTTCTGATTGAGCCGGTGGATGACATTCATCACTTCCCGTCTTCCCCGCGGATCCAGCATAGCCGTCGGTTCATCGAACACGATGCATTCCGGCTCCATGGCCACAGCTCCTGCGATGGCGATTCGCTGTTTCTGACCGCCCGACAGAAGGTGAGGCGCTTTCCTGCGAAATTCGTACATTTCTACGCTTTTCAGCGCATCGTCTACCCGCTTTCGGATCTCCTGCGGATCTACTCCCAGGTTTTCCGGCCCAAAGGCCACGTCGTCCTCTACCACCGAGGACACGATCTGGTTGTCCGGGTTCTGGAACACCATGGCCACCTTCTGGCGCACGTCCCAGATGTTTTCCGGATCCGCCGTGTCCAGTCCGTCCACGTAGATCTTGCCGCCCGTCGGTACCAGCAGGCCGTTGATGTTCTTGGCCAGCGTCGACTTGCCCGAGCCGTTCTGCCCGATGACCGCCGTAAAACTGCCCTTTTCCACCGTAAAGCTGACGTCGTCAATGGCACGGAACGTACTGCCGTCCTCACTCTTGATATAATCAAAAACCAGATTTTCTACTTTTATGAAATCCGTCACTTTCTTTCTCCGTACTGACTCGCCGGACGACAGAGATTCCCGTCGCCCGGCGCTCTAAACTCTTTATTATTTTATGCTTCTTCACCGTAATAATCGTTCAGCCATTTGAGCATGGTGAACGCGTCCACCTGCCCCGGCGCCGAAGCTTCCTGCCCCGCGGCAAAGGTGATGCAGGAGCCGTACCGTCCCGCAGCGACCCGCGTAGTCTTGCCCCATTCGCCCATGGCCATCATCACCAGCGGTCCGATGCCGTTCTGATGGAGGAACGCCGTGGTCTTCAGCAGGTTTTCCGCATCTTCCTTGGTCACCGCCATGGCTGCGATCTTGAACACATCCGCCCCTGCAGCCTGCATGATCTGGATCTTCTCCAGGATCTCCTCCGGACTCAGCATCCGGTCAAATTCGTGATAGGAACAAATGACTTTACCTCCAAAAGCGTGGATCTCATCGATCTGCTCCCGCAGCGAAAGACCGCCTTCCTCGCAAATATCCTCCGCCGACTGCGCTGCCACCGGAAGCTCCACGTCGATGAGCCCTGCCAGCCCTGACTGAGCCACCAGCTGATAAATCTCCGCCTTCTTCGCCTGCGAAAGCTGCAGCATACCGCCCTGTTCCACGCTTCTCAGCGTAAAGATCAGCGGCTTGTCCCCTGCGATGTATTCCAGATCGTCTAAAATCTTCAGAAAGTCCAGGTAAAATTCCTTCGTCTGAAGCACTTCCTCCAGATCAGTGAGCCCAGACAGATAACTGTCCGCACGCCACTCGATGAGATCGCACGGCAGCATGGCAGCATGCTCGCACTCGGCGATGATCTCCTGCGGCAGCTGACTCACCAGTGGAACCGCCACCTTCGGCCGTCCTGCCTGTAAAACGATATTTTTTATGTTCAGAGTTTCCATAAACTCATCCTTTCCCTTCTTCTACATACGGTATTTATTTTACCATCTTTCATTTGCTTTGAAAAGGGGGAGAGATGCCTTTACGAATACAACCTCTTTTCAAACTCCGCTGTTTATTTTATACTATACTACAGGATAATTGTATCTAATTGAATAGACAAAAATATTTATTTTTATCAGTACAATCAGGAGGAAGCCATGAAAGCCATCATGCCTGTGCTGGACGACAGCCGTCAAAAACCATATTATCTGCAGCTCTACGACTATATCAGGGACGCCATTTTAAAGGGTGAGATCCGGGAAAACGAGAAGCTGCCTTCGCTTCGGAGCCTTTCCAGATCCACGGGACTAAGCGTCACCACCGTGGAGCAGAGCTACAACCAGCTGCTGGTGGAAGGCTACGTCTACAGCAAAGCCCAGTCAGGCTACTACGTGCGGGACGTTTTCTCCCACCTGAGCCAGACCCTGGCTCCCTCGGCCAGCGAACTGCTGGCGCCTCAGAGCGACGCGGAGATCACGTTCGGATCCAGCACGCCGGCGTTTCACTGCGACCCCGACTGCTTCGATTTCAACAAGTGGAAAAAGTGCATGAACAAGATCCTGACGGAGTTTTCCACGTCTTTATTTTTCGAGAGTGATCCCCAGGGCGAGCCGGAGCTGCGGGCGGAGATCTCCCGGTATCTCTACATGTCCCGCGGCGTTTCCTGCGATCCGGAGCAGATCATCATCGGCGCCGGCACCCAGCAGATCACCAACCATCTGGCGACCCTGCTTCGAAAACTTTCCATTGAGCACGTAGCTTTAGAAGACCCGGGATACCTGCCGGTCCGCAGCATCTTCCGCGACCGCGGCTTTGCACTGACTCCCGTAGAAGTGGCCGACGACGGCCTGATGATCGAAAAACTTCCGACCAATATACGCACCGCCGTCTACGTCAGCCCGTCCAACCACGTGCCTACCGGAGCCGTCATGCCTATCGGCAGACGCTATGAACTGATGGGCTGGGCTGCCAGCAACGACAGCTACATCATCGAGGACGACTACGACAGCGAACTGCGGTATTTCAGCAAGCCGATCCCGGCCCTCAAGAGCCTGGAAAACAGCAGCCGGGTCATCTACCTGGGATCCTTCTCCAGCACCCTGTTCGCCGCGGTGAAGATCAGCTACATGGTGCTCCCGGAGAAGATGGCCCGCCTGTTTTCGTCCATGGCCCAGGACTATTCCCAGACCTGTTCCAAGTTGGAGCAGCTGACCCTGGCCATGTTCATGGAGAGCGGGCACTACCAGACCCACATCAAAAAGCTTAGAAAACTCTATTCACAGAAGCTGTCTGCCGTGACCGACACCTTTGCAGAGGCTGCGTCCGATTTCGTAACGGTAAAGAATACATCATCCGGGATCAGCGTCATCCTCAACGTCAAGAGCAGCAAAACGACGGAGGAATTAAAAAAGGATGCCGAGCAGCTCGGCATCCCTGCAGTCCCTCATCCGAAGGAGGGACTTTTAGCTCTTTATTATAATCAGATCCCCCTAGTGGAGATCCCACAGCTCTTCCGGACTCTCATCGAGCGGTGGAGAGGTTAAGCGTCTTCTCCGCCACCATTCTGCAGCGATCAGCAGTCCGATGCAGGCCAGCGTGATCAGCAGTCCTGCGATCAGTCCCGGCGGCCGGAAGCTCAGCTCGATCTCGTGCTCCCCGGCTGACAGGCTGGTGGATATCCATGCTCCGCCTACCAGTTCGTTGATTTCGCGAGTGCGCCCGTCTACCTTTAACGTCCAACCCGCTTCATACGGGATCGACGTCACAAACACGCCGTCCTGATCCACGTGGATCTTACCCTTCAAATAGGAATCCCCGTAATCGGTCACGTCCAGCAAATCAGCAGAAAGCGTTTTATACGCATCCTGCCAGATGGCGTCATCCATGGTGCAGACGTGGCTTACCACGGAGCCCATCTTTCCTGCTTTGTATTCTATCGTAACGGTAAACACATCGCCCTGCTCCATCTCGCCGATATTGACGATGGAGCCGCAGTCGTTGCGGATCTCCGTCTTGCCGTCCTTGCCTTCCCGGCTGACCAGAATGGTATCCGCCTCGTCCGCTTCGATGAAAAGATACTGTTTACCCGTCGTTTTTGCCTCGTAGTTCAGGACCGTCTTGCTTTTTTTATCTTCATTGTTCAGCTTGCAGTCCCACGTGCCGGTTCCCGTGCTGGTCAGCTCCACATTGGAGGAAGCCACATCTGACGCCTCCACCTCGCTGAAAATACGGGTGTACTTGTTTTCCGTCACCGCTCTCACGTAATCGTCCAGCACCCGAAACGGGTTATCCTGTTCATAGTTCCACGTCCGGATCGTTCCCGCCGTCATATAGCCGATAGACAATGGATACTTGCTCTCATACAATCTGCTGTTTCCCGATCTTCCGATGAGGGTAAAATCGCTGTCTTCGATGGGCAGATTCTTGCCGATGAGGTACCGGATATTGAGCATTGCATTAGTCACCGGATCCGTCTGATTGTAATTGAACCGGTTCTTGCTCGGCTCCCCTTCCACGCCGATCTGCTCCATCAGAGCCGTCGCATTGGCATTAACAGAAGAGGAAAACTGGGAGATCCCTTTATAATGATACATAGCCGGACAGTTGAGGATATAATTATCGTTCATCTCCGTCCGCCCGAAATCGCCGCCCGTGCCTTCCGTGGCTTCGATCAGCTTGGTCACATCCGCTTCATTCTCGTAGTAATTGCTGCGAAGCGTCGTTCCCACCTTGTCCAGAGACGTGCAGGTGTTGGACACCATTTCGCAGGTCAGAAGGATCACCGTCAGCACGATCAGCAGATTCTTCTGAAGCAGTCCTTTTTTGTAAAGGATCAGCACCCCGCCGTACAGCGCCAGCCATGCCAGTCCGCTGTAAACGAACAGATCCATGTCTTTGATATGCTCCGTCAGGATCTTCTGCGCCAGCACGTAATAGCCGCCGCCCGCCGCCAGAACGATCCACAGATGCCGGATCCGGATCTCATCCACCCGCAGAAAGACTTTATACGCCATCCCGATAAGCAGGAAGCAGATCACAAAGGTATAACGATACGGCAGCTGATTAGGGAAATGGAATCCGTGCCAGATAAAGTCCAGCTTGTTGATATTCAGGCTCAGGATCAGGAAAACGAGAAACGCTCCGTTGAGCAGTTTTTCCCGCAAAGAAATCGTCTTGCTGATCCAGTAAAACACCAGCAGGATCACCACGAACATCCCGCAGTAGAGATTCGGCAGTCCCTCCCGGTAAGTCAGCTGTGCGTTAGGCAGCAGCTGGTTGAGGATATCCAGAAGATCGTTGTAAAACTCCGTCTCCTGCGGCATATCCGCCGAAATATAATACGTGGACTGCATGCTGAGCCAGGTCGGCAGCAGCATGACCGCCGCCATAGCGACTCCCAGCAGGGAATAACCCACAGCCCGTCCCGTCGTCTTGAAAAAATGCCCCGCGCTCTCCCCCTGCACCTTGATAAAATACAGCACCGGATAGTAGCACAGGATAAAAATGCAGACCATGATGGCCATGTAATAATTGATGAACACCGTCAGCGCCAGGCACACGGTATAAAATACCCCGCTGTCCCCTTCCAGGATCCTGTGGAGACCCAGGATGCAAAGAGGCAGCAGTGCAACCGCATCCATCCACATGATGCACCAGTAATACGCCATCACGTAGGAACACAGCGCATACAGGGTCGCAAAGCCCACCAGAGACACATCGGCACGCCGGCCCTGGCTGTCCCAGAAAACCGTCCGCAAATATACCGCCATGGTGCTCCCGCAAAGTCCGATCTTGAGCAGCAGGATCAGCGTGACCCCTTCCATGAGGAACTTCTTCGGAAACAGCACCAGGATCAGGTTCAGCGGACTGGCTCCATAGTAGGCCAGCAGGTTCCAGAAGTTGCTGCCGCCAGCGCCGTTCCACATATAAAACAGACTGCCGCCGCTCTGCAGCTTGTTCTGCAGTTCGCCCAGGAATGGAACGTACTGGTGGTACATGTCGATGACGGCGATCTGGTTTTCTCCCGCCGGATAGATACCCATCACCAGGAATGCCAGCAGCATCAAAAGCACCGGCAGGCAGAACGCCGCCAAAATCAGTTTAATTCGTTGTACGATTTCTTTGCAGGAGGCTCCGATCTTAATCGGTCTCTCTCTTCGTCTCTTCATCTATATTGCTTTCCTTTTCTATATAAATCGGTCTTCCTTTCGTTTCCAGATACATCCTGCCGATGTACTCGCCCATCAGGCTTAAGATGGCGATGATCAGTCCGCCAAAAAACAGAATCAGGCATATGGTGGACGCATATCCCGGCGTATCCCGGCCGATGATCACCGTCTTAAAAAATTCGATGAGGAAGTATATGGCGGAGCATACGGTGGTCAGTCCACCCAGCACCCCCACCAGTTTCAGGGGAGCTTCTGCAAAGTCGATGAACCCATCCAGGGCGTATTTCACCAGTCCCCACAGGGTCCACTTGCTCTCGCCTGCGATCCGCTGCACGTTTTCAAATTCGATCCATTCCGTATCAAAGCCGACCCAGGAAAAGATCCCCTTGGAAAACCGCTGCCGCTCCGGCATCTGCACGATGGCTTTGACCATCTGCCTGCTCATAAGCCGGAAATCCACCGCTCCGTCCACGATCTCGATGTCGCTGTACCGGTTCATCAATTTGTAAAATGCCCGTGCAAAAGCGCTGCGGATCTTCGGCTCGCCCTTGCGGCTCACACGCCGCGCGGCGCAGCTGTCGCATCCGGTTTCCTCTACGATGCGGATCATCTTTTCTACTAATTCCGGGGGATGCTGCAGGTCAGCGTCTATGATCACTGCAAAGTCCCCGCGTGACGCCTGCAAACCGGCGTACATGGCGGCCTCCTTGCCGAAGTTCCGGCTGAAGGAAATGTAGGAGACCTGCGGTGCAAATTCCTCCGGAGAGACCGGTGCTCCCGGAGCATCGGTCTTTGCAGCATCCTGCAAAGACGCCAGCTGGCGGATCTTGTCCAGCGTCCCGTCGGTGCTCCCGTCGTCTATGAAAATATAGCGGAATGCGTACCCTTTGATCTGCGAAAACGCCGCGCCGGATCCTTTCCAGAAACGATCCAGGCTGCTCTCCTCGTTGTAGCAGGGCACGATCACATCGATGTGTTTTGTCATCTTATTCATCCTTCTTGACGTCCATGCCGTCGGTCTGGGTCATGGTGTCGTTTTTATCGATAAAGGCGGCTTCCAGCTTCATTTCCGGATGCTCCTTCTGTAACGTCTCGATCAGGGCCTGCGCTTTATCCCGGCCCAGCATCAGACAAACGGTGGATAGGCCGTCGCAGAAACCGGAATTGCCCCGCGCCGCGCGGATGGTCACCGCTTCCAGATCCGAGTCCACCGGATAACCGGTATGAGGATCCAGCACGTGATGGTAGAGGACGCCGTCCTGTTCGAATTTTCGCTCGTAAATGCCGGACGTTACTACCGTCGCATCCTTGACCGAAACGTAACCCATCATCTCCGTCCGGTCGCTGTAAGGGCGCTCGATGGCGATGTTCCACGGGGTATCCTTGTCCTTTTCTCCCAGCACGGCCACGTTGCCGCCCAGGTTGATGACGGCTTTTTCTACGCCTTGCTTCTCCAGATAGTCGCAGACTCTGTCGGCGATATAGCCCTTGGCCACGCCGCCCAGATCCAGCTCCGCCCGAGGATTTTTCAGACTGACGGAACTGCCGTCGATAACGATGTTTTTATAGCCTACCGTCGTGAGTGCGTCGTTGAGATCCGACTGCTCCGGCACCTTCGGATCGTCTCCGTTGAAATTCCAGAGAGAGGACACTTTACCGATGGTAATATCGAACATGCCGCCGGAGAGATCGCCCATTTCGATTCCCATTTTGATAACCTTAAGGGTGTCTTTCGAGACTTCCACCGGCTGCCCCTGGGCGTGATTGATCTTGTAGACGTCACTGCCTTCGATGGTCTTGCTCATGAGATTTTCGTACTTGTCGATCTCTTCGAATGCGCCGTCCAGGATCTTGCTGGCCTCACCGGACCCCATATCGTAGAGCTTGATATCGCAGGTGGTGTCCAGACAGAAGTCAGATTTGGAAACAGGGTCTTTTTCGCCGCACCCGGTTTGTGTTATAATGATGAGTACTGTTATCAGTATGGCCGGCAGAAGTTTGATCCATGTGCCGGTTCTTGATGTTATATGCATATTCCTGGTACCTCCGGAGGTATTGTTATGATAAAAAAAGCGGATGTGATACTGGCTCTGGCCCTGATCGTCATCGGGCTGGCCATGTCCTGGTTTTTCTCCTTCGGGCAGACGGCGGGCAGCGAACTGGTCATCACCAGAGCCGGGAAAGTCTTCGGGACCTACTCCCTCGCCGAGAATCGCACGATCGAAGTAAAACAGGATTCACATATAAATAAGATTACCATAAAGAACGGTAAGGTTTCAATGAGTTTTTCCGATTGCCGCGGACAGGACTGCGTTGAACAGCACGCCATCTCCCAAACGGGGGAGAGCATCGTGTGCCTGCCCAACAAAGTCATGCTGGAAATCAAAGGCGGCACATCGGAGTATGACTCGGTGGCAAGGTAGATAAGGAACAAATATGAAAAACGACTGCATGAAACGGCAGCAAACGCCGACAACTTCACACGACAGCCACGCGCGGCGCACAGCATTGACCGCACTCATGGTCTCTTTGGCGCTGATTTTTTCGTACATTGAATTCCTGATCCCCTTCACGCCTGCCATTCCCGGCATCAAACTGGGGATCGCCAACCTGGTGATCATCGTCACCCTGTATTATCTGGGCCCGCGCTACGCACTGACGGTCAACATCGTTCGGGTTTTGATCGCCGGTCTGCTGTTTACCGGGCTCTTTGGCGCTGCTTATTCCATGGCAGGTGCTCTTCTCAGCTTCCTGGTCATGTTCCTGCTGCAGAAGACCGGCTGGTTTTCCGTCACCGGAGTCTCCATCGCAGGCGGCGTCGCCCACAACCTGGGGCAGATCCTGGTAGCTTCGTTCCTGGTCTCTAATCTCAAAATGTTCGCCTACTTCCCGGTGCTCATCTTCTCCGGCGTCGCCAGCGGCGCCGCCATTGGCATCATCTCCTGGCTGATTTTAAGGAGGCTGCCGCGGGTTTAGGGTAGTTCAGGCTTATTCTCAGGTGCTGTGGGGCGGGGTGCTCCAGGTCCGGGCAGCTTCGGGTCGGGACAATTCCAGTTCGGGGTACTACGGTTCGGAGCGATTCATCCTTATTCGCGTGAGGACCAGGAATAAGGATGAATCGGGCTGTTTTAGGCGGTGGTTTTTTATCCAATCATCCTTATTTTAGGCGGATCGCAATTTCGGATGAAAATCATCCTAATAATTTCCAGATTTTCATCCTTACGCGAATCCTGCTCCCGTCACTATGATTTTTCCCCAATATACTGCGATAAAATCATAAAAACGTGCCGGAGCGTTCCCAGCCTATGGTATCAAAAAATAAAAAACACCGAAAATCGCACTTCGGTGTTTTTTGTGTTGTGAACAACTTGAACATAACCACCCTTTTGGTTAATGTTATTATAATTCAAACAGATTGTAATGTCAATTATGACTTGAGGGAAGTCGCGCAATACTACTTAATTGCAGGGTTCCAAGCTCGCTTTACTCCCCAGTCGTTTCCTGATCGCTCTTCTGGGTCGTATTCGCAGCACCATCATCTTTCTGATCGCTGCCGCTGGATACGTTGGAATCCTTTGCAGCATTGGAGGCATCGGAATCGGAGTTCGTCTTATTAGAGTCGGATTTTACCGAATCCTGTGCTGGCTGTGTAACATCTGCTGGGGCACCGCCATTGACTGTGATCGTCGAACCCGATCCCAGCAGCGTATTATTCGCCGTCTTCGAAGCATCCGGCGTTCCCCATGCTGCAATCACCTGACAGGAAACCGCCTTGCTGCCATTGGAAATCAGGAAGTTAAATTCCTGGCTGGCATTCAGTGACTGCGTATAATACTTGGCCTCACTGCCGTCTGAAATGATCTTGACGATGCAGTAGCCTCCGCTTTGCGGCGTCACCGTCGGCGTTACCTTTACAACATACGTCGTATTGGCAGCCAGCGCATAAGTTCCTTCACTGGACTTTTCTAATGCCTGACCGCCCGCTTTCGGCGTAATGGTCTCGTTGAGGGAATACTCGTCCGCCGTTATCGTGGACTGCGACTGCACTCCGCTGGTAAACCACGCCCAGGTCATGCCCGCCAGACAAATGGTGCAGACAATGATTCCCAGAAACGAAGGGAGCAGCATCTTCCACACGGAAGACTCCGCTGCCGTCCCGTCCTTTATGAAATTGTTCTGTCGTCTTTTCAACAGTAACACGTCCTCTCGTTATTTTTTCGTAAAACCGCTGGTGCTTCCGTTCGCACCGATACTCACTTTGGAAAGCGTATCCGCTGTATTTCCCTTCACGCTCAGTCCGCTTCCGGTGATCCCGCTGATCAGAACAGCCGAAGAAGCATCGCATTTATCCAGCCCCTTAAACGTATTGTCCGTCATCGTCAGCTCTGTTCCCGAAGCTCCCGAAATGGAAAGGATCCGATGTGCGCCATCCGCCAGTGCAGAAGAATCCGATTCTTTATCACACTTATGACCCGCCGCTGTACCGGATGCATCGAACGTGCAGTTCTTTATGGTAACGCTGGCCGAAGCCTTTGCATCGATCTTGAGACTGCTCCACTGCGGCTCCTCAAAAGTACACTTGTCCAGAACCAGCTTGCCGGCATAATCAGAAGTCTTGAGGCTGATTCCCTTGTTCCCCGAAGACCTCGGCGACTTGAACGTGATGCCCTGCAGCGTCACATCCGCGGTCGAACCGATCACAACGGATTCCCCGGAGATCACCGCACCGCCAGTGCTTCTGATGGTCACATCCCTGCTGATGCTCAGATCCGAATCCAGTGCAATATTTCCCGTCAGTTCCACAACATCGCCCTTGCCAGCCTTGCTTAATGCGTCTTTCAGCTCCGCCGCGCTGGACGCCGGGTAAATCGCGCCCTGATCATAGGTATTGCCAGCACTGTCCGCCTCTTCCATCGCCTGCGTTGCCGCCAGGCTGATCCCCAGATCAATCGAAAGATGATCGTTGCCATCGCTGGTCAGATCCTTCTCATTGTTATTGGAATCCTTGTTTGGATAATTAGTCAGGTTATACTCATAATCGCGCTCCGGATCCGGCTGCCAGTAAAGAATGACTCCGTAGGTTGCGCTCTTTGCATCCTTGACAAGCTTCTGCTCGCGGGCATCTCCTGCTGCTGCAGGAATGTTGATCTGTCCGTCCGTCACCGCTGCAAAGTTCGTTGCATTCTTCAGCGCATCTTCCTTCACGTCTGATGCAGACACTCCGCCTTTCACGATTTTGACTTTTAAAACATCCTTTAAGGATTTGTCCGTTCCGGCGATGGTGTTGGCGTTGTTCAGATCCAGCGCCAGTCTGTAATTCAGTGCCAGATTGCCGTTGTTTTTTACTGTAAAGTTTTCGTATGCCGCCGCGCCCGGTTCCCAGTTTATCGCTTTTCCATCTTTATCGGTGAACAAAAGCGTGCTCTGCGTCACCTTTTCGCTGCTGTCCACATGCTGATTTTGATGCAAAAGCTGCACGTCCAGCGATCCGGTCGTAATCTTGTTGCTGCCGGTGCTGACGCTGTCTGTGAACCATGCAAAGGTACTGCCAGCCATCATCAGCAGGCTGAACAACAATGCACACGTACTTATAAAAAGAGCTTTTTTCGTTGTACTGCTCCGTTTCATATCAGAATCTCCTTCTGTTATTTTCAGAAATCAAAAGGCACACAAACCGCTCGCGCTCTGTGCCCTTTGATTCCCGCCCGCCAAAAGGCGGGTGGAAATTGAAATCTTGATAATTTGATTGTTACATCTTATTTTACAACGACTTTGTACCAAGTATCGGATCCGTGAGTTTCGGAAACTACTTTATAGCCGTCAGCTACGAAGTTTCCACCCAGGTTATCATCACCCTTGCTTGGATCGTAATTTACGAATGTACCGCCCTTAACAGTGATTGTTCCCGGGTTATTGTTCTGCTGATTCAGAACATAATAGAAACCTCTCCAAGAATAGTCTGTCTGGAAAAATCCACCTTCGATGATGATATTTCCACCATTGCTCTCAATAACAGAGTTTCCTTCGCCCTTAGCATCTCCACCAACTGTAAATGTGCCATCCTTGATCGTAACAGTTGCACCATTGGCAACGTGGATGCACTGATTATTTCCACCAGAACCACCGTTAAAGGTTCCTCCAGTGATTGTCACATTGGTGCTAGAACCTGTTGCTTTTACAGCAATCGCATTAGCTTTAGTTGCAGTAACACCAGTGTTGATAGTATGGGTACCACTTGTAAAAGTTTTGCCCTCTGCGATTGTTTCAGTGTACTGAGCATCCTTATCGTACTGATTATCAATGCTGTCGCTTTCAACTGTATCCTGCGTTGCATATACAGTAATGGTGATTCCATCAATCGACAGATCCTGATATTCGTTACCTGCAGACTCCTGCATATGTCCCTTGATTGTCATTGGATCAGATTCTTTATTAGCTAACAGCGTTTGATCTTTATCTAATGCATTACCATCTACAGTCCAGTCAATTACTTCATTCAACTTAGCATCACCCTGAATTCCAGTTACTTTAATAACATATTTCAGAGCTAAATTACCTTCATTTACAACTTTGATTTGTGGTAATTCATAAGTACAACCAGGCTCCCATAAAATTGCTTCATCTTTAGCATCCTTAGCTTTTACAAAGTCCAAAGTTGTCTTAGTTGCATCCTTCCAGTTACCATCAGTATCTTTGTACTGAAGTCCAACTTTCAGCTTACCAGACTGGATCTTGTTCACCCCAGTGCTTGCAGTATCCGTGAACCATGCGAATGTTGTTCCGATCAGCAGTACGATGCATAAGAATAATGCAAAGAGACTGCCGCGGAGTGCTTTTTTCGTTTTTGTGCTCTCGTTCATTTGCTTCTTCTTCCTTTCTTAGATTTCGTTCCATAAAGTAAATCTAATCCAATACGCAATTCCCTTCGGAAAGGAAAGAATACCATACTAATTATCCAGTAAAATATTCTTTCCTTTCCGCTCACCACCGGTGAGCGGAATATGTGTAAGCAAATTTATTTCTTTACTACAGTATAATAAGTATCATTACCTTTTACTTCAGACTTCACAGTGTAGCCGTCAGCTACGAAGCTCGTTCCTGCTCCTTCTGCGGAGTTATTGGAAGGATTGAAGTTAATGAATGTACCACCTTTGATGATAACTTTTGCAGTTCCATTTTTGTAAGCGGAGTCCACGCAGTTGATGAGGAAGTTGTAACCATATGGAGCGCCGAACGGCTCGCAGGCAAAGGTACCGCCGTTGATCGTTAGTGTGCCTTCCTGTACCTGAACCGCAGTACCGCCACCGTAATAGTAGCCATTGTTGATCGTCAGATTTGCGCCCTTGCGAACATTGATTGCATATCCGCCATTTTTGCCTGTATCAATACCACCATTTGCAGTCGCATTGATCGTCGTATTCGCATCAACAATCAACGCACAGAAATTCGTATTGTTATTCCCCATGTCATCCGGGCTTACGATCTTTGCATCTAAATTCAGCGTCGTCGGATTTGAAATAATCACACGATCTGCAGCCGTATCACCAATATTATCTGTCTTAATATCCTTCGATACGGAAACACTGCCACCGTTAGCAAGCGCTTCTTTCAGCTCATTGGCTGACTTCACCGGATAAGTTGCGTTCTTATCATACTGATTATTAAAGCTGTCGTTTTCAACTGTATCCTGGGTTGCATATACAGTAATGCTGATGCCTTCAATGGACAGATTTTGATATTCGTTACCTGCAGATTCCTGCATGTGTCCCTGAATCGTCATCGGATCAGACGATGCACTTGCTGCCAAAGGCTTCTCCGCATCTAATTCACCACCAGCAATCGTCCAGTCGATGACTTCATTCAGCTTTTTATCACCTTCGATTCCTGTCACTTCCAGTTTGTACTTCAGTGCCAGGTTTCCGTTGTTAACAACTTTGATTTCCGGCAGTTTGTACGTGCATCCCGGTTCCCAAAGGATTTCCTCTCCGGCTCCTTTTTCAGCTTTCTGAAAATCCAAAGTCTGTCCTTCTGCATTTTTCCAGGTGTCACCGTCCTTGTACTGCAGTTCCACATCCAGCTTACCGGACTGGATCTTGTTCACACCTGTGCTTGCAGTGTCCGTGAACCATGCGAATGTCGTTCCGATCAGCAGTACGATGCATAAGAATAATGCAAAGAGACTGCCGCGGAGCGCTTTTTTTGTTTTCGTGCTCTCGTTCATTTGCTTCTTCCTTTCTCACATTTCTTAATACAATATCTTTTTATCGGAAAGTAAAGGACACAGTATCCATCGCGATTTTATGTGGTAATATGTCCTTTACTTTCCGCTCACCTATCGGTGAGCGGAACTATTAGCATTACATTATTTGAATCAGCTAATGATTTTTTCTTAATCAGCAACTACCTTATACCAGTCACCGCTCTTTTCTACATGATAGCCAGCAGCTACAAAGACTTCATTATCCCCCAGTGTAGGATTGGAAGGATCATATTTGTAGAAAGATCCGCCTTTAACGATAATTTTCGCACTACCTCTATCTGTGTCCTTAACATTGAGAGTATTGGCAGGTTTAACGGCTTTAAAAGTTCCACCCTTGATCTCGATAGTCGCACTGTCCGTTGCATAAATCAAATCGCATGCAGAATCATCCTTCGGTACTCCTACCTGACGGAAGTCTCCTCCATTGATGATAACCCTACTGGTTCCACCAGCTTCAACAGCCATGGCACCGCCATTATTGTACACAGCATAGACGTCAGCATCTATGGTAAACTGAGCTGTTCCCTCAGCCTGAACTGCACCAAAACTGCCATTTGCCTGAATTTTTCCAGTAATGTTATGCTGTCCTGAACTATAACTTACTGTTGAAAGCGTCGTTGCAGCGTTTTCATCATATGTATTATTGAAGCTATCAGATTCCACAGTTGCCTGAGTTGCATTTACAACCAGTCCGAGTCCTTTCAGTGAAGGCTTACGCCAAGACTGAACATTGTTCGCTTCATTACCAACTGTAGTCGGCATATAGAGAACAACCGCAGTTGGCGCACTCTTTTCGCCAGCCTTCAGAACAGTCCAATCTTTACTGATCGGAGTTTCTTTTGCTATTGTCTTCTCTGTATCAGCGATTGCTGCAATCGCTTCTTCGCGGTTTGCAAAAGCAGCATTTGTCTGCACGGTACCGATCTTCAGATATTGATCAATATAGAACAAATCACCAGCAGCATTTTTTCCTCTTTCCATATCATAAGAGTTTGTAGCTATATTGTATTTCAGTGCCAGATTTCCTGCATTCTTTACACGGAGATATACAACCTCTGTGTGCCCCGGCTCCCAAAGAGTGTCGTCATTAAACATCTGAGTATTCTCGTTTGCCGCCTGCCACTTTACCATGTCATGGCTGTATTCCAGCTCCACATCCAGATTCCCAGCCTGGATCTTGTTTACGCCTGTACTTGCAGTGTCTGTAAACCAAGCGAAGGTCGTTCCGATGAGCAGTACGATGCATAAGAATAATGCGAACAGACTGCCTCGGAGTGCTTTTTTCGTTTTCGTGCTTTCGTTCATAGTTTTGCTCCTCCATTTTAAATAACGATGTGCGATGTACCCCCCCCTCGAAATTTTTCCAGAGATTCGAGGAGAGGAGCTTCTCCCTCTCGGAGATCAAAAGGCGCGGTCGATTTATGCTTTTCTGCAAAGCTTCGACAGTTCGTGCCCTTTGATCTCCGCTCACCGGGTGGTGAGCGGAGGGTCTTTTTAAGGTGTATTTATTTGAGTCTATTTCTGTTCCAGGTCATTCTTTTCCCTGGCGACGGACCGGACGTCGAATCCTGCTCTGCTGGCTGATCTTGCCGGTACAGCAGGTCTCTGCTGCGAAGCTGGCTGCGCTGGGTGCTTCGGCGCGGCAGATGCCGGCCTTGTCGGGGCTTCCGGGGCCGGATTCTGCCGAGGGGCAGGAGCCGGATGTACGGGAGCAGTGGCCGGTGGCGGCGTTACCGGGTTTTGTGGAGCCGCCGGTCTGTGCGACATATCTGGTGTCACAGTCCGTTTCGGTGCTTCCGGTCTTACTGGTGGGATCGGAGCTGTCGATCGCGGCGAGGCTGCCGGTGTGACTGGTCTTTGTGGTGCACCAGTTCTCTGCAGCTGTGCTTGAGCCTGCGGTCTTTCTGACCTTACCGGTGCTATCGGAGCTTCCTGCGCTGCGGTCGACTGTGCCGATGCCGCCTGCGCTGGCGTAACGTCTGCCGGAGCCGGATTCTGAGGCTCAGGCTGCGGCGCAGCTTTCGGAATGTCGGCAGAGCTCTTTGCAGTATCAGAAACGTCAGCCGGAGGCTTTGCAAATTGAGACGCCTGCATCTGAGCCAGGTATTCCGGCGGAAGCGTGCCGCCATTTTTCTCCATAGCCTGCTGCATCTGCATCAGCTGTTCCATCATCTCCTGCGATTTGGCCCGTTCTTCTTCCAGCGATTTCTTTTCTGCCTGGATTTCTTCCACCTGCTCCTTCTTGTACTTGCGGAACAGCTTGATGCTGTTTCTTGCCTGCACCAGGATCAGGATGAAGAACGGTGTGAAAATACAGATGAAATACCCCGGTACGGTTTTGAGGAAGTTAAAGAAAGTTCCTACGTTCGGAATATGTCCCTGATATTTTCCGATTACCAGATTATAGGTGACGATTCCCTGGTCGTTGGAATCAGTCGTTGTTCCGTAAGTGATGAATCCTGGATTTCCTTCGTCATCCGTTGTGACTTCACGGATTTTATGAGTCACGATTTCGCCGTAGTTGGATTCATCCGGCGACTGGAACGAGATGATGTCGCCTGCCTTTAATGTGCTGGGATCGGTCTCCTTGATGAGAACCAGGTCTCCTGCATCAAAGTCCGTAGCCTTCATGGAATCCGACAGTACGATGAACGCGCTGTAGCCAAATACGCTGCGGTCCGCACGGTCGAACGTCGTGACGGAAATAATGGTGAATGCCATCATGCCCAGCGAGAATACGACGATCGCCCACACGATAATTTTTCTGATAATGTTCCACACTTTTTTCATTGAAAAAAATTCTCCTTCGCTGCTTGATCTCTAGTGCTGTGTTATTCGAAACTGTGGCCCGGGTTATTTCTTACCTGTGTTGCAGTTGCTCCCATCCGGAAGGACAGCGTCTTATCCTGCGCTTCGTTGCCCCGCTCTTTCGGGAAGTAGAACAGAATGGTCAGATCCTTGCGCTCACCGGCAGCCAGCGTCCCATCGTCCACCGCCGCCGAGCCTCTCGTCAGATCACTGACAAGGCCCTGGTAAAGCACCTTGCCGCTTTCTTTCTCGGTAATGGTCGCTTCCAGCACATCTGCCAGATCGCCTTTGACGTCTTCCAGATAAATTTTATAGTAAGCATCTATCGAGCCTTCGTTTTCGATGAAGAAATTCTTCTGCACGCGCATGCCCGGTTCAAAGAGGTATTCGTCCTCGCGGATGACCGGCTCGCCGTCGCTGAGGTTGATCTTGACTACTCCGGTTTCGAAGTGATTGTCTTTGACCTCCACCATAGAAGTGATCAGCGCGAAAGTGGTCACTCCCAGCATCAGCGCCAGTAAAACTGCGATGAACATGCTTCTGCGGAGCTTTTTGTTAACAGATGCATCTGCTTCATCCAGCTCTTCGCCATTCTTTTTCTTGTCTCTGCGGGATTTCAGCAGAAGAATGATGATAGCCAGTGCGCAGATCGCAAAGACGCACCATAGAACGATGTGCGCTGTATCTCCTGTTCTGGCTGTCAGGCCGCCATGGGAACCGGACCCGGTATTTCCGCCATTCCCTCCGGGTTTACTCGGTGTCGTTGGCGTCGTTGGATCCGTCGGATTTGTCGGTTCGGTTGGTTCCGTACTTCCGTCATCCTTGACGTACCACTGCAGATCCGCGTTCAGAAAAGCCTTCTGATAGGCATTCCCTACGCTGGTATCCAGCCAGGCGTCGACCCGATAGGTCACGTCCGTCTGTCCGCTTCCTGCCTGCGCGATATCCTGTGAATATTCTTTATTGTTGATGGAATTGAATGTACCCTGGCAGATCACTTTGCCGGAATCCTGATCCGTAACGCGAACCTGCAGTACATTTCCTAAATTTTTACTCTGATCGGTAACCAGTCCCTTGAAATAAAGGGTCACCTGCTTTTTATGGTAGATCCGCACGGTGAAGTTCTGAGACACATTGTCCCCAGGCACCATATTGCTGACCTGAAACGCCTCGTTATCCTGCGCATGTTTCTTGTAAAGCTCCAGCGACGGACTGTCATCCTTCGGTGCCGCTGAAACGATCGCCAGTCCTGCTCCGCTTAATACCAGCAGGACGCAAAGCAGCCAGATAACGCGTTTTACAATCTTCGCAGATCTCGAATATTCTGTATTGTTCGCTTTATTCTTTTTCATTGTTTCTCATGTCCTAACGATGCCCCAAAACATCCCTAGCGTAAAATTTCCCCTATTTTGAAATTATAGTAATATTCTACACGCACCCTCCCCGCAAGTCAAGGGGGGCGGGTGTCTTTACAGTAAATTTACATACATTTTTATGTATCAGTTGAAACATTGCGGCGTTCGGGGGGCATTCTATTTTAGGGGGTGAAAGGATGATGATGGCAGACCGGGAGTTGTTAGAGTATATATTGTATTCCACTTTTTGCGGCTCATCATGAAGGTCAAATCATAGTTATGAGCATACTGCGCGCTCTATCTTAGCTGTAACTATAGAAAAACGGCGCAGAAACCTGTTTTGAAGAAAGGATCTACGCTGTTGGGTGCGTTTGTTGTGGAATATTATATCTAGTATGGAATTATTTACATGCTATTTTGCAATAAAAGGAAGGGCACCGCACTCTGCGACTGTGCCGACTATGATTTTTGTGGGAATAGCGATTTAAAATCATAAAAACGTGCCGGCGCGGGCGGTCGAACAGGCAAGATCCTCATATCATCCAGGCCGGTTGACCGCGCCGTCCTGCCGTCCATCAGATGATCCCTTCCCGGCCACACAAAAACCCCGGCGGGAATCCGCCGGGGTCGCAGCTCACTATATATGAGTTTTTATGCTTCTGTGTTCGTTGCTTCTTCTGCCGGGGCGTCAGCCTTAGGAGCTTCTGCCTTAGGAGCTTCTGCCTTAGGAGCAGCCGGCTTCTTGGCAGGGGCTTTCTTCTTGCGGAAGCTGAGGATCGCGCCTGTCGGGCATTCCTTCGCACACATACCGCAGTTCTTACACTTGTCGTAGTCGATCGTTGCCAGGTTGTTTTCCACTGTAACAGCTTCGAACTTACAGATCTTCTGGCACTTCATGCAGCCGATACAACCAGCTGTACATGCCTTTCTCGTCTGTGCGCCCTTCGCCTTGGACTGACATGCAACGACAAACAGGTTTTTCTTGCCCACCATCTGGATGATGTGGTTCGGGCAAGCCTTCATGCAGGCTTCGCAGCCAACGCACTTCTCTCTGTCGATCTGAGCAACACCGTCAACAACACGGATCGCATCAAACTGACAGGCGTCTGCACAGTCTCCCATGCCCAGGCAGCCATAAGGGCATGCCCAGTTACCGCCGTAGAACATCTTAGCAGATTTGCAGGAGTGGATACGATCCAGCTCTTCGATCTGTCTCGTTGCCTCCAGCGTACCTTTACACATAACCATGGCGATCTTCGGATCTACATCTCCGCCTGCAACACCCATGATCTCAGCGATCTGAGATGCTACAGCAGCGCCTCCTACCGGGCAGAGAGATGTGCTGACATCAGCATCATTTCCCAGAGCTTTCGCATAGTCGGAGCATCCCGCGAATCCGCAGGCACCGCAGTTAGCGCCCGGGAGTACTTCTTCAATGGCAGCAACACGTTCGTCCACCGGAACGAACATCAGCTTCGCTGCGATGGTCAGGATGATACCGGCGATCAGACCAACTGCTGCTACGATTATAGCAGGTAATACTATTGTTCCCATCTTATCCTTACCTCCTAACCAAATATTCCGTCAACTACACCGGAGAATGCCATGAATGCCATGGACAGGATCGATGCAGTGATCAGTGTAATAGGAATTCCCTGGAAGCATTCCGGAATGCCTTTGCAGTTTTCCAGTTTTTCTCTCAGTCCTGCGAACAGTACCATTGCCAGCAGGAAGCCGAGGCCTGCGCCGATGGAGCAGAACAGGGATTCCACGTAGTTATATCCGTCTGTAATGTTCTGGATCGTAACACCCAGTACCGCACAGTTTGTCGTGATCAGCGGCAGGAATACACCCAGCGAATTGTAGAGCGGAGGCATGTATTTCTTCAGCGTCATTTCTACTAACTGTACCAGAGATGCGATAACCAGAATGAATACCAGCGTCTGGAGGTAACCGATGTTGAACGTGTTCAGAACGTACATCTGGATCGGCCAGGTTACAGCCGTTGCCAGCAGCATTACGAACGTTACCGCAACACCCATACCTACAGCGGAATCAAGCTTCTTGGATACGCCCAGGAACGGACAGATACCAAGGAACTGAGCTAATACATAGTTGTTGGTCAGAATGACCGCAAGCATAATCGATAAAATAGCTGTCATTATGCGTCAGCCTCCTTTCCATCGCATGCGCCACCGCAGGATTCTGCCATAGCACATCCATCACAACCGATTTCCTTCTTCTTGATCGCTTTGCCCTTACTGAAGTAGTTGATTGCAGCGATCAGGATAGCGAATACGAAGAATCCGCCTGGAGCCAGCATGAAGATACCGGCAGGTTCTACGCCAGTGTTTGCATAGATAGGAATATCAAATGCAGTACCGGAACCCAGGAATTCTCTGATGAGACCCATGATGCCCAGAGCCAGTGTAAAACCGATACCCATGCCCAGACCGTCTAATGCAGAATCCAGAACGCTGTTCTTGGATGCGAACATTTCTGCTCTTCCCAGGATGATACAGTTTACTACGATCAGCGGGATAAACAGACCCAGCGCAGCGTCCAGTGCAGGCAGATAAGCCTTCAGCAGGAGCTGAACGATGGTTACAAATCCGGCGATTACTACGATGTAGCACGGGATTCTTACTTTACCCGGAATAATATTCTTTAATAAGGAAATTACGATATTGGAGCACACCAGTACTGCCAGTGTGGAAACACCCATGCCCAGTCCGTTGATCGCTCCTGTGGTCGTTGCCAGAGTCGGACAGCATCCCAGCAGCAGAACCAGTACGGGGTTTTCCTTAATAATACCTTTCGTTAAGATACTTAATTTGTTCATTATTTCACACCTCCGCATTCTTTAAACTGCGCCAGTGCTTCGCGAACAGAGCCATATACAGCGTTAGATGTGATTGTCGCACCTGTTACCGCATCAATATTTGCATCATCATTAATATGGTCAGCTGTTGCTTCCGAAACACCCTGATACTGCTTCAGATATCCAGGATCTGCAGCTTTCGTACCAAGACCCGGAGTCTCGGAGTGTTCCGTTACTTTTACACCAGTGATCTTGCCGTCAGCATCGATACCGATCATAACTTTAACAGCACCGCCAAATCCCTTGTATTCAGCAGTGACAGCCATGCCGGCCTTGTTGTCTGCGATGTAGCAGTCGTCTACGCCGTTTACCAGCTTGCCGTCGTATTCTGTAAAGCTGTCGCCGTCCGGAAGAACTTCCATTCTCGCTTCATCAGCGGATTTCTGCTGATTGGCGATGATGGTCGGATTTGCTACGTTGTATGTTGCTGCAAGTGCCAGGCTGACAACCAGACAGATGCAAACAAGTACGATAGCAGGGATGAAATTCTCTTTAAAATTACTGTTTTTCATTTTATTTCTCTCCCTCCTTCGCTTTTTTCGGCAGTTTGTACATTCTCTTTTCACAGATCTTGTCTATGTACGGAGTCAGGATGTTCATCAGCAGGATCGCGAATGAAACGCCTTCCGGATAAGATGCGAAAATACGAATGAGCATAGTGAACAGACCGCATCCGATACCGAAGATCACTTTACCCATCGGCAGCGTCGGGGATGTTACATAGTCTGTAGCACAGAAGAATGCGCCCAGCATCAGGCCGCCGGCCAGGATGTGGAACAGAGCTGCATCAAGCGGATTCGTTCCCGTAGTTGCGCCCCAGATAAGTCCCAGCACGAATACCGTTGCGATGAACGCAACTGGGATGATCGGGGAGATGACTTTTTTCCAGATCAGGAACAGACCGCCGATGAGAATCGCCAGCGCGCTGACTTCACCGATACATCCGCCCACGTTTCCGAGGAACAAATCAAGGTTGCTATATCCAGCCTTCGCTACTGCAGCTAAATCATAGTCACTATGAGAAAGCACGCCCAATGGAGTAGCGGAAGTCACACCATCCACATATGCTGCGCCACCAATCTCACCGCCGCCTCTCGGAGTCGGCCAGGAAGTCATCGGCGTAGCAAACGCGATGAACATGAATACTCTGGCAGTTACCGCCGGGTTTACCAGGTTCTGACCAATACCGCCAAACAGCTGCTTGATCACGATGATCGCTGCAAAGGAGCCAACGATGGCGATTTCATAAGGCAGGCTGGACGGGCAGTTGAACGCCAGCAGTACGCCGGTGAGCACCGCACTCAGGTCGCCGACAGTCTGCGGCTTTTTCGTGATTTTGTTATACAGGAATTCGAACAGTACGCAGGATGCTACGAACACAGCCGTCAGCGTCACTACGCGGAATCCGAACTGATAGATGCCGACAGCAAAAGCCGGCAGAAGTGCGATAAGCACCGTTCCCATAATCTTGCTCGTATCTGTCTTTGTCACCATATGCGGAGACGATGATACGATCAGTTTTTCATGATACTTGTTATCCATTATTTACTTGTCGCCTCCTTTAAAAATCCCTTTGACATCTTGTTGATAAAGGCCAGAGGTCTTCTCGCAGGGCAGATATAGGAACAGCTTCCGCATTCCATGCACTGCATTACCTCTAATGCTTCCAGTCTCTCGGCATCCTTTGTTTCATACGCTTCTGCGATGGATACCGGCAGCAGCTTGAACGGACATGCACCGTGGCATCTGCCGCACTTGATGCATCCGGTTTCTTCCGGGATCAGTGCCTGCGGTCCGTCAAAGGCCAGGATAGCGTTGTTATTCTTAATGATCGGGAATTCATCGGAATATACAGCACGACCCATCATAGGTCCGCCCATGAGGATCTTCTTCGGCTCAGCCTTGTAGCCGCCGCATGCTGCGATAACGTCTGCGATTCTCGCACCGATCGGAACGATGATGTTCTTCGGTTCAGCAACAGCGTTGCCGTCTACCGTAACTCTCTTCGTCGTAAGCGGTCTTCCTGTTTCCAGATACTGTCCCAGGAATGCGATGGTCGTAACGTTAGAAAGAATCACGCCAACATCTGCCGGAAGCATTCCTGCCCGCAGCGTCTTGCCCGTGATCTCATAGATCATAACTCTTTCTGCGCCCTGCGGGTATCTTGCTCTGAGAACGTTCACTTCGATATCTCCGGAGTGACCCATGTCAGCAATTACCTTTCTGAGCTTTTCGATGGCGTCAGGCTTGTTTTCCTCCACGCCGATGTGGCCTTTCTTCAGACCCAGATGCTTCATGATAGCCACGGCACCCTTGATGATGTATTCCGTGTTCTCCAGCATCAGTCTGTGGTCCGATGTAATGAACGGCTCACATTCTGCAGCGTTGACGATCAGCGTATCCACTTCCTCCAGATTCTTCGGATTCAGCTTGATATGCGTCGGGAACGACGCTCCGCCCAGACCTACCAGTCCGCTGGCTCTCACTGCTGCAATAAAATCTTTCATGTCATTGATTACAGGCGGCTTGATCTCTTCACAGACATCCTGATTGCCATCTGTTTCGATGATAACTACCTGATCTTCCCCTCCTGTTACCGAACGGATCGTGGAGATCTCCTTGACCGTACCGGACACACTTGAATGGATCGGGGCGCTTACAAACGCATCTGTATCTCCGATCAGCTGGCCCACCTTGACCTGGTCACCTTTCTTCACGAGAGGCTTGCACGGCGCTCCGATGTGCTGAGACATGGAAATACAGACAGTTTCAGGTATAGCCATTATTTCAGTAGCACAACCAGCAGTATGCTTTTCGTGACTTACTTTAATGCTGTTCAGGTGCTTACCTTGCTGTCCCATTTTCAAAACCTTCCTTTCCTTCCTGCACTTGTTAAAAATTTAGCACTGATTGCTCGCATCAACATCTAACATACAGCAAATCAGTTACGCAATGGCGACAAATTTATAACAGTACCAGGAGTATTTTAAACAATAGTACACAGAGTTTTTGATAAAACAACTATTTTTTATGCAGGAGACTGTCCGCTGTGGTGAAAACAGTCTCTCACGTCTAAGACTATAACATAAACCATGCTAAAAATCTACAAAAACATTGTTCTTTCTCTTGTACATTTCCTTCCATATATCTTATTTTACAAGAATTCTGAAAAATGTCCGCAACACAGTCCTTTTTTTACTGAAATTTAAGCAGAAATTTAACAGTCCTTTCCTTTAGGATTCCCCGTTTTTCCTGCAAAGCCTCCGGCGTAGCTCAGTTTTTGTGAAAAAATATTCTGCCGGGGAAATCGTCCCCGTTTCTTGTCTTTCAAGCTGTTTTGGATTAAAATATATAGTCAGTAAAAAAAAATCTGCCCGAGCTTTGGCTTTTGCCTTGCCCGGGCAGATCTTTTTGTTATTCGTTATTCATTGCATTTGAGCGCTTCGTCCATCGGGACTTTGCGTATCTTTCTATTGAGCGCCAGACTGATGATGGCGTAGATCACGATACCGATAAGGAACATCTCCGGGAACAGCGACGGCTTGACGTAGAAGGTAAGCCAGCCGGCAAACTTTTGCATCATGATCTGGTAGACCACCTGCAGCAGCTTGTAATCCACCGGCAGACTGATGAGCAGACACAGTACGACTGCCACCGCCGTGGACGCGTTGTAAAGTCCCGAGATCTCCCGGTTGCTGTAGCCCAGGATCTTGACGATGGAAATGGCCCGCGAGTTGCGTTCCAGCACCACTTTAGAAAGCACGTAGAGCACCAGTGCGAAAGTCACGACAGCGAATCCGCCGAACATGTAGAATACCATGCCCATGGACTGTTCCAGCTGCTCCGTGGTGTTCTGCAGATCCTTTTCTGTAAAGACGTTGGCGATGTCATCGTCGTCGATGTCGGTGATCTTCGTGTTGCTGAAATAGCCGGTGAAGTAATCGTCGCCATAATCGAACAGGTCGTTGCACCGGTCGATGTCCATGAAGACAGCCAGTCCCGCCGGATAATCCACCGTGCCGACCACTTTAAAGGTATAGGTCTTGTTGGCGTATTTGTCGTCCAGCTCCAGCTTTTCTCCCTTCCGGATACCCGTCTTATCGGCAAATGCCGACGACACCAGAACCCTGTATTCGTCCTGATCCTTCAGATTCATCTTTGCATCGTCAATATACGATGAATTCTCCCGGATGCCGTACACCGACATATCCTCGTCGATGCCGCCTTTGTATTTCAGCGTGTTGATGGTGTATTTCTCAGCTCCCGCCGTCTCGGTTTCCACCGTGTCCTTCAGCACATACTGGTATTTGCTGATCTGATGATCCAGCACCTCGCCTTTGTACTGCTCCAGCAGCGGTGTGAACATCAGCCCGAACATGAGCAGCAGGTTGGCAAACAGAATGCCGAAGAGCAGCACCAGATAGCTTCCCTTGTTCTGCAAAATGACCCGCAGACGGAACCGGTTGAGGAACCGGATATTCGGCAGACGCACCGCGCGGCTCTTCTTCTCCTTGGCAGTCTGCCCCCTCAGGAACGCCAGCGGCGAAAGCTTCAGCTTTTTATAAAGTGCCAGGAAATTGATCAGGATCATGATGATTTCCGGCCCCAAGGTAGACAGCAGAAACGCTTCCGGATTCCACAGGGTCTTATAGGTCGGCAGCGAGTAGCTTCCGTAGTAGATGGTCGCCACCGTATCCTTAAAGAGGGAGTACCCCAGGATGTTTCCGATGACGCAGGCGATCAGCGTAATGATCACCGGCAGGGTCATGTAGTGGCGGATCAGCTCGGCTCTGGTATAGCCGGACGCCCGCAGCGTACCGATGACAGTTGCCTCTTTTTCGATGGTGTTGAGGGTCGTCACTGCAAAGACAAATGCCAGGATCGCCGTGATGATGTACATGAACCAGATGACCATCTGTCTGTCGCTGCCGATGTCGTTCCCCGAGAAATGGATCGCCTGGTTATCGGCTTCCTGCAGGAAATCCTTGACCTCGTTGTCACTGAAAAACGCTTCCTTCACTAGGCTTGACATGAGATCATCCGACTTGTCGCGCGCCGTCTGTTCGCTCATGCCCTGTTTGTTCCACTTCCACGCATAATCGTAGTGGAGGCTGCGGGTCTGGGTGCTTCCGTCTTCCAGATCCTTTAAATTCTCCGCCATGGCATCGAATCCACCCTGGGTCACGGCCGCTACCGTGAAGTTCTGTGCATCGAACATGAGATCCGAGTTGTCTTCATACAGGGCGCTGTAATCGGAAAAGGCTACCAGTCCGCAGACCTTCCACGACGTCCCGTTGAGGGTGATGGAATCTCCTACTTTGATATCGTTGTTTTCTGCAAAGAGCCTGTCTACGGTGATCTCATCGTCGGACTTGGCCAGTCGTCCCGACAGCACGCTGATCTTGTTGACCGTTTTACGGTTGGCGTAGATCCGATAGGTGTTGTCGTCCTTCGTTTTTTCTTCTATGTAAGGCTGGGCGTATAGTTTGATATGCTCGTCCTTCTGCAGGTTTTTGATCAGATCTTTATCTGCTTTTTCCTTGAGGATGAAGTGACCGTCCTCAATGTTATATTTTTCAAAGCTCTGGTCGTAGGCCGCCTTCATGCTGGTGCCCGCCACCAGAAAACCGGAAATAAATCCGATGGAAAGGAGCATGAACAGGAAAATCGCCAGATATTTGCCGAGATCCTGCCGCAGCTCCCGCTTGTATCGTTTTCGCAATGGATTCTTCATCGGTCGCTCACCTACCATTCCAGCTGCATCGCCGGTATCTTGTGGTTGTTGTAGACCTGACTCCGGATCTGTCCGTCACGCAGCGAAACCACCTGATCGGCCATGAGCTTGATGGCGTCGTTGTGGGTCACAATGATGATAGTGTTCTGATACTTGCTGTTGACCTGCTCGATCAGTTCCAGGATCTCCTTGGAGGTTTTATAATCCAAAGCCCCCGTCGGCTCATCGCACAGCAGAACGTCGGGGTTCTTGACGATGGCTCTGCCTATAGCCGTTCTCTGCTGCTGTCCTCCGGAAATCTGATTGGGCAGCTTGTCTTTATGATCCCAAAGTCCCAGCACGTGAAGCAATTCGTCTACATCAAGCGGCGCATCGCTCAGGTACGCACCTACTTCGATGTTCTCCTTCACGGTGAGGTTGCCGATAAGGTTGTACTGCTGAAAGACGTATCCCAGATGTTTTCTGCGATACAGAGACAGCTTCTTTTCGTTCATGTCTTCGATTTTTTCTCCGGCGATGGCGACGCTGCCGCTGTCCGGCCCGTCGATACCGCCGATGATGTTGAGAAGGGTCGATTTCCCGCTCCCCGATGGTCCCAGGAGCACGCAGATCCTGCCTTTTTCTACGGTCAGATCAATTCCTCGAAGGACTTCGATGCGCGTATCCCCCTGTCCAAAGGATTTTCGAATTTGGTTTACTTCCAGAAATGCCACAGTTCTTCTTCCTTTCTTGTTTGTATGGTTATACGCTTGAAACACTTGCAGCGGGTGCTGCAAGTGTTTCAAGTGCTTTTCATTGGTCTGAGTTGGTGTTTCACCTTGTTGTTGAGGTATAAGGTTTTAGTTGTCGTTTTTGTCGTTTAATGAAATCCGTTAAGGATAATTGTCGTCGTTTGTTTGTTGTGTTTAACTTCGTTAGTTTTAACTAACGGTTCTGCCTATATAAAGCCGATGCGTAAAACGCACCGGCTTATTTCCTTATATAGGCGGAAATGAGGTAAGGTTTTGTTTCACATGAGTAAAATAATTTATCAAGGAGGTTAGTATCACCTAACTCCACGATTATAATACTACAGCTGCTGACCAATGTCAACTGGTTTTTTGAAGTTTTTTTGTTTTAATTTTTAGGGTTGGGGACGGGGGTAGTGATGATGAATCCATAGCTTAGCGTTGCCGGCATTGGGATGAAAATTTACCAAAATTTAGGCAGTTTTTCATCCCTATTGACCAGCATCGCAAGTTTAAAGATGAAGGGCCTTAAAGCGCAGGTCGATTTCACCCGGTTTCATCCTTATTTCCAGAATTAAGCCCGTTAAGGATGAATTGACCGTCGGAGCAGCTCCAATCAGGTCAGTCCTGCAGCCTGGGATCACTAGAATCCCGAGTGTAGCAAAACAGGAGATCCAACGACGATGGTCTGCTGACATGCAGTCCCCTCGTTTGAATCTCCCGTTTGGTTATTGCGTATTAAGTTTTGCTATTTTACTTATCTGCTCTTATACAGCTTCCTGCCGCAAACTGCGATTCCTGCTGCTGCAGCCAGCATCAGTACAGCCAGCATACCGATCGGCATCGCATCTCCGGTCTTTGCACCATTAGCGGAGCCGTCCTGCGATACGGTTGTCGGCGGAGCCGTCTTTTCCTTGACTACCACGTTGATTGACTTCTGAGTCGTTGCGCCGCCCTTGTCCGTTACCTTGTAGGTTACACTATAGAGGCCGGCCTTGGAAGTGTCTACGGTGTTTTCTGCGATCTCGATCTGGTCTGTCAAATCTCTGTCTTCCTTATCAGTAGCCGTTACGCCATACAGCGGGTCGAATTTATCGCCTACCGTCAGAGTCTTGTCCTCTGCGTTAATGACAGGCGCTTCATTGAGAGGCACCATCTTCATGGATACTTTCACTGTTACTTTGATACCCGTGATCGTATTATAGTTGTCTGTATCAGCTGGTGTGTAGGTCACAATAAACTCGTTCTTTCCCGGGTTACCTACAGAAGTCGTTTCATCAGCATCCCAAGTAAAGCCCTTCGGCAGGCTTACATCTGCAAGAGTCTGGCCTTCGATGGCGACCAGATTCTCTGGTACATCATATGCCGGATTTGCTTTCGCTATGGTAAAGTTCACATACGCTGATTCCGCACTTGCGTTATCCGCATCTTCGTCGAGCATTGCTTTCACACGGTATGTTCCAGCGTTAGTTGGAACACCATCAACCTTGATCCACTTATCTCCATCCTTCTGCTCATAAACGAAGGTGATGTCGCCATTGCTCCCTGTTACATTGCAGCTGTCTTTTGATAAAGTTACTGCAGAATCGCCATATGTTCTGTCTAACTTCAAGTTATCTTTCAGAGCGATCGTGCTAGGATCTTTTTTAGCCCATTTCGCGTAGTAGGTCTTACCTGCCGTTGGAGCAGTGCTTACAGCAGGATCATCGCACGCTTTATTATCATACCACCCCTCGAACTTGTTATTTTTTTTGATTGGCGTTGCAAGGGTATCCGCTGTGAAATCTGTATTTTTAGCGAACGTACCTCCGTTAGTCACAGCGTAAACCGCATTTCTTGTACGATCTGCCTTGTCGTCAGGATTAACATCAGTATAGATAGAGCTGGTTCCTACCGGCAAATACGGCACGGCTGCATCATCAGGAAGATAGAACGTGCGCGCGATTTCCTGATAATTAGTACCCTTCCAATACTGGCTGAAGCACCATTTTCCAAATACACTTGTGTTTAAGTTCTTTGTGTCCCATCCGCTTAAATCATAGGTAATCTTTTTATTCGTCGGCTCAGAACCAAAGAAAAATGCCTGGTAGCCTATGCTCGTAACTCCGGATGGTATGTAAAAATACGGAACCTTGGAATTTATGAATGCACTGCCGCCAATAGTTGTCAGCTTGGAATTTGGTGAAATATCAACTTTGATCAACTTACTGCACCCGTTAAATGCATTGATTCCGATCTCGGTCACTGCATCAGGAATTTCGATTTCCGTTAAAGCCGTGCACCCCTCAAATGCGCTCCGTCCTAACGTTTTGAGTGCACGGGCTTTTTTCAGATCAACTGTATCCAGGCTTGTGCATCCATTAAACGCATGATTTCCGATTGATATTAACCCCTCGGATAATTCGATGGATTTCAGCGAGGTACAGCCTTTAAACGTATTGTCGGCAATCGTTGTTATCCCTTTGCCCAGGGAGACTGTTTTCAGCGCTTCAAATCCGGACAGCAATCCGTCCGGAACATTGGTCACGCCGTCGCCCAGCATAACGTTTTTCAGAGTCGCTTTCGATCCGCTTAAACTAAAATCCGATAAATCACCATTTTTGACCGTAAAACTTGTCAGCTTCGCGCCATCATTATCGAAACCATGGGTGCTGTTATTCCAGCTTCCATTGAACAGGCTCCCCGGAAGTTTTAGATCTTTAGTTCCTTCGATGCTTACAGTCTCTAAGCTGGCGCAGCCCTGGAATACGTTATTGTCCAAAGTTTCGACAGCACCCAATTCTACACTGGTCAAACCAGTCTGAATGAAGGCAGAATTTCTAAGGATTTTCAATGCGTCCGGGAATGTAAAGCTTGCCAATTTCCCGCATTGAGCGAATGCATTTCTGTCGATCGTTTCCAGCTTTGAATCAGCTTTATCCGCCTGCACTTCAGCAAGTTTGGAACATTGGGAAAACATTCTGTAAGGAATGATCGTCACGGAGTCATCCAGCGTTACTTTCTCCAAAGCTGCACAACCTTGAAATGCGGAGGACTGCATGTCATTGTTCTGTTGATAGAATTTCACCTTGCCCGGAAGGGTAAGCTCCGTCAGGTTCGGCATATAAGAAAACACATATGCGCCAGCGCGGGTCAGGTTGCTGCTTTCAAAGTCGATCGAGCTGAAACCCGTTCCTCTGAATGCAGCTGTCATAGCCCCCGTGATATTTTCAGGAAATACTAATTCTCCAGCAGGATAAGTTGTTGCTCCGTTTTTACACTGATCCAGTTTTTCGCAATAGTCAAACATACCGAACGGTACGAAAGAACCGGTCGCCGTCTGTTCAGTTACGTATCCGTCAGAAATGTTCTTCGGGTTAAAACCAGCCCAGTCAACTACTTCGACTTTGGAACAGTGGGAATACAGATTATCACCGTAATCCGTCACATTTTTTTGAAATCCAATAGCCGCAATCTCGGTATATGCAAACGCATAGTCTCCTAATCCAGTGACCTTGTCGCCAATCTCGATATTGGTGATCGGGAACAGTTTGGTCGCAGCGTCAGCGCTCAGAGTCTGATACCACGGTGCTGCCAGGGTAACGTCTCCGTTGGGGTTCTTATAATCCGCCATTGCTCCTGATCCTGAGATCGTCAGCGTATACGTTGGATTGGCAGCGTCACTATTATTCTGCGTCAATTTCCACGTCACATGATCGTTTGCTGTCGCTCCGCAGTTCCCGGACATCGCAGCACTTGTCGTACCGCTTCCGGCACTGCTTGCCGCGCCGCCTGTCTCATCCGCGAAACTAAACGACGGGATCATGGTCACCAGCATCATCAGACTCAGCATCAGTGCCAGTACTAATTTTCTCTTCTTCATCGTTTTTTCCTTTCAATCCTACTATAACTACCGTTTTATTGCTATTCACCGCTGTCACTAAGGTTACCTGTCATACGCTGCGCGCCCCGGTCTCTTCGCCGCTTGTTCTGATAATACAGACTCCGGCTGATCCCTGCTATCTCACAAAGATGGGTCACACAGTTCCGGCATTCCTCCTTCTCTGCCACGTCGCTTATGATCTGGCAGATCACCTCTTGCTCTCTTCCCTCCGGGCTTAACTGGATGCCTCTTCTGCAAAGCTCTCGAAAGAACTCTACTTCCGCCCGCAGCATCCGTATGGTCTTTTCCTGCTCCCTGCAAAGGTCTACAAGCTTCTTCTTATTGCTTTGGATCTGCTCCGGGTCGTACGCCTGCTCATTCCCATCTTTTCCTTTATGCAAAACAGCCTCCCGGCTTCCCAGCGTCCCGCTTTCATAAGATTCCTTCCAGCGGGCACAAGCTCTCTCGATCCTCTTCGATCCCAGCATGTCGATATCAAAGCCTGCATCCCGAAAGATCTGCACCGGGCGTCTTCCTGCAGTATATTCTCTCATAAAGAGCTGCTTGAATTCTCTGGAATAGGAGATACTCGTCCGGTTAACATCTGCCACATATGGATTTTGAAGCAGGCGATCCATCTCTTCTTCAGTGAATCTCCCTCGCCCCATGCAAAGCCCCCTTTCCTTTTTCCTTTGACAAAATGAATATTTTGTCCTCTTTTCTGTAAATGTTGACTAATTTACTACTTAATTAACAATACTATATTACCATACCCCCCTGATGGCTGCAAGCTGTAACGTGTAAATTCTATATAAGTTTTGTTAACTTGGGGGGCTGACGTTCTGTCCTGTCGTATGAAAAAGAATCGTTCCGAGAAAACCAGAACGATTTTTTGGAATATCCGAAAGCATTTCCGATCAGACTTTTTTGATCCCGCATTCCTTCTTTGTAAAAAATCCTGATGATCGACCAGAATCAGGACGCCTGATGTTTAAATACAGCGGATCTTCTGTTATTTCAAGGCTTTAGGTCGCGGACAAAATATTCATTTTGTCTGCTGCACCAGCCCAAGGCGGGCTATTTTTTTTGCATAAACATCTTCGGTGGATAC
>CAKQXD010000007.1 GCA_934281605.1 uncultured Clostridia bacterium | reverse complement strand
TATGATGAACATATTAAGTTCTTGAGAAATCTGCAGGAGTTACGTTCAAGTGGAACAGGACATCGTAAAGGAAAGGGGTACCAAAAAATTACAAAAAAGCTTGATGTGAAAAAAGAAAATTATGCAGAAACTTTTTCATGTTTGTTAAAAGACGCTACGAATTTTTTAACGTTCATGGAATTAAATATTGAAAATTTGAAATAAAATGAAAAGGCTCCGCATCACTGAATTTATCCAGTGGCACGGAGCCTTTGTGTAGCTATGAATTTATGCATCCACATCGATACTAACACCGGATTTCAGTTCGACGGTGATGTGGTCATCCCAGATGTTGATCTGCTTGATCCAGCGTCGCACTAGCGATTCGTCAAATTCGGTGAGGCGGGTAGTCTGCTGTGCGATGTAATCCTGCAGGTCATTGATCCGCTTTATCTGCTCATCTCTTGCAACAGTGTCGACGGTGGTCTTCTGGCGGAGTTCTCGAAGCCTGAATATTTCATCGGCAATCTCGTCATAGGCTTCTTTGCTCTGGGCTTTTTGGATAAG
This sequence comes from uncultured Clostridia bacterium, assembly GCA_934281605.1. Classification (GTDB taxonomy): domain Bacteria; phylum Bacillota; class Clostridia; order Peptostreptococcales; family Anaerovoracaceae; genus Lentihominibacter. The sequence goes on along the minus strand of CAKQXD010000007.1, from coordinate 117,319 downwards.
CTCTTGCTGCAGGGCCATCAGTTTTTCGTCGATGTTTTCAACGGAGGTTGCCTGCGAAGCTCGGATGACTGAGGCAATGTTGAGCTGTAGCTGTGCCTGATAGCTACTTTTGTCTCCAAGCATCTGGTTGATTGCCTTGACAACAGCATCCTGAAGGACCAGTTCGTTGATGGTTCTGGCGTGGCATTCCAGTCCTGTGGATTCAAGCCTGCTGATGCAACGCCAGACGATAGATTTAACTCCACGATTGTTCCAATGGAGCCTTCGGAACATTTCACCACATTCTCCGCAGATAACGATTTGGGAGAAGCAGTGATTGCAGCTATAGCTACGTTTCTTGCCGTTGGCACTGGTTTTGACCACTCTCCTGCGGACCAGTTCTTCTTGAACCTGTAAGTAGATGTCCTTCGGAATAATGGCTTCGTGGTTGCCTTCTACATAGTATTGAGGGACGAGACCGTTGTTCTTGACTCTGGTTTTGTTTAGAAAGTCTGTTGTGTAGGTTTTCTGGAGCAGGGCATCGCCGATGTATTTTTCGTTGCGCAGGATCTTGTTGATGGTGCTTGTGTGCCACCTTTTTCCTCCTGCACCGGTAAGAATACCATCACGCTCTAATCCAGCGGCAATCTTATCCATGCTGAGACCTTCTAAATATTCTCGATAAATGCGCTTTACGATTTCTGCCTGTTCTGGATCGATGATGAGGTTGCCGTCCGCGTCCTTCGTGTATCCAAGAAAGCGATTGTGGTTGATTTGTACTTTGCCTTGTTGGTAGCGGTATTGCAATCCCAACTTCACGTTCTGACTTAAGGATTGTGATTCTTGCTGGGCCAGAGATGCCATGATAGTGATAAGAACTTCGCCCTTAGCATCCATCGTGTTGATGGACTCCTTTTCAAACAGAACCGGAATGTTCATGTCTTTGAGTTGTCTGATGTATTTTAGGCAGTCCAGTGTGTTTCTGGCAAATCGGCTGATGGATTTGGTAATAACCATATCAATGTTACCAGCCTTACAGTCATCAATCATGTGATTGAATTCTTCGCGTTTTTTGGTGTTAGTTCCGGAGATACCGTCATCGGCATAAATACCGGCAAATTCCCAATCAGGATTTTTTTGAATATATTCTGTATAGTGTTCTACCTGAGCTTCGTAGCTGGTAGCCTGCTCATCGCTGTCTGTACTGACACGACAGTACGCTGCGACTCGGAGTTTTGGTTTTTCTTCTTCCTGCTTGCGAGCGTTGTTTCCAACTTGTCGCCTTGCAGGAATCAACATTACATTTCCCATTGTTGACTCTCGCTTTCTATGAGGCTGTACAGATATTCTGCCTGTTTCATAGGATTGTCATGCAGGACGGTGACCTCGTCCATATGGAAACGGGTAGGTATCTTTATTTCCTTTATCTGTGTTTGCTTATTATTTCGTCCGAGTTTTGTGGTAGCAGGTTCGTCTATAATTGCGATGCCATTTTCAATCCGATAGCAAAAGGGGGTATGACCTATCTAATACCAATCCTTTCTGTCGTCCTCGCAAGCTAAACAGCATTCCTTTCTGCCTTAAGAGGCGTATAGGATTCAAGGCTTTGTCATAAGATAATTTATGCAAATGCTTGCGATTGCAAGCAAAGGCGAATATAATAAAGAAAAAGGAGGCGATACTATGGCAAATACATCCGCTGTTTATGCAAGAATAGATACTAATCTCAAGGATAATGCTGAGAGCATTCTTTCTCAGCTTGGCATTTCTCCATCCAGTGCAATTCAGATGTTTTATAGCCAGATCGTACTGAAAAAGGGTATGCCGTTTGAATTGAAACTTCCTTATTCTGAACCATTAGCTGTTGGTGCAATAACCAGAGAAGAACTTGATGCAGAACTCCAGAAGGGTGTCGATTCCATCAAAGCAGGAAAGATATATTCTGCAGATGAAGTCGATGTGGCACTTTGATGCACAGGCAGAATAATGATTTTGCGACGTAAAAGGAGGCCTCCTATTTGAAAAAGAAAAAAGACGAAATAACCATCCGTTCCAGTGCTGCAGAATACTTAACCTATGTTGCCTCTGTTGGTGATCAGCAAGACAGCATTCAGATGCGCTATGAGGATGAGAATATATGGCTGACACAGAAGATGATGGCCACATTGTATGACGTTGGTTTGCCAACGATAAATGAACATATTAAAAAGATTTATGCAGATAGTGAATTAGAAGAGTCTGCAACTATTCGGAATTTCCGAATAGTTCAAACCGAAGGTTCCCGCCAGGTGACTCGTGATACAAAGCACTATAATCTTCAAATGATTATTGCGGTTGGATTCAAGGTGAATAATGAACGAGCTGTACAGTTTCGCAAGTGGGCTAATGGCATAGTGAAGGATTACACCATCAAAGGCTGGGTCATGGATGATGAACGCCTGAAAAATGGTGGATCTGTGCTTACAGTAGAATACTTCGACCGTTTGCTTGAGCAGATTCGTGAAATTCGCCTTTCTGAGCGTAGATTTTATCAGAAGATAACGGATATCTATGCTACAGCTCTTGATTATGATCGAACAGCCAAAACAACCAAGCAGTTCTTTGCAAAGGTCCAAAACAAGATGCATTATGCAGTTCACGGACATACAGCAGCGGAATTGATTTATGAGCGGGCCGATGCAGATAAGCCACATATGGGATTAACTACTTGGGCAGCAGCACCGGAAGGTAAGATTGTAAAAAGCGATGTGAGCATTGCGAAGAATTATCTTTCAGAGAAAGAAATGCGTTCACTGGAGCGTATTGTATCTGCTTATCTGGATTTGGCAGAGGATCGTGCAGAACGTCATATTCCAATGACAATGGAGGACTGGGCAAAGCGTTTGGATTTATTCCTGATGGCAGATGACAGAGAGGTTCTTCAGGATGCAGGCAAAATCACTGCTGAGATCGCCAAAGCAAAAGCTGAAACTGAATTTGAAAAATACCGTGTCATTCAGGATAGACTGTTTATGTCTGATTTTGATAAGTATATGCTGGAACTGGAAGAGAATGCAAAGAAATAGCAGTGTCGCCATTAAAATTTTCTGATGAATTTTCAGCTTGCCAAGGAGAAATATACCATGAATTTAACTGAACAAGAGTCTATTTTATGTCAAGCATTAGCTATGGCTTCATTACTTGGAGAATTATCTAACAGGGATTTTTTAAACAGCGATTACTACAATGAAAATATTCATTTTGCTGGAAATGGTGACAACTTCCGAAAGATTCTGAAGGCATCAGGAATGGGAAATCCAGCTACAATGCAAATGTTTCTCTATATTCTTTTGGTGATGCCAAAGGAAACCCTCTCAGGTCTTGATCATGTAACGATTGAATCATGGGAGAATGCTTTAAAAACCATCATTCTGTCATTTAGTTTAAGTGTAACAACAACATATCCTGGAGAATCCAGTGGTGATTTATCTACCGTTAATTATTATAGACATATTCGAAATGCTGTTTCGCATTCCCGGTGTGTATATGAAACGGAAGAGGGGCGTCAGTATGTTACTTTTAAAGACGAAGATCCTAAAAGATCCTATCATTGTGAAATTAAAATGCTCACAAGTGATGTAGGAAGCATGCTTGAAGTGCTACAAAAGCAAATAATGATATATTTAAACAGGCATAAAGTATAGGACAGCAGGCAGAGTCTTTGCATAAATCCCCCTTCTCGCGCATACAATAGCCGTGAGGAGGGATATGACATGAATCCATTTGAAATCAGCCCGGAGAAACGGGATATTCTTTTTTTGGACTGGGAGAAGTTCTGGCCTGCGCCGTATGTGAAGCAGGAGGTAGATCCGTATACCAGAACGCGCATCATTCTGATGAACGGCACGGAATTCGAGAATGTGTGGTTTTCTCATCAGTTTTCACGCCATACGGGAGATAACGAGCTGCGTCGCCAGATTGCGCTGATTCGGCGAAGCGAACAGCAGCAGCAGAAAATTTTGACCCATCTGAAGCCTTCGGATGAAACGGCTCTGGAGCATACCATCGGGTATGAACAGCTGGCGGTGGATCTGACGGCACATCTGGCAAAGCGTGTGACGGACCCCAATATCAAGGGCGCGCTGGACTTTGCACTGCTGGAGGATTTCGACCATCTGTATCGCTACGCGGATTATTTGGATGCGACCACCGGGGAGCACGCGGAGAGCTTGGTGGGCGGATACACGGAAATCATGCCGGGGCGGCCGACCATTTCTCATCACCGCCATCCGTATGATTCGATCCGTTTTGCCATGACGGGAGACTGCGCGCCGACGATCGACGTACTGGCAGCCAATGTAATCACAGCGGCGGAACAGCAGACGATGAATTACTATATGAATACGGCTGCGTTGTGGCCGGAGGAGACCGGCCGCAGACTTTATCAGGAAATCGGCATGGTGGAAGAACAGCATGTGAGCCAGTACGGAAGTCTGTTGAATCCGGCCATGACGTGGCTGGAAAATCTGCTGGTGCACCAGTACGTGGAATGCTGGCTCTACTGGAGCTGCTATGAAACGGAGACGGATGCGCGGATCCGCGAGCTTTGGTATTTTCTGTTTCAGCAGGAGCTGGTGCATTTGCACATCGCACGGGATCTCCTTTGTCAGTATGAGAAAAAGGATTGGAATGAAGTGCTTCCTGATGCAAAGTTCCCGGCGCCGCTGACGCTGGAGAGCAATATAGAGTACGTGCGCGATGTGCTGGGGAGCACGGCGAACAACACCGCATGCTGCGAAGGATACGTCAACGTTGTGCAGGGAGCCATGCCGGAGACCTTTGCAGAATACCAGAGAGCAGTCAACGAGCCGGTAGAAAACGTGATGAGCCACCGCTTCATTCAGGAATATATGCAGAGAAACGGACAGGATTACCGATTTGAAACAGCGCCGAATCCGGTGCCGGAGCTGCGGGAACGCACGGTAGATAATGTCTGCGTTGGAAGAGAGCCGATTTGCACGGAACCGGAGATGCGGTAATTTGCTGGAAATAGAGGATTGATAGAATAAGCCCCTTTCGGAAGATAACTGGGAGGGGTTTTGTGGTATAGGGAAAAGTGTGTTTCGTGATGTCGATTTCTTCAGAATTGAATTTACTGTAAAATGTGTGATATAATTTTTTAACTAGAACTTTAGACATAAAAATACAGTAACTGGAGGATTCATCTATATGTAGGAGGAAACCGTATGGCTGATGTAAAGAAAAAAGGTCTTGATATGAGCAAAATCAAAGATAAGGCCGCGCAGGCGGGTGAAGTTATTGCAGATAAGGCTAATGATGTAAAAGAAAGCGCATTGGCTACAAAAGAAGATATCAAGGAAAAACTGACAGAGTTGGATCGTATGTTGGAAGATTCCATTTACGAGTATAATGATGCCTATACATTGATGAATGACAAAGGAATACAGCTTTACGTAGAACGTAAACGTGGTAATGATCTTATTTCTTTTGTGGAAGACCTTGTGAATAGCATTGCTAACACCCCTAAAAATTTTGCAGCTGAGTTTCATGAAATCAATACGCATAGGAATATATTTTTGGATTCTTGTGACTTTGCAGATAGAGAATTAAAAGCAGCTAGAGAGGCTGCGGGAGGAGCTGGAGCTGGACTTGCTGCGGGAGCTTCCGTTGCGTTTATGGCACCGACGGCTGCAATGTGGATCGCAACTACCTTTGGAACAGCATCTACAGGAACAGCTATATCAACTCTATCTGGTGCAGCTGCTACAAATGCCGCATTGGCGTGGCTGGGTGGAGGTGCGCTGGCGGCAGGTGGCCAGGGTATGGCTGCAGGTAGTGCTTTACTTGCAATGGCAGGACCTGTAGGATGGACGCTTGCTGGAGCAACGCTCTTGTCTTCCATCGTTATTTTTGCAAGCAAAAAAAATAAATTAAATAAAAAGAAAAATGAGGAAATTGAATCTGTGAAAAAGAACATTGAACGTGTAAAAGAAATGGATGCACAGATTTTTACTATTTTAGACAGTACGGAGAAAATACGAACAGCGCTAGAAGAGAGTTATAAGGAATGTTTAGCATTTTATAGTAAAGATTATACTCAGATGGAGGAAGATGAAAAAACTGCTTTAGGAACACTTGTGAATAACACCAAAGCGCTTGCTGCAATGTTTGATAAGGTTATTGAAGATTAGGTGAGAGATATGGTTTTTACAGATATCAAACAAATATCAATCGATGAACTTCTATCATCGACATGGAGGGATCAATTCTTTCATGCGCTTGACGTGATACACAGAGTACAGGAATCTTTATATCGTATGGCCTGTGAAGACGGAGAAGGATTACAGCAAATAAAGTTTGGAACGATCTTGACTTTTGCAACAGTTAATAAATTGGCAAATGGAAAGAAGCTGAAAGAATTTACGACGGAGGACTGGGAGCAAATTGCGGAACAGGTGGTTGACAAGGCAATATTGCTGGATGATCAATTATATAGTAAGCTGGTTTTTATTACTTATGCAGATTATATTGATGCTTCTGCTGCTACGATTGAACACCGTGTGTCACAAGGAAATATAGATAAAATAAGGTTACTATCTGCAGAAATTCGTACAAAAAGTAAAGCGTTAGAAGATGGTGATATAGAAGAAACGGAATACATTGATGATTGTCTATGGATTTGCTTGGAGGCAATGTTGAAGTTAATGGCTGCATATATGGAATGCATCACGGGGCCAGAGTTAGGACAGTTTCTTCAGGCTATTTCGATGTACTCTTTTGAATATGGGAGGCTAATGTTATACTCAAAGGAGCAGGAGATACTGTCTGGATATATTGAAAACCAGAGGAAACTGGATGAAGCGCTGGAGAAAAAGTATCGGCAGTATATAGATGAGCTGGAGCAACACTCTAAAGAATTTAACCGTTTGATCAGATGTGCTTTTGATACGGATTTTCATGAAAAACTGCTAGCTTCAGTAGCCCTGGCAAAAGCTACCGGAATAGATGATTCGGAATTATTACATACTGTACAGGATGTGGATGACTTTTTTGTTCAATAAAAAGCATTTTTTTATACAACATGGTGAAACACATGAAATATGACAATATAGAATTTCTGAAACGGGGATTAGAAACTGCGTTTATTGATTACAATGTAACTTCAAATCTAGCATATAAACCGCAATTTATCTCAAATAATTATAAAGATGGTCGCAAGGTACTCTCTGCTATAGAAGATGAGCTGTTGTCTTGTGATGAATTTTGTATCAGTGTTGCATTTATTACCATGAGTGGAATTACACCGCTTTTACAGACATTAAAAGATTTGGAGCGAAAGAATATTCTGGGCAAAATTTTAACAACAGATTATCTTGCTTTTAGTGAGCCGAAGGCTTTGCAACGGTTGGCTGAACTCCAAAATATTGAGCTTAAAATGTACGTTACAGAAAATGAGCGGGAAGGATTTCATACCAAGGGATATGTTTTTCGCAAAGATGAAATGTACCGTATTATCGTAGGTAGTTCTAATGTTACTCAAAGTGCTCTTACGATCAACAGAGAATGGAATACCAGGCTGGTCTCAACTGATAATGGGGAATATACCCATGAAATTGTACAGGAGTTTGATGAATTATGGAATTCGAGAAAATCGTTGGCATTTGACCAGTTTATTGAGCGATATACAGAACAATATACACGAAATGCAGTTATACGAAAACAGAGAGAACTGGCAAGGGTCGCAGAAGTCCCATCTTTGGAAGCATATAAACTGCAGCCCAACTCGATGCAGGTTGGTTTTATTACCAATTTAAAAACACTCTATGAGGCGGGAGAAGATAAGGCATTGCTGATTTCTGCTACAGGGACAGGAAAAACATACGCATCTGCATTTGCAATGAGAGAACTTGGTTTTAAGAAAGTGTTATTTTTAGTGCATAGAACTCAAATCGCTAGGCAGGCTCAAAAATCTTTTGAGCGTGTGTTCAATGGAACTGTCACAACAGGACTTGTAACAGGAAAATCTCAGGAGTACGATGCGGATTATATTTTTGCAACAGTGCAGACAATGAGTAAAAATGAGGTGTTACAAAAATATAGTGTAGATGCATTTGATGCAATTGTTATTGATGAAGCACATCATAGTTCTGCAGACAGTTATCAGTTGATCATGGAGTATTTTGAGCCTGAATTTTGGCTTGGAATGACAGCAACTCCAGATAGAAGGGTAGCCGGCAACAATGATGTGAATATCTATGAGCTTTTTAATCATCAGATTGCATATGAAATCCGGCTTCAAAAAGCCATGGAAGAGGATCTTCTTTGTCCGTTTCACTATTTTGGAATAACCGATTTAGATTTGATTGCAGATGAGGGAAAATCAGCAGGAGAAAAGCTGGAGCATTTTCGGTATTTGACGTCGGATGAACGGGTAGAGCGTGTAATGGCACAGGCAGAATATTATGGGTATAGTGGCGATCGTGTAAAAGGAATGATTTTTTGCAGCAGGAACCGGGAAGCTCGTGAATTATCTGTGAAATTTAATGAAAAAGGATGGAGGACGATTGCCTTAACAGGTGAAAATTCAGAGGTTGAGCGAACAGATGCGATTGAACGCTTGACGGGCAAAGATAGAGAAGATGCGATCGATTATATCCTTTCCGTTGATATTTTTTCAGAAGGCGTTGATGTACCGGAAATCAATCAGGTTATTATGCTTCGTCCGACACAGTCTCCAGTGGTATTTGTGCAGCAGCTGGGACGTGGTCTTCGCAAAGCAATTGGAAAAGAATACGTTGTAGTGTTAGATTTTATCGGAAACTATAATAATAATTTTATGATACCGATTGCATTATCAGGAGATCGAACTTATAACAAGGATACGATTCGGAAGTATCTTATGGAAGGTGGACGTGTTATTCCAGGTTGTTCAACGATACATTTTGATGAAATAAGCAAGGAACGGATTTTCCGTTCTATTGATAAAATGTCACCGAAAAGTACATTGTTAAAAGAAAAATATTTTCAGTTGAAAGATAAGCTGGGACGAATACCGAGTATTTTGGATTTTTATGAATATGGGGAAATAGACCCAATACTGTTTATAGCATATGCAGGAACATATGATTCTTTTGTGCGAAAGTATGATTCAGAGTATCAAATAAATTTCACCGAAGAGGAAGCTGCAACCCTGGAATTCATTTCAACTCTTTTAGTAAATGGAAAGCGTCCTCATGAATTGTTGATGTTACAGATGATGTTGGAAAATGATGAAATCAATGAATTGCAGTTTCAAAAGAAACTGCAGGGACTGCAGGAGAACTACAGAACGTGTGATTATATATCCGCATTATCGGTACTGAAAAAAGATTTTATCAATACGCAGACAGAACAAAAAAAGTATATGGAGTTTGAATTCTTTGATTCGAATAAAATTAGCGAGAAAAGCGCTGTGCGTGCGGAAAAATTTTATCGGGAGCTGCAGCATGTTGACTTCAGGAAAGAAATAAGAAGCCTTTTGACCTATGGATTGAAAAAATATAATGATATCTACCGAAATCATGATGAGGACAATTTGGTTTTGTATGAAAAATACTCGAGAAAAGATGTTTGCCGATTGTTGAATTGGGAAAAGGACGATAGTTCAACGATATATGGTTATCGGATAAAGAATAATACTTGTCCGATTTTCGTGACATATAAGAAAAAAGAAGATATTGCAGAAAGCACAAAATATGAAGATGAGTTCATAAATGAACAGATTTTTAGTTGGATGACTAGGAGCAAAGTTTCTTTGGAAAGTAAAGAATCTAAAGAGATTATAAACAGTTCCGATATAGGATTAAAGATTTATTTGTTCATTAAGAAAAGTGATGGAGAAGGAGCAGATTTTTATTATATGGGAAGAGTAACTCCTGTTGCCTGGGAGGAAACTACGATTTCCAATAATAAGGGACAAGTTCTGCCGATTGTGAATTTTAAAATGAGAATGGAACACAGTGTAAGAAGTGATATTTATGAATATATCACGGGATAGGTAGTGAGGTAAATGCATGAAAACAATAAAAGTTGTAGCTGCGATTATCAAAGAAGGCAATCGGGTTTTTGCGACACAAAGAGGCTATGGAGAGTTTAAGGACGGCTGGGAATTTCCAGGTGGGAAAATTGAAGCAGGTGAAACTTCACAGGAAGCGTTAAAACGGGAAATTATGGAAGAGCTTGAGACGGAAATTTCCGTAGGTGAGTTGATTGACACGATTGAATATGATTATCCAAACTTTCATTTAAGCATGGAATGTTTCTGGTGTAAAATAGTAGCCGGAGAACTTGTTTTAAAAGAAGCTGAGGATGCAAAGTGGCTTACCAAAGATAAGCTAAACAGCGTAGAATGGCTGCCTGCAGATATTACTTTGATTGAAAAAATAAGATCACGGATGTAGAGGAGCAAACCCATGAAACTCAAAAACGCATTGATCGTAGTCAAAGATATGGAGAAATCCATTGCATTTTATAAAAATTTATTCGGTCTGGAGGTGGTTCTGGACAATGGCAGGAATGTTATTATGACTGAAGGACTGGTGCTGCAGGATATAAACTACTGGGAGGATTTTCTGGGGCGTGAATGTATTCCGCGTAACAATATGAGCGAGCTGTATTTTGAAGAAAACAACCTCGAAGCCTTTGCAGAAAAACTGGAAAAGTATCCGGAGCCTATCGAGCATGTGACCCGTCTCATGACACATAGCTGGGGCCAGAAGGTGATCAGGTTTTATGATCCGGACGGGAATCTTATCGAAGTGGGAACGCCGATGTAGGGTAAGTGCAGGGGTGTTATGATAAGCAAGGAGAGGTACAATGTTAGAGATTACTAAATTGATTGGGGAGACAACGGAATATGATAAGAAGCAATTTTTGGAGAAAAGAAAACCTAAGAGCTGGCTGAAAAGTGTAAGTGCTTTTGCAAATGGCAATGGAGGATTTCTGATCTTTGGAATTGCGGATGATGGGGCGGTTACGGGAGTTGAGGATCCGGAGGGCGATTCTGCAACAATAAGTGAACAAATCAAATCACGGATGGAACCGATACCGGAGTTTACTCTTAGTTTTCAAAAGGAGGAAGATAAAACTCTTATTATCCTTAAAATCCATAAAGGGGAGGAAACGCCATATTACTATGCGGGAGATGGTGTGCTGGAAACTTTTGTACGAGTAGGCAATGAAAGCGTAAAGGCGACGGCAACGGAACAAAAGCGTTTGGTTATGAGAGGAAAGAACACTTCTTTTGATTCTCAGATATCATCGTATCGAGTAGAAGATTTTGCATTCACAAAGCTCCGTGCGAGATATAAAAAATGGACAGGCAGCAGTTTTGATGATAAAGAATTGGTTTCATTTGGACTTGTTGATGAAGATGGATGGCTGACCAATGCAGGCGCTTTGCTGGCGGATGACAGTCCGATACGATGGTCGCGGGTGTTCTGCACCAGATGGAATGGACGGGATAAAAGCGGCGGCACGATAGACGCCTTTGATGATGCTGAGTATTCTGGAAGTCTGATTTCTTTATTAGAAGATGGAGAATCTTTTATTAAGCGGAATTCCAGAATGATGTGGCGTAAAACACCTAATTCCAGGGAGGAAATGCCGGAATATGTAGAACGCAGCTATCACGAGGCATTGATTAACGGCCTTGTTCACAGAGACTATTTAGTGAATGGCAGTGAAGTGCACATAGACATTTTTGATGACAGGATGGAGATTTATTCGCCGGGAGGAATGCCGGATGGTTCCATCATACAGGAGAGAGACCCGCTTACGGTTCCTTCGACCAGAAGAAACCCTGTGATTGCAGACGTGTTTGGCCGCCTGGGATTTATGGAGCGCAAAGGGAGCGGATTTGGCAAAATTATTCATGCATACGAGCATCAGGTGAACTTTTCAGAAGATAAAAAACCAAGCTTTCGATCCGACAGATATCAGTTTACCGTTGTGATGCCTAATTTGAATTATGATGTCCCTAAAGGTGACCATCAAGGTGACCATCAAGGTGACCATCAAAGTGACCATCAAGAGAATCAGATGAATGATATTAAAGAATTAATAAAAAATGATGGTAAAATCACTGTTAAAGAACTTGCTATAAATCTTGACGTTAGTCCAGAGACTATACGGCGTCGAATAAAGAAAATGCCTGAAATTAAATATATAGGCAGTGGCTACAGCGGTCACTGGGAGATAAAGGAGTAAACCATGAAACTACTACACGTAACAATTCAAACAAAAAATTTCGAGGAAGAAATCGCATTTTTTCAGGAGCATGTGGGACTGACGATCCAGCAGGACATGCGGGAGAAAGGCAAGAACCTGGTGTTTCTGGCGGCTGGACCGAAGGATACGAAGATCGAGGTCATTGAGAATCCGGAAGCGGATCATTCCGGAAGTGAATACCTGTCCGTGGGATTTCCGACGGAGGACCTGGAGGGCAAGCAGAACAGCCTTATGGAAGCGGGATTTGACGTGACGCCGGTGATTTCTCCGATGCCGGGCGTGCACTTTTTCTTTACAAAGGATCCGGCTGGGGTTTCCGTACAGTTTATGGCGGAATAGTACGTTCGGCGATCATGATACGACAGCAGAAAAGAGGTAGATGACAGAAAAGATGGTAATGCAGAAAAAAGTACAGATGTCAGAATCTGCAGTGGTAAATTTAGTTCTGGCCCTCTCTGGAGGGTGCATGGACGCCTATTCCTATTTGTACCGGGGAGAGGTCTTTGCAAACGCTCAGACGGGCAATATGCTCCTGTTTGGAGTGAACGCCGCGGGCGGGGACTTTGCAGAAGCTATGAAATATTTCTGGCCGGTGATCACATTCACGGTGGGGATCATTCTGGCCGACTTCATTCGCAGCAAGATCCAGGATGTGCATGTGCACTGGAGGCAGATCGTGCTGGTGGGAGAAATCGTGCTTTTATTTGCTGTATGCTGGATCCCACAGTCGCAGAATGACCTGGCCAACATGCTGATTTCGCTGGCGTGCGGCATGCAGGTGGAGACGTTCCGTTCCTTCCGGGGCAATGGTATTGCGACCACCATGTGCATCGGCAACCTGCGAAGCGGTACATACAATTTCGATAAATATATGCAGACCCATCAGAAACAGTATATGAAAAAAGCCATTGTGTATTTTGGTGTGATTTTTTTCTTTATGCTGGGGGCGATCATAGAGAGTATTTTCATCAGGCATTTCGGCAGACATGCACTGCATTTTTCCGTGATCCTGCTGATCATCGCTTGCATTTTGATGATCATTCGCCGGGAAGATGAAGCGGAAGAGGACAAAGAATACGATTTTACAGGAGATTAGAGAAAAGGAGGCGTCTTATGACTTTGCAGCAGCTTCGATACCTGGTTATGGTAGCAGAATGTGGCAGTATTACGGAAGCAGCGGAGCGGCTGTTTATCGCACAGCCCAGCCTGACGTCGGCGATCCGCAGTATAGAAGAAGAGATGGGTGTCACTGCGTTTAGCAGGTCCAATAAAGGCGTGGAAGTGACGCGGGACGGAGAGGTGCTCCTTTCCTATGCGAGGCAGATCCTTGAGCAGAGCGATCTCATGACGGAGCACTTTAAAGGCGAGGGATATCAAAAACCGCATTTTTCGGTATCGTGCCAGCATTATTCCTTTGCTGTCAACGCCTTTGTGGACGTGATCCGCAAGTACGATGCGGATTCCTACAGTTTCACATTGCGGGAGACTCAGACGTATGAAATCATTGAGGACGTTTCGCTGGGCAGAAGCGAGATCGGCATCCTGTATCTCAGCGAAGATAATGAGGCGGTTTTGAAGAAACTGATACAGAAAAGCGACCTGAAATTTGAGGAACTGTTCGTAGCTAAGCCTCATGTGTTTCTTTCCAACCGTCATCCGCTAGCGGGAAAGGATATTCTGACGGTGGCGGATCTGCAGCCCTATCCTTATCTGGTCTTTGAGCAGGGCAAGCATAATTCTTTTTACTTTTCGGAGGAGTTTCTCAGCATGCTGGAGCTGCCGAAGAACATCATGGTGCGAGACCGGGCTACGCTGTTCAATCTTCTGATCGGGCTGAACGGCTTTACCGTATGTTCCGGGGTGCTGGACGCTGAGCTGAACGGAGAGAATATTACTGCAAAGCCTCTGGCGTCCGACTGTACGATGCGGATCGGTACGGTGACGCGTAAGGATTCCATCCGCAGCCGGTACGGCCGATCCTATTTAGAGGCGCTGCAAGAACATATTAGATCGGAGTAATCCGGATTTCACTTCAGAAAAGTTTGAATATTCGTATTGGACAAAAATTATCAAACTCCCCTTTTCTATTTATTCTATACGTGGTACAATAACAAACGCACCCCCCTAAATACGGGGGATAGCGTACTTGTTATGGGTAGATACGAAGGAGTTATGGAATGAAAAAGAAAAACTGGAAAACAGGTCTTAGCTTAACGCTGTGCGTTTTAATGCTGATGACCTGTTTTTTTCCTGCTTCGGTAACTGCTCTGGAAGGGGCGGTGGACAAGCAGGAAACGCAGCAGTCACAGCCAGCTGAAACTCAGACGGAGCAGAAGGATACCTCTCGGGATGCGCAGCAGAAGTCGGAAAACAAAGACGATACGGAGCGTACCGATAAGGCTGAGACAAAAACACAACAGCAGGATAAGAGAGAGCTGAACGATACGCAAACGAAGGCTTCGTTAAGCTCGATCATCGCACAGGATAAAGATGGAAATTCCTTGTGTTATACGACGCTGTATGACAGCAAGGACAGGATCGTGGATACCAATGATCCGAAGAAAAAGCAGAACACTTACTATAAGCCGAAAAGTGAGGGTGGCAAAGGCGGCACGGTTGATCTGGGCGCCGGATTGCAAGTCAACTTCCGCATGGCTGAAATCATAGAGCACGATGGGAAGAAGGGCGTGCAGGAAAATACTGTTTACTATATGGATCTGCCATCTGCTCTGGTTCCGGTAGAGAAAGATAAAAACGGCAAGAAGCTGGTGGATCCAGATGAGCCTGTGATTTTCTTTCGGGATGGAGATGTTGACTGCACAGGCGGGATCTATTCCATTGATGATGGATATCAGCTCCAGATGCAGTTTGAAAACGTAGAGGATGACCTGGAGATTTCCGGAGGATTCCAGTATGGTGTTACGGTGTCAAAGGATCTGAAGCAGGGGGAAGAATGTACAGTGGATTTTGTACCGGGCGGAGCGCTGCATTTCACAGTCACCCCGAAGCCGGACGAACCGGAAACGTCTTCGGAGCGTTTGAGCCTGAGAGCTTCCGACAATAAAGACAGCAAGGATAAGATCGACTGGACACTGACTTTGACTGATGATGACCAGAAGCTGGACGCTAAGCGGATCAAGGTGAAATTTGATAAGGGAAGTGCTATGCTGGCCGATAAAGGCGGCAACAACGCGGAAGACGTTATCAAGATGTCTTCCATAAAAATCACTTATAAAAACGGCAAGACGGAAACGTTAAAGCCGTATCGCATGAACAGCAATGCATATTCCTATTACAGGGAAAGTGATACCTATGACCCGACCATTACCTATGATAAAGAGAAAGGCAGGGGGATTTTCTGCACGGCCTACCTGGACGAATCGGACTACAATAATGAGGAATCCATTGTAGAGCGTTCCGGCAGATGTTCTCTGGTAGATACGTTGTATATCGATATGTGCGGACTGGTGAGCAATGGAAGCAGTGCCGGAAACAATTCGGGAAGCAGCGATCCTGCGGCGTTGGATGCAGGTGTTGAAAAATATGAGTTCATTTTTACTTCTCAGATCTATGATAACTATGATATTGCAGGGAAGGGATATACTGCCGAAGCGACCATGACCAGCGCAGATGAGAACGGGAAGACGGTGACTGCGAATTCAGGAATTGGTAAAACTTTTGGCAGACCCAACAGTGGTTACAAATACTTTAACGATTCCGTACAGTATAACGACAAGCAGTACGAGGGAATGCCTAACTCCATCAAGAGTTCTTTTGAGGCGTACAATAATGGCAGTTATTCAGGAAACTATTTCTGGATGGAGTTTACACCGCAGCACCGGTATTATCCGGGCAGCAATCATTATGAATATACGAATGATACCAGTACCAACTACTATTGTAACAATTATTCGTTTTTTGAAGCTGGGAGTTCGCTGGTAGGAAGTTCTGCGTCATTCCAGAAATTCCAGATCGGTGACGCCACTTCCTGGAACTTCTATGGTCCACGAACCTATTCGGAAATCCAGGCAGGTGTTGCGAACTCTTCCTATTTGCAGAATGTGTTCGATCAGTCGGATCTGGCATTGCAGTATCAGCTGAAACAGGTTTTTGCCGGAATGGATTCCAGCAAACAACTGCTGCTTTACAGGAGCAGTAATAAAGTGAATGGCCGGTATATCTACGTGATCATCGACCCTGATACGAGAGCAACAGCACAGAAAAATTATGGATCTAATGGCTGGAGACAGCTGGTGACAGCGAACCGACCTTCCGGTGGCGGTACAGATTCGGCACAGCCGGCCAGCTGGAAGGTCCATGTGTTCAATGCACCGGATCAGAATGTCGATCTGGAATTTAAACAAAGTCACGGCAGTGTGATCACGGAAGATAAGAGTACAGGTGGAAGTACAACGGATTCCATGCTGTCTTCCAACACTGTATATGGAAAAGCTCCGGATTATAGCCAGGCATCTGTCTGCTATAGTGGCTACGGGTTCGGCAGAGAACAGGCGTCTGTTATGACGGGACGCTGGATCGATGATAAGACGATTTTCTGGGAATTCGACTGTAATACAGAAAACTGGAGCAACTGGAATACGTCCATGTTTTATGTAAAGGTTTCGCAAGGGCAGACACTGTTGATAGGTGAATCGTTCAGCAGCGATCCGCGTAAGGATATCGACGGGCAGCTATTACCGGCAAGTGGGATTTTCTATAAAACTTCTGGCGGAGGATGGAGTCAGTTCGGTAGCAGCAAAACAAATTTTAATTTGTTGACCGGCGCTACGATCAAAGAGAATACCCCGGGGACCACGATGAGTTCCAATTCAGGCGGAAATGTTTACTTTATCGGATCCAGTGCACCTTCCCAGTACAATTACAACGCCACTTATGGACGTATATCGAAGTATGATGGCAAACATACCTGCGTTGGTTTCTTTACCAGAGTAGACAATGGAACCGTAAATACTGCATCCACTTGCCAGGCAGAGCTGATTGCTAATGCAGGAGATGTTACCGAGTGGGGCAATGGGGGAGGATATTATGGGCTCTTCCCGTTCAAGGTCAAGGCGACCGGCAAAATGCCATGGATGCCTTTGAGCAAGTCTCTGTCTGATACGAAGCTGGAAACGGATGATGATACGGATACGGCATCGATTCAGGATACGTGGAAATTTACTGCATCCTCTTATGGAGTCAGTCAGAGCCAGACCGGAAGCAGTCTGATCGGCAGTACCTACACCGGATTTTACAGTGGAACCTGGTCCGCTCACGATGATATGGTGGATTCTACTGCAACCGGAAAGGAAAACAGTAAACTGACGGTCAATCCGGCAGCCTATACGAAATTGAAGGCTCTGAAAATAACAGCCAACGGTCCGGGGACCAGCGGAACGCTGTTCGATCTGAAAGCGGCTGACTTGAAAAAGGCGGAGGACGCTGAAAATCATCAGGCGACATTTACGAAGGACAAGCTCACTCTGACACTTACCTACCAAGGCAATATGGAGGACGGCTTTGATATCAAGATCGATGGATTGAAAAATGTCTATAATCTGGAGGCTGTTTACAGCACATCCTTTGACCAGAAGGCTTTTTGCAAAGCGGCAGAAAAAGAGACTGGTCAGGAGAATACGGTGTATGAGCTGCAGATGAAAAATGGCGCCTCCAGCTCCAGCTGGGATGGAGCCGCGCAGCCGCCGCAGAGTACGACGGTCAAACGGAATATCGTGGCTTCCCTGGCTATGGATAAAGCGGTGACGAGAGCCCCGAAAAAGAATGAAGCGGAAGGTGGATATGGAGCCGGATACCGTCTGGATACACAGGTAGGCTATACGGCGACCGATTACGTTTCCATCGAGGACTTCCTGTCGGGCTACACCGACAGCGGTTCTAACGGAAGTGGTGAGAAGACTTACACTGAGTCTGACCGCGAAGCTTTGCAGGCACTGAACAAGGCTGTCGATGTGAAAAACGTGAAAATCACTGTTTCTGGTCCGGGATTTGATAAAGCACAGGAAATCTATTCCGGCGGCGTTCGTGACGGACGATGGAGCGGCAAGGCTGAGAGCGGATGGGTCGTAGACTTCATTTACAAACCTCTGGAGGAATTTACGGAGCATCCGGGATCCATGTTCCGGGCTGTGGTAAAACGTGCAGACGGTTCCAAAGTCCCTGCCGATACAAAGATTTCTATTACCTATGATACGGAGATCGTTATGGATGGCAAGGACGGCTTCCGCGACAGCAAGTGGTATCATGGCGGAAACCTGGCCATCAACAACGGCGGAGAAGCAGCGATCCCATATGGTTCCAGTGATCCGGACACCCAGTCTTTGAAAAAGGCGAAGAGTAAAGCAAAGGCAGCTAAGGATATGGTGCTCAAGGTGGACTGTGGAGCGGGAGTCAAGGCGGAATTCCTGGCCGATGAACTGGTGTGGAAATCCAGAATATCCAGCACTTCTGATACCAGCAGATCATCCTGGCTGATCTATGACTGGACGGGCACCAAAGGCAAGGACGATACGACCATTACCTTGCAGGATGCAGGACAGTACGATCTCACGGAATTTACATACCGGGATCCGAAAACCGGAGAAATCGTAAAACTGAGCGAGATCGCAGACGATGCACAGAAAGAAGAACTTCGCAGTCGGATCTGCTATCTGTTGGAAAAGCATACGAAGTTTGAAAAGATCAAGGTATATTATACCGATACAAAACCGGATGGAAGTGATCTGCAGCTTTCTGCAGGGGATCTGCTTCATGAGTCAGAGCTTTCTTTCAAAGGAACAGATCCACAGAAGACCGAAACAAAGAAAGTAACGGATGCTTCTGGCAAAGAGCATGATCTGACTATCAAGACCAGACAGCCGGAGCAGGGCGGAATGACCGTTGGGTTCGAGGTCAAAGTGGACAGGCTGGAGCGGAATCGCTATCTGGCGGCAACCTATGATACGGAAACCGACTGGGAAGCTTTCTATGAGGAAATCGCAGATCTGTATCCGGACTGCACGATCCAGACGACCATGAAGAACGTGGTATACAATGATAAGGAAGCCAAGAAAGAAGAAAGCGGAAATCATATTGAGATCCTGGAAGACGGTCTTCAGAAATCTCTGGCAGGATCGACGCCGTCGGCTGGTAAGTCTTCCTGGAGACTGAAAGTCAATACGGGCTTTGGACAGAATAAGAAGATCGCGTTGACAGACCATGTTTCTATTGCCGTCGATGACGCTCGAATCAAAAAGGCCGCGGAGGCGGCTTTGCAGATCGATCCGGACAGCATCGTGATCAAACAGGACGATAAGGTGATCTATAAGAACCAGAAACTGCAGGCGGACGGCTGGACGGAAGGAAACCTGACTATCAAGGCTGATGGTCGAGATCTGAACGTGACGATCCGGAATACAGATACTCACAAGGTGCTGGATGCCGGACAGGACTACACGGTGGATTACGATACGGTGCTGGATCAGGATGCCTATATTGCAGGTGGCGGCCAGGCAGGGGATTCTGCAAAGCTGCAGAACAGCGCTGTCATGGAGCGTGGAGATTCCAGTTCTGAGGCTTCGGCCGGCAGTGATTTCAAGCCGGAGATCCCTGTGAAGGCTGAGAAGACTTACAAAGGCAACGGTGCAGATGGAGAGGATACGTCCACCACATTGTGGTCCGTAACCGGAAAGACCGGAAATGCCGGACGCGAGAACTTTACATTACAGGATAAGGCGGCAGCGGATCCTGCCGATGAAGCCGTGCAGAAAGCCCTCACGATGAGTGACTTTGCTATTACGGTCAAGACAGGCAAGGATGAGGCAAAACACTATACGAAGGATACTCTGCCGGATGGTGCAAAACTTACCGTAGAAAATGATTCCTTCCAGCTGACCTTTGACAAGCTTCCGAAGGATACGGAAGTGACCGTGACTTATTCCGCTCGCATCGACCGGGATACTTACCTGGCTGCAGGCGGCGAGGAAGGCAAGGTGCTCACGCTGAAGAATGCGTTCCATGTTGCTTCGGCGGATGGAGCAGTGGACAGCGACAGCAAGAGCGGAACCATCGAGGTGGATAAGCCGCTGACCAAGAGCGGCAAGGTGATCACGAAAAAAGCGGAAAACGGCAATCCGATCGTGACATGGGACTTCGATGTGAACCTGTACAGCCTGTATACGGAAAAAGAACTGCAGGAGCTGCAGGATGTGACCGTTTCCGATGTGCTCAGTCCGGTACTTATCGCTGATTTAAGCAGTATCAAACTGACGGATTCTGCTGGAAAAGCTATTCCGGCAGATGCGTATAAAGTATCGCAGAAACGGAGCGTTCTGGCTATCCAGATTCTGGATCCGGACAAGTACCCGATTTTCCATCTGCAGTTTGAAACTGAGTGCGGAGCCAGTGTAGACGGACTGGTCAACAGCGCGGATCTGCGGATCGACGGAAACAAGGTGACCAGCACGAAGACCGATGATATCGGCGAGATCAATGCGGTGACCCAGCATGGCCATATCAAATCCATGAAGGTGCCGGAATACACTCCGGTAGCATGGAAATACCTGGACAATGAGCTTTGCACCAAGGCTGGCCTGTTTGAATTCTCGATTCAGCAGGTGGATGAAAATGGCAAGGCTATTGAGGGCGGCTATTTCGACACCGCTACAAACGATGAAAACGGCAAGATCACCTTTAAAAAGATTACTTACCGCAACAAGCCGGTGGAAGGATCCTATTACTATCAGATCCGGGAGACTTCCATTGTGAAGCCGTACACCTATAAACTGGACAAGAGGGTCTTCACCGTTCGCGTAGACGTTCAGTCCGATGGAAGCCAGTATCTGGTGACCAGCGTGGTGACGGATCCGCAGCAGTATGACGAAGTTCGCTTCGATAACGCTACGGTAAAGGAACGCGACTTCACGGTAACGAAGAAATGGAGCGATGGTTTCGATAAGAATGGTCTGAGGCCGAAAGCGATTCAGGTGTACCTGCTGAAAAACGGCGAACGCTATGAGAATATGTCAGTCACTCTGAATGAGGAAAACAACTGGACGTACACCTGGAAGAATCTGCCGATCGCAGGCGGAGAGTACAGCGTGGAAGAAGTTCCGGTACTGGGCTATGAAGCTGATGTGAAAGACGGTGACTGGCACAGCACCCTCACCAATACGGTACAGACCGGGGATCTGCTGATCGCAAAACAGGTCAAGGGTTCGAATGATCCGAAGAAGAAGTATCACTTTACCCTGACGCTGTTAAAAGACGGTAACGCTGATGCGGGAACCGTTGCTTTAAACGGCACATTTGGTGATGTGACATTCCAGGATGGCGTGGCAGAATTTGATGTGAAAGCGGGCAGCTACGTTCGCGTGAGAGGGCTTCCGGCAGGCGTATATTATACGATCCAGGAGGACGATTATACGAAGGCAGGATTCAACTCTCCGGAGTATATCAATCAGAGCGGTGTCGTTCAAAAGGGCGACTCAACTATGGTAACCGTTACCAATACCAAGGTCGGTGTAGTTCGCACGGGAGACGACAGCAATATGCAGCTGTGGGCGATCCTGGCACTGCTGGCTCTCATGGGTTGCGTGGCACCGGTGATGGATCTGCGGCGCAGACATAGAGCATAGTGAAGGAACGAAATAGAGCATAAACGGCAGGAAAACGTAGCTGTGAGACAGAAGCGGAGCATGGATAACGTGCTCCGTTTTTCGTATTCAAAAAACAAAAAAATCAAAGAAATTTCTCTCTTCGACGGTCTTATATTACCACATTTCCGGCAAAATTTCCAGTCTTGAAATGAAGTCGCTATGGGTGTAATTAGTATATACCCGGGTGAGTATTTTAAGAAAGGAACCAAGGATATGGATCACATGACAGCGAAGGTAAGCTGCTTCGCGCGGGCTTATCATTACAAGAATAACAGGGAGTGGGTCTTCGCAGATCCTTTTGCTGCAAAGATGCTGCGGAAGGAAGAGTACGATGCCATAGGGGAGCATATGGCGCAGGGGATTTCCTTCTTTGCTCCGGATTTTGATGGTGCAAAGGAGGATGCGCTGCGGTTTATTGTGGAGCATCAGCTGGCGCCTTCGGTGCTGGCTCGCAGTGCGTTCTGTGAAAAGGCATTGCAGAAAGAGATGGAAAAGGGGTGCGGTCAGTATGCTGTTTTTGCCGCCGGATTTGACACCTTCGGGCTGCGGCATGAGGCACAGGATATCAGCGTTTATGAGCTGGATCTGCCGGATATGATCGCGGAAAAACGGCAGAGGATCGCAGACGAAGCTCTGCGGGAGCACGACCATGTAAATTACGTGGCTTGTGATTTGTCGGATCCCTCGTGGATGGAGAAACTGCTGGGGGCGGTATTTCATCGGGAGCACGCTGCATTTGCCAGCCTTCTGGGGATCAGTTACTATCTGGCGAAAGAAGACTGGCGGCGGCTTCTTTGCAGCATCGGAGAGCTGTGGAAGGAAGGCTCGTGCATCTGTTTTGACTATCCCCGGGCGCAGGCGGGAGACGTCAGCCGGAAAAATGAACAACTGGCGGCGGGAGCTGGCTCTGCTACTATAAAGCGTTGCAGGACGGCCCGGCCAGCGTTGTCGTTCCCGTTGACAAGCTGAGCATCCTGGTGACCATCCTGTTTTCCTGGCTGGTATTCCGCGAAACACTGTCAAAAAAAGCAGCGGTCGGGCTTGCCGGCATCGTGGCGGGAACCTTGCTGCTGCTTTTCTGATTCATTTTGATTCTAACCTTTTTTAATCTTCTTTTTTGGCCGATCCGAAAAAAGACATAAGCGCTTCCATGCTCTCCGCCTGAGACATATCCGGGAACGGATTTCCTGCCGGAGCGGGAGTTGCATACTGACCTGATGGCTGTGGGGCGCTGGCTGTCTGCGGAGCCTCCGGCATGACGAACGCTGCGGGCTTTGCAGCAAGAAGCTGATCCCAGTAATT
The DNA here is from genome assembly GCA_934281605.1 of uncultured Clostridia bacterium. GTDB lineage: Bacteria > Bacillota > Clostridia > Peptostreptococcales > Anaerovoracaceae > Lentihominibacter. The sequence continues at coordinate 94,118 of CAKQXD010000007.1, read as the reverse complement.
TTCGGCAATATCGTCGTGTGGAAGTGTCTTCAGGTATTCCGTCCCGCCGTAAATCTCGAGTGCTCCTGCCATTTCGGCGAAATAGGTCTCTCCCGTGAGAGGCGTTCCTGTACGGTTCTGCTTTTCCTGCAAAAGTTTCTCTGCATCATGAAGGATGGCCATGGCCTTTGTCGGCATTTTAGCGGGAGCTTCTCCACGCAGCTGGCTGAATACGTCCACGATCAGGGCGTCGATGTTCAGGTCATCCGGCAGGGTTTCCGTCACGATAACGCTCTCCAGATCCTCTTCCAGTTCTTTTGATAAGATCACGGCGTATTTGCCGTTGTATTTTACGACCCGGTACGTCTTGGACAGGATGGGCAGCGGCGTGTACGGCACGTTGTTTTTCTCTAAAATCGCTTCGTAGCGGCTGCGGTTTCCGGCCAGCAGCACCTTCTGTCCGTAGTGGGTAAATTCTTTTTTCATCGTAGTCTCCTTTTTGTTGTCTGCTGGTGTTATTATAGCGGCTTTTTTGCGGTATGACAAGGGCGGCGCACCGTATTGAAGCGGGCCGCAGGCTGTGGTATAATCAGAATCGTAAGACTAACAGCAAGTAAAGGAGTACCCCGGGGCACGTCAATGTCGCTCCTGCGGTGCGACAAGTAAAGGAGATTTAATAATATGGCAGATTTTAAATATGAGATCGTAGAAGAAATCGGAGTGCTCTCAGAGAATGGGAGAGGCTGGACCAAGGAACTGAACAAGGTGTCCTGGAACGGCGGAGCACCGAAGTACGATCTGCGCGACTGGGCGCCGGACCATGAGAAAATGGGCAAGGGAATCACCCTGACGGAAGAAGAGGCACAGAAACTGAAGGAACTGCTGTAGCAGGAGGGAGATTGGGAAATATGAACGATAAATACGCGACCGCGCTGGAGCGGGCTTTATATAACTGGTATTACGGAGAAAACGGAGCTGATCCGGAACCCGTTTTTAACGCCATGAGCCAGGGTGCGGAGAACGGCATGCAGTGCCTGATCCCCATCGAAACTCCGGAGGAGCTTTTGCAGCAGTTACTGAAGGCGGAGTCTTTGCAGGACGGAACCAGCTTTACCATCAACGAGGAACTGCCCATCAGTTTTCAGCATCTGGTAGTGGACGAAGAGGGACATTACCTGATCCCGATTTTTACCAGCAGCGAACAGCTGAACATCGGCGGGGAAGGAAGTGCAGCCATCAATCAGTCCTTTGGAGAGCTTCTGGATTCTCTGGATCAGTGGCCGGACTGTCTGGGTTACGTGGTGAACCCGTTTACCAATAAGATCATGGTAGATCGGAAGATCCGGGAAAAGATTCGGAATTTCCAGCCGAAATCCCACGTGGCATTCGTGCAGGGAAGCGTGCTGGATCTTCACGTGGATGCGGTGGTCAATTCGGCGCACAAGACTCTTCTGGGCGGCAAAGAAGTAGACGCAGTGCTGCTGGCAGAGGCGGACGGCGACATCGATGAAGCCATGCTTTGCGGAGGCGGACTCAACGGAGCGATCCATGCGGCGGCAGGAAAAGAGCTCTTTGACGAGTGCAAGACGCTGGGCGGCTGTATGGAAGGTGATGCAAAGATCACAAAGGCGTATGGCATCGAGTACGACGATCACATCATCCATACGGTGGGACCGTTTTTCCAGAACAACGGAGAAGACGAGGAAGTGCTGGCGTCATGCTACACTAAAGCGCTGGATCTGGCGGCGGAAAATGGATGTACCAGCGTGGCGTTCCCGTGTATTTCGGCGGGAGCAAACGGCTTCCCGGCAGGCAAAGCGGCTCCGGTGGCTATCATTTCCGTCGTGGAATGGTTTGAAGCTCACCCGGATGTGGTGATGAACGTATATCTCTGTGCTAATACGCAGAACGAATACAAGGCGTATCTGCGGATGATCAAGCGGTAAACGAAGAGGAGGAGACTCATGAAAAAGTTTTTTAAAGACTGGAACTACAAGAAGCATGCTATCGTTGTATCCAGTGTATATCTGGGACTGTATGCTATCGATATGACCGTAGGTTATGTGGTGGCGAAGAAATGTCTGAAGAAACTGAACGGAGGAGACGATGAATAGAAAAACCATAGATGTATATGATAATGTGACAGAGATCATGAAAGGCCTGAAGGACGGCGTGCTGCTGACGGCAAAGGCGGACGATCAGGTCAACTCCATGACCATTTCCTGGGGTATGCTGGGGATCGAATGGGGGAGACCGGTCTTCGTAACGTTCCTGCGGGAGCACCGTTTCACTAAGGAACTGATCGACAAGAATGGCGAATTCACGGTGAATATCCCTTACGGACAGGATGCGAAGGAGATCCTTAATTTCTGCGGAACCAAGTCGGGGCGTGATGTAGACAAGTTCACGGAGCTGGGATTGACCCCGGTAGAATCGGAGAAAATTTCCGTTCCGGCCATCAAAGAGCTGCCTCTGACCCTGGAGTGCAAGGTGGTGTACAAGCAGGAGCAGGATCCGGATCAGATCAGCGAGAAGAGAAAGAAGATCTTCTATCCGGAAGATGTCGACGGTTCTTTCTACGGAGCAAACCGCGACTACCATACTGCATATTACGGGCAGATCCTCAATGCCTATATTCTTGAGGATTAGTCCGTTCAAGACTCACAGCAGCAAATTTACAGCAGAAGGAGAATAAGAAAGGAATGACGGAGCAAAACAGCTTAGATAAATTTAGATCAAAGGAAGTAGAAGAGCGTTTTAAGGACCTCATCGGCGGCGTAGTGAACGAGGAGTTTGAAAACATGAATACGGCGCTGGATCCGCAACCGGTGGGATGCAGCAAGGACGGCATGGAGTGCAGGATCCGCTTTATCAAGAAGGACTGGGAGCGTAACCAGCGGATGCAGGTGCATGGCGGAGCAGTTTCCGGCATGATGGATACGGCAATGGGTATGAGCATCATGGCCAAGAGTGGCAGACCGGTTACGACGGCAGAACTGAATATCAGTTTCATTCGTCCATTTCTGGGAGAAAGTTTTCTCATCGATACGGAGATCCTTTATATGGGAAGAAATCTCATCAGAACGAGAGCGATCGCCCGCGATGAAGAATCAGGCAAGCTTCTGGCTTCCGCAACAGCAGATTTTGCTTATGTAGGATAGACATATGTGCAGGGTGGGAAATTCCGGCCTGCGAGAGCATCAAACAACAAAAAACCCCGATTTCGGTACAGTTTTGGTCCGGATCGGGGTCGTTTTTTATGCAATGTTATGTGAGTTCAGGTTTTGCAGCCTGTTCAGGATTTTTAGTTTGTGGTGCCGGACAGGCTTTCCAGGAAGTGGAGAGTGTTCAGCAGTGCAGCTTCTCTGTTATCGGAATTAAACCGATAGGAGATGATGTTGAGTCCGGATACCTTGGATGCGAAGATGTCACATTCGGAGCTGGTCAGCGTGTTAAGCGGCTTGGAGTCGTCGATGCTCAGGGCGTCTGCAAAGAATTTTGCCAGCGTCTTTTCTTTATTGGCAGACCAGGTCATGCTCTGATCGGATGCGGAGTAGCTGATGTCGCAGAGTCCGGACGTTGTAGAGAATGCTGTATTCATTTCATCCAGGACGCTCTTTTGCAGACTGCGGGAATTGATCGTTACCTGAAGCTTGTTCCCTGCTGTGCTGATGGATGAAATATCAGCGACGGATATAATATCGCCGGTGTCTTCATCCTGCAGATAAATGCCGGTCTGCAGCGTGTACATGAGACTGATGATATTATCGCTGGACTGCGGTGCGATGACACGATCCGGCGTGGAGGTTTCCGTCATGGTGTAAACGAAGTGATCCTCCAGCTTGTCGAATTTTTTCTTCATACTTTCATTGGATTTATCGAACTTCTTCGTGAAACTCTCTACATCGTTGTCGTCGATCGCTACGATAGCTGTAGCGGAACTTGGTGTGTAGCCGTTTTCTGTCTTGCAGTCGAAGGAGACCAGCTGGAACAGGTTGCCGGAGCTTTTTTCTGTGGCCAGGAGGCTTCCGATGGTATCCACCGGATTCGGATAATGGGAATCGAAATCAAACGGATCCGCATAGGCCGAAGTGGACATGGTGATGGTATACGTCTTGGAATAGGCTGGTGATGCAGTCTGCAGGTCCGCAGTCATGGTAGATGAGAATGCATGAGATCCGGATGTCAGCAGCTGAATTTCCTTGGAATATTCCATATTGATAAAGTTATCGCATTCGTAGTATTTCGGATCGACGGAGGATGCTCCGATCATGTTGCCGTCGTTGTTTTCTGTAACGATCAGTGTGATCTTGCCGTGGGTTTCCGGTCCAAGCAGAGCTGTCATGGAAACTGCCAGCGGTTCCATGGAGTTGTCAAAGTCAGCTGTTTTTACGGCGCATTCCAGAACGGTGGATTCTTTTTTCTCGCAGCCTTCGGTGGCCGGATTGACGATGACCATATAGTGCTCGGCATTTTCCTTGACTGTCAGGTTGTTGGACTTGGCCCAGGAACCCAGATATTCCGCAACCAGAGGATATTTCCCGGTTTGACCGGAGAAAGTCGAATTCAGTTCGCTGTATGTTGTGGATAAAGTGTCTTTCAGTTCTGTTTCACGATCCGGGGTGCCCAGAGAGCAGCCGCTCAAAAAAACTGCGGAAGTCATAAGCACCACAGTTATCGTAGCTATGAAAAAACGTCTCATAATGTGAGATTCTCCTTGTTAATTATTGATTTTGCGAATATAATAATATCATACTATAAAATAACGATAAAGTGTAAAGATTCTGTGAAGAAGAGTAAAAATATAAGAGGAGAACGTTCATGGAGACACAAAACTTTGTTATACGGGAAACTAAATTTTCAGATTATGAATATTTTACAAAGTGGGAATGTGATGAGAATATCGCACAGTACATGAGCTTCGATGAGAACAGAAGCTATGAGGATGTTGTCACGGAAGCACTTTACAGCAAGAAGGACCCGACGAAGCTGGACTTTACTATCGTTGCGAGAGAAACAGGGATGCCGGTGGGAAGGATCTATATCACACGGATCAATCCGCAGTTTGATTCACTGGATATCACTCGTTTTTATATCGGAGAATCTTCGCTTTGGGGTAATGGACTGGGTAGAGAGATCATGCACGAGCTTCTGGAATACTGCTTTACATTCCTGCATATGGAGCGGGTCACTCTGGATCACTATGCGGGCAACAGACGCGGAGCGGCGCTGTATGAGCGCCTGGGCTTTAAAGATGAAGGCACCGCACGGAACGCGGCAAAAAAGGACGGCAGATATTACGATCTGCATCTGATGTCCATCCTGCGTTCTGAATTCTTTGATGAAAATGAGCAGTAGCGGAATTCAAAAAAGAGTGGTGAAGCACAAAAAATGTGCTTGTATTGGGTGGTTCCCTATGCTATAATGCTATATGTTCGAGTCTGAAGTTGCAATTTCTGATGTGGACAGAAAAAGCGACGGAAGGTGTTTTGAAACGGAAGAATTGCGAAAGCTTTTAAATACTACAGGTACAAGGAGGTGCGGCAGATGTCAAGAAAGTGTGAAGTTTGTGGTAAAGGCCAGGTTTCTGGGAACAACGTATCCCATTCCAACAGACACACAAGAAGAAAATGGAATGCTAACATTCAGTCTGTAAGAGTTGAAGAAAACGGAACTGTTAGAAAAGCCAAAGTATGCACAAGATGCATCCGGTCAGGCAAAGTTAACCGTGCCATCTAAGAACCTCGCAAACCAGCACCCGCAATACTGCGGGTGTTTTATATTGCGCGGATATTGCGGGTTTTATCCTCGCAGCAGCAAGATCCCGCATACAATGATGGTGGCGCACAGCAGAACTACCCAGCACTTCAGCGGAAGCAAAAGCGCCATGGCTGTGACAAGCCCCAGCAGGAGCATGGCCAGCCCCAGTTTCCTGTTCTGCGAGGAACGTTTACACTTTTTCTTTTTGGGAGGGCAGCAGCCGTAACGGGTTCTTTTCATGTTATGTCACCTCGGGATAGTATATGAATGGACGACCGGATGTGTGCGGAAAAGATTCTGCTTGTCAAATGATCCGTAAGAGGATAAAATTTACATAGAAACATCAAAATGAAGAACGACGAGGAGAACACCATGTTTGATATCGAAACAAAACTGGGTGAGATCCATTTTCCTGCCAGCGTGATCAACCGTATCGTCATGGAAGCGGTGGAATCCTGCAACGGCAAAGTGGATATCCTGAATTATAAAGGTAAATATAAGAACATGATGCCGTGGCTGGCATCTCGGATGAACATCTACAAGGAGGAGACCGGCGGCATTCAGGTGGAGGAAACGGAAGACGGCATGATCCTCACCGTGTACGTGGTTATCCACTTCGGCACCAGCATCAAACGAGTAACGGAGAAATTGATCGATGAAATCTATGAAAATATGGAAAAAGTGATGAAAGTGAAGCCGAAGACCGTCAAGATCATCGTGACGGGAACTCTTTCCAAGAATATTGTAAAGCGGCACATCGAGGTGAGCCGGTAATCACCGGGTGCAAGGCAGGCAGAAAGGAAGAAAAGTTGATGGAGCTTTTTGACAGTGTTACAACACTGAAAGGCGTCGGTCCGAAAAAGGCGGGCGCTTTGCAGAAACTCAATATCCATACTCTGGAGGATCTGCTGTTCTTTTTTCCGCGGGATTACGAGGACAGGAGGGCTTACACGGCCATTGGAGATCTGAAAGAAGGAACCTCGGCGCTGATTCGGGGCGGCGTCGATCTGGTGGTCAAGGACAAATATCGTTACGGGGGAAAACAGCGGCTGCGGGTGCTTGTGAGCGACGACACAGGTTCTCTGGAGGTCGTTTTTTTTCATGCGGCATATTTAAAGGATAAATTCCAGATCGGAAAAGAGTGCGTCTTTTATGGAAAGGTCTCGCGGAACTTCGGCAAGCTGCAAATGCTCCAGCCGGTCCTTGGAGATGGAGAAAAAGAAGCGGAATTTCGAGGGATCTTCCCAGTGTATCCGCTGTCCCAGGGCCTGTCCCAGAAGGATATGCGCAAGTGGCAGCACCAGATCCGGGAACTTTGCGGCAGAGCGAAGGATGCGATCCCCGGGGAACTGATCGAAGCTAATCGGTTATGCAGCATGGAGTACGCTTTGCAGAACATCCATTTTCCGGAGGAAAAGCAGAAGCTGCTGGAAGCCAAGTACCGGCTGGTGTTCGACGAGCTGCTGATTCTGCAGACGGGACTTTTTGCCGTGCGGCAGAACATCAAAAATGGAGAAGATGGGATCCGTATTCCGAAGGAGGCGGATATCCGGCCGTATCTGGACGGTTTTTCCTATGAGCTGACGGGAGCGCAGAAGCGCTGTATCGAAGAAATCGAGCGGGATCTGGAGAGCGGCAAGGTGATGAACCGGCTGGTACAGGGCGATGTGGGATCGGGCAAGACGGCCGTGGCGGAAGTGGCTATGTACAAGGCGGTGCGGGGCGGCTATCAGGCGGTCATGATGGCGCCGACGGAAATACTAGCTCACCAGCATTTTGAAGGCCTGGAAAAGAGCTTTGCAGTCCATGAAATACGCGTAGGATTTTTAAGCGGATCTTTAAAAGCGTCGGAAAAACAGGAGACGCTGGAGCGTTTGAAAAACGGGGAGATCGACATTCTGGTGGGAACTCACGCGGTGATCCAGCCGGAGGTGGAGTTTGCCAATCTGGGGCTGGTGATCACCGACGAACAGCACCGGTTTGGCGTCAACCAGAGAATACAGCTGAAGGAAAAAGGGAAAAATCCTAATATCCTGGTGATGACGGCGACGCCGATCCCGCGAACGCTGGCAGTGGTGCTGTACGGCGATCTGGACGTGTCTGTCATCGATGAGATGCCGCCGGGCAGACAGGTGATCAAGACGCGAAATTTAAATGGTGAAAAGCGGGACGCCTGCTACGATTTTGTGGAGAAGCAGCTGCAGCAGGGCAGACAGGCCTACGTTGTAACGCCGCTCATTGAGGATTCGGAAACCTTGGACTTGAAATCGGCCCAGACCGTGTATGAAGAGCTGGCAGAACGCTTTGCAGCATATAACGTAGCGCTGATCCACGGCAGCATGAAACAGGCGGAAAAAGATCAGGTGATGGAGGAATTTTATGAAGGCAAGATCGACGTGCTGGTGGCGACGGTGGTCATCGAAGTGGGGATCAACGTGCCTAACGCATCTGTCATCGTTATCGAAAATGCGGAGCGGTTCGGTCTGGCGCAGCTTCATCAGCTGAGAGGGCGCGTAGGCAGAGGCAAGTGGCAGTCCTACTGTTTTCTCATCACACAGGGACAGTCGGAGCTGGCGCAGAAGCGGGGTGAGATCATGCAGCAGTCGTCGGACGGATTTTTTATCGCAGAAGAGGACATGAAGCTGCGGGGTCCGGGAGATATTTTCGGCACCAGACAGCACGGGATCCCGGAACTGAACGTGGCGGATCTGGCCAGACATATCAAGATCCTGGAACATGCCCGGGTGGAAGCGAAAAAGATTTTAACGGAAGATCCGCTTTTGAAGCAGGGAAAAAACGCAGAATTAAAACGACGGATCACGAAGCTTTTTGGCGAGGATATGAGCCTGAATTTGTAGGAAATAATTGCATATCATACTTTTCACTGCCCTGGTTAAATTATTAGTACAGGAGGTGAGAAGATATGTCTTTACAGGATAAGATGAATGTGAGCGCTAAGCCTGCATTAAAGAGTCTGAAGACGGAAGTAGCCAATGAGCTGGGCCTGTCCAATTACGAACAGGCTGACAAGGGAAACTTGACAGCTCGTCAGAATGGCTATGTTGGCGGTTATATGACCAAGAAGCTGGTCGAAATGGCCGAACAGCAGATGTCCGGAAAATAACTCGTTACTGTTGATGTAAGCTTTTAGCGAAGCGAACGTGAAAAGAGAGATATTTACCCTGAGAAGGGCGAATATCTCTTTTCATTTTGTTGTGGATATTTTTGGTCGCGGGTGCTAGAATGAATAGCAGAATACAGAAAAACTAATGGCAGCGGGAAGCTGCAGGAGGATATAAAATGAGAATCATAGCGGGAGACTACAAGGGCAGAAGACTGCAGTCGCCGCCGGATTATTCCATTCGGCCGACGACGGATAAAGTAAAGGAAGCACTGTTCAGTATTTTGACGGAAAAAATCTGGGGGAGCCGCGTGCTGGATCTGTTTTCCGGTACGGGAAACCTGGGTATTGAGGCGCTGAGCCGGGGAGCAGAGCTCTGCGTCTTTGCAGACAGCTCCAGAGAAAGCCTGCGGCTGATCAGGGAAAACATCGCTCACTGCAAAGCCGAAAAAGGAGCTCGCGTAGAGGCGGGAGATTTTCGAAAAGTCCTGGGAAATCAGACGGAGCAGTTCGACATTATTCTGCTGGACCCCCCTTATAATAAAGATCTGCTGGGAGACTGTTTCCGGCTGATCGCAGAAAATGATCTGCTGTCAGAAGACGGCGTGATCGTAGCGGAGCATCGCAGGGAAGAAAAGCTGGAAGATGAGATCTGCGGCTTTCAAAAAGAAAAAGAACGAAGATACGGGATCGTCATGCTTTCCATCTATGTAAAAGGTTGAATCCCGCATATAATCATGCTATAATTCAAATTAGTTTAAGCAGGAGGATCAGGCATGGAAACAAAAGCTCTTTACACAGGCTCTTTCGATCCGTTGACCAATGGACATTACAATATTATTGAGAGAGCTTCCAAGCTTTATGACGAGCTTACGGTAGGCATTATTATGAATCCTGCCAAGAAATCTCTGTTCACGCTGGAAGAGCGGAAAGAGATGATACAGGAGACCATGAAACCGCTGGGCAACGTTCGGGTAGACAGTTTTTCCGGACTGCTGGCGGATTATGTGAATAAAAACGGTTTTAACGTTGTGGTGCGGGGACTGCGGTCCTCCATGGACTTTGAGTATGAGATCCAGATGGCGCAAATGAACGCCCGCCTGTTCAATGAGGCGGTGGAAACCGTATTCCTGATGACAGATCCGGAGTCTTCGTTTATCAGCTCCAGCATGGTGAAAGAAGTTCACTCGCTGGGAGGCAGAATAGAAGGACTGGTTCCGGACAAAATTTTGAGAAGTATGAAGGCTTTGACCGAGGACAGGAGGATGTTATGAGAGTTTTAGAACTTTTAGAAGAAATCGAAGAAATCGTTGATACTGCGGCAGGTTTTCCTCTGACGGGAAAGATCATGGTAGATTCCCAGGAACTTCTTGAAATCGTGAGGGAAATCCGTGCGGAGCTGCCGGATGAGATCCAGCAGGCGCAGTGGATCAAGAATGAAAGAGAGCGGATCATTGCAGAGGCCAAGACCCAGTATGAAGCGGTCATCGACGATGCGCAGAAGCAGGCAGACACGCTGGTGGAAAACAACGACATCACCGTGAAGGCCAAGATGCGTGCGGACGAGCTGATGCAGGTCACGGAAAATACGGCCAAACAGCTGAAAATCGGTACATATGATTATTTGGACAGCATTTTATATAACTTCCAGGGCAAGATGGAACACCTGAGCTCCATTTATTTCGGCGAGATGTTTACCAGCATCGAGAAGGCGTTCGACGACATCAATTCAGCACTGGCAGCCAACCGGGAAGAGCTGAAGGACATGTCTTACCGGGCACAGATCAATGCGGATGAAACGTCAGAGCCGGCGCCTGCCCCGGAACCGGAAGCTCCGCAGGAGGAAGAATAGATTTTCTGACAGAGGATGGAATATCGATCCATGGTTCATGAATATAGTGAACCATGGATATTTTTTATGGAAAAAGAAAACATTTGATCCTGGCGGGTGTCCTCAGCGGATCCTGCTGCATTCTCATGGTCGTATTCCCGCAGATTGCCATGGATTCGGCGAGGAAGGGGATATCCCTGTGGGGATCCAGCGTGCTGCCGGCGCTGCTCCCTTTTTTTATCTGTGCTAATTTTTTACAAAATATCGGTGTGATCCGATATTTGAAATCGGGAACGTTCCCCTTTCTCATGAGCGTGCTGTCCGGCTATCCCATGGGAGCCAAGATCGTGGGAGATCTGCGGCGGAGCGGAGAGATTTCTGTCAGGGAAGCGAAACGGCTCATGAGCTTTTGCAGTACGTCGGGACCGGCGTTTCTCATCGGAGCGGTGGGAACGGGTATGCTGGGATCCGGTTTTATAGGCGGCATCATCGCGGCGTCTCATTATCTGGGTGCAGCGGTCAACGGTATGGTGTACACGGCGGTTCTGGGAAAGGAAGGAAATTCATCTGGAAATATACGCCTTGCGGGGGACATGGGAGTGCAGGATTCCCTGACGAATGCCATGCTTTCGGCATTCAAGTCATTGGGGATCATACTGGCATACATCGTTCTGTTTACCTTTGCGACGGATATGCTTCATCTATGCGGTGCTTTTTCCCTGATTGGCTGTCCGTGGCTGCGGGCGGTGGTAAAGGGATTTTTTGAAATGACCGTGGGCTGCGGGGCGGTGGCGGAATGCAGAGGCATTTCCAGTGCGCTGCAGTGTATTCTCTGCACAGGGATCCTATCCTGGGGCGGTCTGTCCGTTCTGGGACAGTCCATGAGCATGCTGTCGGGTTCGGGGATCTCGCTGCGGTATCTGTTTTACAGCAAGCTGACTCACAGCCTGTTTTCTGTGATCATCGCTTTTCTTCTGTCGGCGGTTATGGTATGATGAGACCATGAAAATAGTAGGAATCACAGCGGAGTACAATCCGTTTCACAAAGGACATCGTTATCATATTGAAAAGACGCGGGAGGCGGTGGAAGCCGACTGCATCATCGCGGTCATGAGCGGGAATTTCACCCAGAGGGGCGAGGCCGCCGTCATGGACAAGTGGACCAGGAGCCGGATCGCAACGGAAGAAGGGGTGGATCTCGTCATAGAGCTGCCGTTTTTATATGCCTGCAATCGGGGTGAATTTTTTGCACAGGGGGCTGTAGACATCCTGCAGGGGTTAGGCGCCACACACATCTCTTTCGGAAGCGAGAGCGGCGATTTGGAGGCTTTGCAGAAACTTGCGGAGGACATGGTACGGCGGCAGGCAATTCTGGCGGAGAGTCGGATGCATTTTATGAAAAAAGGCTTTTCCTTTGCGAAAAGTCTGCAGCTGGCATCGGAGCATATCCTGGGATCGGAAAAGACACAGCTTATGGCGGAGCCCAACAATATTCTGGCACTGGAATATCTGAAGCGGATGCTTTACTGGAAAGAACAGGGGTGTGCTCTGGAGGCGGTGACGGTGAAGCGGCACGGCTCCGGGTATTTCGGGAAAGATTCAGCCAGCGGCTATGCGGGAGCATCTGCGATCCGGCGGATGATCGAGCATGATGCGGCGGGAGCGAAGACTTATGTTCCCGAGTCGGTTCATGCAAAGCTGACGTCTGCACACGTTCCGGCGGTCATGGAGAAGGAAATGTTCCGGCTTTTGCGGTACGAACTGATCAGGAGCGGGCGGGAAGAGCTTTCTGAAATTTACTGCATGGGAGAGGGACTGGAAAACAAGCTGAAAAAGGAAATCGTTTCAGCGGACAGTTTGAAGAATTTCCTGTCGGCGGTGGTATCGAAGCGGTATACGGAGGCGGCGATCCGAAGACTTCTGCTGTATGTACTGCTGGGAGTAAGGGACCCGGATCCTCTGGGAAAGCCGTATGCACGTGTCCTGGCGGCAGGAGAGCGGGGAAGGAGGCTTCTGCGTCATCTGCGAAAGGACAAGGAGCAGCAGATCCCAATCATTACCAATATCAATAAGGATGGACAGGCTGTTTCGGCTGCGGGAAAAATGCTGGAATATGATTGCCTGGCGTCGGATTTTTACAATCTGATCAGTGGCAGAAGCCTGTATCGCTTTTCGGATAAAGTTATTCATCCGTACATCAAAGGTGACCATTCGATGAAAAGTTAGTTAAATCCCTTGAATGAAAGCTGTTAACACGGTATAATATTATAGTTGTTTATAAATAGAAACCAATTAAAATAACATGGAGGAATCGTATAATGAAAGTTTTAGTAATTAACTGCGGAAGCTCTTCCTTAAAGTATCAGGTTCTCGATATGACTAATGAATCTCTGCTTTGTAAGGGTTTAGTTGAAAGAATCGGCATGGAAGGCTCTGTAATTACACATGAAAAAACAGACTGCGAAAAGTTCCAGCTGATCGTACCGATGGATGACCACAAAGACGCTATTTCTCACGTTCTGATGGCGATCCAGGATGCGGATCACGGCGTTGTTAAAGATATGAGTGAAATCGGAGCAGTAGGACATCGTGTTGTACACGCTGGCGAAAAGTTCGCACATTCCGTACTGATCGACGATGCTGTTATCAAGGCTCTGGAAGACTGTATCGAACTGGCTCCGCTGCACAATCCACCAAACCTTCTGGGTATCGCAGCTTGTCAGGAACTGATGCCGGATACACCGATGGTAGGCGTATTTGACACGGCGTTCCACCAGACGATGCCTCCTGAATCCTATATTTACGCTCTGCCTTATGAATACTATGAAAAGTACGGCGTAAGAAGATACGGATTCCACGGAACAAGCCACAAGTATGTTGCAGAAAGAGCTTCTGATCTGCTGAATGTAAATCTGGACGACCTGAAGCTGATCACATGCCACCTGGGTAACGGTGCATCCGTATCCGCCATCAAGAGAGGCAAATGCATCGACACTTCCATGGGCTTTACACCGCTGGAAGGTCTGGTAATGGGAACGAGATCCGGAGATATTGACCCGGCTATCGTTACGTTCATTAGAGAAAAAGAAGGTCTGGAACCGGGCGTTGCCAATGAGATCCTGAATAAGAAATCCGGCGTTCTGGGTATCTCCGGCGTTTCCAGTGACTTCAGAGATATCGAAGCTGCTGCAGAAGACGGAAACGAAAGAGCTATGCTGGCACTGAAGGTGTTCGCTCACAAGGTTAGATTCTACATTGGAGCTTACATTGCTGAGATGAACGGCGTAGATGCTATCATCTTCACTGCAGGCGTTGGTGAAAATGATATCGCTATGAGAGACATCATTTGTAATGACCTGGGCAACCTGGGAATCAAGCTGGACGTTGTTAAGAACAAGGTTAGAGGCAAGGAAATGATCATTTCCAGAGAAGATTCCAAGGTCAAGGTTCTTCTGATCCCGACAAACGAAGAGCTGATGATCGCAAGAGATACGTTCAACATCGTAACAAAGGGTCAGGCGTAGACCGTATTTTTGCCACTTGTCAAAAATAGAGGTTGACAAGTACTACCAAGGAACGGTATACTTTAGAAGTTGCAAATAAAATCACAGGTATTTGTGATTTCTGGTAATAGAATTATCACACATTGGAGCGAGGAGGTGTAAAACATGGCAGTACCTAAGAGAAAAACTTCAAAAGCAAGAAGAGATAAGAGAAGATCTCCGAACATGAAGATGAAAGCACCGGGACTTTCTATTTGTCCGCAGTGCCACGAGCCAAAGCTTCCGCACAGAGTTTGCCCGAACTGCAATTACTATGACGGTAAAGATGTTATGGAATCCTAGGATCGTGCAGGAACGCAGAATCTGAATTTCGAATGAATGAGAAACGGCATCCACTGGATGCCGTTTTTGCGTAAGGCAGAAAAGCTGCGTAACCTTTAATATGATAACTGAAAAAGGGTGGTTGACTTTTTTGTCTTGAGAGGATAAAATTATTCCAACAATAGAAGGGAGTAACAGGCGCAGGATGCGTTTGCGATATCGTCAGCGCGATGGGAATCCATCCGGTACGTAATGAAATTGTGAGACTTTTATTGCATTGTTTTTTACAGTGCAGGAAAAGTCTCTTTTTTATTATCCGGGAATATTGAGAAGCATATTTCTGGAACATGGAGACAACTGCACGAAACTGGGTATTCTAAGAAAAAGAAAGGAAAAGAAGCATGAAGGACTTTTATCAGATGACGCCTCAAGAGGTAAAGCTTGCGGTCAATGGCAGTGATGTTCCGTTGACGGAGGAACAGGTGAAGGATCATCAGGATCGCTACGGGAAAAATGAGCTGGCAGAGGGAAAGAAAAAATCTATTGCACAGATTTTTCTGGAGCAGTTCAAAGATTTCCTCGTTATTATTTTGATCGGTGCGGCTGCTGTTTCCGGCGTACTGGGGGATTTTGAAAGTGCAGCAGTTATTTTGATCGTCATCACGCTCAATGCAGTTTTAGGTACGGTTCAGACCGTGAAAGCAGAGCAGTCGCTGGACAGTTTGAAAAAAATGTCGGCGCCGGAAGCTAAGGTTCTCCGAAATGGACAGTTTGTGAAGATCCCGTCTTCTGAAATCACGGTGGGAGATCTGGTGGGCCTGGAAGCAGGAGATTTTGTTCCGGCAGATGGCAGGATCATGGAATATGCAGGACTGAAGGTAGATGAAAGTGCTTTGACGGGAGAGAGCCTGGGCGTGGATAAAGACAATCGGACTATTGAAGAAGAAGTGCCGCTGGGAGATCGCCTTGATATGGTGTATTCCGGTAGTTTTGTTACGTATGGGCGAGGTGAATTCCTGGTCACTTCTGTTGGAATGGAGACAGAAGTTGGCAAGATCGCAACGCTTCTCAGTACGACAAAAGAAAAGCGGACGCCTTTGCAGATCAACCTGGATCAGTTCGGGAAAAAACTGTCGCTGCTGATTCTCGCGTTCTGCGGGATATTGTTTGGTATTAGTGTGTTTCGAGGAGAAGCAATAGGTGATGCATTCCTGTTTGCGGTGGCACTGGCCGTTGCCGCTATTCCGGAGGCTTTGAGTTCTATCGTTACTATTGTTCTGTCTTTCGGTACGCAGAAGATGGCGCGGGAGCATGCTATCATTCGCAAGTTGCAGGCGGTGGAAGGTTTGGGAAGCGTGTCCGTGATCTGTTCGGATAAAACGGGTACACTGACACAGAATAAGATGACGGTGGAAGACTATTATGTGCATGGCCGAAAGATTAAAGCGGACGATATTGAATTGGATCATCCGGAGGAAATGCAGCTGCTTGTGGCCAGTGTGCTTTGCAATGATTCTACTATTGCGGATGGTAAGAAACTGGGAGACCCGACGGAAACGGCACTGATTGATCTCGGATCGAAACTGGGAGTATCGTATGCGGAGAAGCGAGAATCGTGTATGCGATTTGGAGAAATCCCTTTTGACAGTGACCGAAAACTGATGTCTACTTGTAATCGTATGGAGAGAGCATCATGCTTGATGCTGACAAAGGGCGCCGTAGACGTCCTGCTGCAGCGTGTAACGAAGCTCCAGACGCCGGAAGGAGTGCGAGAGATCACCGAAAAGGACAGGATGGAAATTGAGTCCTGCAACCAGGATTTTTCTGAAAACGGTCTGCGAGTGCTGGCGTTCGCCTATAAAGAGATCGAGGAGGGTATGGAGCCTCAGCTTTCAGATGAGCAGGATCTGGTATTTCTAGGACTGATCTCCATGATGGATCCTCCGCGTGAAGAGTCGAAAGCGGCGGTTGCTGAATGTATCCGCGCGGGGATCAAGCCGGTGATGATCACGGGGGATCATAAAGTGACGGCAGCGGCGATCGCGAAAAAAATCGGTATTTTAAAGGATGAGTCAGAAGCGTGTGAAGGAGCTTCGATCGACGGCATGACCGATGAGGAGCTGCGGGATCATGTAGAGCATATTTCGGTTTATGCCCGGGTTTCTCCGGAACATAAGATCAGGATCGTTCGAGCATGGCAGGATAAGGGTAACATTGTAGCGATGACGGGAGACGGCGTCAATGATGCACCCGCCTTGAAGCAGGCGGATATCGGTGTGGCAATGGGGATCACGGGAACAGAGGTGTCCAAGGATGCGGCGTCTATGATCCTGACGGATGATAATTTTGCTACGATCGTAAAGGCTGTAGAAAACGGCCGGAATCTGTATCAGAATATCAAATATGCGATACAGTTTTTACTGTCCGGGAATTTCGGGGCGATCCTGGTGGTGCTCTATGCTTCGATTTTTGCACTTCCGGTGCCGTTTGCGCCGGTACATTTGCTGTTTATCAACCTTCTCACTGACAGTCTGCCGGCGATCGCACTGGGGCTGGAGCCGCATTCGACGGAGGTGATGAAAGAAAAGCCTCGTCCGGCAAATGAATCGATCTTAACGAAAGTGTTTCTGATGCGGATCGGCGCGGGCGGAGTATCTATTTGCGTGATGACGACCCTGGCGTTTCTCATCGGATATCACGGCTGGTTTACTGCGGCTGATCTGGGAGGCAGCGCGCTTCTGGGCAGCACCATGGCGTTTGGTACTTT
This sequence comes from uncultured Clostridia bacterium, assembly GCA_934281605.1. GTDB lineage: Bacteria > Bacillota > Clostridia > Peptostreptococcales > Anaerovoracaceae > Lentihominibacter. The sequence continues at coordinate 76,836 of CAKQXD010000007.1, read as the reverse complement.
ATGTGTAAGTCGTCTGTTCCATGGATTCAACTGTAAATCTGACAGACCTGTCGTATTTACGCGTAAAGTGTGGAATAATAAGTGGCTGATCGGTGCGTTTGTACTGGGGATGATCCTGATCACTTTCGCGCTTACCTGTCCGGGAGTGGATCATATTTTTAAGGTGCAGACGCTGGGATTGCCGCAGCTGCTGACGGTATACGGGCTGGCGTTCCTGAATATTCCGGTGATCCAGCGGGTAAAGGCGATCCGGGAAAAACTATGTCGGTAAAGGCGCACTGAGAGAAAATATGGATTGATAAATATTACCACGCAAAATATAATGGGGGTATTGAAGGAAAAGGAGGATATTGTAATATGCTGTTTATCGAATATCCGAAGTGCTCGACCTGTAAGAAAGCGAAAAAATATCTGGAAGAGCATGGGATCGAATTTGAGGATCGTCATATCGTAGAGGAAAATCCGACGAAGGAGGAGCTGGCGGAGTGGATCCGCATCAGCGGCAAGCCAATCAAGAAGTTCTTTAACACCAGCGGGATGAAGTATCGGGAGCTGGGATTGAAGGATAAGCTGCCGAAGATGAGCGAGGAGGAGCAGATCGAACTGCTGGCTTCCGACGGCATGCTGGTGAAGCGTCCGCTGCTGATCGACGGCGAGATGGTGCTGGCTGGATTTAAGGAAGCGGAGTGGCCGGAATAAGAAATAACCTGAATGAAAAAACTCGCGGATCAATGCTTGTGAGGGACTGCTGTACTAAGTGATTAGTGCGGCAGCCCTTTTTTATTGCCCGCGCTACGGATGTCCCCTTCGTAAAGTCCTCGTCGAAGGAAAACAAAAAGATCCTCCTTACCGTCACCAACCGCGGGGATGAGATCCCGAAGGGTGAGGAAGAGAAGATCTTTGAGAGATTCTATCGCATCGATAAATCGCGAAACCGCAGCGAGGGGCGTTACGGCCTGGGGCTTGCCATTGCAAAGAGCATTGTAGAGCAGCATAAAGGTCAGATCAGCGCATCTTCTGCAAACGGTCTGACCACCTTCCGCGTGAAGTTTTAGAAGATGTCCAGCGGACCCTTTACAGCTCCATGATGATGGCGAAGATCGGAATGGTGATCAGGGACAGCACGGTGGAGAGGAGGACGCTCTTGGTGGCGAATGCCGCCTCGCCTTTATACTGCTGGCTGAAGATGGATGCTACAGCGCCGACCGGCATAGCGAAGCCGATGATCAGGACTTTTTCCAGCATGGAGAAGTCGCCTGCCCACAGCTTGACCGCCAGCAGGGTCAGGATCGGGACGATTAAAAGCTTGACGAAGCAGATGGCGTAGACCTGGAAATCTCCGGCTATTTCTTTGAGCTTCAATCCACCGATCTGGAAGCCGATGCAGAACATGGTCAGCGGGGTGGTGGCGTTGCCGATCATTTCGATGGAGCCGCCGATCAGGTTCGGCAGCTGGATGTTCAGAAGGAACAGAATCAGACCGATGATGACGCCGATGAGTCCCGGGTTAATGAACTGCTTGAAGCCCACTTTTAAGTTAGCTCCTGCGGAAAGCTGGATCAGCAGGATGCCCACGGTGAAGATCAGGATGTCGTTGATCAGCTCGACGATGGCCGCATAGAATACAGCGTCGGTGCCGTACAGAGCCTTGATGACCGGGATGCCGATGAAGCCGGTGTTGCCAAACAGCAGCATGAATACGGTGAGATACTGCTTTGTCTTTGGCAGTTTGATCAGTTTGGCAATCGGAAAGCTGATGGCGAAGATGATGGCCAGGATCAGCAGGCAGACCACCAGTATGTAGGCGCTGTCTTTGAGTACTTCCAGACTGAACTTCATCTGCATGGCGTCGATGACCAGGCAGGGCCAGGTGAGGTTGACAACGATGCTGTTGATCGCACCGTTCTGGTCTTCGGTGAGGATATTTTTCTTTTTAAAGAAGACTCCCGGGATGATGAGAATAAAAATCATGATGAGGGAGCTGAGTATTGGCCATACAACCATAGGGATACCTCCTAGTTTTGTCTTTCTTCTTCAAATTATATAATAATTTACATGAAACGCAAGTACATACTTCTAAGTAAGCTAGTACTTTTTTTGTAAAAAAGAAGTGCTATAAACTCAGGTTTATGATTCAAAAGCCTGAAAATTTATAGCACTTGCGAAATCAGTATTGATCTGTGTCAGGCAGAACGACTAGTCGTCCATTTCGGCAACCAGTTTTTCTGCGATCTGGATGGCGTTGGTAGCAGCACCTTTACGGATATTGTCTGCAACGACCCAGATGTTGAGTCCGTTGTCCACGGAGAAGTCTCTTCTGATACGTCCGATGTAAACAGCATCTGTTCCGGCAGCGTCTCTTGCCAGCGGATATACATTGTGCTCCACATCATCCTGTACCACGATTCCCGGAGAGTTCTTGAACAGTTCTACAACGTCTTCCAGTTCAAACGGCTTCTCCAGTTCGATGTTGATGGATTCGCTGTGAGAGTCGAATACCGGAACTCTTACGGTAGTAGCAGTAACTTTGATATCATCATCACCCAGGATCTTGTGGGTTTCGTTGATCATCTTCATTTCTTCTTTTGTGTAGCCGTTGTCAGTGAACACATCGATGTGCGGCAGGCAGTTTCCTGCGATCGGGTGAGCGTAAGCCTGCAGATGTTCGTCGTCTCCGGCAAGACCGTTTTTAAGGTCGTTGATACCCTTTACTCCGGAGCCGGATACAGCCTGATACGTAGAGTAAACAACTCTCTTGATGCCGTATTTATCCTGCAGCGGCTTTAAAGCTACCATAGCCTGGATGGTGGAGCAGTTTGGATTGGCGATGATGCCCTTGTTCCATGCGATGTCCTGCGGATTTACCTCCGGAACAACGAGTGGAACTTCCTTGTCCATTCTCCACTGGCTGCTGTTGTCAACCACTGTAACACCGTGGGCTGCTGCGATCGGCGCGAATTTCTCGCTGGTGGATCCACCTGCAGAGAAGAGGGCGATATCGATCGGCTTGTCAAAAGAATGCTCTGTCAGCTCTTCGACAGTGTATTCCTTTCCCTTGAATGTCAGTGTCTTTCCTGCGGATTTTTTAGATGCCATCATGTAGATGTTCTCGAACGGGAAGTCTCTTTCTTCCAGTACTTTCAGGAATGTAGAGCCTACAACGCCGGTAGCACCTACGACTGCAATATTGGGTTTTCTTTTCATAACACTGTCCTCCTGTAGTCATATCTTGGGATATTATTATACTACTGCAAGCCCGCGGATGTAAAGGTATTTCCATTTTTTTTCGGGATTTACATAAGATTCACAGGAAAAACACATAGGATTTGCCATGGGGCTGTGGTATAATCCATTATGTATGAATAAAAGGCAAGGAGGATTTTAATCATGACGTATTTGCAGGCGATCATTTTAGGCCTGGCACAGGGGCTTTCGGAATTTCTACCGATCAGCAGCTCTGGTCATCTGGCGCTGCTGCAGTATTTCTTTGGTGTTGATGCGGAGCAGGTGCTGCCGTTTGCGGTTCTTCTGCATCTGGGCACGCTGATATCGGTATTCATCGTATACTGGAACGATATTGTGGAACTGGTGAAGGAACTGGGAGCCGTGATCAAAGATATTTTCACGGGAAAGGGACTTCGGGTCAATGCCAATCCAACCAGACGGCTTGGATTCATGATCATCGTGGCGACCATACCGACGGCGATCATCGGCCTGGTATTCAATGATCTGTTCGCATCTCTGTACTTATCCCTGATCGCGATCGGCACCGGTCTGGTCATAACCGGCGCGATCCTGCTGATTGCCGAGAAGATGGGTAAAAATAATAAGGGTGTAAAGGAAATGAAGTTCCGTCATGCGCTGTTCGTTGGACTGATGCAGGGCGTTGCTATCTGCCCTGGAATTTCACGTTCCGGTTCGACTTTATTCGGTGGTCTGATTTCTGGTCTGAACCGTGAATTTGCAGTAAAGTTTGCATTCCTGATCTCTATTCCGTCGATTTTAGGATCAGTGATCGTGGAAGCCCCAGATGCTTTCAAAACCGGCATGTCCATCGCGCAGATCGGACCGGTCATCGCCGGTGTAGTCGTAGCGGCATTGTCTGGACTGTTTGCTATCAAGGCAATGATCAAGCTGGTTTCCAACAAGAAACTTACGGGATTTACCATTTATGTATGGGCGTTAGCTATTTTCGTGATCGGCTATGCGCTGATGTTTGCGTAGAAAGGTAGTTGTAGTATGGCTGCAAGAAGCAGAAAAAATGCGAAAACAACGAAAAAAGCATCTTCGAAGTCCGGCAACAGGCGGGCCTCCGACAAACAGGCGGCACGTTCTGCAAAGAATGCTGATTCCGGTACGGCTGCAAAGAAGTCGTGGAAGAAGACTGGGCGCACCGAGGATGCTTCTTCGGAAAAGCCTCAGCCGGGCGGAGATCATCGCATTCGCGATGAAATCATTTCCATTATTGTGATTGCTGTGGGAATATTCTTGGTGATCGCATTGCAGACTTCTGCTGCTGGAGAGCTCGGACGGGGGCTTTCGGAGTTTTTCAAAGGATGCTTTGGATTCGCAGCCTATTTTTTGCCGTATTATTTTATTTTGTACGGGGTGCTGCTGTTCGCGAAGAAAACCATCGGAGCGGGCGTCAAGTCAGTTGTTCTGCTGGCTATCATTTTTCTGGTTATTTCACTTATCAATTCTGCCAGATTTCTGGATCCCAAGGCGCTGCGGTTCGGCCTTGGCGATATTGCATTCCACTACAGCAACGGGATCGTTCTCGATGACGGCGGAGCCTTTGGCATGACGATCGGTGGACTGATCGTGAAACTGATCGGGATCCCGGGGCTGTATATCCTGTCCATCGTGATCATCGTAATCTGCCTGCTTCTGGTGATGAATACACCGGTTTCCAGATTCCTGGAAGAAGTGAAACAACGCAGGGAGAGAATGGCGGAGCATCGGGAAGCCAAGCGGGAAGAACGGGAGCTGCGCAGACAGGAGAAGATGCAGCAGCAGATGGAAATGGAATTTCAGCAGGCTGAAGCAATACCGGAATATGCCCCAGACCGGGGCAGCCGTCTGAGCGCAGGACAGAGGAAGATCCTGGGATATATGAGTGAAGGTAAAGAACGGAAGAGCAAGGCTTCTGTCTATGACGATATGTTTTACGATTCCCATAAGGACGAGCCTGCAGCAGAACCGGAATTTGATCCGGCAGATGCGGTGGCTGCCGCTGGAACCGCTGCGGCAGCGGAGGATCTGAAACGAGGGGCAAAAGAGGCGGAAAAGTTCCGGAAAACTCCGGTGATCATCGGAGGGTTTTCACCGAAATCAGCGGAAGAAAAGCTTTCTAAGACAGAAGTGGCGAAGAGCACTTTGCAGGAAGAAGATTTCAATGTGTCCGTGCCGGCGGCGGGAACGTATGAGTTCCCGCCGATCGATCTGCTGAACAAGAGCCCTGCGGGAAGCGGGCAGAGCATGGACAGCGAAACTGATCTGCGCCGGAAGGCGGCCAAGCTGGAGGATACGCTTCACAGCTTCAACATCGACGCTGAGGTGACCAACGTGACCCAGGGACCGACAGTCACCCGCTATGAGGTACATCCGAATGTAGGGGTAAAGGTAAGTGGGATCACCAATCTTGCCAACGATATTGCGCTGAATATGGAGGCGCGGAGCATTCGTATCGAAGCGCCGATCCCGGGCAAACCGGCCGTCGGGATCGAGATAGAAAATGAAAAGAACAGCATGGTGACGATTCGGGATATCATCGATACTCCGGCGTTCCGCAGGGCCAAGTCCAAGATCACTTTTGCAGTAGGAAAGGACATCGAGGGAAATGCTATTGTAGCGGATCTGAAATCCATGCCGCACCTTCTGATCGCGGGTTCCACGGGATCCGGTAAGAGCGTGTGTGTCAACAGCATTATTACGAGTATTTTATATAAAGCTACGCCGGATGAGGTCAAACTGGTCCTCATCGACCCGAAGGTGGTGGAGCTTTCCAATTATAACGGGATCCCGCATATGCTGATTCCTGTGGTGACGGAGCCGACCAAGGCTGCGGCTGCCCTCAACTGGGCGGTGGCGGAGATGGATGACCGGTACCGGAGATTCGCTGAAGAAGGCGTGAGGGAAATGGCAAGCTACAATAAAGTAGTGAAAGAGCGAGGAGACGAAGATCTGGTGATGGCGCAGATCGTTATCATTATCGACGAGCTGGCTGATCTGATGATGGTGGCCAAGTCACAGGTGGAGGAATCCATCTGCCGTCTGGCGCAGAAAGCCAGAGCGGCCGGGATGCACTTGATTGTCGCGACCCAGCGTCCTTCGACAGACGTAGTAACAGGGCTGATCAAAGCCAATATCCCATCGCGGATCGCATTTGCTGTATCGTCCCATCACGATTCCATGACCATTCTGGATATGTCAGGGGCGGAGAAGCTGGTAGGCAAGGGCGATATGCTCTTCAATCCGCTGGGAAGCGGCAAACCGAAGCGGATCCAGGGACCGTTTATTTCCGATGACGAAGTGAAGAACGTCATCGATTTTGTCAAGTCACAGGTGGAGGATACGGAGTATTCCAACAACGTGCTGGATTCCATCGAGCGGGTGCATACATCGGCTGCCGGCGGCAATGACCGAGATCAGGAGGACGAGTTCCTGCCGGAAGCCATCGAAGTGGTAGTGCAGGCGCAGCAGGCTTCGGTATCCATGCTGCAGCGGCGGTTCCGCATCGGTTACAACCGGGCGGCACGGATCATCGACATGATGGAAGAACGACAGATCATCGGACCGGCGGACGGAAGCAGACCGAGACAGGTGCTGATTTCCGAAGCAGATCTGCAGAATATGAAAGAGAGTACAGAGGATTTAGAACGATGAAGTTATATATAGAAACATTAGGATGTCCGAAGAATTTCAACGATTCGGAGGGAATCGCAGGAATCTGGGAACGATCCGGAATGAATATGACGGACGACCCGGCACAGGCGGACGCCATTCTGGTCAATACCTGCGGATTTATCAACGATGCCAAGAAGGAATCCATCGACAAGATCTTTGAAATGGCGGATCTGATCGAGGATGAAGAGGAACAGGCGAAGACGCAGAACGGGGAAGATCAGAAGAAGATCCTGATCGTATCGGGATGCCTTTCGCAGAGATACGGCAGCGAGCTGTTCGATGAAATGCCGGAGGTGGACATTTTCCTGGGAGTCAACGATTACGAGAAGCTGCCTCAGATCGTCCAGAATTTTAAACGGGGACAGCGGCAGAAATTATTCAGTTGTCAGCCGGAGAAATTTATCGAGTTTTCCGAGCGTAAGACGGAGGAGCATCCGTACACAGCGACTCTTCGGATCGCAGAGGGATGCAACAACTGCTGCGCCTACTGCGTGATTCCGCAGATTCGCGGGAAATACAGAAGCAGACCGATGGAAAATATTTTGCAGGAAGCGGAAGAACTGGCGTCCAAAGGCTGCAAAGAAGTGATTCTCATAGCCCAGGATGTGACGGAATATGGCAGGGATCTTTACGGAGAGCTGAAGCTGGCAGAACTGCTGCGGAGTCTTTGCAGGATCGAAGGACTGCGCTGGATCCGGCTGATGTACTGCTATGAGGATAAGATCACCGATGAGCTGATCGAAGTGATGGCGTCGGAAGAAAAAATCTGTCACTATCTCGATATCCCGCTCCAGCATATTTCGGATTATGTACTGGAGAACATGAACCGTCATTCGACGACGGAAAGCATCAAGGATACTCTTTGCAGACTAAAAAAAGCCATACCGGATATCCATATCCGGACGACGCTGATCACGGGATTCCCGGGGGAACGGGAAGAGGATTTCGACGAACTGGTGGAATTCGTGGAAACCCAGCGGTTTGAACGTCTCGGCGTGTTTGCTTATTCCAGAGAGGAAGGCACGGTCGCCGGAGATATGGAGAATCAGATCGACGAGGAGATCAAGCAGGCGCGGGCGGACGGCATCATGCGCCGGCAGATGGACATTTCCCGGGAGATCAACGAGGCGAAGGTGGGACAGATTTTCGAGGTCCTGGTAGATGGACAGGACGAAGAAGGAGCCTATATCGGAAGGACACAGTACGATGCGCCGGAGATCGATAACACCGTGATTTTCCAGGCAGGGCAGGAGCTTGCGCCTGGCGATATGGTGAAGGTGATGATCACCGATGCATTCGATTATGATATTGTGGGAAGAATGGAGGAGTAACATGAATTTACCTAATAAACTGACCATGGGGCGGATCTTTGCGATCCCGGTATTCATTGTTGTATTTCTGATGGGATATCGTTATATTGCGACGGTGATTTTCATCTTGGCGGCGATCACGGATATGCTGGATGGCAAAATCGCCCGCAAGTACAATCTGGTGACCAACTTCGGCAAGCTGATGGATCCGCTGGCGGACAAGCTGCTGGTCATGTCGGCTCTCATCTGTCTGGCGCAGATCGGTGATGTACCGGGCTGGATGGTCATCATTATTTTAGGAAGAGAATTTATCATTACGGGCATGCGGCAGGTGGCTGCGGCACAGGGTATCGTTATCGCGGCAGGTACAACGGGTAAAATCAAAACCATCACCCAGATGATCGCCATCCCGCTTCTGCTGCTCAATAACTGGCCGTTCAGTCTGCTCAGCTTCAATCTGCCGATGGACACGATATTCCTGTGGATCGCGCTGGTGATGACGGTGGTATCCGGAACGGAATATATCGTGAAAAACAAGCAGCTGTTCTCTATGTAGGAGCGTGCCTGCAGAGGTGCTGCGGCGTAGACTTTACATATCATTAGGAAGAAGGCGAAACGAGTATGAAGACTGCGATTTTAAGCGTAGGAACGGAGATTTTATTCGGGCAGATCGTCAACACCAACACGGTGTATCTGTCTCAGCAGATGAACATGCTGGGCTTTGACGTGATGTACCATTATACGGTGGGGGACAACCCGAAGCGGGTAGAGGAAATGATCGATCTGGCGTTTCAGGACTGCGATCTGATCCTGACTACCGGCGGCTTGGGACCGACCCAGGACGACCTGACTAAGGAAGTGGCCTGCAAAGCCCTCGACGACGAGCTGGTGATGATGGATGATGTACTGGAGGAAATTGAGAAATACTTCCAGACACTGGGCCGCGAGATGACAGAAAACAACAAGAAACAGGCTATCATGCCGTCCCGGGCGACGGTGTTCCACAACGACGCGGGGACAGCGCCGGGGTTTGCATTGGAGAAAGACGGTAAGTATATCGTCTGCATGCCGGGACCTCCGCGGGAGATGACGCGGATGTTCCAGAAGAGCGTAGTTCCGTTCCTGCAAAGAATGTCGCAGGGGTCGCTGTATTATCGGCAGATCCGGTTCTTCGGCATCGGTGAATCCATGCTGGAGACCAAGCTGATGGATCTCATTGACAATCAGACGGATCCAACGCTTGCTACTTATGCAAAGGAGGGAGAATGCTCCCTTCGGATCGCATCCAAGCGGGATACGGAAGAAGAAGCCAAGCAGGCTGTGGATGAGATGCTGGAGCAGGTGAAAGAGCGTGTAGGGCATTATATTTATAGCTGTGACAACGAGGAGCTGGCGCAGGTGGTGGCCTGCAAGCTGATGGACAAGGGACTCAGTTTATCCAGTGCGGAATCCTGTACCGGTGGTATGTTTGCATCGACCATGACGGATATTTCGGGAATTTCCCAGTGCTTTGACCGCGGGCTGGTGACTTACAGCAATCAGGCGAAGATGGAAGAACTGGGCGTTCGCGCAGAGACGCTGGAAAAATTCGGTGCGGTCAGCGAAGAGACGGCGCTGGAAATGGTGGAAGGCCTGCAGCGTGTCAGCAGCAGCGATGTCTGCATTTCTGTAACGGGCATCGCAGGACCTGGCGGCGGCACGGAAGAAAAGCCGGTGGGACTTGTCTACATCGGTTTCGCATACGGTGACAAGAAGCTGTGCAAGAAGATCCAGATGCGAAATGTCAATCGTAACTGGAACCGGCATTATGCACTGCTGTGCATGCTGAACGTGATCAACCGGAATATATAAATAGAATTGATGAAAACCGCACTGCTGGGCGTTTGTGGCAGTGCGGTTTTTGTGTGGGTTGAAACGGGTTCGCTCAGTACGGGTGAAAGTGCAAATGCTGCGAATATGATGTAAAAATTTACATGGAAGAAAATGGTTGACAAGGCGCAGGCGTTATGGTAATATATGGATAACCTCGGACGCCGCAGGCGGGGGAAACAGGAATTGCAGCGGGGAGTGAAAAGTGTTAGATGGCTTTCGCTTCGCCGCTGGGTTCCGGGAAAAAGGGCAGGAAACGGCACGGCTTTTTCCGGATTTGGTCTTGACCTTTCGGGAAGAATGCGGTATCATGAGAAAAGAACAGACGTTCACTATTTGGAGGTTAGAAATGGCGACTAAGAAAAAAGATACGAAAACGATCAATACGAGTGAAGATAGAGAAAAAGCTTTAAATGAGGCGATGGCGCAGATCCAGAAACAGTTTGGTAAAGGCGCTGTTATGAAGCTTGGTGATGATAATCCGATGATGAATATCGAGGCGATTTCCACGGGATCCATGAGTCTGGATCTGGCGACGGGGATCGGCGGCGTTCCGAGAGGCCGTATCATCGAGGTATTCGGACCGGAATCCTCCGGTAAGACGACTCTGACCCTTCATGTGATTGCAGAAGTGCAGAAGACTGGCGGCAGAGCAGCTTTCATCGATGCAGAGCATGCTCTGGATCCTGAATATGCCAGAAATCTGGGCGTTGATGTAGACGAACTGCTGGTATCCCAGCCGGACTACGGCGAACAGGCGCTGGAAATCGCAGAAATGCTGGTACGAAGCGGAGCGATCGATCTGGTTGTAGTGGACTCGGTTGCAGCGCTGGTGCCGAAGCACGAAATCGAAGGTGCTATGGGGGACAGCGCAGTAGGTCTGCAGGCGAGACTGATGTCCCAGGCTCTGAGAAAGCTGGCCGGTATCATCAATAAGACGAATACTACGATCATCTTCATCAACCAGCTGCGTGAAAAGATCGGCGTTATTTACGGCAGCAGCGAAACGACGACTGGCGGCCGTGCGCTGAAATTCTTCTCTTCCATGCGTCTAGATGTAAGACGAATCGAAAGTATTAAATCCGGGGATACTGTACTGGGGAACAGAACGAGAGTTAAGATCGTCAAGAACAAGGTGGCGCCTCCGTTCAAGCAGGCCGAATTCGACATCATGTACGGCAAGGGAATCTCCAAGACAGGCGATGTGATCGACTGTGCGGTCGACGCTAAGGTAATCGACAAGGCCGGATCCTGGTACAGCTTCGACGGCAATCGGATCGGACAGGGAAGAGAAAACGTGAAGAAGTATCTGGAAGAAAATCCTGAAATCTTCGAACAGGTAGAAAACCTGCTGCTGGATTCTCTCAAGAAAAAAGACGAGAAAAAGAAGGATGACGAACCTGCAGATATTCCGGGAATCGACGACGGTGAAATCTTCATCGACGAAGACGGCGTAATTATTGAATAAAGACAGACCATTATAGAAGAATAAAAGCAGGAAATGATTGAAAAATACACTTTACAAGCCTCTTGAAATGTAGTATCATATATGAATGTAAGCCGCACGAACAAGGTTATGAAACGATTTCAACAGGAAATCGTACCTCGATAGGCGAGACTGGATAGAGGAGGTAAAGACTTACAATGTACGCAATTATTGAAACAGGCGGAAAACAGTACAGAGTTGAAAACGGAGATCAGATCGCAGTTGAAAAGCTGGGAGTTGAAGACGGAGCAAAAGTCGTATTCGACAAGGTCCTCGTAGTAGGTGATGGAGCTGACATCAAAGTAGGCGCACCTTATGTAGACGGAGTTACTGTTGAAGGAAACGCTATTGAAACTGGCAAGGGCAAGAAGGTTATCATCTTCAAGTACAAGGCTAAGAAAGACTACAGAAAGAAACAGGGTCACAGACAGCCGTATACTTTAGTTGAGATCACTTCCATCGCAGGAAAGGCTGCACCGGCAGCTGCTGCTAAGGAAGAAGCTCCTGCAGAAGAAAAGAAGGCTGCTAAGAAGCCGTCTCTGAAATCGATGAAGAAGGCTGAACTGATCGAGTTCGCTAAGGAAAACAACATCGAAATCGACGAAAAGGCTACAAATGCAGTAATGATCGAAACGATCGAAGCTGCTTTAAAGTAAGCAACAAACAAGAAAGTATTTTTAATTTTGATATAGCGAGGAGGTGTCTGGTCGATGGCAAGTAAAAAAGGTGTAGGTAGCTCGAAGAACGGTCGTGATAGTGAGTCGAAACGTTTAGGCGTGAAGACAGGTGACGGTCAGTTCGTAAGTGCCGGCAGCATTCTGGTAAGACAGAGAGGAACGAAGTTCCACCCTGGTAACAATGTTGGAATCGGCGGCGATGATACTTTATTTGCAAAGATTGACGGAGCTGTTAAGTTCGAAAGATATGACAAGACTAGAAAGCAAGTAAGTGTATATCCGAAAGAAGCGTAACCGATAATTCTGAGCCCCTATTTTTATAGGGGCTTTCTTTTTTCTCTGAGGAGGAATCATGTTTGTAGATAGAGCGAAAATATTTATAAGATCTGGGAAAGGCGGCAACGGAGCGGTATCGTTTCGAAGAGAGCCGTTTGTACCGGAAGGCGGACCGGATGGCGGCGACGGCGGTAAAGGCGGCGACGTGATCTTTGAAGCTGATGAAAATATGCGTACTCTTATGGACTTTCGCTATAAGAGAAAGTACGAGGCTGAGAACGGCCAGGACGGCATGAAGAAAAAACGCTACGGCAAGAACGGGGAAGACCTGATCATCAAAGTGCCGGTAGGAACCGTCGTGATCGATGAGGAATCCGGCCTGGTGATGAAAGACCTGAAAGAGCACGGTCAGTCTTTCGTTGCAGCCAAGGGCGGTAAAGGGGGCAAGGGCAACACCAAGTACGCAACGTCCACGCGGCAGGCACCAAATTTTGCAGAAGCGGGCGGGTTTGCCAAGGAGCGGAACGTGATCCTGGAGATGAAGCTGATCGCTGACGTTGGGCTGGTGGGATTCCCGAACGTAGGAAAATCCACCTTACTGTCCGTTTCCACGAGCGCAAAGCCGAAGATCGCCAACTATCATTTCACGACCATCGATCCTAACCTGGGTGTAGTGAAGATCTACGATACAAGCTTTGTGATGGCTGATATTGCGGGGATCATCGAAGGCGCTTCGGAAGGGGCTGGTCTGGGTCATAAATTCCTGAAGCACATCGAACGGACCAAGGTTCTGATCCATGTGGTGGATGTGTCGGGAAGCGAAGGCCGGGATCCGAAGGAAGACTTCGAGAAAATCAACAAAGAGCTGGGACAGTACAGCGAAAAGCTGCTGAAAAAACCGCAGATCGTGGTTGCCAATAAAATCGATCTGGTAGGCGAAGATTCGGAGGAATACCAGGACTTTAAGGCTTATGTGGAAGAACAGGGATACGAAGTATTCCCGATGTCCGCACCGATCAACCAGGGCGTGCAGGAGGTGCTGGCTGCGGCAGCCAATAAGCTGCAGCAGCTTCTGGCAGAGCCGCAGGAAGAGGACGACTACGAAATGTTCGACTTCGAAAAGGATGAGAACGATCCGGATTACCGCAAGGTTACGGTCTCCTACGATGGCAATACCTTTGTCCTGCAGGGCAAGCAGCTGCTGAAGATTTTCAATTCCACCAACTTCACCGATTTTGGTTCGCTGCGGTATCTGTACAAGTATATCGAAAAGAGCGGCGCCATCGATGAAATGAAGGAAATGGGGATCGAAGACGGCGATATCATCAAGATCGAAGACTTTGAATTCGAATATTATGATGAGGATTATTTCGAAGATTAGTTTTACAGCTGATAAAAAATTGATTCGTTAGAAAAAGAAGATGCCTGGGGTGTCTTCTTTTTTCGTGCCTTGCAGAATATATATGAAGCAGGAGAGTTCAAAGGTGAGAGGATGCAATATGAAAGAAAAGCTGATAAAACAGATCATCATGGTGCTGCTTCTTGCAGCAGCGCTGTTTCTGGCAGATCATTCTCATATTGGAGTGCTGGAACGGGGATCTTCGGTGATCCAGTCGCAGATGGCGGCAGAATATACCTGGAGCGATGTAAAGTATGCCGGACAAAAGGCGGCGGCAGCGGCATCAGCTTTGCCGGACAAGGTGAATGAGACGGTTCAGATGGTGACGGGGGCCCCCATGCTAGGCGATCCCATCGATGAGAAAAAACACGGACGAACCTCTTCCGTCTATGCGGTGGAGAGTGGAGAGGTCACCGGAACCGGAGAGGATGAAGCAATTGGGAAATACGTGAGGATATCTCATGGAAAAAGCGGGGAGAGTTTGTACGGAAATCTGGAGAAGGTTCTCGTCAAGTCACCTGCAAAGGTGAAGCGAGGGCAGATCATTGGCACATATAACAATTCCAGTAAAAAGGACTTCTATTATTCGTTTAATGTGGATGATTAGTGTCCCGGACGGACGAAATTATGGTATAATGGACGCGATATTATATCAGCGCTGCGGCAGGGAAGCATCGCTGTAAAAGGGAGTGGAACAGGACATGAAACATCCAACGACAGAAGAATGTCTGAAACTGTTAGAAGAATATGGAACGCCGGATCGGGTCAAGGGGCACTGCCGGGCGGTAGCGGATACCGCGTGCCGTATTGGCAGGGCACTGAATCGGCATGGTCATCACTTTGATCTGGAACTGGTCAATGCGGCAGGCCTGCTGCATGACATCGCACGCGTGGAAGAACGCCACTGGGACGTAGGGGCGGCCTTTGCAGAAAAGCTGGGATACAAGCAGGAAGCGGGCATCATCAAGGTGCACATGACTTATTCTCCGTTTCATCCGCTGCCGCAGGCAACGGAGACGGATCTGGTCTGCCTGGCGGACAGGCTTGTGAAAGAAGATAGATACGTGGGAATCGAGGAAAGAATCCAGTATATTATCGACAAAGCGATAAGCAGCGGACACCCGGAAGCGGAACCGCGCATTCTGGCGAAAAAGGAAGAATTAAAGGCCTTTGTGCATGACATCGAAACAGAAATCGGCATGACGATCGATGAGCTGATGGCGCACGGCTACGCAGAATAGGGAGGACGAATGAGCATAGATACACAACTGGAAAAAATGCTGCGAAAAGTAGAGAAACCTGCACGTTATACGGGTGGTGAAGTCAACAGTGTAAAGAAAGATCCGTCAGAGGTCGGCGTTCGCATTGGATTCGCATTTCCAGATACCTATGAAATCGGCATGTCCTATATGGGGATGCAGATTTTATATAATATTTTAAATCATAACGAGAATATTTACTGTGAACGGATTTTCGCACCGGCGGAAGATATGGAAGCTCTGATGCGGGAGGAAGGCAGGAAACTGTTCACGCTGGAGACGTTTACACCGGTGGACGAGCTGGATCTGCTTGGCTTTACGCTGCAGTATGAGCTTTCGTATACCAATGTGCTGAATATTTTAGATTTGTCGGGTCTGCCGCTGCGCAGTGCAGACCGGGGAGAGGAGTATCCGGTCGTTGTGGCTGGAGGTCCATGCGCTTATAACCCGGAACCGCTGGCAGACTTTATCGATCTCTTTATGGTCGGGGACGGGGAAGATTTGCTGGAGCAGGTCTGCCTGCTGAAAATGAAATATGATTCCAAGGAGGACTTCCTAAAGGAAGCCTGTAAGCTGCAGGGCGTCTATGTCCCGGCTTTTTATGAACCGATTTACAACGAAGACGGAACCATCAAAGAAATCAAAAAACTTTATGAGGGAGCGCCGGATCGTGTCAAGCGTGCAGTGGTGCAGGATCTGGATAAGACGGAATTCCCGGTAAAAAATATTGTTCCATTTATCGACACGGTCCACGACCGCTGCGTGGTGGAAACCTTTCGCGGATGCACCCGGGGGTGCCGATTCTGTCAGGCGGGCATGATCTATCGGCCTGTACGGGAACGAAAGAAGGAAACGATCAAGAGACTGGCGAAAGAGCAACTGGCTAATACCGGTCATGAAGAGCTGTCCCTTCTATCCCTTTCTACCAGTGATTACTCTCAGTTTGAGGCGCTGGCAACGGATCTGATGCAGATGTGTGGAGAGGACAATGTGTCTTTGTCTCTGCCGTCGCTGCGGCTGGACTCCTTTTCGTTTCAGGTATTGGAAGAGATCCAGAAGTACCGGAAATCCGGACTGACTTTCGCGCCGGAAGCGGGGAGCCAGAGACTGCGGGATGTGATCAACAAGAATATTACGGAGGAAAATATCTTCAGCGCCGTAGAGCAGGCCATTGAGCTGGGCTGGGAGCATATCAAGTTCTACTTTATGGACGGGCTGCCGGGAGAGACCTACGAGGATCTGGACGGGATCGGCAAGATTGCTTCCGACATTATGGACCTGAATTTCAAACTGAAGGGTCGCCGGGGAGGCAGGTTCCGCGTAACGGTCAGCGTTTCCAACTTTGTACCGAAGGCACATACGCCATTTCAGTGGGCAGCACAGGACCGTCCGGAAGAATTTCGCGCAAAACACGATCATCTGGCCAAGCAGCTCCATATCAAGGGCGTTACGTTTAATTATCATGAGACAAAGACCAGTAACCTGGAAGCCATCTTTGCAAGAGGCGACCGGAAGGTATGCCGGCTGCTGGAGCACGCATATCATCTGGGTTGTAAGTTCGACGGCTGGACGGAGTATTTCAAGCCGGAGCTGTGGGAGCAGGCCTTTGCAGAAACGGGAACGGATTTTGATTTTTATGCTTACAGAGAACGAGATTACGACGAGATCCTGCCGTGGGATATCATTGATCCGCTGATCAGCAGGGAATTTTTGATCCGCGAGAATGAAAAAGCCAAGGCGGCGCAGGTGACGCAGGACTGCCGTCAAGGCTGTGCAGGCTGCGGGATCAACAAATATGCGACCTGCTTTAAAGACGCTGAATTTAAGGGGGCAGAACATGTTTAGATATATCATGCAGTTCTCGAAGACGGGGACAAGCTGCTACATTTCCCATCTGGATCTGGTGCGGGTATTTCACAGGGCTTTTAAACGTGAGGGCATTAAGCTGGAATACTCGAAGGGCTTCAATCCCCATCCTAAAATGGGTTTTGCTCAGCCGCTGTCTCTGGGATATGTCGGACTGCGGGAATACATAGAATTTGAGACAAAGGAAGAATGGAAGCCGGAAGAACTGGAACGCAGAATGGCCGCGCAGATGCCGGAGGGAATTGCGATCCAGATGTGTCGCATGCTGGAATATCCGAAGAAGACGCTGGCCTCGGTTACGGAGGCTGCCATTTATACGGTAACGATTCCGGTAAAAAAGACACTTCAGCTGAAAGCGGAGGATTGCAGACAGCTTTATATGGGGCAGGAGAAAATCATTGTCCTGAAAAAACAGAAGAAAAAGAAGGATCTGGTGGAGGTGGACATCAAGCCGAAAATCCAGGACATTACCTTTTTGCCGCAGTCAAAGCAGATGCAGATCAAGATGAAGATCGATGCGGGCAGCAATTCCAACCTGAGTCCGGAGCAGGTGATCGATTCGGTGCTCCGATGCTTTGCTATCGATACGGATAGAAGCGAAATCAGCGTAACGAGACATCTGATCTTTTTCCGAGAGGCTGTTTCTCTGCCGGATGCGGCAGGAGATGCTCCCGAACTGGAGCACTGGGGAGCACAAAAAGAAGATGAGGCGGTATGGAATCATATGAACACGATCATGGAAAACAGCGAGGTGCTGAAAAAACTGCAGAAGGAGCGGCTGGGAAAGGTGATGATCCTGGTCATCGACGGCTGTGCTCCCGAATATATTTCACCGGAACGGGCGCCGGAGCTTCACAAGCTGGCACAGGAGACGGGATTTGCAAAGCGAGTGCAGTGCGCTATGCCTTCGGTGACCAATGTGAACCATGCCTGTATTCTGTCAGGAAAATGGCCGATGGATACCGGCGTGATCGGAAATTATTATTATGATCCGGAAACGGGGGAAGAAGGCTTTATTGAAGAACGGGGCTACATGAAGGCGGAGACACTGCTGCAGTATTACAAGAAGCTGGGGAAGACGACGGCACTTCTGACGGTCAAGGGCAAGGTGCTGGGTGTATACGGCGATGGGGCTGATACCGGCCTTAGCGTACAGGATCCGGATGAAGAAATCATCAAGCGTTATGATTTGTCACCGGCGCCTGCAATCAACAGCGTGGAGGCAACGGAGTGGATCGTTCGGGCTGCCGCAGAATGTATTCGCAGGGATGATCCGGATCTCATGTACTGCACGACCAATGATTATATCTTCCATCACTTTGCACCGGGAACGCCGGAGGCAGATGCTCAGATCAAGGCGGTCAGTGATATCATCTGTGAGATCGCCGCGATGGATCCGGAAAGGCAGATCTATATCACAGCGGATCACGGGATGAATCAGAAGCACACCATCGTCAATTTTCCGCAGATCGCAAAGAATGCCGGATTTGACGTGTTCTGCCTGCCTCCATTAAAGGACAGATACATCGAAAATCACATTTATCAGGAAGGCGGCATGCTGTACGTGTTCCTGAAAAATCCGGTGCAGGCGACGGATTTCCGCCGCTTTGCAGAAGAACATCCTCTGGTGGAACGTGTGCTGGACAGCGAGCAGGCTGCGGTAGAGTTCTATTTGCCGGTGGATAAGATCGGTGATTTCGTGCTGCTGGCGGGAGAAGACGTTGCCTTTGGAGAAGTGGAGGGAGAGTCCATCCATACCGATGGCTCCCGGACTCATGGATCACTGTATGAACGAAGGATTCCGCTGATCGCCATCCGCGCAGAGCAGAGAGCGGAACGGTACCGGTATCACAAAGATATTGCGGCGCATCTGATGGGAAATTATTAATATTACGAAAAGAAAAGGCTGTATTTCTGTTAGCGCAGAGATGCAGTTTTTTATTTGCATAAAATTGCAGGAAAATATTGACAAACGGCGGCGCGGAATGTAAAATAATGGCAATACCCGAACAAAAAAGAGGAAAGGGGGCGTAGAGATATGAAAAAACTGATGGAGCTTCTTGGAGACAGGAGGGAAATCAGCCGGTTCCTGCGGGAGCATAAAGAGGTATTAAAAAAAGCGGGGATCATTGTTCTGGTGATCGTACTGGGGCTGGTCGTGTCCATGATCAAAAATGGCGGACAGGAAGAAGCAAATGCACAGGCAGAGGAAGCAACTGTGAGCACGGAAGAAACCGCTGCTATGATCTATGTGGATGTGGGCGGCGAGGTGAAAGATCCGTCAGTAGTGGAACTTCCCGACGGAAGCCGGGTGACCGATGCCATTACAGCTGCAGGCGGATTGACGGAACAGGCGGATCTGACGGATATCAACCGGGCTGCTTTTGTAAGCGACGGTGAAAAGATCTATATTCCGTCGCAGGTGAGTGAGCTGGAGGATGACGGGCTTTCTGTGGGAGAAGGAGGCGGCGGAGGGACTGCAAAGTCTTCTGACGGGAGGATCAACATCAATACCGCGGATTCAACACAGCTGCAGGAGCTGACGGGAGTCGGTCCAGCCACTGCGGAAAAGATCATCGATTATAGAAAGCAGAACGGAAGATTTCAGTCGATCGAGGATATTAAAAACGTTTCGGGGATAGGAGATAAAACATATGAGAAATTGAAGGATCATATCAAGGTTTGATCTGGAAAGGGAAACAACAGGGGAAACAAAATGAGTAAGAAAAGGGGAATTTTGCTTCGCAGTGTGTTAGGCACTGTGATGCTGCTGATGGTTTTGCTGGGTGCCGTATTTCAGCCGGAGCGCGTAGCGGCCGCATCTGGAGATTTGTCTACCGTTGCACTGGACAGCTATTTAAAGGGGATTGAAAAGAAGCCGTATGTGCTGGACAGAAATGGAAGTGTTCTGTACTATAATCAGGATGGGAGCACTTATGTAAAACAGATTTCGGGAAAGACGCCGTCTAAACAGAAACACATTATGCTGACGGAGGTGTCCAGCGGTGAAAAAAAGGAGGGCTACTGTATTGAATACAATACGCTTCTTCGTAGCAAGAGCGAATACACGGGCAAGGATCATTTAAGTGATACGGCATATTTTTATCATATGCCGGAAGATGTGCGAAAGCTGATCCTGGCTGCGACCTATTATGGGAAAAATGGCAGCAACAGCCTGCCGGTATCCGGAGTAAACGGTGAGGACTACTATTATGCGACGCAGCTCCTGATCTGGGAGGTGCAGCAGCAGATCCGCGTCTTTGACCGTAATGCTGACGGAAGGATCACAGGAACCAAACGGGTTTCTGCTCATGGCATGCCGGACAATTACTTTTACAAGAGCATTCAGGGCAGAGCAGCAGAAAAATGCTATGATTATCTGGTGGAAAATCTGGGAAAGCATTTCGTGACGCCGGACTTTATCGGAGAAACGGCAGCGAAGGCGGACACTGTTTTGATGAAGTATAGCATGGAGTCGAAACACTGGAAGGCGGATGTCAATGAGGGAGATGCTTCTTTTGAGATGAAGTGGTCCACAGACGGGATCCAGTATAAGAAGGAAGGAAGCACCCATACTTTCCAGACGGATCAGCCCATCGAAGGGGAGAAAGTCGTTAAGGTGAAGCGGAAGACGGAAGAAGGATCTTCTGCGGAGAATCTGCTGATCTGGACCCACAACGGGGACAAGCACATGCAGGTGCTTTCTACGGGATCAGCTTCTCCGCCGGAATTTTTCCTGCGACTTAAGACGGATATACCGGCTGAAGTGACCGTTCAGAAGGTGGATGCAGAGACGGAAAAAATCATCCCGGCAGAGCATACGAAGTATAAGGTAAAGTGTGTGGAACTGGATCGATATCTTTCTGAAGATATGAAACCGGGAGAAGGCGATGTCTATGAAACGGATCGCGATGGGAAATTCATGCTCCCAATGAAGCTCCAGCAGGGGACTTATCTGCTGGAGGAAATCAAAGCACCGAAGGGATATGTCGTTGCCAGGGAACCACAGCAGTTTGAGGTGGACGGCAGTACGGGATCCTTGACAGTGGAGCAGAAGGATATCCCTCAGAAAGGAAAGATCACCATCAAGAAGATCGGAGAGTATAAGCATAATGATAACTGGGCGGATATTCGGGAAAAAGCCATGGGAGGCATTGACTTTGAGATCATTGCACTGGCAGATATCGTTACGCCGGATGGAACTGTTCGGGCTGAAAAAGGCCAGGTAGTGGACACGGTGCGGACGGATTTTAACGGAAATGTCAGCAGCAAGCTGTTGTATTTAGGTCCATATAATGTAGTGGAGAAGGATGCTCCGGTGGAATATCGGATCGCAGAACCTATCAATGTAGCGCTGGTTTATGGTGATCAGACGGTGGAGGTCGTGGAAAAGCAGATCAATATCCTGAACCGGCTGAAGAGGAATGCCGACAGCCTGGGCAGTACACCGAAGACAGGGGATGACAGCGGGATCAACACGATTCTTCTGGTAATGCTGCTGTCGCTTACGGTGATGGCGGTGACAGCAGTTCTGTTTCGGATAAGGAAGCAGGAGCAGAATAGATAGAGCTTTGTAGGCATGAAAAAAAGGGCAGCCGGTCGGCTGCCCTCTTTGCTCTAAGTACTAAATATTTGCCAGGTGTTTCTTGAGACATTCGAAAGTCTCGTCGCTGAGGTGGTGTTCGATTTTGCAGGCGTCTTCCCGGGCGGTTTCTTCGGAAACCCCGCATCTTGTAAAGAGATCGGTCAGGAATACGTGGCGTTCGTATGTTTCCTCGGCGATTTTTTTACCCGTATCGGTGAGGAAGATGTGTCCATCCTCATCACGGGTGATGTAGCCGTTTTCCTCCAGCTGTTTCATGGCGATGCTGACGCTCGGCTTGGAGAAACCCAGATGGTTTACGATGTCGATGGAGCGTACTCGCCCTTTTTCATTTCTCAGAATCAGGATGGATTCGAGATAGTTTTCTGCGGATTCAAGTATTTTCAATTTCGTGCCTCCTATTTGATCGCTGTTTCCAGCGCCAGTTTCATCATATCGGTGAACGTGCTCTGACGTTCTTCTGCCGTGGCTTTTTCCCCGGTAACGAAATGATCGCTGATGGTCATCATGGCCAGAGCGTTTACCCGGTTGTAAGCGGCATTCATGTATAGTGCGGCAGCTTCCATTTCAACAGCCAGAACATTCATAGTAGCCCATTTCTTCCACCAGTCTTCCTTCAGCTCATAGAAGACGTCGCAGGAGACGATGTTTCCGGCCTTGAACGGGATGTCCAGCTGCTTTGATGTTTCTTCCAGTTCGGACAGCAGCTTGAAGCTGGCGCACGGAGCGTAGTTGCCCGGCACGTCGAATGCGTGGATGTAATTGGAGTCGGTGGATGCCGCCATGCCGACTACGATGTCGCGTACTTTGATATCTTCGTGGAAGGAGCCTGCCGTACCGATGCGGATCAGATTCTGTACGCCGTATTCGGTGATCAGCTCCCAGGAGTAGATGCCCATGGATGGCATCCCCATGCCGGTTCCCTGTACGGAAACGGGTACGCCTCTATAGATTCCGGTGTATCCCAGCATGCCGCGGATCTCGTTGTAGCATCGCGGAGAATCCAGAAAGTTTTCTGCGATGAATTTCGCGCGAAGAGGATCGCCCGGCAGCAGGATGGATTCTGCAATATCGCTCTTATTTGCAGCGTTGATATGTGTGCTCATAAAAAGAGTCCTTTCGTTCGTGTTTGTAGTATTATGAATAGTATACCACAAAATATGGGAAAGTGGGCTTAATTTTTCATAAAGTTTGTCTTTTCTAACTCGACGTTTTAAAATTTGGTGTTGCTTTTTTCTTGCAAAAGTAATAGAATGCTAACTGTTAGAATTCTAACTAAATGAGGCGGGATGCAGCGGGCGGTCAAAAGTCCTCTGTTGCTGGAAAAGGAGTATCGGCCAATGGAAGGAACTTTTCACTACATGCTCATGGCGCAGCAGGCCATGGTGCAGAAACACATTTTACGAACATTAAAGGACACGGGACTGACTATGGGGCAGCCGAAGGTGCTGGAATATCTGATGGAGCACGACGGGGCGGAGCAGAAGGAAATCGCGGCAGGATGCCACGTGGAAGCACCGTCTCTTACGTCGATTTTAAACAGGATGGAGCGGGACGGCCTCATCGAGCGGCGTATGCTTCGCGGCAACCGGAGATCCTATCATATCTTTGTGACTGCAAAGGGCAAAGAGAAGCAGCAGCGGGTCGCCGAAGGCTTTGCAGAAGTAGAAAACTGCGCCTTCGAGGGCGTCACCGAAGCGGAAAAGACGGCATTTCTCCATACGTTCGCGATTCTGTACGAGAATCTGCAGCATATTGGAGAATCGAAATAAATTATAAACAACAATGGGAAGAAAGGAACGACTGACATCATGGAAAAGTTGAAGCGTTATATCATTTTTATCATAGGACTGTACATCAATTCGTTCGGGGTCAGCCTGATCACCAAGGCGACGCTGGGCACATCGCCTATCTCGTCGATCCCGTATGTGCTGAGTCTCAACTTTCCGTTTACGCTGGGACAGTTTACCATCTTTTTCAGCATTTTTCTGATCGTGCTGCAGCTGATTATTTTAGGAAAAAACTTCAAGCTGGAGCACGCGCTTCAGATCCCGGTATCCATCGCATTCGGATATTTTATTGACTTCAGCATGTTTCTGCTGTCGGATCTGGTGCCGGGAAATTACATATGGAAGATGACCTATCTGCTGATCGGCTGTCTGATTTTAGGTTTCGGCGTGTATACAGAGGTGCTGGCCGACGTGGTCATGCTCCCGGGAGAATCCTTCGTTCGGGCCATCGTGTTTCGGTGGCACACGGACTTCGGGATCACCAAGATCTGCTTCGACGTGTCTATGACGGTGGGTGCGGCGGCATTATCTTTCATTTTTGAAGGCAGGCTCAATGGCGTTCGCGAAGGGACCATTATTGCGGCCATCCTGGTGGGCTTTATCGCCCGTCTCATCGGAAGAAAGCTGTCATTTTTACCGGACAAATTGTTTCCTGCAAAGGAGGCTGCGGACGTTGTTTCGGAAGCGAGCGCTGCTGGCGGTGGACTTTGCATTCTGATCGGAAGACAGTATGGAAGCGGCGGACGCGCCATCGGAAAGAAGCTGGCGGAACAGCTGGGCTTTGCATTTTACGACAAAGATATCATCCAGATGGCGGCCGGTACGACGGGCTACGATGCGGAATATGTATCGGAGAATGAAGAAACCATGTCTCATGGCCTGCTGTACGACCTGTTGCATCAGGTGTACGTTTACCCGGACGAGAAAGCGCCGCGGGACAATATCTTTGCAGCGGAATCAGAGGCTATCGAAGAGATAGCAGCCAAGGGCAATGCCGTTATCGTGGGACGATGTGCAGACTATATCCTGCTTGGCAAGGAAAACTGCATCAGCGTATTTTTGTTCGCGCCGACGGCTTCTCGAGTAAAGCGGGTCATGGAGACGGAGCACCTGTCCGAGCAGCAGGCGCGCCAGAAGATCCGGCAGGTGGACCGCAGCCGAGCAGACCACTACCGGTACTACACCAATCAGATCTGGGGCATGGCGGCCAACTACCATCTCTGCGTCGATACGTCGCTGGGCTATGATTCGGTGGAAGCCATGATCCAGAAGGCCATCAAGGCAGGAGGATTCGCTTCTGCACAGGGTCAATAGAGATTTGAGCGCCCATGGGCAGGGTGCTTTGCGGGTACATATGACCGGCTCTGTAGTTCAGCAGAGTCGGTTTTTTATATGGGAGCACGACTTCTTCGATGATCTGCTGCAAAGTCAGGGTACGGTCTGCGATGACGCCGCTGTCTGCCGGGTCGTCGTGAGGTGGTTCTTCACAGTCCGTGAAGGTTCCCAGGAGGATCCCGGCGCAGTCCCGGAATTTTCCGGCGAGAGCAAGTGCCGTAAAGTTGCGGTCCAGCCGGTAAGGGCGTTCGCCTACGTCTTCTAAAAAGAGGATGGCGTTCTTCGTGTCGATTTCCCAGGGCGAGCCGAGGGTGACTGCTATAAGGGACAGGTTTCCGCCGGTGAGGCGACCGGTGATGATCGGATTGCCTTCGGGAGCATGGGGAGCACCGGAGATACCGGGAGCATCAGGGCTGTCTGTGTTAGTGCTCACTGGATAGAGCACCTGCAGCTCCTGTCCCTGCGGGTTTTGCAGCTCATGGACATCCTGTGGGTGGAACAGCTGAGATTTCAGTGATTCTAATGTGAAGTCGTCCAGCCTGCTGTAGTCGGTGTTGGGCATGGGTCCGTGGAATGTGACGAATCCGCATAGCCTATTGATAGAAGTATGGAGCGCAGTGATGTCGCTGTAGCCGATGAGGGGTTTGGGGTTCTGGCGGATCATGTTAAAATTCAGCAGAGGCAGCAGGCGCATAGCTCCGAAACCGCCTCGCAGGCAGAAGATGCCGGCGATGTCTTTGCGGGAAAAAGCTTCGTTAAGGTCGGCGGCGCGCTGGGCGTCCGTTCCGGCCATGTAGCCGTGGTGCTCCCGGCAGCTGGGCATGACCACAGGATCGAGTCCCAGCAGTTTCACGGATTTGACGGCGGCCTCCAGGTTGGCGGCTGGAACGGGGGAAGACGGGGCGGCCAAGGCCACCGTATCGCCCGGCTGCAGCGGGCGGGGATAAAAGAGTTTGTTCATGGGTGATGTCCTTTCTGGCTGATATTTTATACTGTTTGATGTTATTTGTTATTATGACAGAAGAATTGGATAAATGCAAAAAAATGCTCCATCCCAGGGAATGCTGCCTGGGGATGGAGCAAAAGAATAAGGTTCAGTTATGGATAACTGCAGTTCTGCAGCATAGTTTTTAATACTTTTTTACGATCTCGTCGTAAGCATCCGGTACTCTATCCTTAAAGAAAGTATAGTACTGAACACGCTTTTCGTCAGTCAGGGACAGATCGATTTCAGCTGAAAGAATACCTTCTTCCCGCGTATCGAGAGCTGCGATCTCACGTCCTGTCGGACCGATGATCTTGCTTCTGCCGAAGAAGCTGAGGACTTTTCCATCGTCTCCTACTCGGTTGGCAGCAACCAGGTGGAGCGTATTGTCGTAAGCTCTTGCCCTGGTGATAAGATCCCAGTCCTCTTCGTGGGAGTTGATTTTAGTCGGATCCCATTCTTCTTCATATGGATCCTCCCAGTTGGTGCTTACGATCAGCAGATCAGCGCCTTTGAGACCGTAAATGCGGGCAACTTCCGGGAACGCTGTATCCCAGCAGATCATGATTCCCAGGCGGCCCAGGTCAGTATCGAATACCGGGAAGTCGCAGCCTGCGCGGCACCATGTCTTTTCGCTGGCGAACGGGTGCACTTTGCGATAGGTGCCCATCGGCTTGCCATCTTTGTCAATGAGAACGGCAGAGTTATAGAGAACATCGGTGTGGACCAGATCTCTTTCAGGAAACCCATAGACGATGTAGATCCCGTATTTTGCAGCAAGAGCTCCCATGCGGCGGATGCTTTCGCCGTCCTCCGTGGTTTCTGCCAGCGCCTGAAACTGCTCTACTGTGCCCTCGTAGCCGGAGGTTGCCAGCTCAGGGAATACGATCAGCTGTGTGTCAGGATATTCTGTCATAGTCTGGTGGATATACTGCTCCATCTTTTGGAGATTGTATTCCTTATCTCCCAGCCGGGGATAGATCTGTGCACATGAAACTCTGATTGTCATAATTCTTCACCTCGTCATTTATTTTTTCTTTGAGAACATGGAGACAAGCTCCTTGATAGCAGGGACTGCGATCAGCAAGAATCCAACGCAGAACCAAACGTATGCGCCACCGTAGAAAACGGTCAACATTGTTTTACTTAACATTTTGATTCCTCCTTATCTATTGACAGCGTGATCTGGCTCATATTCTTCCAGCTTTTTGAAGTCGAAAGAATGTCTGCTGAACAGTGAACCAATGATAACGATAACGGCTGGAACCAGCAGAGCCAGAATGTTTCCGACGAACCAGTTGATATCATCGTTTGGAATCAGGAAGTAAGCCGCAAGGCCGGATCCCAGACCGCAGACGATGGATGTGATGGCGATTGCCGGCGTGGTTTTCTTGAAGTAGACGCCTGCAACGAAGGAACTGGCTGGTGCGGCAAACAGGATTCCGCTGAAGATATCCAGCATCAGCAGAGAATGTCCCTTTAACAGGAGTGCGATCACAATAACGAGAGCGCCTGCTGCGAAGGTGATTTTCTTACCGAAGCTCATCATTTGTTTTTCGGAAGCGGATTTATTGATATATTTCTTGTAGAAGTCAGCTGTAAATAAAGCCTGCAGACCGGACAGACAGCCGCCGCCGGTAGTCATGCCTGCCATGAATACCATCAGCACGAAGACGATAGCGCCCAGGCCGCCGCCGTATACCAGCTTCATGATGAACGGAGCTGCTTCGGAGTTGAGTGCCAGCTTTTCCCCTAAGGATAATGTAGCACCGCCGAATACGCTGCCGCAAATGATCGGGATCGGCATCCATGCTACGACTGTTCCTATGATGTAGGCACGGAACAGGGACTTGGAGCTTGCGGTAGCGATGGCTTTCGAATAATATCCCTGATCCAGCAGAACCTGTCCCATAGCTACAACGACAGCGGTCAGTCCATAGCGGAAGCCTGCGGAAGATCCCAGGGAGAGTGCGCCCGGATTGTAGTTTGGGTTGTCCGGATTGTTGACAACGTCCATCAGTCCGTTGTAGATTCCGTCGATGCCCAATGTTTTTAAAATAACTGGTACGGAAATGATCAGGATGATGGAGATGATGAAGAACTGGATCACATCGTTGAAGATAGAACCGCGCAGTCCCGCTTTTGAAATGTATACTGTTACGATAGCGATCGGAACAGCAGCGCCGATTTCATAAGGAATACCGAACATAGAATTGAATACGATGCCGATACCTACTGCCTGTGCTACCAGTACGTAGATGATGACGCCTACGCCGAACAGGAAGAACACTTTGGATGTTGTTCTGTTGTATCGCTGCTCGATAAATTCTGTAAATGTTGTGCATTTTGGCATTTTCTTTCGTAAATGCATGACCATAGGGATCAGAATGAAGAACGGCACTGCATTGCCCCATGCGTAGTTCAGTCCGCCGGAGATACCGAAGTTCATGCCTGCTTCTGCGGATCCCATCAGCGTTGTGGTCCATACCCAGGATACCATGACGCTGGCTGCGATAAGCGCGGATGGAATGCCTCTTCCTGCCGCAACGAAATCGTCTACTCCCTCGGCCGGGAATTTCTTTGAGACGATAACGGATATGCCGATGAAAATGAAGGCAAAAATGCCTAGAATAAGATAACCGTAATAATCACCCATTTGCTATTACCCTCCTTAAAATGTGTTGTGTAACGTTCTGTAGATCATCTTGCAGATCAGTGTTCTGGATGCGCATGCCTTTTACGAGTTTAGTAAATAGCAAGAGCCGTGCCAAAATTGTGATGACATAGAATGCTGAAATTCCAACGGTTTGCATGAATACTCAACACAAAAGTGTAAGGATATCCGTACACAAGGGGAGGGCGAACTTCGTCACGAATTGCGAAAATGTGCGAAAAATCAACAAATGCAGAAAATAAATCGAAACTGTAAGGTAATCCGAACAGTGTCAGAAAAACCTTACAGTAAATGATATTTTCTCAGTTTATCATACAAAGAAGTTCGTGAAATTTTTAGCATTTCTGCGGTTTTGCTTCGATTTCCTGCCGTCAGCTCCAGAGCTTTCTGGATGGCGTTGGCCTCTGCGCGCATGCGGATCTGCTCCAGCGGAGCTTCTTCGGTAAGCATCAATTCGACCTGACTGTCCAGCACTTTGGAGACGAATGTACCCAGGTGCTCCGGCTTTAAGGTATCCTCCTGACAGAGGATCACGCTTCGCTCCAGCAGATTATTGAGTTCACGGACGTTGCCTGGCCAGTCGTAACGCAGGAACAGTTCCATAACTTCTTTGGAAATATGCTTTACGCTGGTGGCAGCTTCCTGATTGATCTTTTGCAGCTGGTGATCTACGAGAAGTGGGATGTCCTCTTTTCTCTCTGCCAGAGGCGGGATCTGGATTTCCATGACGTTGAGCCGGTAATAAAGGTCTTCGCGGAATTTATCGTCCAGAACCATTTGCCAGAGATCCTTGTTGGTGGCGGCGATAACGCGGACGTCTACCGGCGTTGGGGTGCCGCCGATTCGTGTAACTTCTTTTTCCTGCAGGACACGGAGTAGTTTTGGCTGGATATGATACGGCAGCTGATCCACTTCATCCAAAAACAAGGTGCCGTGGTTTGCCAGCTCGAAAAGACCGGATTTGCCGCCTTTCTGCGCGCCGGTAAAGCTGCCTTCTTCATAGCCGAAAAATTCCGATTCCACGAGAGACTCAGGGATGGCCGCGCAGTTTACGGCGATAAGGGGATTTTTGCAGCGGCGGGATGTGTTGTGGATGGAGTGGGCCACGACTTCTTTGCCGCATCCGGTCTTGCCGCTGATCAGAACAGTGGAGCTGGATTCGCTCAGATTTGCGATCTGCTGCCGGATTTGCCTGGCCGCGGCGCTCTGTCCGATAAAATCGGTGATACTGTATTTTATCGGAGCGTTCTTTTTACTGGAATCATACATGGAGTGGAAGGTATCCTTGAAGTTCAATAGTCCTTTGCCTGAGTATTCCTCCAGCTTCTCCAGAAAGTCGTTGAGATCCTGTCCATTGGTGAAAATGTCATAGTCGATGGCTCCAACCAGCTTGTCGCCATCGTAGAGAGGCTCGATGCGCGCAATGTTGGTAACATCGGAAGAAAAGTAAAAGCAGTTTTTGATGGGCTTGCCGCTTTTCAGAACATTGGTGATCTTTGAGACGTGGTGAACCTCATTGACGTGTTTGCCCACGACGGTTTTGGGAACGGGCCGTTTATTATAGGCTTCGATCATAAAGTACATGTTGGGTGACAGATATTTGATATTCCCGTCGGCATCTACGATTACAAGATTTTCAATGGCGTCGAAAACGCGGCGGCATTCCTCCAGCGTCATGTCAAAATTATTGTATTCTTCCGGATTCCATTTTTTATCCATAACAGCACCTCATATATATACTCTCTATAAAACAATTCTTTTCTGAATAAAATTGATATAAAAAAAAGATGGGAGACACTGGCCATCTTTTTCTTAGTGGAACGATTTTAAATTCGTTTCTCATTTCTGTGCATTTAACTTATGCACGGGTGGGGACGGGTGAGAATTAAGCGTTCGCTTTGTTGAATCTCTTTGTTAATCTGGAGACTTTTCTGGATGCAGCGTTCTTGTGGATCGTATGTTTAGCAGCAGCCTGCATCAGCTTCTTTTCTGCTAAAGTCAGCTTCTCCTTAGCTGTTTCCATATCGCCAGCTTCGAGTGCAGCGTCATAAGCCTTTAAGATTGCCTTAAGGTGACCCTTAACACGTCTGTTTCTAGCTGTCTTCTTGTCGATTACACGGATTCTTTTTTTTGCGGATTTAATGTTTGCCATTTAAATTACCCCACTTTCTTTATTTTATAGCGTAAAACCACAAAATAAGTATAAATGAATAAAAGGGATTTGGCAAGGGGAAAATCAACATTAAGAAAGGATGTGAAGACGGATGCAGCAGTATCGGACGGACCTGGCCATTGAGTGCCGGGAGATTCTGGACGAACAGGAGCAAAGACAACATACGGGAAGATCGCGTCGGCGGGGCGAACCGGACGGTATCCAGATGGAGAAGATCGAATACGACGGAGGGATCCATGTCACCAGGATCAAAATCGCGACGCAGGAGGCGGCGGAAAAGATGGGCAAGCCCATCGGCAATTATATTACGCTGGAGGCTGACGGCGTGCTGGAGGAAGAGGACGGTATCCAGGAGAAGGCTGCAAAGGCCGTTGCAGGGGAGCTGGGCCAGCTTCTTCACGTAGACTATTCGCTGAAGGTTCTCGTGGCGGGGCTGGGAAACAGCCTGGTGACGCCGGATCGTTTGGGGCCTGAGACGGCGGCAAAGGTGCGGGTGACGCGTCATCTATTCTTGATCTTCGATGCGGACGGCGATGAGGAGATGTCCAACGTCAGCTGCATCATTCCCGGCGTGACCGGTTCCACCGGCATGGAGACCGCTGAAGTGATCAAAAAAGCGGCGGAGATCGTGCAGCCGGATGTGGTCATCGTCATCGATTCTCTGGCAGCGCGGGACATTGAGCGGGTCAGCACGACGATCCAGCTGACGGATACGGGGATCCAGCCAGGCAGCGGCATGGGGAATCATCGCAACGGCATCAATGAGGAGACCATTGGAGCACCTGTGCTGGCCATTGGAGTTCCAACGGTCATCGATATTAAGACCATCCTGCGGGAGGCGCTGGAGGAAAATCTGGACAGCGCGGAGGCGGTGGAAACTTATCTGCGGGATTATGACCGCCAGATGATCGTCACTTCGACGGATATCGACCTGCTGGTGAAAGATTTTTCGGATATTATTGCAGGAGGTATCAATAAAGTTCTTCATCCCGGCATATATTCTTAGGAGTAACCTATGGAGGACAACTATGAAGAACAGAAACCGGGTCTTTGCAGCAGGGGCGCTGCTGGTATTTTTATTTTCTACGCTGTTTTTTTTGAAAATCAATCCAGCATCGGCGCTGACGGGGGCCTGGATCGATGAAGCGGAGCTGGGGCAGATGTGCATTCGGCAGGTGGTGCCGTCGGCAGGGACATTGGAAACAGCAGAGAAAGAGGAAGAACAGACGGAGCAGAAAGAATCTGATG
Organism: uncultured Clostridia bacterium; assembly: GCA_934281605.1. Taxonomy (GTDB): domain Bacteria; phylum Bacillota; class Clostridia; order Peptostreptococcales; family Anaerovoracaceae; genus Lentihominibacter. The sequence goes on along the minus strand of CAKQXD010000007.1, from coordinate 44,980 downwards.
CGGAAAGCGGGGAACAGGCGAACGAGGAGGAAACAAAAGAAAAGGATGACTCGCAGCAGGAGGAAGTAAAGGTGTCCGGCGATCCGCAGGTAATCATCTATCACACCCACAGTACGGAATCCTATATGCCATATAAAGAAAGCAATTATCATCGCACGGTAGAAGAAGGGACGGTGCGGGATGTGGGAAACGTCCTGGAGACGGAACTGAAAAAAAGAGGGATCAACGTGATCCATGATAAAACCGTCCACGATCGGCCCTCGTATACGGCGTCTTACGGCAGATCGCGGAATACAGTGCAGTCTCTGATGAAAAAGTATCCTACGGCCAAATACATTATCGACCTGCATCGGGATGCGGCGCCGGCTTCCAGCACCGAGGGCAAAAAGCTGAAGATCGGAGATACGGAAGTAGCGAAGTTCAGTCTTGTCGTGGGCCGGGGCAACCAGAACTATACGGAACTTTACGCCTTTGCAAAGAAGGTGAGTCAGACGGCGGAAGGGCTGCATAAGGGATTCGGCGGGCCGATCATCGAGAAAGAGTATCGCTTCAATGAATTCGTCAGCAATCAGGCGATCCTGCTGGAAATCGGAAACAACAAGAACACCATAGACGAAGCGCGAGCCTGTGCCAAAAACTTTGCAGAAGTCATGGCGAAGATCGTACAGGGAAAGTAGCGGGCAGCGCCGCGCAGGAAAGGGAATTTTATGAGAAAGGAACGATACGAACAGATAAGAAAATCCCGTCGCCGCCATAAGCTGCAGAGCGTTTTGGCCTGGCTTCTGGTGTTCGGCATGTTCTTTGCCGGGACGGGATGCGTCCTGATGGTGGACAGTATTTGTCTGGAAACCACCGGACAGGGCGGAAATTTAGTTTTCAATGTTGAAAAATAGAGGATTTTCCAGTAAAATAATCTTATGACACATTCTCAAAAGTCATGCAGAACACGTGCACGGCTTTTTTGCGTGGCAGGAATAAGAATAATCGTATGAGAGGCAAAGATGAAAGATTACCAGAAATATATTAGAAACTTCAGTATTATAGCGCATATCGACCACGGCAAATCGACGCTGGCTGACCGGATCATCGAAAAGACGGGTCTGGTTTCCAAGCGGGAGATGCGGGAGCAGTTCCTGGATAACATGGATCTGGAACGGGAGCGGGGCATCACCATCAAGCTGCAGACGACGCGGCTGGTGTTCGATTCCAAGGATGGAAACGAGTATATTTTCAATCTGATCGATACGCCGGGACACGTGGACTTTACCTATGAGGTTTCCAGAAGTCTGGCTGCCTGCGAAGGGGCGGTCCTGGTCGTGGATGCTACTCAGGGCGTGGAAGCGCAGACGCTGGCCAACGTGTATCTGGCTATGGATGAGGATCTGGAAATCATGCCAGTCCTTAACAAGATCGATCTGCCGTCGGCGCGGCCGGAGGAGATCAAGCAGGAAATCGAAGACGTGATCGGCGTTGACGCGGAAGATGCGCCGCTGGTTTCTGCCAAGGAGGGTATCGGCGTAGAAGAGCTGCTGGAGCGGATCGTAACGGAGATCCCGGCGCCGCAGGGCGATGAAAACGGCAAGCTGAAGGCTTTAATTTTTGATTCCTATTACGACAACTATAAAGGCGTCGTCATTTATACCAGGGTGTTCGACGGCACGGTGAAAGAGGGAGACATCATCCGTCTCATGAACACGGACAAGAAGTACGAGGTCACCGAGGTGGGCGTGTATTCCCCGGGACCGGTGGAATGTAAATCCCTGCGGGCCGGCGAAGTAGGCTATATCTGCGCCAGCATCAAGAAGGTTTCAGACGCCAGAGTCGGCGATACCATTACCATTGACAGCGATCCGACGGACGAGGCACTGCCAGGCTATAAGAAAGTGCAGCCGATGGTGTATTGCGGCATCTACCCGGCCGAGGGGGAAAAATATGAAAACGTCAAGGATGCGCTGGAAAAACTTCAGGTCAATGATGCGGCTTTCCATTTTGAACCGGAAACTTCCACGGCGCTGGGATTTGGATTCCGGTGCGGTTTCCTGGGACTGCTTCACATGGAGATCATCGTGGAGCGTCTGGAACGGGAATTCGACCTGGCAGTGGTCACCACGTCTCCGAGCGTTATCTACAAGGTGGTCATGAACGACGGCAGCATCGAAATGGTGCAGAATCCGTCCAATCTGCCTGACCCGACTCTGATCGACCATATCGAGGAGCCGATGGTCAAGGCCGACATCATGGTGCCGAAAGAATATGTAGGAAATATCATGGAAATCTGTCAGGAACGGCGAGGCAGAATGCTCCATATGGAATATATTACGGAAAACAGAGTCAATCTCCATTACGAAATGCCGCTGAATGAAGTTATTTACGACTTCTTTGACGCGCTGAAATCCAAGACCCGCGGATACGGTTCGCTGGACTACGAGTTCATTCGCTACGAGCCGTCCAAGGTGGTCAAGCTGGATATCCTGCTCAACAAGGATCTGGTGGATGCGTTCTCCATGATCGTTCACGAATCCAAGGCCTATTCCAGAGGCAGATTCGTATGCTCCAAACTGAAGGAGATCATTCCGATGCATCAGTTCGAGGTGCCGATCCAGGCATCCATCGGACAGAAGGTCATCGCCAGAGAAACGGTTCGTGCGTACCGGAAGGATGTTATCGCCAAGTGCTATGGTGGAGATATTTCAAGAAAGAAGAAGCTGCTGGAGAAGCAGAAGGAAGGAAAAAAGCGAATGCGTCAGTTCGGCAAGGTTGAGGTGCCGCAGGAAGCATTTACTGCGGTGTTAAAGTATGATGACAACAAGTAAACTTGGTCTGTATCTTCATATCCCGTTTTGTGCAAAGAAGTGCAGATACTGTGATTTTCTGTCCTTTGGGTGCAGCGACAGCAAGGCGCTGTCGGAGTATGCACAGGCCTTGATACAGGAAATCAGGATCCGCTCGAAGGACTGGTGCTTTCGGGATGTGGATACGGTGTACATAGGCGGAGGAACACCTTCACTGCTGTCGGCCTGGGATATGGGAAAGATTATGGATGCACTCTACGATAATTTCAATATCAGCAAGGAGGCCGAGATCACTATCGAGGGAAATCCTGCGACCCTTTCCGATGAAAAGATGGAGCGGTATCTTCGCAAGGGCATCAATCGTTTGAGCCTGGGAGTGCAGTCCTTTGAAAACGACGTGCTCCGGTATCTGGGCAGGATCCACGACAAGAACGATGCGTTCACCTCGTTTCAGCGGGCAAAGCGGGCTGGATTTTCCAACATCAATATGGATGTGATGTTCGCTATTCCGGGACAGTCGATGAAAATGTGGGCTGACACAGTCCGGCAGTGCATTTTCTTAAAGCCGAGCCACATTTCTCTCTACAGCCTGCAGATCGAAGAGGGTACGGAGTTTTATGAGCTGTACAAAGATGGAAAAATGGAAGCTGTTCCGGAGAGCCAGGATCGGGAGATGTATCACAAGGCTTTGGCCATGATGAAGGAAGCGGGATACAAGCACTACGAGATCTCCAATGCGGCCATGCCGGGCTGTGAAAGCCGGCATAATCTGAAATACTGGTCCTATGCGGAGTATCTGGGTCTGGGACTGGGAGCCAGCTCTTTCGTAGGTGGCAGCCGGTTCAAAAATACCAGCAGGATGCACGAATATTTGACGGCCATCCGGGAGCACACGGCGCCGGTGGATCGGGAAAGTATCGAGAACTATTCCCAGCGGGAAGAGATGGGGATTTTCGTTTTCACAGGATTGCGAAAGGCGGAAGGATTCAGCCTGGATCATTTCCATCATGTGTTCCGCAAAGAGTTCTTTGACGTATATGATGCGGATATCTTGAAAAAGTATAAGGGACTGTTGATCTGTGCGGACGGCAGGCTGTATCTGTCGGAGCGGGGAATGGATGTTTCCAATCGGATCATGGCAGAGTTTGTATAGAAAATCACGGGGAACAGTTGATATGAATAACAGATATATTATGGCCCTCGATCAGGGTACGACCAGTGCAAGATGTATTTTATATGACCGTCAGGGCAGACAGGTCAGCCTGGCACAGAAAGAGTTCCGGCAGATCTACCCGCAGGCAGGCTGGGTGGAGCATGATCCCATGGACATCTGGTCCACTCAGATCGGTGTAGCGCAGGAAGCGCTGTTAAAGATCGATGCGACCTATGAAAATATCGACGCCATCGGCATCACCAATCAGCGGGAAACTACGGTGGTGTGGGATCGCCATACGGGAGAGCCGATTTATAACGCCATCGTCTGGCAGTGCCGACGCACTGCAGAATTCTGCGACGGATTGAAAGCAAAGGGTCTGGAAGCCTCTTTTCGCAGTAAGACCGGACTTTTGATCGATCCTTATTTTTCAGGCACGAAACTGCGCTGGATCCTGGATCATGTTGAAGGTGCATGGGAGCGGGCGAAGAACGGCGATCTGCTGTTTGGCACCATTGAAACGTGGCTTATCTGGAAACTGACGGATGGCAAAGTCCACGTCACGGATTATTCCAATGCCTCGCGGACGATGATGTTCAACATCCATACCCTGCAGTGGGACGAGGACATTCTCAAAGAGCTGGAGATCCCTGCCTGCATGCTGCCGGAGGTACGTCCTTCCAGCACAGTATACGGGGAGAGCAGTCCATTATTATTTGGCGGATCGATCCCGATCTCGGGCGCAGCCGGGGATCAGCAGGCGGCATTATTCGGCCAGACCTGTTTTGAAAAGGGCGAAGCCAAGAATACATACGGAACCGGCGGGTTCATGCTGGTCAATACCGGGGAAAAACCGGTGGAATCCCGCAATGGGCTGATTACGACCATTGCCTGGGGTGCGGAAGATAAGGTGCAGTATGCGCTGGAAGGTTCTGTTTTTATCTCGGGAGCTACGATCCAGTGGCTGCGGGATGAATTGAAAATCTTAGACAATGCGGCTGAATCGGAGCAGATGGCGCGTATGGTGGAAGATACGGCAGGAGCTTATGTAGTCCCTGCGTTTACCGGTCTGGGTGCTCCTTACTGGGATTCCTATGCCAGGGGTGCTATCATGGGGCTGACGAGAGGTGTCAATAAGAATCATATCGTGCGGGCTGCTCTGGAGTCCATGGCCTATCAGACCAATGATCTCATCGCTGCTATGGCAGAGGATATGGGACATCCGCTGCAGACTTTCAAGGTGGATGGCGGGGCCAGTGCCAATAACTTCCTTCTGGAGTTTCAGGCCAATATCATGAACATGCCGGTATACCGGCCGCAGTGTATCGAGACGACGTCGCTGGGAGCTGCTTATCTGGCCGGTCTTGCGACGGGATACTGGAAAAACCGGGACGATATTCTTTCTAACTGGCAGATCGACCGGGTCTTCCAGCCGGATATGAATGAGGAAAAACGAAATGAGCTGCTGGACGGCTGGCATAAAGCGGTGCACTGTACGTTCGGCTGGGCGAAATAACAGGCGGGATCACGCCTTTGCAAGAATGACGAGAAGGGAGCCTTTTTCCAGAGAGAGAAAGGCTTCTTTTTGTTTGAATTCATTGCTGACTCCCAGGGGGAAGGTCCGTGTGAGGGTATGGTTCTCCAATGGATATTTTACGCCCTTTGCAGTAAGGCCTTCCACCGTTTCAGAAAGGGCGAACAGAGAAAGATAGCAGCCTGCTTCTTGTGGGATGGTGAGAGATTCCGGAGCATCCTTTGCAGGATCTGCATTGAGAACGAAGCAGGTGTTCTGACCATCCCGCATCTGCAGAGAGCTGAATCTGTCGGTGTAGCAGGAGAGCAGCTGCAGGTTGGCGACCGTGTGATCCAGCCTGCCGCCAATGCCTCCCCAGATTTCGACGTGGCTGGCGTCTTCCTCGATAGCCGTCTGGATGGCAAGCTCCAGATCGGTGTAGTCTTTTTCGGGAGGGAATGTTTTCAGCGGCAGATCTGCAGGGATCTTCGACTGGATGGAGTCAAGGTCTCCCAGCAGCAGATGAGGCGTGATGTTGGCCTGTTTTGCCAGATCAAAGCCGCCGTCGGTACAGATGACGAAAGGGTCTTCGATTTGTGCGAGCGCCTGCGTCATGTCGAAGGGCGATTCGATATAGGATGTGATGATGATGACGTTTTTTGTGTGTATATTCATAAGAGCACCTGCCTTGTTAAATCTCTGGAAATGCCTGTTAAATCAACAGTAGTACCGTTATTGTACCCCTTGAAAAACACGATAGCAAGCGATATAATGAATCTGACTGAAAAAGTGTCCCAAACAAGAAGTCAAAAGGTAAGGAAAAACCATGGAAAAAGAAATCATTAAAGTATTGAAAGAAAATGTAGATCCGGTTCTGGCGGAGCACTATGGCGGCTCTGTTTTGACGAAACTGGAGGACGGCGTGGCGTATGTGCGCCTGACCGGAGCCTGTGCAACATGTCCGGCAGCACATGAAACCATCGAGGATGTGGTGAAAGCTGCGATTCTGGGTAATGTAGAAGGCGTAGATGACGTTGTGCTGGACGATTCTGTCAGCGATGAGCTGCTGGATATGGCCAGAAAGATCATGAACAAGGAAATTTAAGGAGTAAAATATGAAGTCATTCAGAGTGGTGCCGCAGATCAGCTGCTGCGAAACATTTCAGGAGTTTGCAGAACAGTTTCAGATCGGCGACGGGGATATCCTGGTGACGAACCGGAGAAGATATGAGAAGTACGTGAAACCTGTCGGTATCATGCTGCCGGCGCTGTTTCGCGAGGATTACGGGAAGGGCGAGCCAACGGATGAAATGATCGATGCTATGGCAAAGGATATGGCAGACTACCATCCAGAGCGGATCATTGCATTCGGCGGAGGTACGATCGTAGATATCTGCAAAGTCCTTGCGCTGGATCTGCCTGAGCGCTCGCAGATGCTGTTTACCGGGGAGGCTGCGCCGAAGAAAGCCCGGGAGCTGATCATCATTCCAACTACATGCGGAACAGGTTCGGAAGTGACCAATGTGACTATCGCCGAGCTGAAATCTTTGCATGTGAAAAAGGGGCTGGCTGCAGAGGAAACCTATGGAGATCACGCTGTGCTGATCCCGGAATCTTTGCAGGATCTGCCGGATTACGTGTTTGCTACAAGTTCTATCGATGCGCTGATCCATTCTCTGGAAAGTTTTTTGTCGCCAAAGGCGTCGCCGTTCAGCGAAATGTATTCTCTGCAGGCGATGAAGATGATTATGGGCGGCTATAAGATGATCCTGGAGCGGGGCGGAAACCGTGCGGAAAACCGGGCGGATCTGCTGGAGGAATTCGGTCTGGCAGCGGCATATGCGGGGATCGCCTTTGGCAATGCAGGATGCGGAGCGGTACATGCGCTTTCCTATTCCATCGGGGCGGCGTTCCATGTGCCTCACGGAGAAGCCAACTACCAGTTCTTTACCGAGGTGTTCAAGACGTATATGAAGAGAGCGCCGGAAGGCAAGATCGACCGGGTAAACGGCGTACTGGCCGGTATTTTAGGCTGTGGCAGGGATGCGGTTTACAGTGAAATCGAAAAGGTCCTGGATCAGCTGATCGCGAGAAAACCGCTGCGGGAGTACGGCATGACGGAGGAACAGATCGATGTATTCACCGACTCGACTCTGGAGAATCAGCAGAGACTGCTGGCCAATAACTACGTTCCGCTGGATCGAAACGAGATTCACGAAATATTTGCGAAGCTGCGGTAATTGTGCTAAAATGATAGGATGTTAAAAAACTAATTTTGAAAGAGGTATGTTATGCAGCAAGATCTTAATGGGAATAATATTATCATTACCGACCCGAGCAGCAATCTGAGAGCTCTGGGACGGAATGCGCTTGCAGGGAAATGGCAGAGCGCGATCGTGGCCGTAATTGTATACACACTGTGCATACAGGTTCCACCGGCAATCCTGAACACGTTGTTTGGAGTCAACATGGGCGACCTTTACAGCATTAATATGGGATATTCTTATAATGTGGGTACGGATGCGTACAGTGCAGTCTATAACTCGATGCCGATGTACTCTCCACTGAGCGGGCTTTATACGCTGCTGGTATCTGGTGCCATGGAACTGGGATTGACCCTGTTCTTCCTGGCCATGTTCCGCAGACAGATCGTTGGAATCGGTGATGTGTTCCTGGGCTTTGAACGGTTTGGAAAGGCTCTGGGACTGTTTCTGTTTCAGGGATTGTTTATTTTCCTGTGGTCATTGCTGTTCATCGTTCCCGGGATCATTGCAGCGATCCGTTACAGCCAGGCGTTCTTCATTCTGGCAGATGATCCGAACAAGGGAATTCGCCAGTGCATGGATGAAAGTAAGTGGATGATGCGTGGAAACAAGGCAAAGTATTTTTGCCTGAGCCTGTCCTTTATTGGCTGGGCGATCCTGGCGGCGATTCCGGCAGGCGTGTTAAGCAGTCTTGCAGATACATTGTATCTGTCGAATTTCATTACGATAATCTTTGATGTTGTGGGAGCGCTCTGCATGGCTCCGGTCATTGCATATATCTATTCGTCACAGGCTGGGTTCTATGAGATCCTGGCAGGACATCTGATCAAGGAGACGGAACCGGCGCCGATCGATCCGGAGGCGATTCCGGCAGCGATGCGTCAGGCACAGGCTCCGGCAGAACCAGCACCACAGAGACCAGTGCAGCCGCAGGCACCGGTAAATCCTGTTCCGCAGGAAGTACCGCAGACGCCGGTACAGCCGCAGAATCAGGTTCCACCGCAGGGTCAGGTACCGCCGCAGGCAGCACCGCAGAGACCAGTGCAGCCGCAGGCTCCAGTAAATCCTGTTCCACAGGAAGTACCACAGACGCCGGTACAGCCGCAGCAGAATCAGGTTCCACCACAGAGTCAGGTACCGCCGCAGGCGGCACCGCAGAGACCAGTGCAGCCGCAGGCACCGGTAAATCCTGTTCCACAGGAAGTACCGCAGACACCGGTACAGCCGCAGCAGAATCAGGTTCCGCCACAGGGTCAGGTACCGCCACAGGCAGCACCGCAGAGACCAGTGCAGCCGCAGGCACCGGTAAACCCTGTTCCACAGGAAGTGTCGCAGAAGCCTGATCAGGAGCAGTAATGACTGCATGAGGGGAATTGGAATAGACCAGAACACGTTTATAAATCGCGCCGTTTGCAATAAGGCAGACGGCGCGTTGTGGTTATATCCAAGAAACACGAGAGGAAAATGAAAGAAAAACTAATGCGAAAGCTGCCGTTAGACCATATCATGGGCAGCTACAAGGAAAACAGCGGGTTGAAACGAAGCCTGGGCGCATTCGAACTGACCATGCTGGGTGTGGGAGTCATTATAGGCTCAGGTCTTTTCGTTATCACTGGAGTGGCAGCTGCGGATCGTGCAGGTCCCGGACTGATCCTTTCCTTTGTTCTGGCAGGGCTGGCATGCGCCTGTGCAGCGTTATGTTACGCTGAGCTGGCGTCGTCCATTCCGGTATCAGGAAGCTCCTATACCTTTGCGTATGTGGGACTGGGGGAGATCTTCGGCTGGTTTATCGGCTGGTGCATTACCCTGGAATATGTGGTGGCCATGTCGGCTATTGCAGTAGGATGGTCAGCTTATGCGGTGAACATCCTGGAACTGATGGGGATCCATCTGCCGGAGAAGCTGATCACGGACTTTTCCAGCGGCGGTATCATGAATCTGCCTGCCATCATCATTATATCCATCATGGCCCTTCTGCAGATCAAGGGAACGAAGGAAAGCGCACGACTCAACAATGCGCTGGTATTCGTCAAGCTGGGAGTGATCCTGCTGTTCATCATTCTGGTGGCTAAGCATGTGGATCCATCCAATTACACTCCATTCCTGCCATACGGCTGGAACGGCGTATTCTCTGGAGCGGCTATCGTATTTTTCGCATATTTGGGCTTTGACGCTATCGCCAATTCGGCGGAGGAGGTCAAGGATCCACAGAAGAACATGCCGAAGGGGATCATCGGTTCGCTGGTCATCGCGACGACACTGTATATTATCGTAACGCTGATGCTGACTGGAGTCGCCAAATATTCGGTATATTCCGGCGTAGCAGCTCCCGTAGCCCATGCCCTCAACGAAGTAGGGATCCGCTGGGGATCTGCCCTTGTTTCCGTAGGAGCGATCGCAGGTCTGACGACTGGTGTTCTGGTGCTGCTGGGAAGTGAATCCAGACTGATCTATTCCATGTCCCGTGACGGACTGCTGCCGCAATCTTTTTCAAAGATCAGCAAGAGGGGCGTTCCCAACAAGGCGGTTGTCTGTGTCTGGATCGTCGGCGTGATCCTGGCTGGACTGCTTCCGATCGGAACCATCGCAGAGCTGTGCAATATCGGCACGTTGTGGGCGTTCTTCTTCGTATCGGTTACGGTGATCGTACTTCGCAAGATGCATCCGGAGATGCCAAGGGCGTTCAAAGTTCCGGCGGTACCGGCAATTCCACTGATTTCCATGGCGCTGTGCGTGTTCCTGGTGATCCAGCTGGATACTATGACCTGGATCGCATTCGTCCTTTGGACTATCGCAGGTCTGGCAATTTACTTCGCATACGGCATGAAGCACAGCAAGGCTTCGGAAACGCTGGAGAAAAAACAGGATCATTAAAAAGAATATGTCACATAAAAAGCGGGCACATGATGTGTCCGCTTTCTGCATATACGGGTCGATCCCGTATTTTTTATAATATCGAAATGCTCTTTTGTTTATTTGTGTTCGAAAATATCCCGGATCATAGAGCTGGAGATCTTTTCGACCGGTTTATTTTGTTCCGACTGGGATCCTGCAGGAGTTTCATCTGGTTCTGCAGTTTCGGATCCTTCCGGTGCCGGATCTTCCAGGCTTACTTCTTCAACGAGTTCTGCATCGTCTTCTAACGGTTCAGGTTCTTCTGAAATGTCTTCCTCGTTTTCTTCAGGCGGATCGATGATCAGTTCATGGAAAGTAAGCGCCGAAGAAGTATCTCCGATTTCCGGTACATGCACGTCTTCTGCCGTTTCTTCGGTCATGCTGTCTGCCGTTACTTCTGCAGAAGCATCTGAGTCGTTCTCTTCGAAAGCGTCCGGCGTTTCCTTTGCAGAAAGATTTTCTGAAGCGGAAAGTATTTCTGCCGCATCAGGTGCAGCTTCCGGAGCATCGCTGGCTTCCGGCGCAGGATCTTCTGTAAACTCCGGTGTTTCCGGGAGCGCTGTTTCTTCTGTCGTTTCTGTGATGACGCCGGTGAAGGCCGGTTTCATCTGCACCAGCATCCGGATGGCGTATCCCGCAGCGAAGAACAGGAATGCAAATCCAAAATAGGACGCCGAAGATGTTACGACGTACTGTAAAACGTTTTGTGTATTGATGAGTCCGGTGCTTTCGTAGCTCCGAATGTAATCGACTGCAGAGAGGACCATATAGATCCCGTAAAGAAAGAAGATCACCGCCAGAATGAAACAGATCACAGAAACGGCGTTGGTCTTTTTAGCTGATTTTGTTTTCATGAATGGACTCCTTTGTTTTCTTACGACATAACATGCAACCGATCACAGGAACACTCCAGGGGCACAGCGGCATATTATAACAGGAAGGAGGTGCATATGAAAGGTCATATTAGAAACATATTCCCAGGAGGCAACACACCTCAAGGGTTCTACTCCTATTATAACGACATTTTGCCCCAAAGGAAAGCAGAAAAAATTTTTTGTATCAAAGGGGGACCCGGGACTGGAAAATCAACGCTGATGAAGGGAGTTGGCCGGCATTTTTCGGAGCAGGGGGAGGACGTGGATTATCTGTGGTGTTCCTCGGATCCGGATTCGCTGGACGGTGTTGTACTGCGAAAAAGAAACGTGGTGCTGCTGGATGGGACAGCGCCTCATATCGTCGATCCGAAAAATCCCGGCGCCGTGGATGAAATCCTGAATCTGGGCGCATACTGGGATGAAGAAGGCATCCGTTCACACAGGAAGGAAATCATCGCCTGCAATGAAAAAACGGCGGCCATGTTCCAGCTGGTATACGGCTATCTGGCGGCGGCGGGAAAACGGAGCGAATTTTTAAGCGATGTGCTGCAGCGCATGACGGGGGAAGAAGGTATTTTTGATGCAAAGCAGATCCTGCAGACGAAACTAAGCTCAGTTCTTGCGGTGCGCCGGACGGAGTCGCGGCGAAATCGGGACAGCGCACTGGGAGGTCCGCAAAGACCGGGGCATGAAAAACGGGCTTTTGCAGGGGCGATCACGCCGGATGGAATCAAGAGCGGGCTGGATACGCTGATCCAGGGCATGGAAAAGGTGATTTTGCTTTACGTTCCGGCGGGGTTTCCAGTACAGTTGCTTCTGTGCCCGGCTGCACAGAGGCTGCTGGATGCAGGCTTTGATCTGGAAACGTATTATTGTCCGATGGATCCTGCAAAGAAGCTGGAACATATCCTGGTGCCGGACGCAGGCCTGGCGATCATCAGCTGCAACGAGTATCATACTGCCGGTGCAGGCGAATCGGGGCAGAAGCGGATGGAGATCCGGATCGATCCGGCAGCGGAGGAGGATCCTCTTTTGGCTGAACTGCGTATGGATCTGAGTCATGGCGTTCAGGAAGATCTGTCGAAGGCTCTGGAAGTTCTTCGCAAAACGCGGCAGATCCACGATGAACTGGAAAGCTATTACATCCCATATATGGACTTTGCAGCGATCGAAAAAACGAAGCAGGAACTGATCGCAAAAATACAGCAGATGTGACAGGAAAAAGCCTCGGGAACGGTATAAGGGCGGATTTTCGTGCTCATACTATCCGTAGAGGTGAAAAATATGTTCAGAGATACGAGAAGAAAAAAACTGCGGAACCAGGTGATCTTAGCGGCGCTGGCTGTGGGTCTCATGACGTTCGGGATCTGGTTGAATTACAAAACAGTAGTGGATAAAAACGGATCGGAGGAGGCTGCTAACAAGGTGAAAGTAGAGTCTTCTCAGACAGACAGCGAAAGAGGGGATAAGCGCGAAGCGGGCAGAGAAGATCAGAGTTCCGGCGGCGCGGCGGAGGAAGATCAGACGACCTATTTCATTAAGGAAGTGGATGGAGTGGTCAAGGTGTTTGAATGTCAGGGAGAAGAAAAATCTCTGTATCTGATCACATCCATTCCTTTTGATCTGCTTTCGGAAACGGATCAGAAAATGTTCTCCAAAGGAATTACAAAAGAAACCAGAGAGGAACTGGATGAGTTCCTGGAAAATTTCGATAGCTAGGGGGAAATCCATGAAAAGTGCCGTGAAAAAAAGCGGGCTGATCCTCTGCGGGCTTTTACTGACCATTGCAGCAGCGGGACATTTTTTTCCGGGCGGCGGCAGTCAGGCTAACGTGTCTGTAGTTACGGAACGAGTGCTGGTGCCGGGCGGTCAGTCAGTGGGGGTACGGATGGACGTGCGCGGCGTTCTGGTGGTAGGACTGGAGGAAATCGTATCCGCTGACGGGGAAAAAATCAATCCGGGGCTTTTGAGCGGGCTGCAGATCGGCGATAGGATCCTTTCCATCAATGGAACGGAGGTTTACAGTGCAGATGAGGTCCAGACGCTGGTCAACAAGATCCAGTCCACGGTGAAGCTGAAAGTGAAGCGGAACCGGCAAAAGCTCTTGGTGACCGTCAAGCCGGTGAAGGCAAAATCAGACGGCCTTTACAAACTGGGGATCTGGGTCAAGGATAAGACGGCGGGGATCGGTACGCTGACATACTACGATCCTGCCAATAATACATTTGGAGCGCTGGGACACGGGATCGTGGATGTGGAGTCCAATTCTATCCTGCCGGTGGAATCCGGGCAGCTGCTGCAGTCTCAGGTGCAGGAGGTGAAAGAAGGCCGCGATGGAAGTCCGGGGGAGATCCGCGGGATCTTTTATCACACCAGCGATCCTCTGGGGACGCTGCAGAAAAACTGCAACTTTGGCGTATTTGGGACGGCTGCAAAGGCAATTTCCAACCCGCTTTACAGCGATCCGATTCCGGTCGGGTCTCAGGATCAGGTGGAGAAGGGCAAGGCTTATATTCTGTCCACGCTGGGGGACAATAAAATCGAAAAGTTTGAGATCGAGATCGAGAAGATAGAACGGCAGCGAAAGCCGGATGACAAGGGAATGGTCATCAAGGTGACGGATCCTGCGCTGATTAAAGAAAGCGGCGGCATCGTTCAGGGGATGAGCGGTTCTCCGATTATTCAAAACGGGCGGATCGTAGGCGCGGTGACCCATGTTTTCGTCAATGATGCGAAGCGGGGCTACGCTATTTTCATCGAATGGATGCTGGAGGAATCTGCAAAGCTCGAGTAGGCGCTGACTGCGGCAGGGTTGCTCCCTGCCGCGAGAAAGCTGATGGGAGAAGTCTTTGCAGGAGACAGACGTAGAAAAACCGGTACAGTGGCGTACCGGTTTTTCTGGAATTCATATGTGTAAGGAATAGGTATGAATTACGGTTATATATGGTCAATGGCCATGACGGCCAGCGACACGCGGGTTATGAGAGCGGCGAGCTGTTCAGGTTCTTCCACCATGCCGTTTTTGATCCATTTGCGAAGGATGCCGCTGAGGGCATTGATCAGGGCAACGGGACCGTAGGTGCGGGCAATGGCGTCCGGTTTGAAGCCTTGCAGAGCGCGGGCGACTTTCGGGGAGAATTCCTGTGACAGTTCGAGATAGAAACTCCCTTTTTTATTGCTGCCGAGAATCAGCTGGAAGAACGCCGGGTTTTCCCTAATATAGGTTAAAATCTGGATGAAATGAGGAAACGGCGCGCCTGTCTTCGCACAGTTACGCAGGTTTTCCTCGGAAATAGCGTCGGCGATAGGGTTCATATCTTCCAGAACTTCCTGCGCCAGGGCGTCCAGAAGGGCGTCCTTGTCTTTATAGTGCAGGTAGAAGGTGCTCCGGTTGATCATAGCGCGCTGGGCGATATCCATGACGGAAATCTCCTGATATGTTTTCTCACGGGTCAGTTCATAGAGGGCGTCTTTGATAGCCGCTCTGGTTTTCCGGATCCTCAGATCTTCTTTGATGTTGTCTTTTCCCATTGTAGACGTTCCTTTTTCAAATTTTCCTGGTTGAAGAAATAAAATCAAAATAATCTGCTTTATTCTACATGAGAATTATAACAGACATATGTCTAATATGTCAATAGCAAAACCGGTTAGGATACTTATTGGGGGTAGTGGATTTTCTTCGGGTGATGTTACCGGGACGGATTTTATGGTACGCTTACAGTGATGTCGGATGGTGTCGTATGCTGATGAAAGTTGTATGAAAGGTAGGATTGGATCGAGATTTGAAAGCAGTTACAATATACTAGTGTAGAAAAGCAACGGGGAGGGAAGATCCATGAAGAAAATAACACTGGGAATCGCTGATGATAACAGAGAGTTTTGTGAGATTCTGACGGACTATTTTGCAGAGTATGAGGAAATCGAAGTGGCTTTTGTCTGTCACGACGGTTTAAAGACACTGGAATACATACGCAGAAAGCAGCCGGATATACTGATTCTGGATATGGTCATGCCGCATATGGACGGTCTGGGCGTGCTGGAAGGTATCAATGATCTGGAACTGGAGCAGTATCCGAGAACTATCGTGTTGTCTGCCGTCGGGCAGGAACAGATCACGCAGAAGGCAATCGGTCTAGGCGCAGAGTATTATATCGTCAAGCCGTTCAATCTTGATATTCTGATGAAGCGGATCAATCAGCTGGCTGGAAACGATGAGACGGAGCAGGGAAAGATGCAGTATGCGAAGGCGATCCTGGCCGGCAGAAGTGATGGCGGGGAGAAAGATCTGGAAATCGAGATCACGAATATCATTCATGAAGTGGGTGTTCCTGCTCACATCAAAGGATATCAGTATCTGCGGGATGCCATCTTGATGGTTGTGGAAGATATGGAGCTTCTGGGTGCCGTCACCAAGGAGCTGTATCCGGCCATCGCGCAGAACAATCATACCACGCCGAGCCGTGTGGAGCGGGCGATCCGTCATGCCATAGAGGTGGCGTGGAACCGGGGAAGGCTGGAAACCATCAACGACCTTTTCGGCTATACGGTCCAGCACGACAAGGGCAAGCCGACCAACTCGGAGTTCATTGCCATCATCGCTGACAAGCTCCGTTTGGAGAGAAAGACTGGCTAAAGACAGTAACGATGCGGGTTTACAGGATTTCAGACAGCGATAAATCCGGGAATTAGTTGGCATCTACTTATGGATGCGGACAGCGAAAAGCGATAAACTTCGCAAGTCTATAGCAATAAACTCCTCTTATTTATTGGGTAGAAGCTCGATGGATGGGAGGAGTTTTTTATATGAAACAGTTGCAAGGGAAAAATTTTAGCATATAATGATTATAGAAATGAGCTGACGATAAGCGGTTAGCCGAAGATCAGTTTTAAAGTAACCGAACTAGGGCAAGGGCGGTTACTTTTTTCTTTCTATCCTTATAATTTCAACAATCAGCATGGCAACGCCAAGCATAATTGCAAATTCTTCATATGTAGAAATTATCACCACTTCCTTATCATGCGATTAGAATTTGTATTGAGATTTACAATTAGACGGGATAATACTATAATTAATGATATGGAGAGCGAATTGAGGCGATGATGTTTCATCCATCGGGGCTGTTATTCTGGAAATATGGAGGAAACAGGGGGCATTAAGATTGTGGAGGTACAAATCATGCGGATCGTGATCATAAATGGACAAAATCATAAGGGAAGCACGCGGATGATCGCACGGGATCTGGCAGAGAAGGTCATCCAGCGAGATGGCGGGGAAATTCGGGAGTTTTTTCTGCCGCGGGATTTTGATGAACCGTGTATTGGATGCGGGACCTGCTTTCGGACGGAGCTGAGCCGATGCCCGCATCATGAAAAGCTGCAGCCTATCACCGAGAGTCTGGAATGGGCTGATCTGATTATCCTGGCAAGTCCGGTCTATGTATATCATGCGACAGGGCAGATGAAGGCGCTGCTGGATCATTACGGGACGCAGTGGATGGTGCATCGACCGAAAGAATGCATGTTTCATAAGCAAAGTGTCTGTGTCAGCACAGCAGCAGGAGCCGGCATGAAAAGTACCAACCGGGATATGGCGGACAGTTTGCGGTTTTGGGGTGTGCCTAAAATTTACAAGATGGGTGTTGCAGTCCGAGCCATGGGGCCTGACGAAATCCCGCAGAAGATTCGAGAGAAAATCGATCGGAGTACCGATCGTCTGGCAGATAAAATAGTGCGAAATAAAGATCCGAGAACTCCGAGCCTGAACGGGCGAATCTGGTTCCATGCCATGCGGTTCATGCACGCTCATGTGGCGCCGATGGAACCGGATTATTCTTATTGGAAGGAAAGAGACTGGGATAAGAAAAACAGGCCATGGAAGTAAGGTGAGTATTATGATGGAAGAACAAAAACGGGGTATTTTTGAAGAAATTGAGGGGATCGGGAACGATATTCTCGATCCGGAAGGCGACGAGCTTTTTGAACTGGATGAGGCAGAAGAGGAGGAAGAACTCAATGGAGAGTTTGACCTGGATCTTGACGATGAAGGTGATCCTGATGAAGAATTTGACGATAGTCTGGATCTTGATCTTGAGCTTGACCTGGATTCCGACTGGGAGGATGAGGAGTCGGAATGGGAGGAAGAATCGCAGCCATCCCAGTCTCAGAGTTTGAAAGACTTTGCAGGAGACTGGGAAAATCGCTGGGCGGAGTGGAAGTGGATGGACGACCACTAAAGCTGCGCCTGCAGGTAGCGGATAAAAGCTTCTTCCCGACGATTCATCTGGTAGTAGCTGCGTTTTAACATGACAATATCATAGCTGTCTGGACAGTCGCGTATGGGGAGTTCGGCGATTCCGTATTGATCCGAATCCACATACGTGTTTTTTTTGAGTATGGAAATGCTGTTGCTGGTCTGCACGACGTCCAGAAGGCTGCCGCGGTCGAAGAGGTAAAGAATCTGCTGGCGGGGCTGGAGGCGAAGAAGCCGGTGCTGTTCCGGATCCTGGTAGTCCTCGAAAAGAACCAGAGGATAGGAGTAGATTTCTTTCATGGTGACGCTTTCCTGCCGGGCCAGTGGATGGTGATGGGACATGAGGGCGACGGCAGGGACACATTCCTTCATGACTACCGCTTCCAGATTGGTATTTGCAGCGCGCTCCTGGTACATTTCACTGAGAGAATGGAAGCAGTCGATGATGGACAGCCGGTACTGATTTTCATAGATGCATTCGAAGTTCTGCCGGATACTGGTTTCCCGGTAGGTATCGTGGGTTTCCGGGTGATCCTGTTCTTTAAAATCCACCAGGCTCTGGAGGATCTGAGCCGACCAGTTACAGGTGATAGAGATGGTATCGCCGATGCCGACACGGAGAGGAATCCCCTTTATTTTTTCTATTTCTGCAAGAATTGCCTTTGCAGACTGGATAAAAAGGTAGCCTTCCGGAGTGGGAACGCTGCCGTTACTAGTACGTTTAAACACCGGGTATCCCAGCTCTTCTTCCAAGGATTTGAGGGCGGTGCTCAGGTTGGACTGAGAGGTGTACAGATTCTGCGCAGCCCTGTTAATGGAACCGCAGCGCTCGATTTCGGCGACGTATAAAAAAGAGTTTAGATTCATAACTGTTCTCCTGCTGTGATCTGGTCAAGGTATAAATTTCAGAATAAAGTAGTATATTTCAGAATACATCGGTATATGAGAAATCATATACCGTATTGGAAAGCGGAATAACTACAACACCCTGTTCTTGTGCTACAATGTGTGCATCAAAGGGCGAAACGAGTCGAAGAAACTCGTAAATCGCCGCATAAAGAAATTGTATACTACAATAAAGATGTTTGCAAGAGCAAGCACATGAGTGTAAGGTAAGGAGGATTTTACAATGAATGTTAAACAGCCGGCAAGTGCATTATCGTCACCGCGTTTCTGCAATATGGGGACTTTTATGAGAATGCCTAGACTGGATTCCGCAGAGGGTCTGGACTTCGCAATCGCAGGAGCTCCATTTGATACAGCAAGTTCTTTCCGTTCCGGATCCCGTTTCGGTCCGGCAGCGATCCGCAGCATTTCTGCTATGATGAAACCGAACAATGTTATTCTGCAGGTAAACATCATGGACAGCCTGAAGGGAGCTGACCTGGGAGACTTTAACGTAACGCCGGGATACATTCACCCGACTTACGACGCCATCGAAGAAGGCGTAAGCGCTATCTGTGAGAAAGGTGCTATTCCGATCATCCTGGGCGGAGACCACTCCATCACGCTGGCTGAGCTGCGTGCGGTAGCGAAAAAACACGGCAAAGTAGCTCTTGTTCACTTTGATTCCCACTCGGATCTTTGCGATGAGGTATTTGGTCAGAAGTATAACCACGGAACACCGTTCCGCCGTGCTTTAGAAGAAGGTCTGATCGACCCGGCTCACTCCATTCAGATCGGAATGAGAGGATCTCTGTACGATCCGGACGAGCACAAGATGGCTGCAGAACTGGGCATGGAACTGATCCCGGCTCACAAGGTTCGTGAAATGGGCTTTGAAGCTCTGATTAAGGAAATCTACAACCGCGTTGGCGATACTCCTTGCTTCCTGACATTCGATATCGACTTCGTTGACCCGGCTTATGCACCTGGAACAGGTACGCCGGAAGTTGGCGGATTCACTTCCTACGAATCTCTGAATCTGGTAAGAAGCATCAAGGATCTCAACTTCGTTGGATTCGATATCGTAGAGGTTCTGCCGGCATACGACACAGCTGGTGAAACGACCGCATATCTGGCAGCAAACATCGTATTTGAATACCTTTCGATTCTGGCTGCAAAGAAGCAGGCGAAGTAATACATCGTCCGCAGGACACGAATAAGAGAGGGAATTATGGAAAATTTAAATTTAAATGTTAAGGATCTCATCGATGATCCGGATATGCAGTCCGCAGAACTGGATGAGATAAAGCTGAGCAGAAGCAAGACGGTCAAGGGGCTGATCCTGTTTCTGGTATGCAGTATCATAGGCATTGTTGTATTCTTCGGCTCTGTCACTCATGCCGATGGGAGTTCAGAAACGGTATTCAGCTTCCTGTACAACAGCTTCCTGAACCTGTTTGGTCAGGCCGTATACTGGATCCTGGTGGTTCTCATCGGGCTGAACTTCGTTCTGCACGTTTACTGTAAATATATCGATAAGGGAAAGCATTCAAATATATTGCTTGATGTGTACTCTAATGATAATGTGGTGCACACGGTGCTGTTTGCACTGGGATTCTTCTATGTGCTGGTGTACAGTCTCTGGCTGACGGCAGGCGTCAATGCGCCGGAAATGATCGTCGGCGATATGACGGGCGGCAACGTGATCCCGCCTGTGTGCAAGGGCGTATTCGGTATTATCATCATCGGAGCGATTTTCATGCCGTTCCTGCTGAACTACGGCGTTCTGGAAATCGTCGGCGTTCTGCTGGAGCCTCTGATGCGTCCGCTGTTCAAGGTTCCTGGAAAGGCTGCTCTGGACGCTACGGCATCCTTCGTAAGTTCGTCCTCCCTGGGCGTTCTCATCACCAACCGTCTGTGGAAGAACAACGTCTACACAGAAAAGGAAATGGTTGCTATCATGACCGGATTCTCGGCGGTCAGCATCGGTTTCGCCGGACTGGTGATCGAGACGGCAGGCTGCGGAAAGGACTTTGCAAAGGTATACTTCATCAGCTTCATCATGGTATTCCTTGTTGAGATCATCATGGTGCGCATCCCGCCGATCCGCTGGAAGAAAGACGTGTTCTACAATGGCAAGGAACAGACGCCGGAAGACCGGAAGGGCGAAGTAAAATATACTTCCAAGACGATTCCAACAGGCTGCCGCAGAGCGGTGAAGCGTGCCGCTATCGCAAGAGGTGTTCCGAAGGACATCGGTCTCAGCTTAAAGGACAGCGTTGTGATCATGCCGCAGGTGCTGACCATGATCTCAGCTATCGGCGTATCGGCTATGATCATCGCGGAATATACGCCGATCTTCACATGGCTGGGCTACATTTTCCAGCCGATCCTGATGGTTTGTCAGGTGCCGGATGCTGCAGCGATCGCACCGTCCATGCCGGTTGGTCTGGCTGAAATGTTCCTGCCTGTTCTGGTTATGAACGGCACGGCTGCTACCGTAGCCATTGGTTATCAGGCTCGCGTGTTCGTATGTCTGGTTTCCATGGTACAGATCATCTTCTTCTCGGAGACGGCAACAGTCATGCTGGCTACCAAGTCGCCGATCAAGTTCTGGGAACTGCTGGTATGCTTCCTTGAAAGAACGATCGTAGCGATCCCGATGGCGTCTATCGCAATGCATCTGTTCTTCTGATAACAGGATAGATTTTCATAAAATAATAACAACAGCTCTTTGTCTGCAAAGAATACTTTTTGCAGCAGAGAGCTGTTTTTCTATGGGATTGTGCGGAAATAAATACAATATATTCTGAAAAAATATAAAATTCAGACTTGCAATCTTTGTGAAAAGGTGTTATACTTTTCACAAAGTCAAGGGAAAACATTCATAACTGTCCTATAAAAGGGGAACGGGATCACACTCGATTCTAACAACTTAAACGGCACGAAAAGGGGATCGCAAAGAGCGGTTCTTTTTTCATTATGTGGAAACAGAAGCATATACGGGGGTATTATTGCACTGAAAAAAATACAGGATTCCCACTTGCATCCTGTATGCATGAGTGTTATAATTTTAACAAAGTTAAGAAAAGGCAATTTTCAAGGACCTGGGAATCTTTGAAAATGATCTTTTCTAACATACATTTTTCAACATAATTACAACATATAACTTATTGGTCTGATTAGAGAAAGGAGTCTGGTTATGGCAAGATTTACATTACCAAGAGACGTATATCATGGAGAGGGTGCTCTGGAGGCACTGAAAACATTTACCGGCAAGAAAGCGATGATCTGTGTTGGGGGCGGATCGATGAAACGGTTCGGTTTTCTGGATAAGGTGGAAGCTTATCTGAAGGAAGCCGGTATGGAAGTCAAACTCTTCGAGGGGATCGAACCGGATCCATCGGTAGAGACCGTGATGCGAGGAGCAGAGGAAATGTTGAAATTCGAGCCGGACTGGATCGTGGCCATCGGCGGAGGATCTCCGATCGATGCAGCCAAAGCGATGTGGATCAAGTACGAATATCCGGATATCACCTTTGAGGACATGTGCAAGGTGTTCGGCATCCCGCCACTTCGGAAGAAAGCTCATTTCTGTGCCATCTCTTCCACATCCGGTACTGCGACAGAAGTTACAGCCTTTTCCATCATCACGGATTATGAGAAAGGCATCAAATATCCGATCGCTGATTTTGAGATCACCCCGGACGTTGCCATTGTCGATCCGGCACTGGCGGAGACCATGCCGCAGAAGCTGGTGGCTCACACCGGTATGGATGCTATGACCCACGCTATCGAAGCATATGTTTCCACGGCAAACTGTGACTTTACCGATCCGCTTGCACTTCATGCCATCGAGATGATCCAGTCGGATTTGATCCCGTCCTACAATGGAGATATGGCAAAGCGCCACAGCATGCACCACGCTCAGTGTCTGGCCGGTATGGCGTTCTCCAATGCACTGCTGGGAATCGTTCACTCTATGGCCCACAAGACAGGGGCTGCATATGCAGATTACGGCGCTCACATCATTCACGGCGCTGCCAACGCCATGTATCTGCCGAAGGTCATCGCCTTTAATGCAAAGGACGAGACAGCGAAGAAGAGATACGGCAAGATCGCTGACTTTATGAAGCTGGGCGGCTCTACTGACGACGAAAAGGTAGATCTGCTGATCAAGTATCTGCGGGGCATGAACGATGAGCTGAACATTCCGCACTGCATCAAGCATTACGGAAAAGACAGCTACCCGACGGAAGAAGGATTTGTTCCGGAAGACGTATTCCTGGAACGTCTGCCGGAAGTAGCGAAGAACGCTATCGCAGACGCCTGCACAGGCTCCAATCCTAGGATCCCTACCCAGGAAGAAATGGAGAAGCTGCTCAAGTGCTGCTATTACGACACGGAAGTAGATTTCTAAGATCACATAGACTATAACAAATAACAATCAAAAGCATGAAAAAGGATCGCAAATGCGATCCTTTTTCATATGCTCCGGTATTACGGCGGCGATGCTACCCGTGGAATCTTTGATGGGACAGGGAGCAGGCGGGAATCGTACTGGATGGCGTACATACCTTAGCGGCACGTCTGCGGCGGGAAATCACCGCAGCCGCAGCTGCCGTCGTCGCCTTGCTGCACGCCGCATGGATCATAGCCTGGGAGCGAAGGGCGAGAGCCTGGATCGCCTCCCTGGCGAGCGGCCTGACTTCCTGCATCAGTTCGTTCAGGAAACAGTCCCGGACAGGAGATCAGATCCGATGTATTTTCCTGCAGCGGCGCTTCGGCGAATCCGGTGCACAGCACGCAGAGCTGCACCGGAACGGTGATCTTCTTTTCCATGGTGACGCAGATGCCTACGATCAGGTTGGCGGAAATTTCTCCGTTCGGGCTGACGCACAGGTCTCTGCCGGCATTGTTGGTAGCCAGACGGCAGGTGAAGCCGGAATTGCAAAGCTCCGTCAGGCGCGGCAGGAAAGCGGAATTGCCCGTGCTCGGCATGCAGAGTTCGAAGAAATTGGTAAGTACCAGCGGGTGAGAAGGGCTTGCGATGTTCACCTCGGCGCAGCAGGTCATGCTGCTTTCTCTGCCGCAGCTGTCGCAGATGCACAGATCCAGGTAAACGATGATATTGCCCCACATCCGGACGTTCTGGGTCCCGAAGATCGGCATACCTCTGCCTTCCTCATCACAGTGGGATGTATCGGCGAAGATGATTTTCTCCGATGGAACGCCGTCAGGACCGATGGTCTCGACGAGACCTTTGCAGTCGTTTAAAAAAGTTGCGCCGGAAATGCCGGTTTCCATGTCGATGGTCAGGTTGTCGCAGTCATTTGCCTGAGACGGGTCGAAGATCTTCTTGCAGCGGATCTCCTTGACGCGGCTGATGGTGCAGCCGCACGGCAGCGCCGGTGTGAACCTGAGATTCTGCACGGTTTTCATACCGTTCATATGGAAGCGAACGGCGTCGTAGACGCTCTGCACGTAGATCGGGGTGGAGACCACATCGTCCAGATTACCGTTGAACGAGCAGAGCGTGTTGGCATTGCAGCAGCCGCCTGCTCCTGTGTTCGATGTACCAAAACAGTTCATAAGTTAACCTCCTTATCATTCGCTGTAGTATATGAAGAAGGGGCGATCTGTGTTACAATGCTTGCAGGAAAAGGAGCAGCTCATGGAGATTCTTATGAAACAGTATGAAAAAGAGCAGCAGGTGCTGCGTCAGATGGAAGAGCACGGATGGGAGGCCTGGTTTGTGGGCGGCTGCGTCCGGGACGCTCTGCGGGGAAAGCTCTGCGATGACATCGACATCACCACCAACGCCACGCCCCAGGAAGTGACGGCTGTTTTTGGTGCAGAAAATATCATCGAAACGGGTCTGGCTCACGGCACGGTGACGGTGAAGCCGCAGATGGCGGAGGTGACGACCTACCGAACGGAAGGAAAGTACACGGATCACCGCCATCCGGATCAGGTGACTTTCGTCCGGTCGCTGCGGGAGGATCTGAAACGGCGGGATTTTACCATCAACGCCATGGCCATGGACTGTCGCGGCCATCTGGAAGATCCTTTCGGAGGTCAGGAGGATCTGAAAAATAATATTATCCGGGCGGTTGGGAATCCTATTGAGCGGTTCGACGAAGACCCTCTGCGGATCCTGCGAGCCTTGCGATTCGCGTCGGTGCTGGGCTTTGCCATCGAAGAAGATACTGCAAAGGCTCTGCTGGCGCAGCGGGAGCTTCTGGGGTGTATCTCCGTTGAGCGGATCTTTAAGGAATTCTGCAAGACTTTAGTGGGCAGGGATGCTGCAAAGATTTTGCGGGAGTTTTTTCCCGTCTGGTGCACGGTGATCCCGGAGCTGGCGCCGTTAAAGGGCTTCCAGCAAAACAATCCTCATCACGATTTCGACGTGCTGGAGCATACGCTACGGTCGGTGGAGGCTGCCGGCAGGCTGGCGGAGGACGCTGGACTCTCTGCAAAGGACCGGCGGGATCTGGTGATGGCCATGCTGCTGCATGATATCGGCAAGCCGGAGGTCTATTTAGAAGATGAAGAGGGCGTTGGGCATTTTTATCGTCATGAAAGCGTCAGCGGCGCTCTGTGCAGGCGGATCCTTCACAGGCTGAAATCCGATGGAGAGACGATCCGGAGGGTGGGTATGCTGGTGAAATATCACGGCATCGAATGGCAGGAAGATCGCCGCTTCTTAAAGCGGCGCCTGCACAAGTTTGGTCTGGAAGACTGCCGAATGCTGCTCATGATCCGGACCGCCGATCTGAGCGGACAGAAATCCAAAAACGAAGAAGGCGGCTTGCCGCACTGGCGAAGCCAGCTTTGCAGAATCGAAAGAGTCATCGATGAAATCGTGAGGGAAGAGCAGTGTTTTTCGCGAAAAGACCTGAACATCGATGGAAGAGATTTGATAAACGACGGCGTGGCTGCGGGGCCGGAGCTGGGAAGGATCCTGGATCAGCTGCTGGAATGGGTCATAGACGAGGAGGTCTCCAACGAGCGGGAGGCTTTGCTGGAAAAGAGTCGGCAGATTCGGTGAAATCTTCGGCGGTTCATCACAAATTTTTCGCGGAATGTGGTAAAATAACAGGGTATGAAAGGACGAGAACGGTATGATTACAATAAAAAAACTTAACTGTGGAACCACAGTGATCATGGAAAAAACAGAGCGTGTGCAGTCGGCGGCGCTTGGCATCTGGGTCAAGGCGGGAGCTTCTGATGAGTGGGACGATGTTTCGGGCGTGTCGCATTTTATCGAGCACATGATGTTTAAAGGTACGGAGACCCGGACGGCGAAGCAGATCGCAGAAGACGTGGATAAGATCGGCGGCGTGTTCAATGCGTTTACGGGCAAGGAGGCGACGTGCTATTACATTAAGACGCTGTCGTCCAATATCTGCAAGGGTGCAGAGATCTTGCTGGATATGCTGACGGGATCCAGATTCGATCAGGAGGAGATGGATCGGGAGCGCAAGGTCATCTGCGAGGAGATCAAGATGGTGAAGGATACGCCGGATGACGATGTGTACGATACCATTTCGGAGCTGGTGGCAAGCGGCAATCCGCTGGGTCGGAGCATCCTGGGAACGCCGGAGAGCCTGGCAGGGATCGACCGGAGCAAGCTGGTGGATTACCGGGATCAGATGTACGCGAGAGACAGCATCGTGGTTGCGGTCGCCGGGAATTTTGACGAGGAAGCCATCGAGGCGATCTTTGAAGACCGGCTGACGTCGCTGCGGGCGGAAAAACCGAAGAAGGAAATACAGCTGAAACCGTATCAGCAGAGCTTTAATGTAAAAGTACGGGACATCGAGCAGACTCACATTTGTTTGGCAACGCCGGGCATCGCGCTGGATGATCCGCGGTACTATACGTTCGTGCTGCTCAACAGCATTTTCGGGGGAAGCATGAGTTCCCGCCTGTTCCAGAATATCCGGGAGCAGAAGGGACTGGCGTATTCCGTGTGCTCCATGAATCTGTTTTCCAGCTACTGGGGATTTTTCAGCATCTATGCGGGCGTATCTCCGGAAAAGACGGAAGAGGCGCTGGACGCAATTCACTACGAGCTGGATACCCTGCGCGAAGGCGGCGTGACGGAGGAAGAGCTGGCCATGGCCAAGGAACAGATGAAGAGCTCCTATATCTTCGGTCTGGAAAGCGTTAACAGCCGGATGTTCTCCATCGGCAAGAACAAGCTGCTGCTGGATCGGGTATATTCCGAGGAGGAAGTACTGTCTTCCTTTGACAAGGTGACGCGGGAAGATATCCGGGAGGCTGCTGAAATGATAGGTGATTATTCGTCGTACTGCGGCGCGGCTGTGACGGGCAAGGATTTTGATTTAGAAAGGATCGTAAAACATGGAAATTAAGATAAAATCGGAGTCGGGGATCGTACCGGCATATGAGACGGCAGGGTCTGCCGGGATGGATATCCGGGCGTATCTGGAGGAGCCTGTGGAGCTTTTGCCGGGGCAGCGGGCGCTGATCCCGACGGGGATCTATCTGGAGATCCCGGAAGGCTATGAAGTACAGATCCGGGCGAGAAGCGGCCTTGCCATCAAACGTGGGATCGGGCTGGTCAACGGCATCGGGACCATCGACAGCGATTACCGCGGGGAAGTGAAGATCGCGTTGATCAACTGGGGCGACGAGCCGTTTGTGATCAATAACGGGGAGCGCGTGGCCCAGATGGTAGCGGCTCGCTACGAGAAGGTGGAATTTACTGTTGCTGAGGAGCTTTCGGAGACGGAGCGAGGCAGCGGCGGCTTTGGGCATACGGGTGTGTAGGCCCGGGATTGGAACCGACGGGATTAAAATAACTGGCAAAAAAAGATCTGTCGCATATACTACCGTGAGGTGGTGTTGATGACAGATTTTTTATTGGTGCAGCAGCTGCATCAGATGATGGGAGAGCTGCCGCGGCCGCGGCTGATGTTCCGCAAGGGGATCGGTATGCGGGGGTATTTTAAGCCATATCGCTCTTTCCGGGAGTATACCTGTGCGGAGATCTTCTGCGAGGCAGATCAGTCCTTCGCGGTGCGGGCCAGGTTTTCGGCTCTGCTTGGCGATGGAGGAACGGCGGACACCAGGCGGAATATCAAGGGGTTCGCTGTGCGGTTTCGATCGGGGGCAGGCGAGTATGACGTGGTGTGTTCGAGCCTGCCGGTGTTTTTTATCAATAAGAGCCGCGACTTTCCGGCGCTGGCGGAGGCGCTGCGCCGCAAGACCTGGTTCGACGGGATCCAGCCAGAAAGATTCTGGCGTTTTGTGGTGAACCATCCGGAGTCGCTGCACTGCGCTTTGCGGCTGTTTTCGGTGGAAGGACTGGCGGCGTCCTATCGGATATGTTCCTGGTATTCGGTACATACTTTCGTGTGGATCAACGAGAAGAAAGAGCGTTTTCTGGTGCGGTATCAGTGGAAACCGGTGGAACTCGATAGAACAGTCTTTGCGGCACAGCGAGTCGGAGACCGCGTGCTGGCGGAGTTTTTATCGGGATTCGATCCCGATGTGGCAGAAGATGATCTGCGGCGTGCGGTGGAGGATGGCCGGTTTCCAGCCTATGAGCTCTGGGTGCAGATCGTGGACTTTCGATACAGTACTCATCCGGAATACCAAAGGCGTACGGTGCTCTGGAACGAGGCAATCTTCCCTCCTGTCCGAGTCGGGATCCTGAAACTGACGGAGCTGGAATTGCAGGAAGATACAGAACAAATCTGCTTTTCACCAGATTATCTGGGTCCGGGGATCTCTTTGCGCGAGGATGAATTTTCTGCGTTTGTGGGCTATGCCCATAAAGCTGGTGGAACAGAAAGGGGAATTCGCAGATGAAGGAAATGATCCAGGCGGGGAATTTTTATGATTCTTTGTCGCCGGAGGAGCAGAAAGACCTGACGGAGGCCGTCGCAGAGAGTCTGTTCTTTCAGGAAGAGGAGCTGCAAAGACGGGTCCTGACGCTTCTTGCAAAGGCGGATCCCAGGCTTGCATCGGGAGTGGAGAAACGTCTCCGCTGATTCTTTTGTAAAGCTTTCGAAAAACCTGGGTGAAACCGCGCAAAAACGGTGGGAAACCGCTTTACAAGAGGGTTTGAGATAGGTATTATAAAGGGAGAGGAGGCAGAAATTCATGATTACCAGAGAAGATTTAGAACGAAGAGAATTTGCAGTTCTTTCTGCCTATGGGACGAAAGCGGCAGAGAGCCGGGGACGGGTGATCCCGGAGGAACAGTGCACAGTGCGGACGGACTTTCAAAGAGACCGGGACCGGATCATCCATTCGAAAGCCTTTCGGCGGCTGATGCACAAAACGCAGGTGTTCATTTCACCGGAAGGAGATCACTTCAGGACGCGTCTGACCCACACCATCGAGGTGTCTCAGATCGCCAGGACCATTGCCAGAGGGGCTGGACTCAATGAAGATCTGGCGGAAGCCATCGCCATGGGTCACGACCTGGGTCATACGCCGTTCGGGCACAGCGGAGAGGCGGTTTTGAACGAGATATATTCCGGCGGATTTCATCATAACGAGCAGAGCCTGAGAGTGGTCGATGTGCTGGAATCGGGGAGCAGCTCCCGCAGAGGCATGAATCTGACATACGAGGTGCGTGACGGTATTTTATGTCATACGGGCAAGGCTTTGCCGGTCACTCCGGAGGGACAGATCGTTCGTGTCAGCGACCGGATCGCCTACATCAATCACGATATCGATGACGCTCTTCGCAGCGGCATTATCACGGCAGAAGATCTGCCAAAGGAATGTATCAAGGTGCTGGGAGATACTCACAAGAAGCGGATCGACACCCTGGTGCGGGATATGATCGAAAACAGCTTTGAGCAGCCGCAGGCCAGACTGAGCGAGGAAAAGACAGAAGCCATGAATGAGCTGAGAAGTTATATGTTCCAGAACGTGTATCTTAACCAAAACGTCAAAAAGGCAGAGGATCTGAGTAAAGTGCGAACGATCATCACGGTGCTGTTCACCTATTTTACCGAGCATCCTGAGAAGCTTCCAGAGGAGCTGGCTTCCATGCGGGGGGAATTCTCTGATGAAGAACTGGCCAAGGATCATGTGGCGGGGATGACCGACCGTTATGCAGTTAATCTGTATGAAAAACTTTTTTAAAAAAATCCAAAAAAGAAAAAAGGAAACGGGCGTTTTTTGTCGTATATATACATAGAACGCGTTATCTATGCAGAAGGGATATCAGGGTGAGCAGTCGAAATCAAAACAATATTGTAGATGAGATCAAAAGCAGGTGTAATATTGTTGACGTGGTAGGCAGGATCGTTCCCTTAAAAAAGGCCGGGAGCAATTATAAAGGAATTTGTCCGTTCCACAACGAAAAGACACCGTCTTTTGTTGTATCGGAAACAAAACAGATTTTTACTTGTTTTGGCTGCGGCGCTACAGGTGATGTGATCGGCTTCGTGGAGCGGTACTACAGCCTGGATTTCAAAGGGGCTGTGGAGATGCTGGCTAAGGAATACGGCATCTCTCTGGAAGGCGCGTTTCGAACCAGCAAGGATAAGGATGAATCCTATGAGATCAACCGGCAGGCGGCCATGTTTTTCTTTCGCGCGTTGCGGGAACGGGCCAATCCGGGGTATACATACATGAAGAACCGGGGCATTTCTGAGGATACCATGAACCGGTTTGGGATCGGATATGCCGATGGAGAGTGGAGAAGCCTCTACGACCATCTGCGACAGAAAGGAATCTCCGAGGACAAGCTGCTTTCGCTGGGACTGATTTCAAAATCGAAGGATCGGTGTTTCGATAAATTTCGAAACCGGGTGATCTTCCCTATCATGAACACAGCGGGTAAGGTCATCGGATTCGGTGGACGGATCATCGGCGAGGGAGAACCGAAATATCTCAATTCCCAGGAATCGGATGTGTTTCAGAAGAAAAACAACCTTTATGGCCTGAACCTGACGAGAAAAGATGTGAGCCGGGAAGATGCCATCATCCTGGTGGAAGGCTATATGGATGTGGTGTCGCTGTATCAGGCGGGCGTTCGCAACGTATCTGCTTCGCTGGGGACAGCGCTGACGGAAAATCAGGCGCGTCTGATCAAACGATACACGAAGAACGTGATCCTGTCATACGATGCGGATCAGGCTGGTCAGAATGCTGCATTTCGCGGGCTGGACATCCTGTATCGAGAAGGATGCCGGGCGCGGGTGCTCAAGGTGACTGACGGCAAGGATCCCGATGAATTCATCAAGAAAAACGGCAGGAATGCCTTTCTGGAGCTGGCGGATCATGCTATTCCGTATGGGGATTTCAAGCTGAACATGGTGAAGCAGCGGTATGACACCAGCGATGAACAGCAGCGGGTGGAATTCATCCACGACGCTGTTCGAGTGCTGCAGGATATGAACCCTGTGGAAGCAGATATCTATATCAAGAAGCTTTCGACAGAAATGGGCATTTCTGAGGGTGCTATAAGATTTGAATATTCTGGTAATACTAGTCAGGAAAGCGGCGGATCCCCTTACGATGGATCGCGAAGAAATGACGGGGGTTACGGTCAGAGCGGCAGTTACCGCGGTGAAAGCCGGTACGGACCGGGGGACCCTGGCGCGGAAACGAGTCCTGCCATGAGCATTACGGAACAGGATCTGATCAAGCTGATGCTGCGGGACGCCAGATACATGGAACTGCCTGCTGACGTAGCGGGACAGGTCTTTGCCAGCGACGCCGGCAGAAGCCTTTACAGAGCTTTGCAGCAGACGGACAGGGAGAGCGGACACGTGGACTACGACCGATTGAAGGATTTTCTGGAAGAGGATGCGGAGACGTGTCTGGAGAAAATACGGGACGAGCTGGATACCATTTCCGACGATAATGCGGAGACGATATTCAACGACTGTATCCGGTCGATCCGGGCGCAGCTCCTGAAAAAGGAAGAAGAGGAGATCCTGATGCGGCTTTCAATGGCCGATGAAGAGGAAAATAAAGAGGAAATTATCGCACTGACACAGCAGTTGATGGAAATACAGAAAAAACGAAGAAACTAGAAGGGGGAAGGAACTTTCGATATGGAAAAGAAAAAAGTAACAAAGCAGGCAGAAATCGAAAAGAATAACGATACGGAGAGCAATGTTCTGGACGATGCAGCCAAGCAGCAGGTGATCAAGGATCTGATGGAAAAAGCGGGCGGCAAAGGCAAGAAGACACTGAGCTATACGGACATTTCCAACCGTCTGGGCGACGTCGATCTGGACAAGGATCAGATGGATGAAATCTACGAAGTGCTGATCGGCAAGGGCATCGAGATCGTGATGGAGAGTGAACCGGACGATCTGGAACTGATGGAGATCGACGATGAAGACGTGGATGATCCAGAGGTGGATGCGGTCATCGCAGAAAACCCGGAAGCCAAGGAAATCGATCTGGAAGCGACCATTTCCAAGAACATTGCAGTAGACGACCCGGTTCGTATGTACCTGAAAGAAATCGGTAAAGTCCCTCTTCTGACGGCACAGGAAGAAATCGATCTGGCCAAGAGAATGGAAGCCGGAGACGAATACGCCAAGCAGAAACTTTGTGAGGCAAACCTGCGTCTGGTAGTCAGCATCGCAAAAAAATACGTAGGCAGAGGCATGCTGTTTCTGGATCTGATCCAGGAAGGTAACCTGGGCCTGATCAAGGCGGTAGACAAGTTCGACTGGACCAAGGGA
The DNA here is from genome assembly GCA_934281605.1 of uncultured Clostridia bacterium. Classification (GTDB taxonomy): domain Bacteria; phylum Bacillota; class Clostridia; order Peptostreptococcales; family Anaerovoracaceae; genus Lentihominibacter. The sequence continues at coordinate 12,656 of CAKQXD010000007.1, read as the reverse complement.
TATAAATTCAGTACCTATGCGACATGGTGGATCCGTCAGGCGATCACAAGATCTATCGCAGATCAGGCGAGAACCATCCGTATCCCGGTACACATGGTGGAAACCATCAACAAACTGATCCGCGTTTCCCGTCAGCTGCTGCAGGAGGAAGGCCGTGAGCCGACCCCGGATGAGATCGCAGAAGAGATGGGAATCTCGGTAGAAAAGGTGCGTGAGATCCTGAAGATCGCCCAGGAGCCGGTTTCTCTGGAAACCCCGATCGGCGAAGAGGAAGACAGCCATCTGGGAGACTTTATTCCGGATGATGATGCACCGGCGCCGGCAGAAGCGGCAGCTTTCTCCATGCTGAAGGAACAGCTGGTAGACGTGCTGGGCACTCTGACGGAGAGAGAACAGAAAGTTCTGAAGCTGCGGTTTGGTCTGGAAGATGGACGTGCGCGGACGCTGGAAGAAGTTGGCAAGAAGTTCGATGTTACGAGAGAACGTATCCGTCAGATCGAGGCGAAGGCACTGCGTAAGCTGCGTCACCCGACCAGAAGCAAGAAATTAAAGGACTATCTGGAGTAAGCAAGGAATAGAAATATGATAAAGCTAAATGACAGACTGCAGATCATTGCAGAGCGATTAAAGAATGAAAAAACCATGGCCGACATCGGAACCGACCATGGTTTTTTGCCTGTTTTCCTGCTGCAGAGCGGCCAGTGCGAGCAGGTGATCCTGGCAGATATCAGTGAGCCGTCTCTGGCAAAGGCGGAGGAAAACTGCAGCCGGTATTTTACCGGGGAATATGAAGAGTGCGCCGCGCGAGCTGATTTTCGTGCCGGCGACGGTCTGACTGTTCTCAAGCCCGGGGAGGTTGACGCTGTTGTGATAGCCGGAGTTGGCGGGAAGCTGATTACGGAGCTTTTAGAGCGGGATATGGAGCATACATGCTCCTTTCGGAAGTTTGTCTTCCAGCCGCGGATCGGCCAGGGTGTGCTTCGAAAATGGCTGTGTGACCACGGCTTTCGGATCATCCATGAGGATCTGGTGGAGGAAGGGAATTTCATCCCGGAGATCATCACGGTGCTGGCACCGGGAGCCGATGTAAATCGACCGGTTCGTGAAGCCGATGAGGCTGAAGTGGATATCGCAGGACCGGTTCTGGAGGACATTACGGAAGCGGACCAGCGGCCGGAGATCTTTTATCAGATCCCGCCGTGGATCCTTTCGGCGGGAGGTCCGGTAGAAGACTTCCTGCAGCGCATGCTGGAGAAGGAGCAGGGGATTCTGGAACAGATCATGCTGTCGAAGGAACGAAACCGAAACTCAGAAGAGATCCGGTGTGACAATATCTATTATTTGAAACGTCTGCTGCGGCAGGTTCGAGAGAGGGAAGTGATAGAGGATGGAACGAAATGAGAACAAGAATATGACTGCGGGGCAGATCGCTGCGAAGATACAGGAAATCGCGCCGGAGGCTTTGCAGGAAAGCTGGGATAACAGCGGATTTCAAGCCGGATCGCCTGAGCAGCCGGTCACAAAAGTTCTGACCTGTCTGGATCTGGATTTTTCGGTCTTAAAAGAAGCGAAACAGCTGGGTTGTGAGATGATCGTGACCCATCATCCGCTGCTGTTCTCCGGAATCAAAAAGCTGACCGATGAGGACATGACAGGCAGACTGCTTCGTCAGCTGATCAGAGACGATATCGCAGTCTATTCCTGCCATACGCCGTTCGATAAGGCAAAGGACGGAAATAATGACGTGCTGGCGGAGATTTTAGGTCTTTCCAACGTGCGGAATCTGGCGGGAGAAAAGATTGAATCGCCGGCGAAGATGGCGGCGGCCATGAAGGAAGCGGATATCGGCAGAAGTGGAGAATTTCGCCAGCCTGTCAGCATCGCTCAGCTGGTGGAACGCCTGAGCATGGGACTTGGCATCAGACCGGAATCCATCCGTATCGCAGTAGCAGGCACGGGCAGCGAAGATGAGATAGAACTGTCGGAAATGAAATTTCACAAGGCTGGACTTTGCACCGGCGCAGGTGCAGATCTGCTGCCCATGGCGAAGGAACTGGGCTGTGATGTTTTTGTGACCGGCGATGTGAAATACCATGAGGCGCAGGAGGCAATGTCCTATGGGATATGCCTCATCGATGCGGGACATTACGGCACGGAGAAAGCCTTCGGGAAGTCCATGCAGGTTCTTCTAGCTCCGAAACTTTCGGGACGTGCAGAAGTGCTGGCCTCCGGTGTGGATCTGGATCCGTTCTGGCTGGGACAGATCCTGTAGACAATAGAAGGAACAGGAGTAGAAGATGCGAATTGCTATCGTAGATGATATACAAGACGTGCGAAGTCGCATGGCGGCTCTGATCGAGGAGTTTGCTAATCAGCATCATTTGCACTATCAACTGGACAGCTATGCCAGCGGAGAGAAGTTCCTGGAGCGCTTTGAAGCTCATAGCTATGATATCATATTTTTAGATATTTATATGGACGGGATCAGCGGAACGGAGACGGCGGAGAAGATCCGGGAAATGGACTATTACGTGCTGCTGATTTTCCTGACGACCAGCCGGGAGCACATGGGAGATGCGTTCTCCTGCCATGCGTTCGATTATCTGGAAAAGCCTGCGGATGCGGAGAAGGTCGCTCGCTGCCTTCAGGACGCCCTGAAGGTGATCCCTAATAAGGAACAGTATTTTTCCTTTCCTTTCGAGAACATGGAAGTTCGACTGGCGTATTCCGATGTGGTGTGTCTGTATGCGGATAATCATTGTACGAAGGTATATGACAAGGCTGGGAAGGAATACCGGCCACGGATGTATTACAGTGCCTTGTCGAGCCAGCTGACTCATGATAAGCGATTTTTACAGGTGAGCAGGGGGATTTTGTGCAACATGGATCATATCCTGGAGCTGACGAAAAAAGACTGCACTCTGGTCGGAGATCTGACTGTGCCCATCACGCTGCGGAATGCGACGCAGCTCAAGCAGAAATGGAGAGATTATGAATTCACGAAGATCCGGAGGGGCACAGGGGGAGGAAACAGACCATGATGACGGTTTTTGCAGTCAATATTATTCAGTTCCTGGATCTGTTCCCGGCAGCGGTTTTCTGCTTTTTGCCGATGAAAAACCAGCTGAAGTATTCGAAGGCGAAAACCGTTGCGATCTGCAGCGGAGGAATTCTGGTGCTGGTGCTCCTGGCGGCAGCTTTGGCAACGGCCCTGGGCGGGGATGTGAATATGATTTATTTTCCTGCCATGGTGCTGTGCTTTTTCTGCTATGACAGGTTGGTGAAGTGTGGACGGGCAGAAGAACTTGCTGTGTTTTTTATGGCGATCGCACTGCTGTCTTTCATGTCGGATTTCGCTGTGGCGGTGGATGTGAAGGTTCATCCGGATGAATCCATCGAGTGTGCCTGTCTCATGTCCACATTCATTCAGTTTATCTTCAGCTGCGTGACGGTAACTGCGCTGGCCCATGCTATGAGCCAGTACGGCAGCCGCCTGGTGGACCGTATGAATCACACCAATGTATGGTACGCTATGCTCCCGGCACCGGCCATCTTTCTGGGGATCAATTTCGTGATCCAGCCGCTGGACTACAGCAATATGTCGGTAGGACGTCTTTTTTTCCTGTATTTGTTCGTGCTGTGCGTCCTGTTTATCCTGATGATTCTCTTCTATATCATGTTTTATTTTGTGGCGGTGGAAAACATCCATAGCGGAGAGCAGCGGGAACGGATGCGGATCCTGGAGATGCAGGAGCATCAGTATGCGGCGCAGCAGACGTACATAGAGGAATCGGCGCGGCAGAGGCATGACTTCCGCCAGTCGGTCATCACGATAGCGGAGCTGGTGGAGAGAAACGATATTGAGGCTTTAAAGTCTTATCTGCAAAGTTTTCTCCCGGCGCTTCCTAAAAATGAAGTGACGTCCTGGTGCCACAATCCTCCGGTCAACGCACTGCTCAACTATTATGAGGCACTCTTAAAACAAAACGGCGTGAAGCTGCGCTGGGAGGTTTCTCTAAAGGACTGCAAAGTCTCCGACAACGACCTTTGCGGTATGCTGGGGAATCTGCTGGAAAATGTGTATCACGCGTGTCTCGATGTGGATGCAGGGGAGCGGTTTCATACCCTTTCTGTGCTGCTGAAAAACGACCGGGATCTGTACATCGTTTCGTCCAACAGCTTTGACGGAGAAACGGCGCGGAAGAAAGATGGGAAGTACGTGTCTTCTCGCAGGGGAGGAAGCGGTATCGGCCTTTCGTCCATCGAGATCACGGCGGAAAAATATAATGGAATAGCGAGATTCTCCCACGAAGACAAGATCTTTTATATCGATGTGGTGATGGAGGTGTAGGAAGCTGCAAAGCCTTCGGATTTGTCTTTGCAGATAAAAAGACCCGCTCGGGGTATCTTGGTAAAACAAGAGGCTCCCCGAGCGGGTTTTCTATTCTTATGCAATTCTTATGTAAAGAGTTTGCTGGTCGTCAGCGTTATTCCTGAGCGACCTCTTTCTGATACTTTGCAGGACCTGCGATCTTGCGCATCACGACGAGCGCGATCGCCAGCAGGATCAATGCGGACGGCAGTGTGATGGCTGTGCATGCAGCAAGTCCCAGCTTGCCGGTGAAGCCTGCAATGATATATCCGATGAGGCAGCATACCGCTACGGTGCAGGCATAAGGTACCTGCGTGCCAACGTGCTTCAGATGGTTGCACTGTGCGCCAGTGGAAGCCAGGATCGTCGTGTCGGAGATCGGGGATGTGTGATCGCCGAATACGGAACCTGCCAGTGTAGCGGACAGCGTTACGATCAGAAGTTCCGGAGCTGCAGCTTCGCAGATGGAGATGATGATCGGAATCAGGATTCCGAAGGTTCCCCATGCAGTTCCAGTCGAGAAGGACAGGAAGCATGCTACAACGAAGATCAGAGCCGGAAGGATGCCTACAGGTACGCCGGAAGTTTCTACTAAGTGTGCTACATAAGGGCCTGTGGACAGCAGGTCTCTGCAGACGCCGCTGATGGTCCATGCCAGCGTCAGGATGATGCATGCCGCTACCATGGAGTTTACGCCCGGGTTGATGCACTTGAAGAAGTCACGGAATGTCAGGACTCTTCTTATCATAAAATAGATGAAGGAGAAGATCAGCGTAACCAGTGCGCCCAGTGCCAGTGCAGAACCGGCGTCTGTGTTTCCGAACGCATCGAAGAGGCTCATCTTTTCTTCGCCCCAGTATCCGCCTACATACAGCATGGACAGGATGCAGGCTACGATCAGGAACAGGATCGGTACGACCAGGTCGCAGATCTTACCCTTGGAGTGTTCCAGCTGCTCCAGAAATTCTTTTTCTGCTGTACCCTGTTCCATCTTTCCTTCGTGGATACCCTTGGTCGCATTCATTTCAGCTTTCAGCATCGGACCGAAGTCTCCGTTTTTGCGGATGGCCATGTAGAATACCATAAAGATGGTCAGGATGGCGTACAGGTTCATCGGGATGGATGAAAGGAATGCCGTCATTCCGCTGTGTGTTGCTGATTCCGGATAATAGGACATTACCGACGCCGCCCACGAAGAGATCGGTGCGATGATACAGATCGGTGCAGCCGTCGCGTCGATCAGGTAGGCCAGCTTTTCCCGGGACATATCGAACCGGTCAGTCACCGGACGCATTACCGTACCTACCGTCAGGCAGTTAAAATAGTCGTCGATAAAGATCAGAATGCCCAGGAAAGCAGTTGCGACGGACGCGCTACGTTTGCTCTTCAGCTTCTTTACAGCCCATTCTCCGTATGCCCGGGAGCCTCCTGCGCGGTTTACCAGCGCTACCAGGATGCCCAGCAGGCAGAGGAAGATGATCATCGTCGTGTTGTCTCCCAGCTTGGTGGCCATCAGCTGCGTCGTCGTATCAAAGACGCCAACGATACCGGTCCCCGTGGAAAAGGCATAGATCGTAGTACCCGATAAAATACCCAGCACGAGGGAGAATACCACCTCTTTGGTGACCAGCGCTAATACGATGGCGACCACAGGCGGCACGATGGAAAGAATACCAGCATTTATTGCTTCTAATTCCATTGTTGTTGTTCCTCCTTAAGTTCTTGAAAAACTTTTGTAAATAATGATAAAAGTACTCGTATACGCTATGACAGGCGTATTTTTGAATTATATCACTATAGAAGTAGAAAAGCAATGAAAATAGTTGAAATTCTGCGGGAATATGGGGAATATGCTTTACAAAAAGTGGTTTGTGTGATATAAACTTCTAGGAGCAATTTTAATTGGATATTTTGGGTAAGACAGACAATCGCGTGCATCTTCGGGATGTATGAGGAAAGTCCGGGCTCCGCAGGGCGAGGATGCCGGATAACGTCCGGCGCAGGTAACTGTAGGGAAAGTGCAACAGAAACATTCCGCCGAAACGGGTAATGCCGTGGTAAGGTTGAAATTGTGAGGTAAGAGCTCACAGGGAGATATGGTAACATATTTCTCGTGTAAACCCCATTCGGAGCAAGACCAAATAGGGCACCAAAAGCGGCGGCCCGTCGCTGCCCGGGAGGTAGGTCGCATGAGCTTTCTGGCAACAGGGAGCCAAGATAGATGATTGTCAGATACAGAACCCGGCTTACGTCTTGCCCATTGTATTTTTATGGTTCTGAGAGCTTTCTGCAAAGGAAAGGAGCAGGGGTCGCTATGAGACGAAACATTGCGCTGTGCATCGTGTTTTCGATCATCACATTCGGAATATATGAAATCTACTGGTTCATCGTTGCGACTAACGAGATCAACCGCATGACCCGTCATCCCAACCAGACGTCCGGCGGGATCGCATTTCTTTTGAGTCTGATCACGTTCGGGATCTATGGCTACTACTGGGCATGGAAGCTGGGTGAAAAGTCAGATATGCTGAAGAATCGTTATCTGGAATATAGAAGTACGGACACGCGAGTGCTTTATCTGGTATTGCAGCTGTTCGGATTTCAGATCATCAATCTGGCACTGGTGCAGTACGAGTTCAACAAGGCTGATGATATTCAGAGAGGAAATTATTTCGGAGAATATACGTGCCCGTATTAATCTGGAAAATATGGGTGACTCTGAATGAATAGGTAAAATCCTCCAAACCCTTGTAAAATCAAGGGGCACAGAAAACGGTGAAAAAAAGATTGAAAAAAATCAAAAAAAGTTTCAAAAAACACTTGCAAAAATCGCAAAACGATGTATAATAAAATAGTCGCGTCAAGGAAAACAAAAAATCCTGCGGATATGGCGGAATTGGCAGACGCGCACGGTTCAGGTCCGTGTGAGGGCAACTTCATGGAGGTTCGAATCCTCTTATCCGCACCAATAAAAACTCGAAGCAAACGCTTCGAGTTTTTTCTTGCGTTTTGAGAGATGTGGGGTAATTGATGGCTGGAAGTGCTGAGGTCTATTGGTTCGGTTCCAGTGTTGTATGGTTTGCAGTGGTGCAATTATCCTTCGGGATGCTATTCTGCAGGATAACGATGAAACTGGCCTTTTTAGAGGTGGATTTCAGGACGAATCATCCTTATGGCTATGAATTGATATGTTGGGGATGAAAATCTTCCAGGAATTCACAAATTTTCATCCTTAAGTGCGGAAGTAAGAGTAAAATGCTGGAACTGAAAATGTTGGGGGTGGCTGCAGGAGTGTAGCTATTTTTTATGGGAAAAGATAGAATCCAGTAGCAAAGTTTTGCTTGCTGCAACAGTTATTTGGTGTATTATAAAACTATCAAAAACAGAGGCGGGGCGTTTAAAATGGATCACGAAAACATTGCTGAAGAAGAAACTGTAATGTCTCAACAGATTTTATTTCAAGGAACATTGAAGAAAATTCGAATCGTATCGAATGCTCTTTCGTATGGACTGGAGCCGGGCCATGATGAAGAGGTGGAACTGCTCGAAGGTTATTAAAAAGAAAAGCTTTCGGTATCAAGGGTTCCCGCAGGCATGGCCCGAGAACTCATCCTTGTCCGCCGATAAGCTTTTTTGAGTAGAGTATACATGGAACTTAGGGATTAAGCAATATCATTAATTAAATTAATGATTTGAATTGGAGTTACATTAAGTTGATATTAACATGGGAGCCTTTGGTGGTTCTCTTTTATTTTTTGCAAAGAGTGCTGCGAGCGACTTTGGCTGTCGCAAGGTATGGAACCGTCAGGAATATGTAAACCGCATCAGTTGGGGAAGCAATTCCCCGTTTCGTACGAATTGCCTCGGCTGTGTTTGTATAAGCTTTCAATCATGATATAATTTATATAGTAAAACCAGAAAGAGGTCATGAGTATGAGGAGAGAAAATTTGAAAATGTTTCAAGGTACTGCGGAAGTTCATTTAGATCAGATCCGTGGAAGTCTGATCGGCGGGGCAATCGGGGATGCCCTGGGATATGCGGTCGAATTTTCATCGGAGAATGAGATTTTTGGTCAGTATGGACCGAAGGGTATTACAGAATACGATTTGACAAATGGGAAGGCGTTGATTTCCGATGATACGCAGATGACGCTTTTCACAGCCAATGGTATTCTGATGGGAGAGACAAGAGTTTGTCTGCGCGGGATCGGCGGCGATCCGAAGAGCTATGTGCCGTATGCCTATCAGGACTGGCTGAAGACGCAGGAATCCGAGAAGGAAACGGTGAACAGTCATGAGCGTTACACAGAACAGGGTGGGTATTCCTGGCTTCTTGATGTGCCGGAACTGTACTCTCGGAGGGCGCCTGGAGGGACCTGCCTGTCGGCTTTGCACCAGCGAGCAAAAGAAGAATGGACGAACGATTTTATAGAGGCTGTGATCAACGACAGCAAAGGATGCGGTGGTATCATGCGTATCGCTCCGGTGGCGTTGAAATACAGACTGGGTGAAAACTATCACGCAGGGATCGAAGAGATTGATTTGATGGCAGCGCAGCTTGCAGCTATTACGCACAGCCACTCTCTTGGCTATATGCCGGCTGCGGTGCTTAGCCATGTGCTGAGCAGGATCCTGGCATCTGCATCCGAAATGAGCCTTAAGGAGATGGTTCTGGAGGCAAAGGATACGGCATGCAGAGTCTTTGCAGGAGATGAGCATTTACCCGAGCTTGTAGATATCATTGATCTTGCGGTTTCCCTTTCAGAACAGAAGAATGGCGATGATCTGGAGAACATCCATGCGCTAGGTGAAGGCTGGGTTGCGGAGGAAACATTGGGAATCGCTCTGTACTGCGCGCTGAAATATCAGGATGATTTTTCGAAGGCTGTGATCACGGCGGTCAATCATAAGGGAGACAGTGATTCCACCGGAGCGGTCACAGGAAACATCGTGGGCGCACTTGCCGGATACGATGCCATCGAGGACAAATGGAAGAAAAATCTGGAACTTGCAGATGTCATTCTGGAAATGGCGGACGACCTGTGCCACGGCTGCCAGATGGGTGAGTACAGCCATCATGACGATCCCGCATGGACTTCAAAATACGTGGACATGCGGCGGTGGGAAGGGTGAGGAACTTTCATTAAAAACAAAAGATGTTACAGAGGTTGCCTTGAGCTCATGCGGAACATCCGAAGTCTCAATTCCTCTGTAACGTCTTTTTTAAAACTCTACCACTGTGACATCTGATCAAGCTGATATCAATACGCCCGAAGCGACAAGTGGTACAGTTTTCAACTATAGTATATTCACAAACGGAAGTAATCGCAATAGATTTTTGATTGCTGCCATCAGTTGGGGAAATGATTCCCAAACTTGCCCATTTCACCCCGGTTATATTTATACGAAACCTCAACTAATGGTATAATTTTTGTATAGAAATCAAGGAGGAATAATTCAATGAATAGAACGATTACAGTGAAGGGCACCGGTAAAGTATCCACAAGACCCGACCAGGTGGTGCTTTCGATGACCTTAGAAACAACTCACAAAGAGTATGACCAGGCTATGAAAATCGCAGCGGATCATATTCAGCAACTGAACACCGTACTTTGTGGAATCGGATTCGAAAAAAGCGATTTAAAAACAACGAGTTTTGATGTGGATACGGAGTATGGATATGTAAAAATCCGCAATGAGTCTGAACGAGTCTTTCAGGGGTATAAAGTAATGCATCGCATGAAGCTTACTTTTGATCTTGATATGCAAAGGCTGTCGCAGACGCTTTCGGCTATCGCAGGATGTCTGGCTCATCCGCAGCTGTCGATCGATTTTACGATAAAAGATACTACAGCTATCAATGAGGAACTGCTTCGTTCAGCAGCGATCAATGCAAAGAAACAAGCTGGCATTTTATGTGATGCCGCAGGTGTTACCATGGGTGAACTAATCGCAATCGATTACAACTGGGGTGAATTAGATGTGTACTCCCATACGCGTTATGACTGCTGTGAAGAAGCTCTTGCGCTCCCAACATTTATGGCACCAGTCGAAATCGAACCAGAAGATATCAAGGTGAGTGATACAGCTACTTTTGTGTGGGAAATCAGGTAGGAGGTGTCGTATATAAACGGCTGCTTTCGTTTGTATGCGGATTCAACCTATGGTATAATTTTCATATTGGAGTGATCTTAAATATAAGTAATAAAGGGACTTTATATGAATGCGCTAATAAATGTGTGCTAGTTAGAATTGAGCACGATATTTTATGGCTGGGTTATATAAACAACGTTAAATAAAGCGAGGTAAAAAATGGCTAAAGCTAAGACAAATGCGAATATAGGATTTGAAAAAGAATTGTGGGATGCTGCGTGTGTCCTCTGGGGGCATATTCCGGCAGCGGAATACAGGAAGGTTATTATTGGCTTGATCTTCTTGCGGTATATATCCAGTGCATTCGATAAACGATATAATGAACTGGTAGAAGAAGGGGATGGCTTTGAAGATGACAGAGATGCATATACAATGGAGAATATTTTCTTTGTGCCAGAGGAAGCAAGATGGAGCACAATCGCTTCTGCAGCACATACTCCTGAAATTGGGACGGTAATCGACAATGCTATGAGAGCAATTGAGGCAGAAAACAAGAAACTTAAAAATGTACTGCCTAAGAACTATGCCAGCCCAGATCTTGACAAAAGAGTTTTAGGTGATGTTGTTGATATCTTCACAAATAAAATCAAGATGGAGGATGCTGAACATAGTGAGGATTTATTAGGCCGTACATATGAGTACTGTATTGCACAGTTCGCAGAAAAAGAAGGTGCCAGCGGTGGTGAATTCTACACACCATCAAGCGTAGTAAAGACTTTGGTTGAAATACTCAAGCCTTTTGAAAACTGTCGTGTGTATGACCCATGCTGTGGGTCAGGAGGAATGTTTGTACAGAGTTCGAAATTTATAGAAGCACACAATGGTAAAAGAGGGGCGATATCTGTTTATGGACAGGAAGCTAATGCGGATACATGGAAAATGGCACAAATGAATATGGCAATCAGAGGAATCGATGCAGATTTCGGACCATATCAGGCAGATACTTTTACAAACGACTTACATCCGACATTAAAAGCTGATTTTATCCTTGCAAATCCACCTTTTAACTATCATCCATGGAACCAGGAAAAGCTTCTAGATGATGTACGCTGGAAGTTCGGAATTCCACCGGCAGGCAATGCCAACTATGCGTGGATCCAGCATATGATTCATCACCTTGCACCTAATGGGAAAATCGGACTTGTTCTTGCCAACGGAGCGTTATCAACACAATCAAGTGGAGAAGGTGAAATCCGCCGTAAGATCATAGAGGCAGATTTAATTGAAGGCATTATTGCTATGCCGACACAGCTGTTTTATAGTGTAACGATCCCAGTGACTCTGTGGTTTATTACGAAAAACAAGAAACAAAAGGGTAAAACACTGTTTATTGACGCACGTAAAATGGGACACATGGTTGACCGTAAACATCGTGATTTTGATGACAAGCCAGGTGGAGACATAGAGAAACTTGCCAAAACTTTTACAGAGTTCCAGGAGGGAACATTGGAGGAAGTAAAAGGATTTTGTGCTGTTGCAGATATTGAAGATATAGCAAAGCAGGACTATATTCTTACTCCAGGCAGATATGTAGGGATTGAAGAACAGGAAGATGATGGAGAGCCATTTGAGGAAAAGATGAAACGACTTACATCTGAGCTTTCAGGTATGTTTGAAAAATCGCATGAGCTAGAAGAAGAAATTCGCAAGAAACTGGGGGCAATAGGGTATGAAATATAGGATGTATACATTAGGTGAATTGGCCCAAATAAAATATGGAAAGAATCAAAAAAAGGTTGTGTCAGACGAAGGAACAATTCCAATTTATGGAACTGGAGGGCTGATGGGGTATGCGACAGAAGCATTGTACTCTCAACCATCAGTTTTAATAGGAAGGAAAGGATCTATTGGAAAAGTGAAATATGTTGAACATCCTTTCTGGACGGTGGATACATTATTTTATACAATTGTAAATACTGAAATTGTCATTCCTAAGTATTTATATTATTTAATGTCGCAACTTGATTTGAATATATATAATGAAGGTACTACTATTCCTAGCTTAAGAACAGAAACTCTTAACAGGTTAGAATTTCAAATTCCATCATTAAAAGAACAGGAAATAGTATTAGCATACATGGATCCTTTAGCGGAAAAAATTGAATTAAATAATAAAATAAATAAGAATTTA
>CAKQXD010000006.1 GCA_934281605.1 uncultured Clostridia bacterium | reverse complement strand
TGGTGGAGCATAGGGGGATCGAACCCCTGACCTCAAGATTGCGAACCTTGCGCTCTCCCAGCTGAGCTAATGCCCCAAATATAATTTTATTATAGCACAACAGAATTATCGTCACAAGTAATTCCAGTAAGATTCTTCTGTTCTAAAGGGGCACAGCAGAATCAAATTGACGATAATTCGATTAAGGATGAATTTCTGGAAATTTATAGGTGATTTTTCATCCCTAAGGGCGCAACACGAGAAACAAGGATGAACCGTCCCTTTCCATCCCGCCGTAAAGTCCCGTTTCATCTTTATTTCTAAAATAATCAGTCTTATGGATGAACTCACCTCAGCAACGAAAAAGGGAGCCATATTCCAGCTCCCTAAAAAGTCGTATTGTTTTGGTGAGTGTGCCCCTTCCCACATTTCTTTTGACCCATAGGGTGCATAGAAGCACAATCTCTACTTCAAAACAATCATTCTTATTGTTTTTTTATTTCAAATTATTATCTATCCCTACCCAAACAAGCTGATCTGCGCGGTTTCCGGCAGGCCGTCCAGGACGCCGTGCTGGCGCAGCTCGTCGATGGCGGATTTATTGATTTTGCCGCGATCTGCGATATCCTCAACCGTCTCGTAAGGTCTTCTGTTGTATTCCTCTGCGAACTGCTTTGCAGCTCCTTCGCCGACGCCTGTGATAGCGACGAACGGCAGCAGCACTTTCCCGTCGTGAGCCAGAAAACGTAGCGGATCGGAAATTCCCAGACGCGCCGGTGCGAACTCATAGCCGCGAGCGCACATCTCATAGGCAACCTCCAGAACCGGGATCTCGTCTTCTTCCTTCTTTGCAGCATCCTTGCCCTTGCGCAGGATCTCATCCATCCGGTCCAGGATCGCGTCCCTGCCCTTGAGAATGACCTTTTCATCGAAATAAGCCACCTTGGCGGTAAAGTACACCGCGTAGAACGCTACCGGATGGTATACCTTGTAGTAGGCGATCCGGTTGGACATCATAACGTAAGCCACTGCGTGAGCCCGCGGGAACATGTACTGGATCTTCTTGCAGGACTCAATGTACCACTCCGGCACGTCGTTTTCCCGCATGAGGTTTTCCTGCTCTTCCGTGAGGCCTTTTCCTTTACGGACCTTTTCCATGATGGTGAACGCGTCCTTGTTAGGCACACCCTTTAAGCGCAGGTAGTTCATGATGTCATCTCGGGTGGAAATAGCATCCTTCATAGTCGCCGTGCCGTTGACGATCAGCTCCTGGGCGTTGCCCAGCCACACATCAGTTCCGTGAGAAAATCCGGAGATCCGCACCAGATCCGCAAAAGCCTCCGGCTTGGTATCGTCCAGCATCTGGCGAACGAACTTGGTCCCGAATTCCGGGATCCCGTAGCTTCCGTGAACGAATCGATACTCAGGATCCTTGATGTCCAGCCCTTCGATGCCGTTGAATATGCTCATTACCTTGTCGTCCCGGATCGGCACATCCTGCGGATCCAGTCCGGTCATATCCTGCAGCTGACGGATCATGGACGGCGCATCATGGCCGAGAATATCCAGCTTCAGCAGGTTCTTGTCGATAGAGTGGTAGTCAAAATGTGTCGTGATGATGTCCGATTTCACGTCGTTGGCTGGGTGCTGTACCGGGCAGAATTCATAGATTTCATGGCCGTCCGGCACGATGATGACGCCTCCCGGATGCTGTCCTGAAGTCTTTTTCACACCGGTGCAGCAGTCGGTCAGTCGATCCATCTCGGCCTTGTTGACGCTGATCTCCCGTTCTTCAAAATACCGTGCTACGTAGCCGTAAGCGATCCTGTCCTTGACCGCACTGATGGTGCCGGCTTTATATACATTTTCTTTACCGAAAATCTCTTCTACATATTTCTGAGCCGTACCCTGATATTCCCCTGCGAAGTTCAAATCGATATCAGGCTCCTTGTTAGCCTCGAATCCCAGGAACGTCTCGAATGGGATGGTGAATCCTTCTTTTTTATACGGTGTTCCGCATTCCGGGCAAACCTTATCCGGCATATCCACACCGCAGTCGTACAGTTCCTTGTCGCCCCATTCCAGGTGCTTGCAATTCGGGCACAGGTAATGCGGCGGCAGCGGATTTACCTCGGTGATCCCCGACATGGTTGCTGCAAAGGACGATCCTACGGATCCTCTCGAGCCTACCAGGTAGCCGTCCGAAAGGGATTTTTTTACCAGCAGCTCCGCCGACCGGTACATAACGGCGTACCCGTTGTCGATGATGGAGTTGAGCTCCTTATCCAGCCGTTCCCGGATCTCCTGCGGCAGCGGCGAGCCGTACATATTAGCCGCCCGTTCCTCGCAGGCCTTACGTAGATCTTCCTCCGCACCGGCGATCTTCGGCGGGAATTTACCATCCGGTACCGGCATCATGGATTCGATCTCATCGGCGATTTTATTCGGGTTGGTGATGACCACCTCATAAGCTTTTTCCTCGCCTAAATACATGAATTCTTCCATCATTTCGTCAGTGGTTCTGAAATACAGTCCTTCATCTCCCTCGACGTCCTTAAAGCCCTGTCCCGCCATGATGATCCGGCGATACAGCGCTTCCTCCGCGTCAAAATAGTGGGCGTCGCAAGTCGCTACAACAAGCTTGTTGTACTGCTCGCCCAGTGCGATGATCTTACGGTTGATTTCTTTCAGTGCTTCTTCATCCTTGACGTGTCCGCCTTCGATCAGAAATCGGTTATTGATCAGCGGCTGAATCTCCAGATAATCGTAGAAATCCACCAGGCGCTTGAGCTCCTCCTCGCTTTCCTCGTGGAGGATCGCCTGATACACTTCGCCTGCTTCACAGGCCGACCCGATAATCAGCCCTTCCCGATACTTGGTCAGCACGGATTTCGGCATCCGCGGTTTTTTATAAAAATAATTGAGATGGGACATGGAAACCAGCCGATACAGGTTCTTCAGTCCCGTCTTGTTCTTTGCAAAAACGATCACGTGATTGGTCGGACGACCTTTATAGTTGATGGTCCCGTCCTCTGCGATCAGATCTTTATCTTCCAGAAGATACCCCTCGCAGCCGTACAGGATCTTGATATCCTTGCCTGCGTGAGATGCTTCCGGGAAAGCCTGCACCACGCCGTGATCGGTGATAGCCACAGCCTTATGACCCCATTTCTCTGCGGTCTTGACCATTCTCTTGGCGTCGTTGAGTCCGTCCATGGCGCTCATCTTGGTATGGGCATGGAGCTCTACCCGCTTCTCCGGATAGATGTCCATCCGCTCTTTTTTCTCCGTCTTTTCGATGCTGTCAGCCATGATAACCGTGCAGTTGTCGAACCGGTCCCACTGGGCCTGTCCCTTGATCTTCACGCCGTCTCCAGCGCTCAGGTAATTGTCGATATCGTCCCATTTCTGGTTGACCACAAAAGCCTTGATGCAGATGCTGGTCCGCTTGTCCGTCACGAACAGTGTCACCAGCTTGCTGTCGCTCTTGGTGGTCCGGGAATCCTTCTTGAACATCTCCCCTTCGATGCAGACCACGCCACTCTCCGAGTTGACCTGTCCGATGGGCAAAAAAGGCCCGTACACAGCAGAGCCCATGATCACATTGCCCTTGACCGGCACATAGCCGCGCTTTCTGCGTTTGAAACCGCCCTGACCGCCGTTAAAGCCTGATCCAGAACCGTTTCCGCCTCCGTTGAATCCTCCTCCGGAGCCACCGGCTTCTTTTGCAAAGCCCCCGCCGGAGCTGTTTCCCGGTGCTGCAGGACGGCTGCCCCGCGTCTGTCTCTGCTTGGCGAACTCGTCCAGCTGTTCCTCGACCGCACGGCGTTCCTTTTCTTCTACGTGTTTCCCCGCTTTTTTATAGGTCTCCACCTGATTTTCAAAAACGACTTTCGCTTCCAGACCCAGATCACGCTTCAGCAGCTTTTGAAACTCCGACGCCACATCCCGGTTGAGGATCTGCACCGAAAGTTCACCCAGCGCATAAATGGTCAGAACGCCGTCCTCCAGACGACAGTCCTCCCGCTCGATGGTTCTGGTCACATGAGCGAATCTGCCGTTAACGATATGGATCATATGACTGATATAAAGAGGCAGCGCTTCCTCCACTGTCTGCATTAAATCACTGTAGGAAATCAGCAGTTTCACGTCCTCGATACCCGGAAGCTGCGCTACCAGACTCCGCTTAAACAGATCCAGCTGTTCCACAGGCAGCACAAAATTAAGGTCAAGCTCCAGTTCCAGCACCTTGCTTTCCTGCAGGAGCACAGCCCGCTTCACTTCCGCCTTCAGATGTTCTTTTTCGTAATTTCCCAGTTTTGAAAAATCAATGGAATTTTCCAGTATTTTTATCATATTCTCCTGCCAGTTTTATAATCTCATCTGCGATAGCTTCTTCCGGTACGGTCTTTAGGATCTCACCGCCGGAGAAAATTACGCCTTTTCCTTTCCCGCACGCTACACCCAGATCAGCTCCCCGGGCCTCTCCCGGTCCGTTGACAGCGCAGCCCATGACGGCGATCTTGATGCCGGAAACGCCTTTGTCCGTCACCTCGTGCAGCCGTCGTTCAATGCTTTCCGCGATCTTTTCCAGATCGACCTCCGTGCGTCCGCAGGTCGGACAGGAAACGATCTCGATGGCATCCTTGCGAATTCCCAGAGCCGCCAGCAGCTCCTTTGCAAAGATCACCTCTTCCACCGGATCGGCCGTCAGAGAAATACGCATGGTATCCCCGATGTCCTCCAGCAGAAGCGCGCCGACGCCAGCCGCCGACTTGATCTTGCCGCGGGACGGTGTCCCCGCTTCCGTAACACCGATGTGGAGCGGATGATCCGACTTCTCATTTACGATCTTATATGCCTCGTAGTTCATCTTGACGTTTGACGATTTCAGGGAAATCACGATGTCGTCAAAATCGTATTTTTCCAGCAGCGCAACATTTCGCAGGGCGCTTTCTGCAAGACCCTCCGCTGTCACTTTGCCATAACGCTGCAAAATATCCTTTTCCAGAGAACCGGAATTGACTCCAACGCGGATCGGAATGTGGTAATCTTTCGCCAGATCTACCACTTCTTTCACCTTATCCTCCGAGCCGATGTTGCCCGGATTGATGCGGATCTTGTCCATCCCGGCACGGATGGCTTCCAGCGCCAGACGGTGATCAAAATGAATGTCGGCTACCAGCGGCAGATCAGTCTGCTTCCGTATCTCGTAAAGAGCCTGCGCAGCCTCCATATCCGGCACCGCCATGCGTACGATCTGACAGCCGGCTTCCTCCAGCCTGCGGATCTGTTCCATGGTCGCCTTAACGTCGGCTGTCGGCGTATTGGTCATGGACTGGATGGAAATGGGCGCGCCGCCTCCGATCTTCACATCTCTGCACATTACAGCTTTCTTATC
Source organism: uncultured Clostridia bacterium (assembly GCA_934281605.1). GTDB lineage: Bacteria > Bacillota > Clostridia > Peptostreptococcales > Anaerovoracaceae > Lentihominibacter. Next base: position 121,145 of record CAKQXD010000006.1, on the reverse strand, counting down.
ACTCATCTGATCTCACCTCATCTCTATGAAAAAATCGGCACGATAAATCGTACGATGTCGTTCCATGTAACATATACCATCAGCAATAACAGCAGCATGATCCCTACGAAGTGGATCTTGCCCTCCATTTCATCCGTCATATGTCGCCCCGTAATCTTGCGGATCACCAGGAACAGCAGTCTCCCGCCGTCCAGCGCCGGAAGCGGCAGCAGGTTCATCACCGCCAGGTTCAGGCTAAGCAGCGCCGACAGATAGATCACGTAGATGACTCCGGCCTTTGCGGAATCGTTGACAGCGTAGACGATCCCCACCGGACCGGAAAGCTCCTTGACGGATACCTTTCCCGTCACCAGTTTCTTGAGGATGTCATACATCATCACCGTCATACTGCCGGTGTTCTTCACCCCGGCTACCGTACCTTTGATGACGTTGTGTGTCACCGCCGGTGCGATTCCCACCTTGTTGCGCTGCGCTTCCTTATCGTACTCCACGCGGGACTCGATGGTCAGCGTTTTATCATCCCTTAAAATTTCCATGGAAACCGTATCTGCGCTGGTCTGTCCCACAGCAGTCAGCAGATCGTTCCATTCCTCGATTTCTTTATCATCCACCGAAAGGATGGTGTCGCCCTCCTGGATCCCCGCTTCATACGCAGGGGAATCGTCCAGGACCTGGTTGACCGTCGTCGTCGGCTGTCCCGACCAGGTTGCGATGATGATCAGAAGCAGCATAGCTGTCACGACATTCATCAAAGGCCCTGCCGCCAGCACGCAGGCTCTCTGCCATGCCGGTTTGTTGTTAAAAGCCCGTTCGTCCTCCGAATCCTCGTCCTCTCCCTCCATGGCACAGAATCCACCGATCGGAAAGATTCGCAGCGAATACTGAGTCTCGCCTTTTTGCCGTTTGAAAAAGGCCGGTCCCATGCCGATGGCAAACTCGTTGACCTTGACGCCGCATGCCTTAGCGGCGATAAAATGGCCGAATTCGTGAACGAATATCAGCACGCAGAATATGATAATGGCGTAAATTATCGTCATATGGATCCTCCGTTATATGGTCTGTTCGACCAGCTTTCTCACGTCTTCTCTTCCCCTCATGTCCTCTTCCAGAATCCCTGCCAGATCCAGATTTTTCTTAGGCTGATGCGCCTCCATCATCTGCAGCAGGTAGTTCTGGATATCGATAAACCGGATCTTTCCATGCAGGAACAGATCCACTAACACTTCATTTGCTCCGTTGAGTACCACCGGACAGCTTCCGCCTTCCCGGCACGCTTCATAAGCCAGATCGATGGTCTTGAATACTTCCCGGTCTGCCGGATAGAATGACATCCCGTCCTTCAGAGAAAAGAGATCCAGCGGCTCCGTCACATCAGACAGATCCATCCGGTCCGGATAGGAAAATGCGTAGGCGATCGGTATCCTCATATCAGGATTTCCCAGCTGTCCAATGACAGAGGAATCCATGTATTCCACCGCCGAATGAAGGATACTCTGAGGATGCACCACCACCTGGATCTTCTCCAGCGGCACGTCAAAGAGCCATCTGGCTTCGATGACTTCCAGCCCCTTGTTCATCATGGTCGCAGAATCGATGGTGATCTTGCTTCCCATGGACCAGTTGGGATGGTTCAGCGCCTGCTCCAGCGTCACCTGTTCCAGCTGCTCCAGGCTGTATCCCCGGAACGGTCCGCCGGACGCCGTCAGCAGGATCCTGCGGATCTCATTATGCTGATTGCCCTGCAGGCTCTGGAAAATAGCGCTGTGCTCACTGTCCACCGGCAGCATGGCAACACCGTGTTTCTTCACAGCATCCATTACCAGCTGTCCGCCGGCAACTAACGTTTCTTTATTAGCAAAGGCGATATCCTTGCCGCTTTCGATGGCAGCCATGGTCGGCTCCAGCCCCTTCATGCCCATGAGGGAATTGAGCACCATATCGCAGCTTTCCATGGATGCGATGGTCTTTAACCCCTCGGCGCCCCAGAAAACCTCCAGCTTCGGATACTTGTCAGCAAGTTCCTTTGCATCCGTCTCGTCCTTCACCGCGACAGCCTCCGGCGAAAACACCTCGATCTGCCTGCAAAGCAAAGGAAGGCTCTTTGCACAGGAAAGAGCCGTCACTTTAAATTTATCTTGATTGTGTGCGATCACATCCAGCGCCTGGGTCCCGATGGAACCGGTGCTGCCGAGAATCGAAATCTTTTTCATATCCGTCAACCTCTATGCCGCGTATCCGATGACCAGTACAATATAATAATATACCATCGGACCGGTAAATAATACACTGTCGAATCTGTCCAGGATACCGCCGTGGCCCGGGATCAGGTGGCCGTAGTCCTTGATGCCCATCTTCCGCTTAAAGATGGATGCAGTCAGGTCGCCGAACTGGGATACGATACCGCCCAGCACGCCGATGATCAAACAGTGCACCAGCAGATCCGGCATGAAGAACCAGCCGAACAGGCCGCTCAAAATCACGCTTCCCAGAACGCCGCCCACGGAACCTTCGATGGTTTTCTTCGGGCTGATGTGCGGACACAGCTTGTGTTTTCCCAGCAGATAACCAGAAAAATAGGCCATGATGTCCGTTCCGAACGCCGTGATGACGATGAGCCACAGCATAAGGCCGTACTCTCCCGCCTGTTCCACCAGCGTCACGTGGAACGAGAAGAACACCACATAGAAAATACCGGTGATGGTCGCCATAGCGTCCTCCAGCTTCCGGTGCTCGATATTGAACAGGTACAGCAGGCTGATCAGCATAACGCCGAACATCCACAGCATGTACCATTCCGCCTTGATCCCCGCTAAATTGATCGCATACAGCCCGATGGCCGCAACGACTGCAATCCCGTAATTAGGCTTAATCCCCATGGCGTGAAATCCGTTGTAAAACTCCCGGACTCCCATGATGCCGATAAGGAAGCATGCGGCCGTCAGCACGTAGCCGCCAAAATACAGGATTGCCAGAAGCGGTATCATGACAAGTCCTGAAATCACTCTTGTTTTCATACGTTATCTTCCTCCAAACCGTCTGTCTCTGCTCTGATATTCTTCGATTGCCTTCTCATATTCCTCCGGCGTGAAATCCGGCCAGAGGGCGTCGGCAAACACCAGCTCGCTGTAAGCGCTCTGCCACAGCAGGAAATTGGAAAGCCGTTCCTCTCCGCTGGTGCGGATGATCAGTTCCGGGTCCGGTGCGTCAGCATGAGCACTTCCCGTAAAGAGCTCCGATCCGATCAGGTCTTCCGTGATCTCTTCCGGCTGCAAAGAGCCCTCCGCTACTTTCTCTGCCAGTGCCTGCACACCGCGGCGGATCTCGTCTCTGCCGCCGTAGTTCAGCGCGATGTTGAACTGCAGTCCCGTGTTGTCCTTCGTTTCTTCCAAAGTCTTTTCCAGGCTGTTGACTGCGTCCTTCGGCAGCGTGGTGTAGTCTCCCAGCACCTTTACCTTGACGTTGTTTTCGATCAGCTCCTTCAGGTCGCTGTTGACGTAGGTCACCAGCAGCTTGAAGATCCCCGACACCTCCGCCAGGGAACGCTTCCAGTTCTCCGTGGAAAAGGCATAGACCGTCAGGTACTTGATTCCCAGCTTATCCGAATGATCTACGATTTTTTTCATGGCCTTCATGCCGGCGTTATGTCCCGCCAGCCGCGGAAAGCCCCGTTTCTTCGCCCATCTGCCGTTGCCGTCCATGATGATGGCCACGTGTCTTGGCATTCTCTCTTGATCGAGCATGTTATATCCTCACTCATACACGCATGCCGCTGACTAGCAGCGGCAAACGATTGATTTTCTAAAATTATACTTCCAGGATTTCCTTTTCCTTTTCTTCTACGATCTTGTCGACTTCCTTGATGGTCTTGTCGATCACTTTCTGGATATCGTCCAGAGTGCCCTTTGCATCGTCTTCTGTAAAGTCTCCGGCTTTCTCCATCTTCTTCACCTTGTCGTTGGCGTCTCTTCTCAGGTTTCTGACAGCTACCTTGGCGTCCTCACCCATCTTCTTAACGACCTTGGTGAGTTCCTTTCTTCTTTCTTCCGTTACCTGTGGAACCTGCAGACGGATCACCTTGCCGTCGTTTACCGGGTTGATCCCGATGTTGGCTGCGTTGATCGCATGTTCGATCTCCGGAATGCTCTTCGGGTCAAACGGGGAGATCATCAGCGTCCGCGGGTCAGGAACCGAGATGTTGGAGAGGGCTTTCAGCGGCGTCGGGGAACCGTAGTAGTCAACAGTCACTTTATCTACCAGCGCTGCATTGGCGCGTCCAGCTCTTACCGTACCCAGTTCTTCTTTTAAAACGTGTAAGCTTTTTTCTGTTTTTTCTTTCAGTGTATTGATATCAAAATCACTCATTTTCCTACCTCCGAGTTTATCTTACGATAGTACCGATCTTCTCGCCGCAAACGGCTTTCATTACATTACCTTCTTCTGCCAGTGCGAACACGTGGATCGCAATGTTGTTGTCTCTGCACAGGGATGCTGCCGTGGAATCCATGACCTTCAGATCCTGTTCCAGCACTTCCTTGTGTGTCAGAGATTCATAGCGGATAGCGTTCGGATTGGTTTCCGGATCGTCGGAATATACCGCATCCACCTTCTTGGCCAGCAGGATGACTTCCGCATCGATTTCCGCTGCACGCAGAGCTGCTGTCGTATCTGTGGAGAAAAACGGGTTACCTGTTCCTGCTCCAAAAATAACCACTTTACCGTGATCCAGATGGCTGATGGCCTTTCTTCTCACATATGGTTCCGCCACTTCACGCATTTCGATGGCCGTCTGCACTCTCGTCGGCAGATCCTCAGCCTCAAATGCATCCTGCAGCGCCATAGCGTTCATAACCGTTGCCAGCATACCCATGTAGTCAGCCGTTGCACGATCCATGCTCTTGCTGGTTCTGCCTCTCCAGAAATTGCCGCCGCCTACTACGACTGCGACCTGCACTCCCATCTCCGTGATTTCCTTCACCTGCAAAGCTACCTTCTTGAGCATTTCCTCGTTGATACCGAAATGATCGTCCCCAGCCAGGGCTTCTCCGCTTATCTTCAAGAGTACGCGTTTATATTTTGCCTCCATAACAAACTCCTTTATCTACTTTTCAATCTTGGCATTTATTATAACACAAGATACTCGCATATGCTATAATGAAGACAAAATTAGTATGCATCTGAATGGAGGATTTCGCATGTATCATCTGCCTGACTGTTTTTATGAAATCAATCTTTTATCCGTATCCCTGCGGCTGATCCTGGCTCTGCTGTTTGGCGGGATCATCGGACTGGAACGCGGTTCCAACCGCCACCCTGCCGGATTCCGGACCCATATTCTCGTCTGCGTGGGCGCGGCTTTAGCCATGATGACCAATCAGTTCATCCTGCAGCAGTTCGATACAGGGGATCCTGCTCGTCTGGGCGCGCAGGTCATTACCGGCGTCGGCTTCCTGGGCGTTGGGACGATTCTTGTAACGGGGCGACATAAGATCAAAGGTCTGACCACAGCCGCAGGACTCTGGGCTTCGGCATGCCTGGGTCTGGCTATTGGTATCGGATTCTATTCCGGCGCCATCGTGGCAGCGCTGATCATCTTCATCAGCCTGACCATGCTGCCCCGCATGGAAAATTATTTCTACCGCCGCTCCCGCGTGCTGGAGGTGTATCTGGAAGCCGAAAGCCTAGAATATTATAAAAAAGTCACACGCTATATCAAATCCCTTGGAGCTACCTTCATGGAATCTCATATCATCCAGACCTCACCGGTAACAAACGGAGCCATCGCCATCAATCTTTCTGTGATGCTTCCTAAAGAAATAAGCCGCCAGGAAGCCCTGGCGACTATTGAATCCATGGATGGTATTTTCCTCGTCGAAGAGATTTGATATCGGGAGGTTTTCTCCCGATATCGGATCTACTTCATCCGTTCCTGCTTGATCTTGTGGTCGATCACGTGGCGCTTGGCCAGCTCTGCCGTCACATCCTGCAGCGTGATCCCCTGCTCCACCATCATCACCATCAGGTGATATGCCAGATCGGCCACTTCATAGATCGTCTCTTCTTTATCGTTTTTCGCTCCGGCGATGATGACCTCGGTGGATTCTTCGCCTACTTTTTTCAGGATCTTATCCATTCCCTTTTCAAAGAGGTAGGTCGTATAGCTGCCTTCCTTCGGCTGAATCTTTCTGCCCTCGATCATCTCATACAGGCCTTTATAGGAAAACGGCGTTTCCTCCGGGTTGATGTATTCCGTTTTATGGAAGCAGCTCTCCGCTCCGGTATGACACGCCGGACCGTTCTTGATGACTTCTATCACCAGAGCGTCATTGTCGCAGTCGGATACGATGCTGACCACCTTCTGTTTGTTGCCGCTTGTCTCTCCCTTTCTCCAAAGTTCCTGCCGGCTTCTGCTGTAGAAACAGGTGTAACCTTCTTTTACGGTGATTTCCAGGGACTCCCTGTTCATATACGCCACCGTCAGAACTTCCTTTGTAAAATAGTCCTGCACCACTGCAGGAACAAGTCCTTTTTCATCAAACTTGATCTTTTCAAAATCCATTATTTTTTCACCTCCTGCTACAGACGCACTTCCACGCCCTGTTCTCTGAGATACGCCTTCAGATCCGCGATTCGGATCTCCTTATAATGAAAGATGCTGGCTGCCAGCCCTGCGTCCATGCCTTCATGGGAAAACAGCTCTGAAAAATCCTCCATCCTGCCGGCGCCGCCCGATGCGATAATCGGCACGTTGACCCGTGCTGCAATAGCATCCAGGAGTTCCAGATCAAAGCCTCCCTTGACACCGTCGGTATCAATGCTGTTGACCACCAGTTCTCCTGCTCCGCTGTTGACGCCGTCCACAGCCCACTGAAGCGCATCGATTCCGGTGTTTTCTCTTCCTCCTTTTGCAAAGAGCCGAAATACGCCATCGACTCTCTTGATGTCCATGCTCAGCACCACGCACTGGTCTCCATATTTCTTAGCCGCCTGCCCGATGATCTCAGGATTACGGATAGCTCCGCTGTTGACGCTGACCTTGTCCGCCCCGCATTTCAGCACCCGGTCGAAATCTTCCAGGGTATTGATGCCGCCGCCTACCGTCAGCGGAATGAATATCTCAGAAGCAACTTTTCTTAAAATATCCGTGAACAGGCCGCGTTCTTCCACGCTTGCCGTGATATCGTAAAACACCAGCTCGTCGGCGCCTTCCCGGTTATAAAACTTAGCCATTTCCACCGGATCCGACACATCCTGGATGCCTTCAAAATTCTTTCCCTTTACTACTCGTCCGTTCCTCACATCAAGGCACGGAATGATGCGTTTTGTAATCATAATTCGCTCCTATTCCGCCAGCTCCACGGCTCGCGCCAGATCCAGTGCTCCGCTGTAGATGGCCTTGCCCAGGATCGCCGCGGAAACGATATCCTTCAGCTCCGTGATCTCCCGTTCAAAGCTGATGCCGCCCGATGCGGTCACCTCCAGCCCTTCGATCTGCTGCAGTTTCTTATAGGCTTCCATATTAGTGCCTTCCAGACCGCCATCTCTGGAAATATCCGTGTAGATCACCGTCTTCACACCGATTCCCCGCAGATACTCGCAGAAAGAAAAGCTCTCCTGATCGGTGATCTTCTTCCAGCCGTTGATGGCCACATAGCCGTCTCTAGCATCCACACCGACTGCGATCTTTTCTCCATATTTCGCTACCATTTCTTTTAAAAATTCCGGCTCTTTGATGGCGATGGTCCCCAGGATCACCCGGTCCACGCCGAGATCCAGATACTGCCGGATCCGGTCTTCATCCCGGATTCCTCCGCCGACCTCCACAAAGAGATCCACCTCTTCCACGATACGCCGAATCGTCTCGAAATTCACCAGCTGCCCGTCCTTTGCACCATCCAGATCCACCAGATGCAGACAGGAAGCGCCCTTCTTCTTGAAGCTGCGCGCCACATCCACCGGATCCTCACTGTACACCGTCATCTGATCATAATCGCCCTGATAGAGCCGGACTGCCTTGCCGTCTCTCAGGTCGATCGCAGGAAAAATCTTCATCGTACTCTATACCTCCATAAACGCTTTCAGCATTTTCAAACCGACCTCGCCGCTCTTTTCCGGGTGGAACTGAGTTCCGTACACCTTGCCGCTGCGCACCGCGCCCGTGATGGTCACACCGTACTCCGATGTTGCGATGGTGCTTTCCCGGCAGTCCGTCCCGTAAAAGCTGTGAACGTAATACACATGGTCGCCCTGCTTGTTGTAGCGGAACAGCGGCTCGTCCTCATCAAACTGCAAAGCATTCCAGCCGATATGGGGTACTTTCAGTCCTTCGATTCCAGCCTTTTTTAAGTCAGCGTCGATAGAAGCGATGGTTCCCTTGATGAGTCCCAGCCCCTTGTGCACGCCGTATTCATGGCTTTCTTCAAACAGAAGCTGCATGCCCAGACAAATGCCCAGAAGGGGCTTGCCGCCTGCCGTCTGCTCTAAAATAGTATCCACAAGGCCGGTCTGATCCAGCTTTTCCTTCGCATCGGCGAAAGCACCTACCCCCGGCAGGATGATCCGGTCCGCGGCCTCTATATCTTCTTTTTCGCCCGTCACCTTGACGTCCGCTCCCAGATATTTCAGAGAGGCGGTCAGTGAAAACAGGTTTCCTACTCCGTAATCGATTACAGCGATCATCTATAACACTCCTTTAGTTGACGGGATCTCGTCCGCGTATTCCTCTTCGATGGCGCACGCCTGGCGCAGCGCTCTGCCCAGGGCTTTAAAAATGCCCTCGATGATATGATGGGTATTTTCCCCCGCCAGCATTCTGATATGTACCGTCAGTCCCATCTCTCTGGCCAGTGCCAGCACGAACTCCTTTACCAGCTCCGTGTCGAAATCGCCGACCTTCTGGGTCGGGATGTCCACGTCGAAGCTGACGCTGCTTCTGCCGCCGATATCCACCGCGCACAGGATCAAAGCCTCATCCATCGGGAGGAGCATACTCCCATAGCGATAGATTCCTTTTTTATCTCCCAGCGCCTCACGGAACGCACGTCCCAGCGCAATGCCGATGTCCTCCACCGTATGATGATAATCCACGTCGGTGTCGCCCTTGCAGTCGATGGCAATGTCGAACCGGCCATGGCGTGTGAACAGCTCCATCATGTGATTGAAAAATCCACATCCCGTATCGATCTCATAGGCTCCGGTGCCGTCCACCTCCAGCGCCAGTATGATCTGGGTTTCCTTAGTATCCCGAACGATTTTCTTTCTGCGCATATTACCGTTCCTCCTCTAAAATCTCCTTCGTTGCTGCCACCAGAGCGTCCATGGCTTCCGGTGTTCCTATGGTGATCCGCACGTATTCGCAAATCTTCGGATCTTTGAAGTGGCGCACGATGATCTGACGCTCTCTCAGCTTTTCAAAGTAGGTCTGTCCCGCCAGATCCGGATGAGTCGCAAAGACAAAGTTGGCTTTTGATGGGAGCACGGTAAATCCCAGTGCCTCCATCTGTGCCACAAAGTCCTCCCGTGTCTCCATGATCCGCGTTCTCGTATCGTTAAAATACTCCACATCTTTCAGTGCTTCCGTTCCCGCCAGGATGGACAGGCGATTCAGGTTGTACGGATTGAAGCTGAACTTGATCCGGTTGAGATCCGCAATGATCTCCTGATTGGAAATGGCAAGTCCTACCCGTGCTCCCGCCAGACTTCTCGATTTCGATAATGTCTGCACTACCAGCAGATTGTCGTACTTGTCCAGCAGCGATACGGCGCTCTCCGCACCGAAGTCTACATAGGCTTCATCGATGACCACCAGCTGCTCCGGATTGTGCTGCAAAATCCCTTCGATATCTGCCAGCGGCATTGCTCTGCCCGTTGGCGCATTAGGATTGGTGATGATAATAGTCCCGTCCACGCCGTAATAATCCGCCGGATCGATGGAAAAATCCTCTTTCAAAGGAACCTTCACCGTCTCAGCACCGAACACGCTGCAGTACACCGGATAGAAGCTGTAACTGATCTCCGGGAAATAGAACTTACCCGACTCCTGCTGAAATGCCATAAACAGGAACGCCAGCACTTCATCGGAGCCGTTTCCAGCCATGACCATATCCTTCTCCACGCCGTAAAATGCCGCAGCCGCTTCCATCAGCGGTGCTGCCTCCGGATCGGAATACAGTCGCAGTTTTGCGACTTCTTCCTCATTGATCGCCCGAAGCACACCCGGCGCCGGATCATATGGATTCTCGTTGGTATTCAGCTTGATCAGCTTCGTCATATTTTTCGGCTGTTCCCCCGGTGTATACGGTTCCAATTCTTCGTATTTCTTGCTTAAAAATCTGCTCATTTAATCTGTTCCCCCAGTTTCGTCATCATATCGCTGATGATGGCATTTTCAAATTTAAAACTCGTTTTATTGGCGATGAACCGCGCGCTGATATTGCGGAATTCCTCGATGACTTTCAAATGATTCTCCCGCAGCGTGCTCCCGGTCTCCACGATATCCACGATCACGTCAGTCAGCCCCAGCAGCGGCGCCAGCTCGATGCTCCCGTTCAATTTGATGATATCGATTTCCCGGTTTCTTCCCGCATAAAATTCCTTCGTTATATTCACATACTTCGTCGCCACCCGCAGCGTCCGGTTCTTGTCCTCCACATAGCCTTCCGGAGCCGCTACCGCCATCCGGCATTTGCCGATGTTGAGATCCAAAAGCTCATACACATCCGAGCCCTGCTCCAGCAAAATATCCTTGCCGACGATCCCCACATCCGCCGCATGATGCTCCACGTAAATGGCCACGTCGCTCGGCTTTACCAGAAGGTAGCGGACGTTCTTCTCCGGGCTTTCAAACACCAGCTTCCGGTTCTGTTCATAGTAGCCCGGACAGTCGTAACCGGCAGCCGCCAGCATGTCATATACTTTATCTCCCAGTCGTCCCTTGGGGAGTGCTATATTCAGCATCTATTCCGCCTCCTTTTCCGCTCTGCCGCCTCGCAGCACATATTTTTCACGGTATCTCAGCTCCGTAGCGTCGCTGGTCTGCGCGCTCACTGACATGCCTTTTTCCTGCAAAGCGCACACCGCAGCGAACACATCGGATATCGCGTCCTCTTCGCTGTACAGCAGCACCGCATCTACATCATAGAGCTGCGGAGTCTGTGCTCCCTTGGTCAGCTCGTCCAGATAGATGGCGAATCCTACCGCGCCTCCGGCCTTTCCTAAAATCTTCATAGCCTTGTCGTACTGTCCGCCTGCCAGCACGCATCCTGGCAGTTTGCGGATATAGCCGCGGAAAATAACGCCATTGTAATAATCGATATCGTTGACCAGAGACAGATCCAGCTGGATCTTATCTCCATAGCCCAGGTTTTTCAATGCATCACAGTAGCTCTCCAGATCACCTACATCCTGCTTCATCTGATCGTTCTGCGCCATGTCCTTCGCTCTGTCGAGGGTTTCCTCCATGGTCCCATATAAGAATGGGATACTGCAAAGAATATCGCTCTGGCTTTCCGTCAGTCCCGCGCGTTTAGCACTCTCCCGGATGCCCGTCGTGTTCTTCTGACGGATCCCGGAAAGCAGCTCCACGTAGGAACTTTCACTTAAATCCATGTCCGCGAGCAGGTGAAGCACATAATCCATGTTGGAGATCTCCAGAAGGTAATCTTCATCTATCTCATTCAGAGATCTTGCCGCCAGAGTGATCACCTCCAGAATGCTGTAGCGATCTACGTTTCCCAGGTATTCCAGACCCATCTGATTGATTTCTTTAAAACAGTGGCTCTCTTTGTTTTCCCGGTAGACGTTTTCGATATAATAGAGTTTTTCTCTCGTTTCTTCCGTCGCGCTGGTGTTGTTGATAACGCTCAGCGTCACGTCCGGCTTCATGGCCAGCAGACGGCCGTCCAGATCGGTGAAGGTCAGGACTTTGTCTCCCGCCAGAAAGTCTCTGTTATTAACATAGAGAGAGTATTCCTCGAATTTTCCCATCTTGTATTTCTGATAACCGTATTTCTCGTAAAGCCCCCGCAGCTGCAGAGTCGCTTTCTCGTCCGGTTTTAAGTTGTATTCCATAAAAGGATCCGCTCCTTTCTCGTTGTTTCAAATCAGGCTTGCCTGCCTTCTTGCTTTATCACATTAAACCGATAACTTCTTACAGTGTCTTATTATACACGTTTACTTTATCGCTGTAAAGTGTTTTCCGCAATTTTCCGGTTGATAACCGACGCCAGATACGCCGCTCCATAACCGTTGTCGATGTTCACTACGCCGATGCCGTTGGCACAGCTGTTAAGCATGGAAAGCAGCGTCGTGATGCCGCCCAGATTCGCACCGTATCCCACGCTGGTAGGCACCGCGATCACCGGCATGTCCACGAGACCTCCTACCACGCTGGCAAGGGCGCCTTCCATCCCGGCTACAACGATAGCTACATTGCAGCTGCGGATGATATCCAGCTTGCTGAACACCCGATGGATCCCCGCCACGCCCACATCGTAGACGCGATGGACTTCATTGCCCAGAAGCTCTGCCGTTACCGCCGCTTCCTCAGCGATTGGGATGTCCGCCGTACCTGCGCTTACGACCGCTACGGTTTTCTCATGCCGCAGCTTTGCAGCTTTCTCGTCATCCTTCCCCGGCAGGCCGTCACCTGCCGCCAGGATCTTTGCATCTTTATAATATACCGCCTCGGAAAGGTCCTTGCAGACAGCCGCCGCTTTGTCCTCGTCTACCCGCGTCGCCATGATAGTGCCGCCCTTGCGCAGCAGTTCCGTCATGATGGCGCTGATCTGCGCCGCCGTCTTTCCCTGTCCGAAGATAGCCTCCGGAAAGCCTGTCCGCAGCGCCCTGTGATGATCCACATTGGCGAATCTCATCTCATGATAAGGGATATCCTTTAAGTCTTTCAGCGCATCCTCTACGCTTCGTTCCCCTGTTTTGACCTGCTCCAGCAGCTCTTTGATCTCATTCTCCTGCATCTGCTAAATCCTTTCTTCCCCTATAATAAAATCCGTTCTTCGCTGACGATGGCGTCTGGTCTGATATCGTGCTCCTCCGCCGGAAGCTCTTCTACGATCTGCAGGTCGTGACACACCGCCATGGTGCGGCACTGCGGATGTTCCGACAGATACCGGTCATAGTAGCCTCCGCCGTAGCCGATCCGATCATGACTCTTGGAAAAAACTGCCCCCGGCATCACCACCAGCGTAGCTTCTCCCGGCTCCAGCACCTCGCCGGCTTCCGGTTCTAAAATGCCGTAAGCACCCTCTTCCAGGCTGCTCTCCGGCCCGAAGAAATGAAACTCCATCCGCTCCCCGAAGACTTTTGGCAGCCATACCCGCTTGCCGTCTCTCCATGCTGCTTCCCGCAGGATCTCCAGATCCACTTCGTTGCGGATCGGCATGTACAGACAGAGATCCTCTGCGTCTTCGTACATGTTCAAAGCCTGTATCATATGACAGATTTCCGCAGAGGTTTCCGCTACCTTTTCCGCCTCCAGAGCAGTCCTCTGTTTCAGGATTTCCTTTCGAAGTTCTTTTTTTGTTTTTCCTGTATTTTCGTTCATTTTTGCCACCTCTCATTACCTTCTATCTTATCAGAATTTCGTCCACTTTACAATCCGAACAAAATGTGATACCATAGCAATGTTAAATACAATTGTGTTATCAAAATCTATCAGAAAGGTGGAATTCCAAGTGAAAAGAATCAAGACTTTAGTATCACGTGATCTTGAAAAGTCCGCTAAGACAGGTGGATGCGGCGAATGCCAGACTTCCTGCCAGTCCGCAAGCAAGACTTCCTGCAGCGTTGCTAACCAGCAGTGCGAAAAGTGCAAGAACTAGTTCGATAAGATCGAGCGTGTAACAGAGACAATAATTGCTGCATTCCAGCGCGGATGCAGCTATTTTCTTGTTAGGCAGGATTATCATTATATTCAGAAAGGAATTTCTACATGGTTCATCAGTATAAATTAAACGGCTACAACATCGTTCTCGACTCCGAAAGCGGCTGTGTCCACACCGTCGATGACGTCGCCTACGATGTGATTGAGCTGTATCAGAATACACCTCGGGAAGAGATCGTGGACATCATCACAAAACGCCACGGCGTTACGCCTGAAGACGTCGAAGAAACGCTTTCCGATATCGATACGTTAAAAGACGAGCATCAGCTGTTCACCCGCGACCTCTTTGCAGGACAGGCGGAATTATTCAAGGAACGGCAGTCGGTCGTAAAAGCCATCTGTCTCCACGTAGCTCATGCCTGCAACATGACCTGCGGCTACTGCTTTGCAGGGGAGGGAGAATACCACGGTGAGAAGGCTCTTATGAGCTACGAGACCGGCAAACGCGCACTGGACTGGCTCATCGAAAGCTCCGGCACCCGGCGCAACCTGGAAGTGGACTTTTTCGGCGGCGAGCCGCTGCTCAACTTCGACGTTGTGAAAAAGCTGGTTGCCTACGGCCGCAGCAGAGAGAAGGAATGCAACAAGAACTTCCGGTTCACCCTGACCACCAACGGAGTGCTCTTAAACGATGAAGTCATCGAGTTTGCCAATAAAGAGATGAGCAACGTGGTCATCAGTCTGGACGGCCGGAAATCAGTCAACGATAATATGAGAAAGACACACGAGGGCGGCGGTACTTATGACGCCATCCTGCCGGCATTCCGCAAACTGGCAGAATCCAGAAACCAGCAGAATTATTACGTGCGCGGTACATACACCCATTACAACACAGACTTTGCCAGCGACATCATTCACATGGCGGATCTGGGCTTCAAGGAGCTGTCCATCGAGCCGGTTGTCGCGCCTCCGGAAGCGCCGTATGCACTGCAGGAATCGGATATCCCGAAGCTTCTGTCTGAATACGAGCGACTGGCAACGGAAATGCTGGAACGCAAAAGAGAAGGCAAAGGACGCGATTTCACCTTCTACCACTACATGATCGACCTGACAGGCGGGCCATGCATCGTCAAGCGTATTTCCGGCTGCGGCGTGGGAACGGAATACGTTGCGGTCACTCCGTCCGGAGACCTGTATCCGTGTCACCAGTTCGTCGGCGAAAAGGATTTCCTGCTGGGCAACATCTATGACGGCATCACCAATGCTTCCGTCTGCGATCAGTTCAAGTGCTGCAATGTCTACTCCCACGAAGAATGCGCCGACTGCTTCGCCAAGCTCTACTGCAGCGGCGGCTGCGCTGCCAACGCCCACCACACCACCGGCTCCATCACCGGAGTCTATGACCTGGGCTGCCAGCTCCATAAAAAACGGATCGAATGCGCCATCATGCTGAAGGTAGCCGAGATGTGCGAGGATCTGTAAATAAGTTTTGCAAACAGATTTTAAAATGTACGAAACCCCGAGCAATATGTGTTGCCCGGGGTTGATTTTTATAAAAAAGAGACTACCGCCTCAGCTATAATAGCCTCGTCCAATAGTCTCTTTGATGTTAATCTAATCTGACTCTAAGTCAAACTGTCAAATACTAGTTCTGAGCAGCCTTGTACTTAGTCAGTGCGTCGATCAGTTTCGGAATGATCACCTTAACGTCTCCTACGATACCCAGATCGGATACATCGAAGATCGCTGCTGTATCATTCTTGTTGATGGAGATTACGCATTCGGAGTTTTCCATACCTGCGATGTGCTGGATAGCTCCGGAGATTCCGCATGCCAGATACAGGTCAGGTCTTACAGTCTTACCAGTCTGTCCTACCTGTCTGTCCTTAGCGATCCATCCTGCATCTACGTTCGCTCTGGAGGAGGAGATCTCTCCGCCCAGCAGGTCTGCTACCTTCTGCAGTTCATTGTAGAAGTCTGCAGAACCGATTCCTCTACCGCCGGATACCAGTACCTTGGCATCTGTGATATCGATTGCCTTCTTCGTTTCCTTGATGACTTCCTTGATGGTTACGTTCATATCTTCCGGTGCGAATTCTACCTTGAATTCTTCTACTTCACCCTGCTTTCCTGGCTGCGGCTCAGCAAGCTTCATTACTCCAGGTCTTACTGTCGCCATCTGCGGTCTGTGGTCTGCGCAGCGAATCGTTGCCATTACGTTTCCGCCGAATGCCGGTCTTGTCATCTTCAGTGTCTTGTCGTCCATTCCCAGCTTCTTTGCGATCGCATCTGTATCAGCTGTGGAAGTTGCGTGCAGGAACTCGAAGTACTTTTCCATGTCGATGTCCAGGTGTGTGCAGTCAGCTGTCAGTCCTGTGTGGATTCTTGCTGCTACTCTCGGTGCCAGGTCTCTACCGATGGAGGATGCTCCGAACAGTACGATGTTCGGATCGTATTCCTTGATCAGTGCTGTCAGTGCCTTTGCATACGGTTCTGTTACGTATTCAGCCAGCATCGGATCTTCGATCACGATTACTTTATCTGCTCCAGCTTCGATCATTTCCTGTGCTTTATCTTTGATTCCATCTCCCAGCAGAACTCCGATTACCTTTTCACCGAGATCTCCTGCGAGCTTTGTTGCTTCGCCTAAAAGCTCCAGAGTGACTTTTGCAATATTTCCGTCTCTCTGTTCTGCTACTACATATAAATCTTTGCTCATTGTTCTTGGCTCCTCCTTTTCTACTTAAATGATGTGCTTTTCTTCCATCTTAGCGATGATTGCAGCTACTGCTTCGTCCGGAGTAACGTCCAGCTTTTCGCCAGCGCCCTTCGCCATCTTACCGAAGGAAGTTACTACCTTTGTCGGGGAACCATTCAGTCCGATGTTGTCCGGATTCAGTCCATCCTTTAAGTCATCAAAGCCCCATACTGTGATTTCTTTTTCGTAAGCATCGATGATACCGCCTGCGTGCATGTATCTCGGCTCTGCCAGTTCCTGCAGTGCAGTCAGCAGGCAAGGAGTCTTAGCTTCGATGATATGATATCTGTCTTCGTACTGTCTCTTTACTGTTACTGTATCAGCTGCATCGTTGATATCCAGTTCTTCTGTGTAGGAGATCTGCGGGATCCCCAGGTTCTCTGCAATCTGCGGTCCAACCTGTGCAGTATCTCCGTCGATAGCCTGACGGCCAGTGATTACGATGTCGTATCCGATCTTCTTCAGTGCAGTGGAGATGATGATCGCTGTTGCGCAAGTATCGGATCCACCGAATTCTCTTGCGGACAGCAGGTATGCTTCGTCACATCCCATTGCCAGTGCTTCTCTCAGTGCTACGTCAGCCTGCGGAGGTCCCATACATACTACTGTTACAGTTCCGCCTACTTTTTCTTTTAACTGCAGCGCTGCTTCGATACCGGATTTATCGTCATGGTTGATGATGCTTGGTACACCATCTCTGATCAGTCTGTTGGTTTTAGGATCCAGCTTTACTTCGTTTGTGTCCGGAACCTGCTTAATGCATACTACTATTTTCATCTGTCTTTTTCTCCTTTCACACTACTACTTGATCTTCATCGATCCTGCAACTACCATCTTCATTACTTCAGATGTACCTTCATAGATCTCAGTGATCTTAGCATCTCTCAGTGCTCTTTCTACAGGATATTCACGGCAGTATCCATATCCACCCATCAGCTGTACAGCTTCACGGCAAACCTGGTTAGCTACATCGGAAGCAAACAGCTTAGCCATAGCAGCTTCTGGTCCGTAGTTGCCACCTTCATCCTTAGTCTTAGCAGCTCTCCAAGTCATGAGTCTTGCTGCATCGATCTTAGTCTGCATATCAGCCAGTTTGAACTGAGTAGTCTGGAATGCTGCGATCGGTCTTCCGAACTGCTTTCTTTCCTTAACGTATGCCAGTGCTTCGTTCAGAGCGCCCTGAGCCAGACCTACGGACTGAGCAGCGATACCGATACGTCCGCCGTCCAGAGCCTTCATAGCGATCTTGAAGCCCTGTCCTTCTTTACCTAAACGGTTAGCAGCCGGTACTCTTACGTTTTCATAGGATACTTCGCAGTTAGATGCTGCTCTGATACCCATTCTTCTGATGTTGTCACTTACTGTAACGCCTTCAGCTCTGCTTCCGTCTTCGTTCTTGAGAGGAACTACGAATGCGGAGATACCCTTCGTTCCCAGGCTCTTGTCTGTCAGTGCGAATACTACGCACAGATCAGCAAAACCGGAGTTCGTAGTGAAGATCTTTCCTCCGTTGATGATATATTCATCAGTTGCTTCATCGTATACAGCCTGAGTCTGCTGTCCAGCAGCGTCAGATCCTGCATTTGGTTCTGTCAGACCGTAGCATCCAGTCTTGGATCCGTCGATCAGCGGTCTTAAGAACTTTTCTTTCTGTTCCTTAGTACCGAATCCATCGATACAGGAGCAGCACAGGGAAGTGTGTACGGAAATCGTGATACCAGTACTTCCGTCGATTTTGGATACTTCTTCCATGCAGAGTGCATAGCTGAGGTAGTCACCACCAACACCGCCGAACTCTCTGGAGTAAGGGATACCCATCAGTCCGTACTTATGCATCTTTGCGAGAAGCTCCTGGTCGTATACTTCTGTTTCGTCCATTTCTTCTGCGATCGGCTTAATTTCGGTCTCTGCGAATTTCCGGTACATTTCCTGCTGAAGCAAATGTGTCTTTGATAATTTGAAGTCCATTATTTATCCTCCTAAACTTTTTACTAACCATTTAATTGATCACTTCTGACTATAACCTAAAGTTTAGCATAACGCTCTCTAATTCTCCAAAATGCCCTACAGGTAGAATATAGCACACTGACATACGTTTTGCAACCATTTTGTTAACCACTTAACAAAATATAAGGTTGTTTTAATTTACTGACAATTCGCTAGATTTCAACGTTTCTGCCTATTGGGCTATTTTAACTCCTCCCAAAGCTCACGCACCGTCTTTCCAATGGCTGGATGCCAGGCCCACGGAGCGATCTGTACCAGGGGATCCAGTACGAAACTGCGTTTGTGCATCTCAGGGTGCGGTAACGTGAGAGTTGGTGTGTGCAAAAGCATATCATCATAAAAAATAATATCAAGATCCAGCGTCCGCGGTCCCCACCGGATAGTTCGCTTCCGATCCGCTGTAGCCTCTATTTCATGCAGTTTCTCCAGCAAAACATCCGGTTCCAGTCTCGTATCCATTAACAATACGCTGTTGAGAAAATCATCCTGCTCCACTCCTCCGTAAGGTTCTGTCTCGATATAATCGGCAACTGTAACGATGCGGCAACCTTCCAGCTCATCCAGCGCTTCCACCGCATCATCCAGATATTTCTTTTTGTCTCCCATGTTGGAGCCTAACGCAATGAAGGCCTGATGCCAGCCGCGGGAAATTTCCACCGACACTGATTCCAGCGGAAGTCCGATGGGAGCCCACGGTTTTTCGATTTCCAGATCGATCCCTTTCACCAGCGGAAAACGATCCAGCACTGCCGCCGCCGTATGTTCCGCCAGACTTTCCAGAAGCCGGAACGTCCTTCCTTCCGCAAACTCCCGGATAAAATGACAGACCTCTCCATAATTTACCGAATCCTCCAGCGCATCGCTGGCCCCGGCCTTTGCAGTATCCAGATGGAGCGTCGCGGAAAACACGAACTTCTGCCCCAGTACATTCTCTTCTTTAAAAACACCGTGCTTCGCGAACACGTCCAGTTTCTTTATCCTGATTTTATCCATTTGTCCTGCTTCCAACCCTTTCTGCCGCAGCTACCGATCGCTTTTTAAAATCGCTTCCGTCATCCGGATCACTCGCTTGTTCTCCTTGATGTCATGCACCCGCACAAAACTGCAGCCCTTCATAACGCCCAGGACCGTAGTCGCCAGCGTACCTTCCACCCGCTGATCCACCGGCAGATCCAGGCTCAGCCCGATCATGGACTTGCGTGACGTTCCCAGCAGCACCGGACAGCCCAGCTCTTTTAGAAGATCCACATGGTTAGTGATCTGCAGGTTCTGCTCCAGGGATTTGGCAAAGCCCACGCCCGGATCCAGCAGGATCTTATCCCGCGTCACACCGGCTTTGTCCGCCAGAGCCAGGCACTCTTTCATATCATCCATCACGTCCTGCAGATAATTCTCGTATACTGCTTCTTTTCTGTTGTGCATCAGGCAGCACGCCGCACCGTACTTCGCAGTAACATCGGCC
Organism: uncultured Clostridia bacterium; assembly: GCA_934281605.1. Classification (GTDB taxonomy): domain Bacteria; phylum Bacillota; class Clostridia; order Peptostreptococcales; family Anaerovoracaceae; genus Lentihominibacter. The sequence continues at coordinate 101,081 of CAKQXD010000006.1, read as the reverse complement.
ATCTTCGGATCATACTTGAATCCCCAGATATCGTTGACCAGATCGGCTCCGGCCTGCAAAGCCGCCTCCGCAACTGCGCTCTTATACGTATCGATGGAAACCGGCACGTCATAGTTTTTCTTAACTGCCTCGATCACCGGGGTTACCCGTGCGATCTCCTCCTCGTCGGTGATCTGCTGATGCCCCGGTCTTGTGGATTCACCTCCCACGTCGATCACGTCTGCCCCTTCTTCGATCATCTGCTCTGTGTGCTTCAGCGCTGCATCCAGCTGATCGAACCTGCCTCCGTCGGAAAATGAATCCGGCGTAACGTTTAAAATCCCCATGATATAACAGTGATTGTCCGTGTCAAAACTTTGATTTCCTATCTTCATAGTCTTCTCCTGTTCTTCCTTCTTTATAAAATGATTTCCATATTTTTTTCTTCTTCGCTCCACTTACAGCTTTCTCTCGCCTCACAGCAGAAACATAACCGTGACATTTTGTCCGCCCGGTACAGATAGTCGCCCAGCAAAATCCTTTCTACAGTCCCTGCATCGTTCTTTGCATCATCTGCCGCTGCATACTCCCCGGAGGGTTCCGCCTCGCCATGGTGTCTGTGCTGCAAAATCGCTTCCGCGACTACTTTTATTTCTTCTTCTGCAAAGCCGCAGTCCGCCAGGATCTCCTCCGCCAGCTGAGCGCTCGCCACCTCGTGAGGCGTACCGTCCGCAATCTGCCGGTATCTTCCCAGATCGTGAAGCAGCGCCGCCCCGTAGATCAGTTCCCGAGGCAGATCCGCGCCGTCCTGCAGAATTAAAATATAGCAGATCCGCGCCACATCCAGGAAGTGCTCCATGGTGTGATTACAGTAGATCCGCCCCTGCTCCGCTCTTTGCAGCGCAGAAAACTCCTGTTGATAAAGAGGGTGCGTAACAATCTGACGCACCCTTGTATTTTTCTCTCGATTCATTTTTCTATCCTTTATTTGTTGACCATCTGCAGGAACGTCTGCTGCAGCATCATGTCATCTGCAAAGGCTCCGCGAACGATGGTCGTCACCGTCTTTGTCCCCGGCTTCTGCACGCCTCGCATGGTCATGCACATATGTTCCGCCTCCAGCAGCACCATAACGCCTTTTGGCTCCAGGTGTTCCTCCAGTGCATCGGCGATCTGCGCCGTCATGTTTTCCTGGATCTGTGGTCTGCGGGCGAACACCTCCACGGTCCGGGCGATCTTGCTCAGACCCGCAACCTTGTCGTTGGGGATGTAGGCCACGTGAGCCTTGCCGTAAAACGGCAACAGGTGATGTTCGCAGACGGAATAAAACGTAATATCTTTTTCCAGCACCATATTATTGTTGGTGGCATGGAATTTCTTCACAAAAAGCTCCGCAGCGTCCTGTTCCAGACCGCCAAATATTTCTTCACACATGCGCGCGATCCGGTCAGGCGTATCTAAAAGGCCTTCCCGGCTGGTATCTTCTCCGATCCCCTCCAGGATCAGAGCCACGCCCTGTTTTATTTTTTCTGAATCCATAATCGTATGTTCTCCTGTGTCTCACTCTTCTTCGATTCAACAGTATACCATCCTATCGCCGAATATTCCAGACTTCCCGGCAAGATAATCATTGAAAATCCCTGTTTTTCCTTGTAAAACGTCCGCACCGGGGATATACTTTTACTGCTGGGCTTCCGGCCCTGCCTTTAAGTGAAGAAGAAAGGAAATTTTATGTCATCCATCAGCAAAAAACAACAGGCTATTTTCTATATTATCTGCTCGGCGTTTTTCTTCGCCCTGATGAATATGTTCGTCCGCATGTCCGGCGATCTGCCATCCATTCAGAAAAGCTTTTTCCGGAATCTGGTGGCGTTCTTTTTCGCCCTGGTCATCCTGCTGCGCTCCAAAGACGGATTTTCGTTTCAGAAAAAAAATCTCCCTGCCTTTATCGGCAGGGCTTTCTTCGGTACGCTGGGGATCCTCTGCAATTTCTACGCGGTGGATCATCTGGTGCTGTCCGATGCTTCGATTTTAAATAAATTATCGCCGTTTTTCGCGATTTTATTTTCCTATTTCATTCTCAAGGAAAAGCTGACTCTCGTGCAGGGCTCTGCCGTCGCCGCGGCATTCTGCGGCGCTGTCCTGGTAGTAAAACCCGGTTTCGCAGGGGCTGACGTTTTCATTCCGTCCCTTATCGGCGTTGCCGGCGGTCTGTGTGCAGGGCTCGCCTACACTCTGGTACGGGTGCTTGGGCAGCGAGGCGAACGAGGTCCGTTTATCGTCCTGTTCTTCTCTGCATTCTCCTGCCTCGTGACTCTGCCGTTTTTAATTTTCGATTTTCATCCCATGACGCTGGGACAGTTTTGTATGCTGCTTCTGGCAGGGCTTTCCGCAGCCGGCGGTCAGTTCACCATCACGGCAGCCTACACCCGTGCTCCCGCCCGGGAAGTTTCGGTCTTCGACTACACCCAGATCGTCTTCGCCGCAGGCCTTGGCTTCCTGTTTTTCGGCCAGATCCCAGATCTGTTCAGCGTCATCGGCTACTGCATCATCTCCGGCGTCGCCGTCTGGATGTTCCTCTATAATTTGAGGAAAGATCACCAGCTGCAGAAATAGCTCGAAATAGCTCTGAGATTCGTTATTTTTTCGGGATCTCGATACCGTTTCGATGCCTGATCTGGTTCTTTCTCGCATGCTCTTTTAGGAATGAGCTGATTTCCAGATTGGTCCGTTCGATCTCAGCCTTCAGTTCCGATGCCGACAGGCGGAACGCGCCGTTTCCCAGCGCAACGATCTGCTCCTGCCTGTCCGATGTGGCTACGCGCACCCGGTATTTCCCATTCATTTCATAGGACAGCCGCTCGATATACGTGTCGGCCGTCTCCGCTTCTTTCGTAAAGACCACATCGACAGTCCCGTGCTTTTCCTGGCGACGCTCGCCGCCTTTGATTTTATACGCGTCAAACACGACGATGACTTTGCACTTCCGATATCCCTGATAATTAGCAAGGATCTCGATGAGCGCCGTCCTCGCCCCGTCCATATTGTTTTTTGCCAGAGATTTCAGCTCGTCCCATGCGAAGATGATGTTATAACCGTCCACGATGAGATATTCCTTCTGGATCTCCGCCGATTTCGTCTTCTGATACCCTTTTTCTCCTTCTATGATCCGCGGTCCGATGGATCCCTGCGTCCGTCTCTGCAAAGGCTCCTCCGGCACTCCTGCAAAATCATCTGCATCCCATGCTCCGCCGCCTCCGGCAGGCTGCTGCACCGCTTCGTTCTGATTCGGGAGCACGCTGCGATCCAGTATCACGTGAACGTGATCGTCCACCTGATCCCACGGCACCAGATACCCTGCACCGTGGCTGCAGAAAACGGAATCCGCCGTATTTTCCGTATCCTCGTCTGCCCGATATCCTGTCTCTGCGATAACATGCTCCGCATCGTGACACGGCTCATATCCGGCCACGCTGCAGCTGAGATGTCCATAGCCTCTCGTATAGGAATTGACCTCCGCCATGTATCCTTTCATTTCAGAGACCGGCGCCTTGCCTGTGATCAGCGACAAATCTCCCCGAGTCTCGGGCAGTTCAAACGAGCCGCCCATCCTCTGGATATCCGCCATGGCTCTCCCTGTCATATCCTTCGGGACTTCCAGTTCAAAATCGTACCACGGTTCCAGCAGGATGCTCTTCGATTTTCTAAGTCCCTGCCGCACTGCCCGGTACGTTGCCTGACGGAAGTCTCCGCCCTCGGTATGTTTCAAATGAGCTCGTCCCGCCAGCAAGGTGATCTTCACATCCGTCAACGGCGAGCCCGTCAGAACACCCGAAAAATCCCGTTCTGCCAGATGGGTCAGGATCAGTCGCTGCCAGTTGCGGTCCAGCAGATCTTCCCTGCAGTCAGTATCCAGCACGACGCCGCTTCCGGGCGCACCCGGTTCCAGCAGCAGATGAACCTCCGCATAATGGCGAAGCGGCTCGAAATGTCCGGCTCCGATCACCGGCTCTGCGATGGTTTCCTTATATGCCACTTTTCCTTCTCCAAATTCGATGTCCAGATCGAATCTCTGTCGGATGACTTCCTTCAAAATTTCCAGCTGGACTTCTCCCATGAGCTGGATCTGTATCTCTTCCGTCTGGCTGTTCCAGGCAATATGAAGCTGAGGATCCTCTTCCTCCAGCTGTCTCAGCTGCTGCAAAGCTCGGTGCACATCCACGCCCTCCGGCAGCAGAACGCCGTAGCTCATGGCAGGCTCCAGGACAAAACGATTTTCGCCCTGTTCTATGCCCAGTCCCTGCCCGGCATGAGTGTGCTCCAGTCCGGCAACGGCACATACCTCGCCGGCTCTAACCTCCTGTACCATCTGATATTTCTCACCGGAATAAATCCGTATCTGATTGACTTTTTCCTGCAGTGCTCCGGGAACATCTCCAAGTTCCAGCGTCTCTTTCACGGAGAGCGTTCCTCCTGTGATCTTCATATGAGTAAGCCGCAGTCCCTGCGGATCTCTTGTGATTTTATAGATCCGTGCTCCAAACTGCTCCGGATAAACCGGCTGCTTCGTAAAATGCTCCAGCCCGTCCAGCAGTTCTGTAACGCCGTCCATGCGAAGGGCGGAACCGAAATAGCACGGGAATATCTTTCTGCTGGCGATGCCGTTCTGCAAACTTGCCTCTGACAGCTTTCCCGTCTCCAGAAATTCTTCCAGGAGCAACTCCTCGCACATGGCAGCCTGCTCCGCATCAAAAACGCCGAAATCGAGGCATCCTGCGCTGAGGGAACTTTGCAGTCCCTCTAAGATCTGCCTGCGATCCGCTCCGTCGAGATCCATCTTGTTGACAAAGAGAAAGGCAGGGATCTGATATTTCTGCAAAAGCTTCCAGAGGGTCACGGTGTGCCCCTGTACCCCTTCCCGGCCGCTGATGACCAGCACCGCGTAGTCCAGCACCTGCAGCGTCCGCTCCATTTCTGCGGAAAAATCCACATGTCCCGGCGTATCCAGCAGCATGAGATCCATATCGTGGTACGTCATCTCCGCCTGTTTGGAAAAGATGGTGATCCCCCGGTCGCGTTCCTGCGTATCTGTATCAAAAAATGCATTTTTATGATCCACCCGTCCCAGGCTCCGAATGGCTCCCGTCTCGTAGAGCATTGCCTCCGACAAGGTGGTTTTACCCGCATCTACATGGGCTAAAATTCCGATTACGATGTTCTTCATTGTACTCTAACCTTTCTTGCCATAATTGTATCATGATTTTGGCGTGAACGCATCTATGCAAGAAAAAAACTCTGAAACACCACAAAGGGTTCCAGAGTTTCCTGTGTCATTATTGCACCAGACGGGGTCTCCCTCTTTCGTTCCTCTATCCTTTAAAGACACCAAAGAAATCCTAGAAATACGCCGAAGCACACAAGCACCACCATCACTGCCAGGAACAATCCTGCCTGTAAATACCGTTCTGCAAATTCCATATGGCTCTCATACTCTTCTTTTGATTCTGCTTTCTTTTTTCTGGTCATGTAAAACACTCTCCTTTTAGTGCATTGATTTAATTTCAATTTTTATTGTATGCCCCTGAAAATTTCGTTTGTAGACGCAATTTGCGACTAGTGCACTGTTTCCAGAAAATACGACAAAAGCTCTGAAAATAAGCCAGATGCATGTCCCCGACATTCTGGTCTGTTGGGGAAAAAGGAGGTTTTCTAACATGAAGAAAACAATACTCGCTACGATGATCATTTCGATCTTTTTCGCCTTTACCTGTACGGCATCGGCGACCACGTCCGGCAGCAGTGCAGCGCAGGAACCACAGAATGCAGTGCCGGCGGATACGTTAAGCCTTACGGATGATGGGATTGCGCCACGGTCGAGTTCCAGCGTTGCCCTGGTATTCAAGCGGACCTCTTCCAGTCAAGCAAAAGCACAGGCAGCTGCAAATAGACCTGGAGCATCTTCCATCACCTCTACAATCGTTCTGCAAAAAAAGTCTAATGGGTCTTACAAAAAAGTATCTTCTTCCACGAAAACAATTAAAGATAATCAAATCAATCACATTAAATACTTTTCTATCGCTTCTTCCGGAACCTATCGTATTAAAGTTACTATAAAATATAAAGAAGGTTCTCTGATTCGCTCCAATACATATTATAAATCTATGACCTAAAAAAATAGAAAGTCCTGCTTGGGACTTTCTATTTTTTTTGCATACCCTTTCCTATTTCAATTAAAATTTGAACATCTTCGTCTCCCATTATGTCTATATTGCAAATTTCCGTACAAACAAAAACCACACTTTTATCTACAGTTTCATCAGTGCTTACTAAAATTTTTCTATCAGCCAACTCAATCAACTGTCCTTCTTCTGGTAATTGATATGAGACTTCAGAGTCACTTGCATAATATAATAAAATTTCAAGTTCTTTAGAATCTTTTTTATACAAATAATCGGCTTGACGATCTCCCGAATAAAACTTTTTAATCGTCAGTTTCTCAAACTCATACCCCTCCGGCATATATGTAGGCACATACAGTTCCGGCAGGAACTCCTTGGCATTGGCCAGATCCTTTTCCTCCTGCACCGTCAGAGCTTCTTCCACATCCGAAGCCTCCGTCTCTTCCTCGGAATCCGTAAACAGCCCCGTCACCCCCTGGTACAGTCTGTGCAGGATCCCCTTGTCGCCGTAGGATTCTGAGGAGTCTTTCCCCAGAAGAAAGATATTGGTGCACAGCAGGAAAATGATCACGACAGCCGCCACCTTGGTGAACCGGCTGAAACGGCGCTTCCCGGTCTTTGCAGGAGAAACGGAAACTTCCTCTCTCGCTGCATCCGGCTCCTCTGCATCCAGTTCAGGTTCCTCATCCAGAAAGGAAAGATCGAACTCAGGAACATCCTCCTCCGGCACTTCCCGCTTCAGATAAGCCTTCTCCAGCTCCTCGCCCAGTTTTTTATGCACTTCTTCATACGAATTTTTATCGATCTTACTCACCTGAGCCTCCTTTCTCAAGACTCAAACAGCGGTCCCGCAGTTTCCGGATCCCTCGGGAATACAGAGAGCGCACCGTGCTGTATTCGATTCCTTCTATCTCCGAAATCTCTTTGAGAGAAAATCCAGTGATCAAATGCAGCTTGATCACCGTTCGATACCTTTCATCCATTTCTTCCAGCATCTGCACCACTTCTTCTACGGCTTCCTTCTCCACCAGAGTATCCAGAATGTCCCGCTCATACTGCAGCAGCTCCGCCTCGCCGATATACTCATGGGTCGGTTCCCAGACCTCCATGACAGGTTCCGCTGCATGTTTTTTCATCCGTGTGCGCGTCTCATTGCGAATGATTCCCTTCAGCCACGCCCAGCTCTTGTTCCGATCCTTCAATGTATCAAGACCTTTCCACGCGCGTTCCAAAACGCCCTGCGTCATTTCTTCCGCCAGAAAGGAATCGTGGAAAATATTATACAAAATCCGATAGATGTCCTTCCTGCGACTATAAATATGCTCGATATAAAATTGACGTTTGTCTTCGCTTTTCATAGATTGCTTCATTTGTGTAGATTATATTATAACTCTGTCCCGATTTCAAATAATTCTTCGAAGTCTGCCCGGAAGATCTCTTTCAGCGCCAGCAGAACACTGACCTTGATATGATGCTTACCCGTCTCCATCTGAGCATAGATTTCTCTGGATACAGAAAGACCGCGCAGCTCCAGTCTGGCTGCAACTTCTGCCTGTGTTAAGTTAGCCCGCTTCCGCAGCTTCTTTAAATTGTTTCCAATATTAAGATCCTGCACGATGCACTGTTCCATTCCAATCTGTCTCCTTGTACGGCTATAGCTTACAAGTTGATTCTATCGGAAAGAATCTCGTCATTTGTTATGAATTCATTACAAGCAGAAACAAATCCCCCTTAATTCCACATTTTTTTAGGTCAATCGACACTTGCAAAATAATTCTGTTTTCGCTACACTAAAAGCAAATCTCAAAGGGGAGGATTACCATGAAAAACAAATCTTATACCTTTCTTACACGAACCAGATGGATCGGCCTTATCGTTCTGGTTCTGGCAACCGCTTTTACTGCTGTATTGGCATGCAGGACCGGCATCGACCCCGCTCCGGCCACCATCGCCGGGTCCTTTGGATCGATCGTGGTGCTGCTCATCATCGCACGGATCCTGAAAGTCCGGGACGATCTGTTTTTCTGCGGTCTGCTGTTCGTCTACTTTGCATCACCTGTGGGATCTGTTCTCGACCTGTACCGAAGCGTGGGACCATACGATAAGATCGTTCACTTTTTCAGCGGAATACTGCTCGCCAGCCTGGGCGCCATGATCATGTCCACGCTGCTGAAACGCGCCGTACATACCATCAAAAAAACAAAGGCTTATCTGTTTACACAGGCCACCTTCGCATTTTTCTTTTCTTCTGCGTTTGCCGGCATCTGGGAAATTTTCGAGTTCACCGCAGACCGTCTTTCCGGAGGTGATATGCAGCGAGGTATGGTGGATACTGTAACAGATATCATCGCAGGCAACACGGGCGCACTGACCTATTTTCTCATCTTCACGATCCTAATCGCTGCCGGAAAAGCCCGCATCGACGATAAACTGCTCAACTAATGCATTTTGCAGCTTCACCGTGATCCTTTACAGCAGCAAAAAGCCAATCAAAAAGACACGTGCCTCTGCTTCTTTGCAGAAATGCCGTGTCTTCTTTTATTTGTATTAAACCCAGCGGATGGACTGGTCTTCTTCTCCGATCAGCAGGATCTCGTTGTGCAAAGCCCTCAGCTGCGGTGTGATCGTCTGATCCACGTGCATATGGCCGAAATACCATCTGCAGAACTTTTCCTGTTCCCGGATCTGTTCATACCAGTCATCCAGGAACGCCGGGAGCGTATAGTCTTCATCGATTTCCTTCGTGCGCTTGATAAAATCTCTGGCAAAGAGCGGAGTCTCATGGGTTATAACGTAATCGATGTCCGCCAGATGCTTTTCCAGCTGCGCTGCTGCATACTCCATCTCCTCGACGCTTGGCTCCTCTTCCTTCCACCAGCTGACGCTTTCTTCCCTCCGATGCTTGTCCACTGACCGGGCGCCGCCGAATGCAAAAAAATTCTTGCCATAAATGGAATACAGCTCGCCCCGCATCATGTGAAAGATCCGGTCGCTGATCTGGTGTACCTGTCCTCCATTCCAGCGAGTCAGTTCGAATTCGCTGAGCATCTGATGATTTTCGTGATTGCCGTCGATAAATGCTATCGTCCCCGGAAACAGCTGCTGCAGCGTCTCAATATTGCCGTGGTAATTTTCATCCCACACGTATCCGGCATCCCCGGCGATCAGCAGTACATCCGACGGTTCCAGATCCACGTGATCCGCCAGTCCAAACAACGGATAAAAAGAGCCGTGCTTGTCTCCAGTAATAAATATTCTTTCTGTCATAGAGTCTCTCAATCCTTTGCCTTATTTCACTTTATAGTAGTAGATCCCGTCCTGCTCTTCCCGCAGCACCTTACCGGAATGGAACAGATACTGCAAATGGGAGATTGCCTCTCCTGTCGCAAACCATTTCTGCGGACCCGGAAATTCATCCCAGTTTTTGCAATCGATTTCCCAGGTCATATCCGCCGCTACGATATACGCCGTTTTCCACGAATCTCCCAGGATCGTCACGACCTCCGCCAGCCGGTCTTCATGGTGCTTCTGCAGCTCTGCGATCCGCGCGTGCATATCCGGAACCGGCGTGCCATGGGCTGTCAGCAATAGATCCACGTCCAGCTTATCGATTTTTTTCAGGCTGTCCAGGTAATCCTGCAAAGGATTCTCCACCCCGATTTCGATGCAGATGTTGGGCGTGATGGTTCCCAGGATCAGATCTCCGCAAAACAGGACTTTTTTCTCCTCATCATAAAGGCACATGAGTCCCGGCGTATGGCCCGGCGCCAGGATGGCTTTCAGCTTGTATCCACCGTATTCCAGCACGTCGCCTTCTTCTACGTATGTAAAGTCCACCCGGCTTTCGTGGCAGTATTTTCTGCCCGGATGAATGTCGGTGTTTCTTCCAAAGTCAGCCTTCGGGAAACCGTATTTGATGAAGAGGTCGTCCAGGATGCGCCAGTAAAGATTTCCCACTTCAAAGTTGATCAGTTCTCCATCGGTTTCACTGGCATATATAGTGCTGTTCTTCGTTGCAAACTTAGGCACCAGACCGCAGTGATCCGAATGAAGATGGGTGATGAACAGATCTGTGTCTTCGATTCCCAGCTCGTCAAAAGCGCTCTGCAGGGCCGCCTCGCACTCCGGGCGGTTAAAGCCGGTATCGATCAGGAGATTCTTCTCTCCCACGATCAGATAGGCGTTGATTTCCCGCAGAGGATTGTTAGGCAGCGGAACGACCTGTTTATAGATCGTATCGGTGATTTTCGTTAACATATTTCCTCCTAGAAGCTATAACAAATTCGAATTACACATACGTATATATTACAGACTGCCGCTGGGTTTGGCAAGAAAAAAAGCAGCCGTTTGCAATTAAACAAGCTGCTTTACTTTCGCTATAGTGTCCGCTTCCGGCAGATCCATTTCCAGGATGTACACGATCTGATCCACCTTCTCCACATTCTTCAGTGCGATGTGGAAGATCTCGTGTCCGCCTTCGTTGGAAATTTCCCCTACGCGGATCTTGTACTCCAGCAGATCCGTCACCGGCGCCACCTTCTGACGATTTTCGTTCATGTTAGTCACTCTCCTTTATATTTCCCTTATTATACCGCTAAACCCGCCTGAAATCAATCCAGCCTGCGTTTACTCGCCTAAATGATACCGCGGCTTTCCCACGCTCTTTTTATTGTAACGCTCATTTATTTCCTACTCCTGTTTTGAAAAAATTCCTTTGCATTGGCCGACATTTCTTCCAGTTCTTCTTTCGATAACTCCGGCAACCTTTGAAGCCGATCCGTAAAAGCGGCCAGCGTGTCCTTCTGCCTGATCTGTATCAGCTGATTGTAGTAATTGACGATGACCCCGGTAACCAGTGCGATCACCACGATCGAATAGGCCGTCAACAGTACTGAAACCACCTTTGCAGCAAATGTCGTAACGACGATATCCCCGAACCCCGCCGTTGAAATGACGGCGTAGCAGTACCAGAGCGCATCGACAAATCTGTCGATCCCCGGCTCCACCAGCTGTATGATCAGCGCCGCGATCACCACAAATATCAGATACGTCAGCAGGATCTTGTCTGCATGCGTCCTGACCAATATGGATTTTAAAACATGTAATCGTTTCATTTTTCACCTCAGTTTTCTACAAGGTTCCTTCGTAATTTTTTCTGTTATATAGCAGCCTTCTAACTTCCATGATATCATCCATTACAACATAAAAAATAATATAATTTTTTACATAAATGCGATAATATGAATATCGTCTTTCTTTAGTCGAGCGAAAAGGCTCAAAAGATTCCGCCTGCCAAGCTCTCTTTTCGATCGCATTCTGAACACTGTCAATAAGCCTGAGCGCCGCATTGGGATTCTTCAGTGTTTGACTGATATAATCTACAGCATCGTTCAAATCCTCTTCAAACAGAGGTAAGATCCTTACCTTGTATTGCTTATCTTCCATTTACACGCTCCCGTGCTCTATCGAAAACTTCTTCTGCAGTATATCTCACATCATTTGCCTCGGCAACCTTATCCGCTTGATCCAACTTCAGCTCGATATCATCCATCAAAGCGGCATACTGCTGCAAGTCCATAACTACCATAGTACCGTATCCATTCTTCGTAAGGTATACCGGCTCTCCCCGTTTAACAATCGATTCGATTTCCGTAAAGTTATTTCTCAAATCGGAAACTGGTCTTATATTTATCATAATGCTCCGCCCTCCTTATGGCGTAATTTTATCATAATAAAGATAAGATTTCAATACGAGGGTGATTCCCTGCACTAAAAAAGGAGTCTTGCGACTCCCTTTTTATTTGGATCGAATTGCGCAGTAGATTTCACCAAATCATAGATTTGGGAAATCCTTGCGAGACACCTGTCTCGACTCTGACTGCGCTTCGCTTGTCAATCGTCGGACTAGGGGTTCTTTACTTCTTAGCTGCTGCTGCCTGAGCTGCTACTTCAGCTGCAAAGTCTTCTTCCTTCTTTTCGATTCCTTCGCCTACTTCGAAACGAACTACGTTTACGAGGGACAGATCCTTGTTTACTGTTCCCAGGTACTGAGCAACAGTCTGCTTGCCGTCTTCTGCTCTAACGTAAGTCTGATCCAGAAGGCAGATGTCCTTTAACTGCTTGGAAACACGTCCGTCAACCAGGCCCTTGAAGATCTTGTTGTCGGAGATGGATTCCTTATCAGCAACTGCCAGCTGAGCCAGTTTAGCCTTAGCGTCATCAGACAGGAAGTTCGGCAGATAGTTGAAGTTGAACTTCTTATCAGCTCTCTTTTCTTCCAGGATAGCAACGTCTTCCGCTCCCCAAACTCCATCAACAGCCTTGTCTAATAAAGCGTTCAGGATCGGCTTAGGAAGTGTGAACGGATCGTTCAGCGCACTTTCCAGTGTGATGTCGTGCATCTTAACCAGTTCTTCTTCGGAGATGTCGTTTCTGCTAACGTACTGCGGGTTCATTGCAGCAACCTGCATTGCTACGTTTGTCAGAGCTGCCTTCACATCGTCGTCAGCTGCTACGCTGCCTGCAACGAGGGCACCGATTCTGCCGCCGTGGATGTAGGATACAACAGCTTCTCCAGTTACCTTTTCGAATCTTCTGATGCTCATGTTTTCGCCGATCGTAGCGATCTTGCTTGTCAGGACGTCCTGTACGGAGCCTTCGTCACCGTAAGGCAGAGCCATGAACTCGTCCATGTTCTTTGCATCGTTTTCCAGAGCCATCTGAGCCAGAGTTTCTACGAAAGTAACGAACTCGTCGTTCTTTGCAACGAAGTCTGTTTCAGAGTTTACTTCTACGATAGCTGCAGCCTTGCCGTCAGCAGCGATCGCTGTTCTAACCAGTCCCATCGCAGCAACTCTGCCTGCCTTCTTAGCAGCCTTTGCAAGACCTTTTTCTTTTAAGAGATCAACTGCAGCTTCGATATTTCCATCAGTTTCCACTAATGCTTTTTTGCAGTCCATCATGCCTGCGCCTGTCATTTCACGCAGTTCTTTTACCATCTTTGCTGTTACAGCCATTTTATTTCCTCCCGTAATGTCTTCAATTATTCAGCGGCTTTTTCTTCTGCAGCTTCTGCCGGAACTTCTGCTTCAGCAGCTTCTGCGGATTCTCCGCCTTCGCCTTCGTCAAAGCTTTCGCCCTGTCTTCCTTCGATAACAGCGTCTGCCATGCATCCGGAGATCAGTTTTACCGCTCTGATAGCGTCATCGTTTGCAGGGATGATGTAGTCAACATCGTCCGGGTCGCAGTTTGTATCTACGATACCGATGATAGGAATTCCCAGGATTCTTGCTTCCTTAACAGCGATTTTTTCTTTCTTAGGGTCTACTACGAAGATTGCTCCCGGCATACCCTTCATATCTTTGATTCCGCCCAGGAACTTTTCTAATTTTTCCAGTTCCAGTCTCAGCTTGATAACTTCCTTCTTGGACAGTTTTTCGAAAGTGCCGTCTGCTTCCATTTCCTTGATGTCGTTGAGTCTCTTGATTCTGCCGGAAATAGTCTTGTAGTTTGTGAGCATTCCGCCCAGCCATCTCTGGTTTACGTAGTACATATCGCATCTCTTAGCTTCATCATAGATTGCTGCCTGAGCCTGCTTCTTTGTTCCTACGAACAGAACCGGCTTGCCGCTTGCTGCAACTTCTCTCATGAAGTTGTAAGCTTCATCGATCTTCTTTACTGTCTTCTGCAGGTCGATGATGTAGATTCCGTTTCTTTCTGTGAAGATGTACGGAGCCATTTTAGGGTTCCATCTTCTGGTCTGATGTCCGAAATGTACACCTGCTTCTAATAACTGTTTCATTGAAATTACTGACATGTTAATTCTCCTCTCGGTTTTCTTCTTCCACCGCAGCACTTATCGAAAGCAACCTCCAACCGGAGACTTCTCTAAAAGTCATCCGTTTCGGGGCACCGGCTTTCCCGACGCTGCCGTGTGTAAACTATAAACTATGGCGACGCACATGCGACACCAGTTAATACTATACTACAGATTCCGCATGATTTCAACGAGTTTATTGCGTTTTGCGAAATTTCTTCTGCTTTTTCTCCACGTATGTCTCAAAAATCTTCAAAGCCTTGCGATAGGTGTCCTTTCCGAAGTAAATCCCTTCATTAGAAGTAAGGAAAATCTGATTGTGAGACATTACCACGATTTCATCCATATTGATAATATAACTCCTGTGGCAGCATAGGAACCGCTCATCAAGATCCGGGATCAGATCGCGAAAGCTTCCATAAACAACGAGTTCCTTCTCCGACATGCCCGCCAGGTGGATCACGATTTTCCGCAAGGCCTTTTCCATATAAATCACATTCTGTGCCGGTACCAGATACGTATCCTGATTCTTTTTTACTACGATTTTCTCCTTCATAAAAAAATCCCTCCTCGTATAATCTATTATTACACAAGAAAGGAATTTTTTCTGTCGCTGTGTGCAACAATTTGTCGAGATTTTAAACATAATGTCTAAATTCCCGAAATTGTTCCCCTACATAGTTTCACGATACGTGATTAAGTCCTCTGCAATCTCGTTTGCTGCGATGGATACCGGTTTATCCACGTCAGCCTCTGTCAGTTTCGGCATGCCGTCAATGATATCTCTTGATCTCTTTGCTGCCAGAATCACCAGCGTATATCTGCTGTCTGCTTTTTTTCTGATCTCGTTAATAGATGGATATAACATTTATAAATCCTCCTTATACTTATTGACGATCCAGTCAACCTCTTCCCCGTTGATCTTGCACTGCTCAGCGGTAATGATAGCCCGCACTCTGTCAATGGCCGTTTCCAGATCTTCATTGATAACCCTGTAATCATACTTGTCAATACTGTGGATCTCATGGAGTGCTTCTCCCAGTCGGCGCGCCATGGTTTCTTCCGTTTCCGAACCTCTTCCGCGGATCCGGTTCTTCAGTTCTTCCAGAGATGGCGGCAGAATGAAGATATACACACCTTCTGCGTAATTCTTCTGTACCTGCAAAGCTCCCTGTACATCGATTTCCAGGATGACGTCGATGCCGGCTTCCAGCCATTCCATCACCTGCGCACGCGGAGTCCCGTAATAGTTCCCGTACACGTTGGCATACTCCATAAAGCCATCTTCCTCAATGAGGCGGTCAAACGCGTCTTTCGTCACGAAATGGTAATGAACTTGATCGATCTCGCCTTTTCTCGGCTGGCGGGTGGTCATGGACACCGAAAGCTCGATGTTCCGCTCCTGATCAAGAATCTCTTTACAAATAGTTCCCTTGCCTGCCCCGGAAGGTCCTGAAATAACAAACAGCTTGCCTTTTGCCATAAAAATACTCCTGAAACATTCCAAAAATAATCCAATATCTTAACTCGTCTAATTGATTATTATAGCACTTACAAGTGCCTCCATCAAGATAAATATTGACCGTTATTCAATATTTTGTACCTGTTCCCTGATTTTTTCGATCTCGCTTTTCGTCTCCAGCATGAGGGATGTGATTTCCATATCGTTGGCCTTGGATCCGATGGTGTTTGCCTCCCGGTTCATCTCCTGCACCAGGAAGTCCAGCTTCTTTCCCACAGGACCTTCGCTGCCGCTCAGGATATTCTTCAGCTGGATCATATGGCTGTCCAGGCGTACCAGTTCTTCGGTGATATTCGCTTTATCTGCAAAGATGGCAGCTTCCGTCAGAATGCGCTCTTCCGGCACCACCGCCGCGTCACCGAGAAGATCCTGGATCCTCTTCTGCAGCTTTTCTTTATATTCTTCCGCTACCAGAGGCGCCCGCACTTCGATCTTCTTTACGATCCCGCGGATCAGCCCGCCCCGCGCTCTCAGATCTTCCGCCAGCTTTTCCCCCTCTACCGTACGCATCTGATCCAGATTTTCTGTAGCGATCCGTACCGCCTGAGTGATGACGTCTGCTACGTCCTCTTCGTTGGCAACATCCGGAACAGCCTTCATCACGTCTGGAAGCGAAGCCACCAGAGAAATATCGATAGACCCGTCCAGGTCATAGGTTTCTTTCAGTTCTCGAAGATTTGCGATGTACTGCTGCGCGATGGCAGAGCTCATCTTGACCGTTACATCTTCTTCTGTAATATTTTCAATGACGATCGACACTTCAGCCTTGCCGCGTCTCAGTTTTTCCCGGATCACTGCTTTGATCGGTTCTTCTGCAAAGGAGTAGCGTTTCGGCATTTTCACTGTAATATCGGAATAACGATGATTGACGGTTTTGATCTCTGCCGTCACATTGCGTTTGCCGTCCGAGTATTCCCCTCTGCCAAATCCTGTCATGCTTTTTATCATGTTTTTTCCCCATTCTGTTTGATTTATGATATGATAAGATGATTTGATTCAATTATACCACGAATAAACCACGGAGGGAAGTTGCAATGTCATATGACGGAGTCGTAACCGCTGCAGCCGTATCGGAACTGCAGCGAAATCTGACACTTGGAAAAATCGAAAAAATCTATCAGCCTCAGTCCGAGCAGCTGATTTTTAATATTCATACGAAAGCAGGCAAGAAAAAACTGCTGTTATCTGTCAGCGGGAACCACGCCGGCGCCTATCTGACGGAAACCGTTCCGGAAAATCCAGCCTCTCCGCCCGTTTTCTGCATGGTACTCCGCAAGCATTTAAGCGCAGGACGCATCACGCAGATCCAGCAGCACGAAAACGACCGTATCATAGAAGTCCTGCTGGAAACCGTCAATGAGATGGGCTTTTCCGTCAATAAAAAACTCATCATCGAGATCATGGGCAAACACAGCAATGTGATCCTCCTGGATATGGCCAGCGGCAAGATCATCGACAGTATCAAACATATTTCCATCGACGTTAACCGGGCGCGTCAGATCCTGCCGGGAAAGCTTTACGAATATCCACCTGCACAGGAAAAGATCCCTTTTACCCAGATCACCCGGGAGCAGATCGCACACCTTATGACAGATCCTTTGCAGCCCGGACGCTGTCTGCTGTCCGGCATTCAGGGACTTTCCCCGGCACTGGCAGAGACCCTTGCAGCAGAGCTGCCCGACGCCGCACTGTCGGAAGAAGCCTTCAGCTCTGCTGTCTTCGACAGGCTTCAAACTATCATACAGGAGATTCAGTCCGGTGAGTTTTCACCTGTCGTGTATCTCGATGCGGCCGGAAAGCCAGTGGATTTTCATATTACGAAACTTTCCATCTATGGTACTGATTACACTGCTCGAAATTTTGAGACGTTCAGCCAGGCGGCCGAATTCTATTTCCAGAACAGAGAATCCTCTAACCTGCTGAAGCAGAAGGCCAACGATCTGCTCCGCGTCATCAATGGGGATCTGTCCCGTCTTCGCCATAAAACACAGAAGCTCAACGAAGATCTGTACCGTGCGGAAAACTCCGAAAAATACCGGCTTTACGGCGAACTTCTGACGGCTAATCTCCATCTGGTAACACCGGGAGCATCCTCCGTCACCGTCATCAGCTACTACGACGGCAGCGAGGTAAAGATCCCGCTGGATCCCAAGTATGCACCATCCCGCAATGCACAGGTGTATTATAAAAAATATGGGAAAGCCAAGACGGCTGTAAAAGAAAAAAAGATCCAGCTGGATGAGGTATCGCAGGAAATCGCTTACCTGGAATCTGTGCTGGAATTTACGGAAAAGGCCCGCTCCGTAGAAGAGCTTCGGATGATACGCCAGGAACTGACCGACAGTGGATTCCTCCGCTATCGCAAGAGCCGAAACATAAAAGAAAAACCGGGGAAACCGTCACCGTATACTTATACGCTGACGTCCGGCAAAAAAGTCTTTGCAGGAAGAAATAATAAGGAAAACGACTGGCTGACTCTGAAAAAGGCCTCTTCCACTGATCTGTGGTTCCACACCAAAGACATACCCGGTTCCCACGTGATCCTGTTTACCGAAGGGCAGGAGCCATCTGAAGAAGATTTGTTTGAAACAGCTGCCATCGCCGCATGGCACAGCAAAGGAAACAACTCGGAGAACGTTCCGGTGGACTACACCCGTGTCAAATACGTAAAAAAACCAGCCGGATCGAAACCCGGCATGGTCATCTTCACTCATAATAGAACATTGTATGTGGATCCGGCATTACCGGACTCCAGTAAAGAACAGTAAACTTTTTAAAGTTTGAACGTCTGATCTGTCTCATGGGCAGGTCAGATTTTTTTCGCCCATTCTACGGTTTTAGCGATCACTTCATCGCCTTTGCTTTCCGAACCGCCGTTGTGGATCTCGTGATACAGGCCGCCCCATTCGATATATTCCACGTTTTCGCCATCTGCTTTCATGCGGTCGGCGATAGTTCGGCTGCCTGCCACATCGCAGATCTTGTCCTTTTCCCCGTGCATCAGCAGCAGAGGGATCTGTTTCGCCCGGCCGTTGTTTTCCAGGGTCCCATCTTCCAGCTTCTGTCCGGTTTCAAATCCATCTACAGCGCACAGTGCGGAAATCCTGTTATGCACCAAGGGATGGTCGTTAAACGGCTTGACGCTGTCGGGATGACCCAGATCGGCTTCATTGACCTCCGAACCGATGGTCACCGACGGAGCGATGCGTGACAGGAGTTTCACAGCCTTATACAGGATGTTGGGAACCGGACGCACCAGGCGGACCCAAGGGGCTGTGACGATATACGCCGACAATTCTCCGTTGAGTCTGCCGCGACTGCGGTAATCCAGGACGATATTGCCGCCCATGCTGTGACCGTACAGGATCAGCTTTTTACCCGGGTAAAGTTCCTGTGCATACTCGATCAGTGTGCTGACGTCGCTGAGGACGTCTTTTCGCGGCGCACAGTGACCTCTTTTTCCCAGGGATTTTCCGTGTCCCCGCAGGTCAAATGCCAACACCGCCATATTCTGCTTGCGAAATGCTTCCGCCACCCGATCGAAGCGCCCGCCAAACTCACCGATCCCGTGGACGATGCAGATCACTTTTTCCGGATCTTCGACTTTCCAGGAATAGCCTTCCAGCTTCCCGGTTTCGAACTGCTGCAAAATAAAATTCTCATACATTTTTTCTTCCCTCACCTTCTGTGCGACTGAAATATTCCACTAATCTGCCTTTTCCTTACATTTTTTCAGATTTTTCTTGTAATTCCCGTCCCCCGGTCTTACATTGAGTATAACACAGCACCAACAAATCATTCGATGAAAATCCGTTATCGTTAATTCTTGGAAAAGGAGGCGGCACTATGAAAAAAGTTTGCACATTGTGTGGATGTTCGAGCTACGAAGCATTTGCTTTCAAAAGCGGCCATGTGTGTGAAACCTGCCTGCGGCATCTGAAGTCGGATTCGCAGACATATGGCCAGGTGCGAATCAATCATTAGCCCGACAGATTCCGATTCACCGGATTTTTTTCGCGGAGCTGTGTGAGTGTTTTCGACCGGAATTCTTTCGGCGCGAGGTCTGCCCTCCCGCCGGACTTTCCGGTCGTTTTCCATTTTTTCGTTCTTTGTTGCTTCTGCGGTTCTGACCATTCTGATCCTGCTCATCCCGGTGATTCTGTTTGTCATGCCGCTTCCTGCGATCCTGCTGCTTCTGCGCAGCGATCCTTTTACGCGTTTTCGGCTTCATGACCGAATAGCCGAACGTCCCCAGTTCTTCCTGCTGCAGAGCCACATAGCTGCCATGGCTGTAGGCGATCAGACCGGCTTCCTCCAGACAAAGACGTCCTTTTTCATCCATCAGGCTTTCTTCCACCGATACTCCAACGATCTCCGCCAGAAACATATCGTGAGTCGGAAATTCCCGAACGTCCAGCACTTTGCACTCCAGGTTGACAGGAGATTCTCCAATGGACGGACAGGACACGTGCCTGCTGGTAGACGCCGTCAGATTCATATCCTTGAATTTATCCACTTTTCTTCCCGATCGCACACCGCAGTAATCTGTTGCAAAAGCCAGATCCTTCGTCGTCAGATTGATGACGAACTCTCCGGTACGAGCAATGATATCGTGGGAATACCGCTCCTTTCGCACCGAAATATACGTCATCGGCGGATCCGTATTGACGATCCCCGTCCACGCGATGGTAATAATATTCTGTTCGGTCTCGTCCCCGCAGGAGACCATTACAGCCGGAACCGGATTCAGCATGGTTCCCGGCTTAAATTCTATTTTCGCCATAATTTCTCTTTCTATCTTCTATCGTGTCCGCCTGCCGGTCCGTTATCTCGACTGGTTCTGCAGCCGATTCAACACCTTCTCGAAATCCTCCGGGAGCGGACTTTGGAATTCCATATACTCACCTGTCACCGGATGTTCAAATCCCAGAATACCGGCATGAAGCATCTGACGTGCCGCGCCCTCCTTGTTAGAGGCCGGACCGTACAGACCGTCTCCTAAAAGCGGATGTTTGATGGACGCCATATGGACCCGGATCTGATGGGTGCGTCCCGTCTCCAGCCTCGCTTCGATCCACGTGAATTTTCCAAATCGTTCCATAACTTTATAATGGGTGACGGCTGGTTTGCCATGTTCATAGTTGATGGCATTTCGCAGACGATTCTTCGGATCCCGGCCGATAGGCGCGTCGATGGTGCCCTCGTCTTCCTTGATATTGTGATACACGATAGCCTGATACCGTCTGGTGATGGAATGCTCCTGCAGCTGCTGGGACAGGGAGTTGTGCGCCTGGTCATTCTTCGCCACCATAAGCAGTCCGCTGGTATCCTTGTCGATCCGATGCACAATGCCAGGTCGGATCACCCCGTTTATGGAGGACAGCGCATCACCGCAATGGTACATCAAGGCATTGACCAGAGTTCCCGTATAATTCCCCGGAGCCGGATGAACTACCATTCCCGCCGGTTTATTGACCACCAGCAGTGCTTCATCTTCATAGACGATCTCCAGCGGTATGTTCTCCGCTTCTACTTCCAGCCGTTCCGGAGCCGGGATCTCCACCAGGATACGGTCACCCTCTGCACCTTTTTCTTTTTTGCTGCAAAGCTTCCCGTTTTTTAACACTTTGCCCTCTTCAAAGAGTTTCTGCAGAAAGCTTCTGGAAAGGCCCTCCGTCTCTGCTGCCAGAACAGCGTCCAGGCGTTTTCCTGCGTTCTGCGCCGTGATTATGATTTCCGTCTGCTCTTCCCTTCTGTCGCTGCTACTCGTCATGCTTCTTTTTCCTTTCAGAAAACAAAACATCCAGCAGAAGCAGACCGCATCCGACGCAGATAAAAATATCTGCGATATTGAACACAGGGAATACCCTGAAATCAAATAGATCTACTACATACCCCTGCCAGATCCTGTCAATCAGATTTCCCAGTCCGCCGCCGCAGATAAAAGCAATCGCCAGATCCATGCAGATGCTCCAGCTTTTGCGCTTCCAAAACAGAATGATCAGTGCTGTCAGAATAGCTGCACAAGGAAGGACGATCAGAAAGATCCACTGCCCCTCCATCATACTGAAAGCCGCGCCCCGGTTCTGAACGTAAGTAATATGAAAGATCTCAGAAAACACCGGGATGGATTCTCCCGGCGCCATCTGAGATGCTACTACATATTTTACGAGGTGATCCAGAAGAACCACCCCAATAACAATCAAAAAGTATACCATATGAAAACAGGGGCGGGATGCCCCGCCTCCTTTAATATTTGATGTTTCTCATGGTTTTCTGCAGATCGGCATTACCGTTGCCGTTCCGCTGATACGTGCCGCGCTCAGGCTGAGGAGCCTGTTTTGCGGTCTGTTTCGGCGCCTGTTTTTTCGCCGGCGCGTTTCCTGCCGGTTCCCGCTTCGGTGCAGGTTTCATCTCCGGAAGATCATCAAAATCATCCACGCCCAGTTCCGGGAACATCTCACCGCTCAGCGATTCAAACCGCTGCAGTTCCGACTGCAGAAGTCTCTTGTACCGGGATCGGAAATCAATAAAGCGCGACTTGATCGCTTCGCTCTCTTCTGAAATCTTATCCGCCATATCCTGCGCTTCTCTCTGCATCAGCTGTGCATCCAGCTCTGCATTTTTCAGCAGGATCTCCGCCCGCTTCTCTGCGCTCGTCGAAATATCTGCCATAAGTCCCTTGGCCGCCTCCAGCGTTTCCAGAACAGTCCCCTCGGAATTCCGATGGCGTTCCAGCTCTTCTACCAGGCGACTGTTTTCTTCTTTTGTCTGCCGCAGTTCGTCCAGCAGTCTTTCCAGATCAATCGTGATTTCATCCAGAAATTCGTTTACTTCATCTTCTTTGTAACCGCGAACAGCTTTCGAAAACTCTTTTTCCTGAATATCAATCGGTCTTATCATGTTCTGCCTCCTGTATTTCTCCTATTTCCACGGATTCTGATCTCCGCCTTCCCCTCCAAAGGAATACGGTTTGTTTTCACCTTCTGCAAAAATTGCCACATTTTCCGGTGCAAAGACAAAGATGTTGTTTGCAACCTTCTGTACGTTTCCGTTGAGGGCATACGTTGCACCGCCCAGGAAGTCAAAGATCTTTCTTCCCGTCTCGCTGTCCAGCTGTTCCAGATTGATGATGATCGGTTTTCTGCTCTTAAGACTGTCTACCAGCTTCGGACATTCTTCAAAGCCCTTCGGTTCGATAACCACCAGCTTAAAAGCAGTTGTGATGGCCTTGACCGTCCGGTTCTGCATCGGAACCACATTGCTGGAATCATAGCGCGGAGAGGTCGTCGTCTGCGATCTCGGCTCTACCGGCTTTCTGTCGTAGTAGTTGTTGTCCTTTTCGTATTCATCTTCCGTATCCATATCTTCTTCCTCTTCATACTCTTCAAAGCCCATCAGGTCTTTGAACTTCGTAAATACGCCCATGGTTACCTCCTATTTCTTACTGTAATCTCTCGCTCCAAAGATAGCGCTTCCTACGCGCACCAGATTGGAACCTGCTTCAATAGCGACTTTAAAATCATGGGACATCCCCATGGATAAATATTTGAAGTCCAGATGCGGATGTTCGATCGCACCAAACTGATCGTACTGCTTCTTTACTTCATCAAAATAAACCTTGATGTCTTCCGGATCTTCTGCAAAAGGTGCTACGCACATGAGTCCGCGCAGTCTGATATTTTCGCAGTTTTCCAGTATTTCATGAATGAGCTCCTCGGTTTCCGCCGTAGTGATCCCGAACTTGCTCTCCTCCTGTGCGGAGTTTACCTGCAGCAGGATATCCATCGTGATCCCTTTCGCTCCGGCCCGCTTGTCGATTTCCGCCGCCAGCTTGTAGGAATCCACCGAATGGATCATGGAAACCTTGTCGATGATGTACTTCACCTTATTTGTCTGAAGGTGACCGATCATATGCCACTTCACCGGCTTGACCGCATCAAACTTGTCCATGATTTCCTGTACCTTGTTTTCTCCGATATCCGTTACTCCTGCATCGATAGCTACATTGATTTCTTCCGGAGTTCTGGTCTTGCTGACCGCCACCAGCAGCACATCGTCTGCACTACGCCCGCAGCTTTCTGCAGTTTCACGGATCTCACCCCGTATCACGTCTAAGTTCTTCTTGATGTCTTCCATCTTAATTCGCCTCTTTCTGCCCTGTGCTTTCCTTTGTGTTCTGTTTCTGTTCTTCCTCTTTTTTCAGATCGTTTTCCAGTGCGCTTTTAGGATGCCGCAAAACTTCGTCGTACACGTTAACGGTCGTGATCTGCTGACCATCCTCTGTGGTGAACGCCGCATCCTTCAAAACGGATTCTTTCCCATCCGTCGCAATGACCTTGATCTGTCTGAAGATATATTTTCCGTTTTTATTTTTTACATAAACACCTTTTTTGCCGTGTTTTTTGATGATCGCTTTATTAGTCACCAGAAGTCCGGAACTGTCGCTGGCAACCACCGTCATATCTGCTTCCCGTGTCGCTGCAAAACTCTTGTAATATACATCCAGGAAAAAGATGACACGATAATCCTTATCCTCTTTCTTGACCTTGTACACCGTTGCCTCTACATCTCCGTCCGGCAGCTGCAGCGTCACTTTGTTTCCTTCTTTGTAATTCTTTACATTCGCCTCGTCGATCCAGCAGAGGATATACCATGCATCATCGCCGGAAATCTTGAAAACAGGTTCCCCCTTGATGGCCGAAGACCGCTTCAGATCCACCGTTTTATAGGAATTCCCTTCTACCGTATCGCGTTTGATCGTTTCCATCTTGGCCGGCGTAAAATAATTTTCATAGCCATCCATGGACAGACTGAACACCCCGCTGATGGAAGCGCTGTTGGATTCCACCAGTCCGTCATATCCATCCAGCCGTTCCATACAGTCGGAAAATCGCGTATTTTTCTTGTCTTTACTGCTGTCTGCCTTTACGGACATCACCTCCGCACCCTTCTTCACCACGGTACCCTCTGTGATCGGATATTCGATTTCCCCAGAGTCCGTCGCCACGCCGATTTCCTCCGTTTTGATGAAGTATCCTGTTGTATCATAGGAAAGAGTCAGGGTTCCCGGCTCCAGCACCTGCGTGGTCTCAAAAATGTTCGTCACTCTCGGAAGCACTTCTACGATGGTGAACAGCAGCAGCAGGATCACAATATATAAAAAAATTGCCCGTTTTGTCTTCTTTGTCAGTTTTCGTTTCATTGTTTTATTTTACACCAAAGACCTTTGGCATGCAATGCTACTCCTCTATTTTCATGATTTCTTCAAGGATCTTTCGCTCCTGTTTCGAAAAAGCATGTTCTTCTTGCAGAAACTTTTCAAAAAGATCCGGGCGTCGCTCCTTCGTCAGCTGCAAAGAGTGCTCCAGACGCCACAGATCGATGAGCTGGTGGTTTCCGCTGGTCAGCACCTCCGGCACATTCAGCCCTCTGTACTCCCGCGGTTTCGTGTACTGAGGATGCTCTAACAATCCGGAATACACCGATTCGTCCAGAGCCGAGTTTTCATTCCCCAGCACGCCTGGAAGCAGACGTGCCACCGAATCGATAAGCACCATAGCAGGAAGCTCTCCCCCTGTCAGCACATAATCTCCGATAGAGATTTCCTCTGCATTCCAGTAGTCCAGCGCACGCTGATCCACGCCTTCATAATGACCGCAAAGAATGACCATTTCCGAAAGGCCCGAAAGCTCTTCGATTTTCTCCCTATCCAGGATCTTTCCCCGCGGCGACATATAAATCACTTTTTTATTCTCCGCTCCAACAGATTCCATGGCGCCGAAAATGGGGTCTGCCATCATCACCATACCGCCGCCTCCGCCAAAGGGATAGTCGTCCGCTTTATTGTGTTTGTCGTGACTGAAGTCCCGAATGTCCGTCGTGTCGATCTCCAGGATCCCCCCGGCGACCGCTCTGCCCAGCATACTGCTTTCCATAACGGGGCGGAACATCTCCGGAAACAGCGTCAATACATCTATTTTCATTCTTTCCGCTCCCTATAAATCCGTTAAACCTTCGATCAGTGTCACAGTGATCAGCCGTTCTTTTCCATCTATTTTCTGTACAAATGCATCCACTTTCGGGATGAGTACCGTTTTTCCATCATCACGTTTTACTTCAAAGATATCCTGCGCCGTATTCTGCAGAACATCCGTTACGACTCCGTGAAAGGATCCGCCCTGTTCTTCCACTTCCATACCGATGAGATCGCGGATGTAGAACTGTCCTTCCGGAAGCTCTGGAAGATCCGCCTCGGTAATAAAGAGCTCTGTGCCCTTTGCCGCCTCCGCTGCATTCCGATCATCGATGCCGGAAAGCTTGAGAATGACCATATTTTTCTGCATGCGTACATTCTGCACCTGCAAAAGCTTGTCCCCTGCGTAGATTTCGGGAGTTCTCTCATAAACCTCCTCGCTGTCCGAATAATTATAAACCTTGACTTCCCCTTTAAGACCGACCGCATTGACGATCTTGCCGATTTTTATTTTCTCCATGTTTACCGCCTGTTACAATACAAGACAGGCACATATATTATACAATACATGTGCCCTTCATTTTCTTTACTGAACGATTTCTACGACTACTCTGATATTAGCCTTGGTCGCCGCTGCTTTAACAACAGTTCGGATGGCCTTGGCGATCCGTCCCTGTTTGCCGATCACCTTCCCCATATCATCGGGTGCCACCTTCAGCTGTATCACTGTAGTGCCATTGGATTGTTCCTCAGAAACCTCAACAGCCTCCGGGTTTTCCACCAGCGACTTCGCAATTGCACTAACTAATTCTCCCATTGGTTTCACCGCTTTCTATAAAATGCCGCTCTTCTGGAACAGTTTCTTTACTGTATCCGTCGGCTGTGCGCCTGTTCCCAGCCATTTCTTAGCTTTTTCTTCATCGATCTTGATGTCAGCCGGATCAGTCATCGGGTTGTAGTATCCGATCTCTTCGATGAACTTACCATCTCTCGGTGCTCTGGAATCTGCTACTACTACACGATAAAAAGGCTTCTTGTTTGCTCCCATTCTCTTCAGTCTGATTTTAACCATTTCTTTATTTCCTCCTAAAATATATTCGTTATAAATGTTTTATAGAAAAGTCCTGATCGGACTTGTTCGATCTTGTTTGTCCTACATGCCGCGGAACAATCTGTTCATACGGCCTGCACCGCCCTTGCCTGTAAAGCTCTTCATCATTTTTCTCGTTTCATCATACCGCTTCACCAGCTGATTGATCTTGGAGACCGGCTGTCCCGAACCTGCCGAGATCCGCTTTCTCCTGCTGGCGTTGAGGATCGAAGGGTTTTCTCTCTCCTCCCGCGTCATGGACTGGATGATAGCTTCCATCTGGACAAAGTCCCGCTCGCTCTGCTCTACGTTAACACTCTGCATCGCCTTGCTGTTCATACCGGGCATCATGCCCAGCAGCTTGCCGATCCCGCCCATCTTGCGGATCTGACCCATCTGCTCCAGAAAATCCTCCAGCGTAAACTGATTCTTCCGCAGACGCTTTTCCAGCTCCTGTGCCTTCTGTTCATCGTAGTCCTCCTGCGCTTTTTCGATGAGGGTGAGCATATCGCCCATTCCCAGGATACGGCTCGCCATACGTTCCGGATGGAACGGCTCCAATGCATCGAACTTTTCACCCATACCGACGAACTTCACCGGTCTGCCGGTCACCTTCTTTGCAGAAAGCGCCGCACCGCCTCGTGAGTCACCGTCCATCTTGGTCATGATGATACCATCGATACCCAGTCTGTCGTTGAAGCCTTCCGCTGCATTTACCGCGTCCTGACCGGTCAGTGCATCAACCACGAGAAGAATTTCATGAGGCTTGATAGCTCCCTTCAAGCGAACCAGCTCCTCCATCAGTTCTTCATCGATCTGCAGACGACCTGCCGTATCGACGATCAGCACATTGCAGCCCTTGCGCTCCGCTTCCTTGATAGCGGCCAGAGCGATCTTCTCAGGCTCCCGGCTTTCCCGCATGGTGAATACCGGCGTATCCACGGCCTTGCCTACCACTTCCAGCTGATCGATCGCAGCCGGACGATAGATATCACATGCGCACAGCATCGGCTTCTTGCCGTTTTTCTTCAGATAATTGGCCAGCTTGCCGCAGGTGGTAGTTTTACCAGTACCCTGCAGACCAACCATCATGTATACCGTAAATCCCTTCGGGGAAAAGGTCAGCTTGCTTCCTGTCCCGCCCATCAGCTCGGTGAGTTCATCGTTTACGATCTTGATCACCTGCTGACCCGGAGTCAGGCTCGCCATGACTTCTTCGCCCAGCGATTTCTGTTTGACACTGTCAACGAATTCCTTTACGACCTTGAAGTTTACGTCTGCCTCCAGCAGCGCCAGCTTGACTTCTCTCATAGCGGCATTGATATCCGCTTCCGTCAGGCTTCCCTTTCCCTTCAGGCCTTTAAAGACATTCTGCAGTTTTTCTGACAATCCTTCGAATGCCATAGGCTTATTCCTCCAGTTTATCTATAATATCTTTGATCTTCTGTAATTCCGCTGTGACCTGGCTCGCCGTCAGCACTTCCGCCTCCGGCTTCCGCATGCCGTTTATCAGCTCTTCGATCATGCCGTCGATGGCTCCGATGGCTTCCCGGCTCTGCTGAAATTTTTCTACCAGCCCAAGCTTCTGTTCGTATTCGTGCAAAGCTCTCTCCGCATTTTTCAAGGCGTCGTGCACGCCCTGTCTGCTGATGGAAAACTCCGCCGCGATTTCCGACAGCGATAGATTTTCGCCGTAATAAAGCTCCATCACTTCCCGCTGTCTGTCCGTCAGAAGACTTCCGTAAAAATCATACAAAAGGCTCGTCTGGATCACTTCATCGATCTTCATGGACATCACCTCACCAGCCTAGTATATAACAAGCCCCTACGGGTGTCAAGCAATTTTACTTAACATCATATAAAATGCATTCCCGTTCTGTCGCCAGACCTTTGACGATGTCTTCTGCAAAGGCCCTGCAGTTAGGCGCTCCACACACGCCGCAGTCGATCCCCGGCAGGGAGCTGAGTACACGTCCCATTTCCTCCATCTTTTTTATGGATACGTTGAGATCCTCGTCCAGCTGCAGAACAGGACGATAGCACAGCGGCCGATTTCGCAGCAACTCATCCTCTTCTCCCGGAAGATTCATGATCCTATCCCCGTATTTTTCCTTGGCTTCGTCGATGATGGGCTTGATATTAGCCTTGGCGGAATAACTGTTTTCCACGGCAAGGGATCCGCCAAAGCATCCGCCACGGCAGGCTTCCGTTTCTACAAAAGCCAGCCCATCCAGCTTTTCATCCTCGATCTTCTCGAAGATGTCTATCACTTTGTCGATACCGTCTACCGCGACGAAATCATCGGTATGCAGAGACAAGCTTTCACCGCCGGGACTCGGCCAGCGCAGTCCCGTCATTCCTGCTTTTTCCAGATCTTCGATGTCGTCTTCTGCGATTTCCTCCAGATTCCGCAGCACCTGTTTGTAAATATCAGAGATGGCGATCATCTTGTCAATATCCGATTCTACCACTTCGTCGCTCTCCTTGATAAAGGAGATCTTGGCTGTGCATGGAGCAATGAAGAAAATGCCGATTTTCTTATCTGGATGCTTCCGTTCTGCTTCCCGCCTGGCCATACTGGCCACCACTTCCACCGGAGGCCGGTAATCCACCACGTGCTCCATCAGATTCGGGAATCGGATCTGGATCAGATTTAAAATCGACGGACAACCCGCCGAAATAAGAGGCAGCTTTCGCTTGCCGCTGTCGAGAAGCTTCCGCAGCTGATAGCTGATCATCTCCGCGCCGATGGCCTCCTCGTAGATCTCGTCAAATCCGACTTTTTTCAGAGCTGTCAGCAGATGATTCCTGGACTTGATATTGTGAAACTGTCCAAAAAATGCCGACGCCGGAATTGCGATCCTGTAATCATATTCTCCCAGGCAGTCCGGCGTATCTGTCACCGGACTGTTGGCATGGCGCGGACAGACTTTGATGCACATGCCGCACTCGATGCACCGCTCCGCTGAGATCACCGCCTTGCCCGACTTGATCCGGATAGCCTCCGTCGGACAGGTCCTGGCGCAATGGGTACACCCGATGCACCGCTTAGGATCCAGATGAATAGAGGTGAGATGCTTATCCTCAAACGAAAGAGGACCTTCCCGAAGTCCGTTGCTATGAAGCTTTCCGCATACGGTAAATGTCGTATCATCCGTCTTCACCAGCGCTATGTTCCGGTTGGCTGCCAGCTCGATCATAGAATCCGTTACCGTTTTGCCACACGTAATGATGATGCATGTGATATTCATCATCTCCGAAGCCCGGATCACCTGCGGATTCACCAAACTCGTAATGAGAATGCTGTCGTCTGCCGTGTCCAGCATGACATTGCTCATCAGATCAGATGCCACCGCATAAGCGTATTTCCGCCGCAGGATCTCTTCCGTTCCGTACAGCACCTTGCCATTTATCATTGAAATGATCGTTTTCAGTTCCATCCTTACCTCCGCTTCATCGCCTGCAGCTGTTTTTTCTCCTCTTTCGAGATCCGCAGACTTTCCCTCGCCTTCTGCAGCGCCTTGTTATAAGTGAAATCGTCCAGCTCCGCCGTTTTCATAAATGCCAGAGTTTCATCGTAGAACTTGACGAAACAGATGGAGAGCAGCCACGCTACCGCCATCTTCACATAATATCCTTCATGATGAATCGACTCCGAGACTGCAAACAGCCGCTCCAGATACGCCTCGGTCAGATAGTGATCCAGCAGCATCACGACGCCGAATCGTATCTCAAACTCTTTGTCACTCTGCAAATATTTTTGCAAGAAGCCCCAGGTTTCCTCCGGGTACTTTCGCACTTCCTTTAAACCGGCGCAGAAAGTATCACAGATGCCCCAGTTTCGAATCTTTGGCACGAAAGCTTCTATCTGTGCAAAGAGATGTTCCCTCGGGATATTCCTTTGCATACCGATGATCATGCCCTGCAGTGTGATCGACTCGTAATAGTCGTCGCCGATTTCCTGCAGAAGCACATCCGCCTGCTTCCCGGACTTTGCATAAATCTCTTTGGCGTACTGCCGGAGCACGGGGATCCTCACGCCCAGAAGCTGCTCTTCCCCCGGCACCAGACCGCTGTGAAATTCGCGGTATTTCGCATCGCTGAGACTTTGCAGATCCTTATAAATTTCCTCCCGCCTACTCATGTCTGTGATCCTCCATCAGCTCTTCCTTTCGTTCTTCCAGCTCAGTCTTTACTTCATCGCCAAAGGCTTTAATATTTTCCTTGACCTGCTTCAGTTTCTCCGCCTGTTTTTTTAGGAGCTCCATGTGCTCACTGTACTTTTCCAGCTGCCGGCTGAGAGGCTGTTCCGTTTTAAAGACCAGGAGGAAGTGCTTCTTTTCTTCCAGCTCCTCACGCTGCTGCGCCAGGTAGTCCTTCAACTCCTCGTACTTGACCACGATGTCCTTTTCCTGGGCGAACTGACGCACCTTGCCGGAAATGTTGAGGGAGTACCACAGGTCGATGGCGAACACACCAAAAAACATACCGATGAAGAAGGAAAACGCCAGATGCCGGGAAAGCCAGTAGACCCAGCCGACCACATACGGATTGATGAGGAAATAATAGACGCATCCCAGCATGCCCCAGATGACTGAAAATTTCGGGCAGATGATGCCCTGGATATTACCTTTTTCCTTGGTATAATCCCACAGTTTCACATGCATACCACGGATGAAGATGATCCCGGCTATGTATTCGATGATGGTCATGACCACAGCCATGATCACCAGAATGATCACTACATCGAGCGCCTTGCTGGGCGTCATAGCAACCGAGCTCAGCGCCGATACGGCGTACATGCCCCACAGACCGAAGCCGTACAGCGGCAGATACGGGCCCGAGAGAAAGCCCGGGTTGATCCATTTTCTTTCCGGGTTCGCCTTGGAGAAAAAACGCCGGAAGAACACCTCCATGCACCATCCCAGACAGCTTCCGATAAAAAATAAAAAGGCAAAGATCAATACGTTATTCATATCTAATACTCCCTCCCCTGTTTCAGCTTAAAATGGTTCTTGTTGAATTCCAGGATACCTTCGTCCCGCAATTTTCCCAGTTCCTTAGACATAGCGCTTCGATCCACCGCCAGAAAATCCGCCAGCTGCTGACGATTGAAGGGAATATCGAAATAAGACGATCCCTGCTTGATGGACTGGTCGGACAGATAAGACAGCAGCTTATCCCTGGTCGTCCGCTGGGACATGTGCTCCAGCTTGCGTGTCAGCTCCCGGTTCTTGACCGCCAGTACATAGGCAAAATTACGGATCAGCTGAGCGTGATACGGACATACCGTTGAACATACCTGAAAGATCTTCTTCACATCCAGCAGGAGCACCGTGCTGTCCTGGACTGCGACGGCGTTGATTCCCACCGGCTCATCGTCTAAAAACGAATAGACTTCCCCCAGCAGTTCCCCCGCTGATACATCCGCCAGAATGCTGTTGTTGCCCCAATAATCCTCGCGGTCAATGTGGAACATGCCTTCCAGCACCAGAGCCGCCATGCCGGCAGACTCCCCTGCACGATACAGAAATTCGCCCCGTGCAAAGTGCTTTTTCACGGCAGTCAGACAATCCAGCATGGACAAAATATCTTTTTCCTCTACGCCGCGAAAAATCTTCGCCCTCCGCAGCAGCTCCATATATTTTTTCATATTTTTCTCCAGAATTTTTTATCACGTTGTAAAAACAACATACTTGATGACCCTATTGTATTAGAATTCTGATAGAAAAGCAAGGAGGACTCTGATATGATCAGAAAAATTATTACCATAAATGAAGAAAAATGCAATGGCTGCGGTCTGTGCGCCGAAGCCTGCCACGAAGGTGCCATCGGCATGGTAAACGGCAAAGCCAAACTGCTGCGTGATGATTACTGCGACGGTCTTGGAGACTGCCTTCCGGCATGCCCGACGGGTGCCATCACCTTTGAAGAGCGGGAAGCTGCAGACTACGACGAGGCTGCCGTAGAAGCTCATAAAGCCAAGCGTGCTGCTGCAAAGTTCAAGGCAAAGGAATCCGGGGCTGCTGATGCTTCTGGTTCTGCTGCAGCTACGGATGCTGCCAATGCTGCCGGATCCCCTGCACCGATAGAAAGCCAGCTGGCCAACTGGCCGGTACAGATCAAACTGGCTCCGATCCAGGCGCCGTATTTTGAAGACGCCGATCTGCTGATCGCAGCAGACTGCAGCGCCTACGCCTATGGAAACTTTCATAAGGATTTCATCGAGGGAAAAATCACACTGATGGGATGTCCGAAGCTGGACATGGTAGACTATTCCGAAAAGCTGACAGAGATGTTCGCCAGCAACACCATCCGCAGCATCACGCTGACCCGCATGGAAGTTCCGTGCTGCGGCGGGCTGGAATACGCTGTGAAACAGGCGATCGCCGCCAGCGGAAAGGATATTCCGCTGAAGGTGGTCACCATCGGGATCAACGGGGTTCTGAAATAACCGTGATCCGGTTCTGTTCATCGATTCCGATGACGTTTTCGCCCCGCTCTCTGAGGCGGAGCACATATTGAATATCCTCTTCATCCAGGACTTCTCCCGGACAGATGAGAGGGATCCCCGGAGGATACGGTATGATGGATGCTCCGCAGATTCGGCCGCTGCATCTGCTGATATCCTCCGTTTCTGTTTCCCCTGCGGCAGAATGCAGGGGTCTTTTTTTATTCCATGGGATTTTTAATGATGCTGGATTTTC
This sequence comes from uncultured Clostridia bacterium, assembly GCA_934281605.1. GTDB lineage: Bacteria > Bacillota > Clostridia > Peptostreptococcales > Anaerovoracaceae > Lentihominibacter. The sequence goes on along the minus strand of CAKQXD010000006.1, from coordinate 67,812 downwards.
CGAGGTTTTTGTGTGCTCCAGATTTTCTGGTTTCTCCAAATCCTTCGGCACGTCCTGTGTCGTCTGACGACCTCGGCTCTCCTGCGCTGCGATCTCCTGCAAAGCCTCCAGCAGCTTATCATAGTCGGCTTTCGTATTGCCGATCCCCGTCATGCACATGAGTATATTTCCAGTCGTCAGCTCGCAGAAAATATTACGCTCCATCAGTGCTTCTTCCAGCCGTGCTCCCGAAATTCCCAGGGCGCTCATATCCAGATCGATCTTGGTCTGATCCATGCTCCCGTCTTTCTCGCTGCATTCCCGCAGCAATCTCAGTCCTGGTATGTTCTCTGCCTTTCGGTAAAATTCATCCAGATTTTCCTGCCACTTTTCAAACAGCTGCGTCCCGTGCTCCCGGATGATCTCTGCGCTGAGATCCAGAGAAGCCATGAGAAGATAAGACGGACTGGTGCTCTCGATTTTCTGCAGTCTGTCCTCCAGGATCGGCAGGCTGATCCGGTCCGAATTGACGTGGAGCACAGCGCTCTGTGTGAAGGACGCCAGCGTCTTGTGGATGCTGTCCACGATGATGTCTGCACCGCAATCTTCCGCGGCCTGCGGCTGATCCTTCATGAATTTCAGATGTGCTCCGTGAGCCTGATCCACGATCAGCACGCCATCGTACTTGTGCACCACTTCTGCGATGGCGGCAATATCGCTGCAGATCCCGTAGTAATTCGGACTGGGGAGTACCACTGCTTTTGCCTGCGGATGTGCCTCCATTGTCTTTTCGATTTCTTCCGCTGTCACCACACCAGCAATACCATAGCGCTCTTCCTCCTGGGGATAAGCATACACCGGTTTAATATTTCCCAGCGACAAAGCGTTAAAAACCGACTTGTGGCAGTTTCTCGCCAGGATCAGCTCGTCGCCCAGCTCCACCGCTGCCAGCACAGCTGCAATCAGTCCTCCACTGGTTCCGTTGATCAGCAGATAGGACTTCCTGACATCGTACAATTCTCTGTACTTTTCCTGAGTTTCCTGGATAATCCCCTCCGTCTGAAAGAGATTGTCCGCCCCCGGGATCTCCGTGATATCGCAGTCCATGATATGATCCAGGAACTGGCCGTATCCCAGCTGCCGGTATAGCCGGCTGCCCTTATGTCCCGGCATATGAAAAGACACCGGACAAAGTCCGGTGTGTTTCAGCAGGAATTCTGTAATGCCCCCCGCCATTATTTCATCTCCAGCAGGAAAGCTTCATAGGCACGTCTCGCTTCGTAGATATCTACTTTACTTGCCACCTCGTACGGTGCGTGCATGTTCTGCACAGCGATACCGCTGTCGATGACTTCCATACCGTAGTTTGCCAGAATGTAGGCAATGGTGCCGCCGCCGCCTTCATCTACCTTGCCCAGTTCAGAAGTCTGGTAGGATATGTCTTTGTTATCCAGAATGTTTCTCAGCTTGGCGATGTATTCCGGATTGGCGTCGTTGGAACCGGATTTACCCCGTGCTCCCGTGTATTTGTTAAACGTGAGACCTTTGCAGAAATATGCGCAGTTGTTCTTCTCCATAACGGATGGATAGTTAGGATCGAAGGCTGCGCTGACATCGGATGACAGCACGCAGGATCTTCCCAGTGCTCTGCGAACGCCCAGTTCGCTGTATGCTCCCATGCAGTTCATCACTTCCGCTACGGTGTTTTCAAAGAACCGGGAATGCATACCCGTCGCTCCCACGCTGCCGATTTCCTCCTTGTCCACCAGCAGGCAGACACAGGTTCTTGCAGGATTTTCCACCGCGAACATAGCTTCTGCCGACGGATAGGAGCAAACCCTGTCGTCCTGCCCGTAGCCGATGATCATGCTGGAATCCAGGCCGTAATCTCTGGCCGGTCCAGCCGGTACAGCTTCCAGTTCTGCCGACTGAAAATCAGCTTCTTCGATATCGTATTTGTCCTTCAGGATCTTGAGGATGTTAGCCTTGACCGGCTCCGTCTCCTCGCCTTCCAGTGGGATGCTCCCGATGAGGATATTGAGATCTTCCCCTTCTACGACGCGTGCTCCCTTCTTGTCCATCTGCTTGGCAGCCAGGTGGATCAGCAGATCGGAAACGCCTACAACCGGTTCATCATCCTTTTCCCCAATGCTGACGGTAACGGACGTCCCGTCTTTCTTGATGACAACGCCGTGAAGCGCCATCGGTCTCGCTACCCACTGGTACTTCTTCACACCACCGTAATAATGAGTCTCCAGAAGAGCCAGGGAATCGCTTTCATAAAGCGGATTCTGTTTCAGATCAAGACGCGGAGAATCGATGTGTCCGCCCAGAATGTTCATGCCGCTTTCAAAGGATTCCGTTCCGATGTGAAACAAAGCCAGCATCTTTTTCATGTTAACCGCATAAACCTTATCTCCGGCTTTCAGCGTCTCGCCCGATGCGATGACATCGTCCAGGTTCCGGTAACCGTTAGCTTCAGCCTTTGCAGTAAGAACCTCTACGCACTCCCGCTCCGTCTTGCACTCGGAAATAAATTTTCTATAGTCTTCAGCGAAACGAAAGATTTCTTTTCGCTCGTTTTCATTGTATTTTTCCCACGCATTTTTACGTTTCATATGCCTGTTTTTCGCTCCTTTTGTTGATATTGGAATTCAGTGCTGCACGCTGCTCACTTTACAGAACTGCGATGACTTCTACCTCGCAGAGAACGTCCTTCGGCAGAGTCTTGACTGCTACGCAGGAACGCGCCGGTTTTTCTGTAAAGAACGCTCCATACACTTCGTTGAATGCGCCGAAGTCTCCCATGTCCTTGAGGAAGCAGGTGGTCTTGATGACGTTTTCCTGGGATGTTCCAGCCTCAGCCAGGACAGCCGCCAGGTTCTTCATCACCTGTTCAGCCTGCGCCTTGATGTCATCTCCTACGATTTCTCCCGTCGCCGGATCCAGCGCGATCTGGCCGGAAGTGTAAAGCACGCCGCCAGCAGCGATTGCCTGCGAATAAGGACCTACTGCGGCCGGTGCGTTATCGGTATGAATCTTTGTAATCTTACTCATGATAATCTCCTTTATTTGTTGTCCGCAGGGCAACATTGATGTGCCCCGGGGCACTCCTTTATTTGTTTTTATGAAAAAGTTACCAGTTCGGGTTCCGGCTTCGGAGCCGCTTCGATTTTTTCCAGCTTCAGGATTGGTCCTTCTTCCCCTTCTCCGTACATTTCGCACGGGCCGTAATCGAAGCTAACTGTCACCTTGACCCAGTCCTCATGTTTGAAATCCGGTTTTTCATCGAAGAAGCAGACAAACCCCATGAACTGGATGTCGTCGGCGCAGCAGGTCATGATGTGCCGTCCCGGCACAAAATACTTGTGGGACTGGTCCGAGCTTGCACAGTATTTGGCCACGAATGTGATGTCCTTACCCATGTATCTGCCCGGATGATCCATGGCGTCCAGATACCAGAGGCCGTAGTCCATATCCTCGATGACTACTTCCTGTCCGCTGAAATCAAACGGCATGATCTCGTCTTCGTTGGCAAACATGGTGCCGTCGGTCTTTTCAAAAGCCACCTGCACCTGTGGATTCAGAGCCTTGAAATTTCTGCGAAGCTTCATGCGATCCGTCTCCTCCGTGCAACGGTTTACGATGATCAGGTTGGAATCCTTGATAGGCTCCATGAATTTCTTCCGCATATTGTTCATGTAGAGGTCAACCGTCTCCGCATTGACTGTAGAATAGATCCCGCCGAGGAACCATTCTCCCGGAAGTCCGCTCATATAAAGGGATTCCATCTCCCACATACCGTTGTATTCGATCATGATCTGTGCCGGCTTATATTCCTCTTCGCACTTTCTCCAGAACTGCCGGGTCATTTCTTCCGGATTCTCCAGCGTCAGCAGCGTCATGTTGTATTTCTTTAAAAACGCCTCGCTGAAGTTCTCCTCGCCTTCCTCCGTCCGAATCAGAAGCGTTCTGCCCGGTTCCAGGAAGCCCTCTTCGGAAGCCACTTCGTGGATCAAAGTGGTCTTGCCGCTTTCCAGCAGTCCTGTAAATAAATAAACAGGTATTTCCATAACAGTATCCTTTCTGTCATATTTATCTTATTTTATGTCTTTATTTCGCAAATACTTTTTCCAGCTCTTCCTTCTTCAGTTCGGTACCGATGACGCAGATACGACCGATATAATCCGGCTTGCAGTCGCGGATTTCCGTTTCTTCCGGCACCATATCGAATTCCAGCCAGCCGCCTTCTTCCGTCTGAACGATTCCCTTAGCACGGAGCACCGTTCCGAAGTCCTGAGTCATGCTCAGCAGCTTCAGCAGGTCTTCCAGCTCTGCGCGGCTGAATTTATGAACTGTCTCGATGCCCCAGCTGGTGAAGACTTCATCCGCATGGTGATGGTGGTGACCATGTTCATGGTCATGATCGTGGCAGCCGCACGTGCAGTCCGGGCCATGATCATGGTCGTGATGATGGTGGTCATGCTCTTCGTGATCGTGGTGGTGTTCGTGATCATGATGGTGATGCTCGTGTTCCTCGTGATCATGGTGGTGTTCATGGTCATGGTCGTGATCGTGCTCCTCGTGATCGTGATCGTGACAGCCGCATGTGCAGTCCGGACCGTGGTCGTGATGTTCGTGTTCGTGATCATGCTCCTCGTGATCGTGATGATGGTCATGGTCATGGTCGTGGTGCTCATGATGCATGTGAGAAATCAGCTCCATCATCTCTTTCTTGAGATCGTGTCCCTGCTCCAGCGCAGCCTTGATCATATCGCCAGACAGCTTGTCCCACTCCGTCGTAACGACAGCCGCTTCTTCATTTTTTCCACGCAGCAGCTCAATGCATTCCTTTAACTTCACCTCGTCCATCATCTGCGTCCGGCTGAGAACGATGGTGTTGGCATACTCGATCTGATTATCGAAAAATTCACCGAAATTCTTCATATACATCTTAGCTTTCTTGCCGTCTACTACGGTGATCAGGCTGTCCACCTCGATCTGCGCTTCCTCCTGCATGTCGGACACGGCCTTTGCAACATCTGAAAGCTTACCGACTCCCGACGGCTCGATGATGATACGATCCGGATGATACGTGTCCACCACCTGCTTCAGAGATCTCGCAAAATCCCCGACCAGCGTGCAGCAGATACAGCCGGAATTCATCTCCGTTACCTCGATGCCGGCGTCCTGCATGAACCGGCTGTCCACGCCAATCTCACCAAATTCATTCTCGATGAGAACCATCTTCTCACCGCTGTAAACCTTCGAAATCAGCTCTTTTATAAAGGTCGTTTTCCCGGCTCCCAAAAAGCCCGATATAATATCTACTTTCGTCATCCAAACATCTCCTTTTATCTTAAAATCTTATTCTATGCTATATATTCTGCAAAGCGGGCTCCGCCCAGCCTTCGTAATTATTGTACCACAATAGTACGGTTTATGTTATCCCAACTTCATGAATTTTTTGTGAGGAAATACAAAATTTCCAGATTTCTGCAAAGAAAAAGAGAGCCGTATGCTCTCCTCACATGATCTATCGCTATGTGTATATTATACAGGTTCTATTTTTTCTTGTACAAATTACGAGGCTTTTGACCTGGTAATTTGCGATCTCCGTTTTTTATTGGCATGATTTCTGTCTCAACAATATACAAAGTATCCGAATTCTGCTTTTCTCTGACAACGATCCTAACGCTATACTCTTACCACCTACAGGAAGATAGTAAGTCCCTGACAACTGTTCCGAAATGTATTTTGTCATCGTCTTATCGTTGATTTTCGGGAGGAATTCTGCTAAACTTATATCCACAGAAGCTGAACGAGGATTGCTTCCCCCCGTCTTTGACGGCATGAACTGTCCCAAGACCTCAGCTTCATCTATTTTTTGTAAAGTCATCGAAACGTACAACACGTTGTCTATGGCCGTTCAATTCTTCACCCTCTGTATCAGAAAGGATCTTGGTGATTTTCAATGGGTCGGAGATGATTAACGGTGCCGTCGAAGGATCCAGATTGGTTCTGTATCTCAAAACAGTTCTTTTGCGCCCGATACTTTGATCATCCGCACAAACCACAGAGCTATCAATGATACAACTTCCCGTTTTTCACAACAAAACCCTTATATCCCTGGACCTTTTTCTTCGGCAGATCACCCTCTCGAACAAAACATTCTTATATTTACATCATTAATCCTTTTAAAAGAATTAAATTTTTCATTGTCTTTTTTCCAGTTTGGGATATACTAGTGGTAACAGAGGTGATGTCTGGTCCCTCTCCGTTGATTTTATCTTCGGTCATACCAGAGGTGGTAGCCTCTGTTTTTTATTCCAAAAATTCCATTGCTAGTCTTATGAATCCTGGATATAATATCACTAACAGGTACATTGGACTGGAAGTCGTCTTGGACGTACCGGCTCGGGTCTTTGGACACAGCCTCTCCAGGGAATGTATCTGTTTTACTAAAGTACGCTATCATTTAAATCTAAATTATACTGCGCTCAAACATGAATGCGTTTCGATTTATCCGCACTGGACTCATTATTATAGAACAAGTTTTTCAGCCTTTTTCATTGTCATCAGCTTGGCTTTCTTCGCCGATAGTCTCCAGTTTTTCAACTACTAACCGTTCTGCCCATTCGGGGCATTTACGAGAACCGGATTCCCAGTTCTCGATAGTTCTTTTGGGAATGCCCAGCAGTTCGCTCATCTTCGCCTGCGTAAGCCCTGCAAATTTCCGTGCTTCACGTATTGTTCTCATTTCTGATTCCTCCGTTCTGATTTAATCCGGTAAATGTTACATATCAGACACATAATGGTCAGCTGCCTTTTACTGCCGCCGACCATATGATCTACCTAAGATGATAATGCTTAACTACCATATGAAATCACACTACTCTCAAACATAAGATCAAGGGCATATTCCCGTTAAGCAGCTTAACTACCATATGAAATTACACTACTCTCAAACGCGAATACAGACGGTGGAGCTTATGAGATAGCTTAACTACCATATGAAATTACACTACTCTCAAACCGGCGGCGGATCAATCAACTCCAATGGATTGCTTAACTACCATATGAAATTACACTACTCTCAAACGGATCAAGGAAGCGTTCCGGCAGTTCTTTGGCTTAACTACCATATGAAATTACACTACTCTCAAACCGGAACGGAAGCCTATAAAGAGCGGTTGCAGCTTAACTACCATATGAAATTACACTACTCTCAAACACGTATCGCCGGGCAAAACCTCCTCGTAATGCTTAACTACCATATGAAATTACACTACTCTCAAACGACTCAAAGCACCTTTAAAAAGAGAGACAAGCTTAACTACCATATGAAATTACACTACTCTCAAACTTTACCTGTGGAACACATCCGAGGGCTTTAGCTTAACTACCATATGAAATTACACTACTCTCAAACTAAAGTGTGGACTTCTCACAAATACAACCGGCTTAACTACCATATGAAATTACACTACTCTCAAACCACGGATCAGGGGTCTGTGGTGGCTATTTTGCTTAACTACCATATGAAATTACACTACTCTCAAACAGGCTGTGTTACCTTCATCGTCTGCCTTGAGCTTAACTACCATATGAAATTACACTACTCTCAAACAATACTAATTGGTTACTCATATATCATACCGCTTAACTACCATATGAAATTACACTACTCTCAAACCTAAGGACTTTCCACAGAAGGTGGGTATGGGCTTAACTACCATATGAAATTACACTACTCTCAAACATATTTCTCGCAGATCCATGGCGGTCACCTGCTTAACTACCATATGAAATTACACTACTCTCAAACTATGTGGGCGTATGTGGACGCACAGCGCAGCTTAACTACCATATGAAATTACACTACTCTCAAACAGGAATTCCAAACAGGTTCACTCTTTGCCTGCTTAACTACCATATGAAATTACACTACTCTCAAACACCGAGTAAGACTATTAACGCTAAAACAGTGCTTAACTACCATATGAAATTACACTACTCTCAAACTTGTTCCCTCAACTGCAAATGTTACATTGCGCTTAACTACCATATGAAATTACACTACTCTCAAACGGATGGTGGACAGGCGGGAACCTTCCCTGCGCTTAACTACCATATGAAATTACACTACTCTCAAACGAAACATTTTATTTACACCCCTTTCTATTTGCTTAACTACCATATGAAATTACACTACTCTCAAACCTCAATTTTCGAGTATCCGCCACTACACGGTGTATTTCATATGATATTTAGTGTATTTCACATAAATCTGAGTCTATTATATACTCATTTGTATTTTCTTTCAACAAAAGCTGTCTACTACCTAAAAATACAATATAATGCTCCTGATATTTCGCCCATTTCTGCAGATGCTTAAAATCATTTTCTGACAGATAATCGCCATATCCATGCAAGAAAAAGACCGTTTTCCCTGTAAGTTCCTGCACAACTGGAATATACTCCAGCAATTTTTCTAAAGCAGAGCCTTCTAGATCTGCCAGAGTTACCTTATAATGTTTGAGATATTCCTTCAAACTAAAGTCAAAATCATATTCCAATAGATATTTATATTGATCACAAATCCGGCTCATCAGTTGAACAAAATCTCCATGTTGTTCTAGCAGAGCTTCAAACTTCTCACTGGATTCTATCTCTCTGATGATTTCTGGAATCAGTTCCTTTTGAATTTCTTTTTTATGAAAATGCAAATCTGCCGGAGACATAAGTAAATCGCAATACTTGTCCATCGCAAAAAATTCTTCATCCTGTAGTAAATTCCACTGTTCTTCTTCCCGATTCATTTGCCTGTACAAATCCATAATCATGCTATCGTAGATATGCGGATTTTCCACGACGATAGAATTGATTTTTTTCATCTGTAATGGCATGACAAAGTTCAATGGTAAATACGCCAGCTTCATAGCACCACAATCCTTTCAGCAGAATCTAAGACAGTTGTTTGCTTCTCTCCAACTACATATTCCATTTTAGCGAATTGTTTTTCTGTTATCACAAGCATTTGCACCAAGCCGTCTTCCGGTTTATTCATTCTGACTGCCTTCTCGATTCCTGCAGCAACCGTTCCATTGAGTGCAAGCTTGCAGTAAACGCTTTCCTGCATCATAAGGAATCCTTTCTCAATCAAAAATTTACGAAATTTGCGGTAAGCCCGTTTATGCTCCAGGGTATCTACAGGAAGATCAAAAAATACAATCACACGCATATATCTATAACTCATTTTCTATAAAATCGTATCAAGGATACATCTCGCTCATTCAGTGCATCGAACACACTGCGACAATAAATTTTAATAGCATTGGATACATAATGGCATTTCCCATCAATAAAAACCTCATCACTAAGAAACGATAAAATTTCACGTTTTTCTTCCGTATCAAAACACTCTATCTGTATTCCTGCAACAAGTCTATCGATAATAGGGCGAAACGGCTCCATAAAATCCGATGCCAGATTAAATGGATTAAACATGTTATCATGAAATAATCCGATCTGTGTCATATATCCATTAGCAACGATTTCTTTGTTAAAACAAGATAACAAGATCCCATAACCGTAATTCAGTGCGGCATTAACAAAATTGTCCTCACTTCGCGTAAAGTCCATTCCAAACAACGCATTGAAGTACACCTTCGCTGCGTGCCCTTCCCGATTAGACGCATCACCCGGCTCAACTTCTGTAATATATTTTTCCAGAAGCTCTGCTTCTTCATATGCGCCCGCTTCCTGCAAATGAACACTCTGCTGTCGAATCTTCTCCGTTACGATTTCTGTCCATACCATCTCTTTTTCCATATCAGTCCAGGCGATCTGTTTTCGAATTTTCGCACTCGTGTCATGACTTCCATAGTACGGTAACAGCTCGGAATGCGGATTATGCTGCTCATCACAAAACACTACTTTGACTTTATGCTTTGCAAGCTCACAGAGCAGCATTGCCGTCAGGGAAATCGCGGTAGATTCGATCAACAGCATTCCGATCTCACTTAAATGGACTTTATGAGTTTCCTCTTTTTTTCGAATCACGAGGTAATCCATCTTGAAATCAAGCTTCGCAATTCCTGTGACCACTACCGTTCGCCAGCTCATAGCTATAGCTCGATTCTATTTTCAAATAGACCTGTAACCGACTGATTTATTAAAATCAATTTACTTTTGCCTACAGTATTTTTATTGCATTTCATACTTCCTGCGTACCCACCACTATTTATTAATTTTAAGTCTGCAGTGGTTGAAATATCGCAACGCAACATCGTTAAAATCTCATTTAACACCTTTGCCTTTTTCTTTAATTCCAAAGTTCTAAATGCGCTTTCATTTCTATACAGATTAGTACCCTGGTTAGCAGGACGTTTGCTATAAATTGTATTGACTAGTTTATTAACAAAAGTATCGTATAATTCATCCATGTCCGTATGTGAAAATCCATCATATTTTTCACTGACTGAAAAGTTTTCTCTTTTCTCTAGATATTTTTCAACCTTACGGACGATTTCTTCACTTTTTTCATCCAATATCAACTGAACATTTCCTTTAAGTAATAAATCCTTATCATTTGCACCCCGTATCCTCATCGGGAATCCATCTACAGAAATCAACGCATTTTTCTTGATTTTTTCTCTTAAAATCTTGACATTTTTTAGACCTTTTATGTTCTCAAAATACTCCATCAAGATGTTTTTATCTTGCGGAATTCTATTAGCAATGTAAATCGGGATTTCTAAAACCTTCTTTACACGCTGCCCTTTTTTACCGTCAAATTCAACAAAAGCAAAGTACGCTGTATTCGGGCTTGTGTAACCTCCGTATTGCTCCGGATCCATCCCTTTCTTCAACGCAATAGAAGCGCCCATCCCTTTCTTCGCAATCGTCTCATTGAAAAGCTGTCCCTTACCGCAATAGGTATGTTCCGTATAGAGGATATTATTTTGCAACATCGTCTTCCGCACGGTCTCCATAGACCCCTGTTCCCTGGTTTCTTTATCAAAGGCCTTCCAGACCAGTTCTTTTCCTCGATATACATCATAATCAAAAACTCGGTTGATACTGTAATTACTCTTATAGTTTTTCTTCATCCATGCGATCGGATTCGATGTGAATTTGGCATCATAGACATCTCCAACAACGATATTTAAATACGCATCTTTCGCATGGTGATAATCATTGACTCTTCTGGATTTCAGCATATGAAGATTGTTTTTCCGGAACTGAGAAGCCAGCGCAGCCTTTACATAAACGACCTGAGAGTCCGGGTAGATCCGCTTCAGCAGCTCCGCTACCGCTTTCGATGACTGCCGCGTTTCAACCAGCTGTCTGCTGATAAATCCTGCTAATTCTTCTTCCGAAAAATCACCGGTTCGCGTAAGCCTGTCATATTTTTTCTTGCTGATAAATCCACTTTCCAGCAATTCTTTCCAGAAAGATTTTTGCTGTTTCTGAATCTCCGGAGAAAGTAATCCATTACTCTTCTTGGAATTCTCCGTTTTATGAACCAGTACTAAATTATCGATGCTGTCATCCTTGATCTTGGACTGGGGATAAATATGATCTCTATCCCACTTCGAATTGCCCGACATCAAGTCATCCAGATCGATAGGCTCTCCCGTATACATACATCTGCCCATCTGCGTATAATACAGATACAGCTTCATACTGTTAAAGTCGCGCTCATTCCATCGATCCAGCTCTTTCGTCCATTCCCGCACATCAGATTCACATGCAGCATATAATTCCATCAGCCGGTCTTTTCTGGATTTTGTTCTCTGTTTTTCTTTTTCTTCCCCACGCGCCATTTCAATAAAAATTTTATCCGGAGCTCCCTTCATCACTTTTTTGATTTCCTCTGTGATCTGGATCGTCTGCCAGATAGCACGCTTATTGGCTGGAGAAGTATATAAATCACGCACCAGGCTGTCATAATCGACGGATTTGATTTCTCCTACACTCAAAGCATTGTATTCATCAATCACATCCTGGAAAGTATACTCTTTACTTAACAGCTGCATCAGATTGCAGTTTGTTTCCCAAAGAGCCTGCAGGATCGTAAACTGCTGTCCGGTGTCTTTCTGTACACCTTCGATCCCTGTCAGGAATTTAGCACAGAAATTTCCCCATCCGCTATAGTGAAGACGACCCAGCCTTTTTAACTGTTCCTCTGACAAAACATCTGGATACTGCTGTTTTACCACATTCTGCACCATACGATTATCATCTCCATATATGGTTTTCCAGCGAATAATATCTTCAACTATCTTTTTAACCGAATCAGTCTTGAGATCTTCTCCAAAAATCTGTTTTTCAAAATCGAGCTGTGCTGCTAAAGAAGCTTTAAAATCCTGGTCAAATCCACTCAAATCTTCCGCAGACAATTCACTGTCTTCCTGTGCTCTCAAATACGTCAGTAATCTCTTTCCCGTAACTTTTGTATGATGACAAAAGAGCTCCTCATAAATCCGCTGCTTTAGTGCCACACTAATACTTTTTCCTCGGATTTTTAAATTGTTCAACTCATTTAACACCATGAATTTCTGATACAGCAGTGAATTTTTCGGTAAAACATCTTCACCCAGCAAATAAGTACACTTGTTTGTCATGCGACGGATAAATGCCTCATTCGATTTTTCCAGATCGATTTTTTCCTCATAATTCCACGGGTATATCCTGCCCGCTTCCTTCCTAACGATCCAGGCATTAGCGCCATCTTCCACGTGTCTGTCGCTGAGTGGTCCCACATAATATGGGATCCGGAACTGGAAAATCTTCAGAATTTTTTCCGAAACAGAAAAGCCATTCTCATCCCGCTGTTTTAAAAACGGAAGATAGTTCTCAACATGCACCAGTATCGCCTGTAGCTCCACCTGATGTACCTGATGGGGCACGACTCCATTATCCTTACTGCGCTGCAAAGGAAGCAGTATCTGCGCTTCCGTCTTTTCTTTCAATTCATTGATGAGAGCAGAATCTTCTTCAGCAGGAGAAATTTTGCTCAAAATTCCCTTCAAGTTTTTATAAAAATCCTCTTCGGAACATCTTTTTACACTATGCTTCTTTCCGTTTTTCTTTACATGCCCAATATATGCTGCATAATTATTTTTTCCCGCCGGATCATCGAAGAAAGCCTTTCGAGTTTCCTTTTCGCAGTACTTTTTCATAACGTAATGCAGCTTGTTAAGATTCTGCTTGTGTTCTTCAAACTGCTTTACCTTTGCGAAAGATAGATATTCTTCTCCATCCAGAATATCTACAAGAACGCTCCAGTCATAAACCGCTTTCATTGCCTGTACAACATTTAGTAAGTCAGGGATCTTATTTTCTAAATCAGGCAGGATTTCTTCATCGAAACCAGGATCCGAAAATTTAAATCCTGTTTTCTCAAGCTCATCCAGATTATTCTCAAAAAATAATTTTTTTAAGTCCCCCTTATTCCCAACAATAAAAGTGCAAATCTGTTTGACAATAGTTTTTAAAATCTTTGGATCATTTTCACCCGGATTAACAACAAATTCTTTCTCCATTAATTTTGATTTACTGGAGCGCGCCATCATCTTATTTCGAAGGATTTCCTCTACTCGTTCCGGATGCGATACAGAAAGATCAATTCTCAGTCCATCTTGAATCGAACTCGTCATCTGCTCAAAAACAGCCGAAAAGCTCTTTGCACTGCTCAGGTTTCCATCAATTAAAAAATGTCCTCTGTACTTCAAAATATGATGGAGTGCGAGATATACCAGACGGATATCGTGCGGCCGCTCACTTTCCATCAGGTCTTTCCGAAGATGATAGATCGTCGGATATTCCTGATAAAAATCAAGATCCGTATAACCCTTGTCAACAAATAACGGATATTTCTCTGATACGGATTTATCTTCCAGATGAAGTTTACTTTCATTCAATCGAATAAAAAACGTATCGTCAACCTTAGCCATTTCTTCTGCAAAGAGTTCCTGCAGCAACTGGATACGCTGATGCCTTCTCTGCAGTCTTCTCCGGTTTGTTCTTTTCATACGTCTGTCCGCCGCCGTATTTGCTTGTTCAAAAAGACGTATCCCCCACATATCCTTTTTATGAAAACGCTCCAAATGATAGGAAGGATCTGTTACTGCCCATCCTACTGAATTTGTTCCAATGTCTAATCCTAAATAGTATTTTTTCATGCGGCACCTCTTGATTCATAAAAAATGATTGACAATCGCATGTAATCCCATTATGATAAAGATGATCTCAATTAACTACCATATGAGATTACACTACAGGTTCAAATAAAGAATTTTTCTAATCGCCCATATGGGCTCCACGTGTTGTGGAACAAACTCGCATTATGCGAGTTTCTTTTTTATGGATAAATTAATCTTACTATCCATTTCAGTATATTGCAACTAAATTCTGACTAATCTGACCAAACAAGGGAACTGTTTCCCCAACTGCTCGATCCAAGCCTTCAGTATCCGCACCTGCCCCTGCAGCGATGATGGCAACCATGATTTCCGATGTCATAACAGTTCCTATGTTATCACCACCCGAAATATGCATTGAAAAAGAGAGCCTGACCGACTCTCTTTTCGTCCAACCATTTATTGTAGAATCTAGCCTTTACTGCAGCAGATTCACCGATTCTCCCGTCGTATCATTAGTTCCCACGCCGTGATCGTTGACCGTGAACCAGGCCGACGTAGCCGTATGAGAAGTTCCATCGCCGTTTTTCACCACTTCATACAGCTGGATCGTATAGGTTCCATTGGCATTGGTCGTTACATTGTATTCCGGCGGGCAGTAGCCGTTTTGCGCCCGGTAATAATTCTGCGCTGCGCGCGCCAGTTCATCCGTGTTGTAGCTGGAACCTGCCGCAGCCGAACTTCCAGAAGAAACCGACGCCCCGCTCTTTGCAGAAGCTTCCTTGAATACGTAATCCCCGGTCATCACACTGCCGCTCTCGCCACCAGCCAGCGTGGACTCGTCACGCTGCACCTTCATGGTCACCTGATCCTTTTCAAAGGTATAGGTCAGGCTCTTGAACTGACTGGAAATATCGTTGCCGTCGCCATCGGTCACATTGTGGACTGTCAGCACATTATCCTGCTTGTCAGCCGTCGTCAGATCGATGGTGTACACTTCTTCCACGTATTCCGGCGAATCCTCCTGGAAGAAACAGTGCATTTTCAGCCCATCCTTGGTCTCCAGGGAATATTTCAAATCGCCATTGGCCTGATAATAGGCATATCCATCGTAGGCTTCGTAATCCGAATCGGTCTTCTCCTCCTGCTTCGCACCGCATCCCGCCAATGCCAAAGACAGCACCAGAAGCATCAGAACGACCATCATACTTACTAATTTCTTCATCTTCTTCCTCCTCATCTATTTATACTGCTGCAGTTTTTTCGCCGCACCATAATCCCTCAGATACAGAATCATCAGCACCACCAGAATGATCCCGATCATGCCGAACAAGCCGATACTGATGGCATACCACGCATTAAAGGCTTCAAATCCAGAAAAAGAACAGACCCAAATCAGCATCCCGCTTCCTCCGAAACAGGTTAAAGCCAGCACGCCTATCAGGACCCCGGAGATCATCAGCTTCTTCGGTTCCTGCTGGATCTTGCTGCGGATTTTCTTCGTTCTGTCCGTGTAGTCCTCCGGGATCTGAAACCCCGGCGTCGCCAGAGCCGCTTCGATCTCAGCACTGGCAAATTCAGACTGCTCTTTCAGCCGCTTGAACGTCGGGTATTCCACCGCGATAAACAGCATTAAAATCACATCGAAAATCGTGATCTCGATCCCGATGCGGGACACCAGACACCCGATCAGAGCCAGAGCGAACAGAATCATAAACGCGAGGAAAACTTTCATGCAAACGCTGTACACCCTCGCATTACGCTTCAACTGTCTCAATACAAAATCTTCATACCGCATATGAACTCTCCTTATCTTCTGCCGAAAACATCACGTTGACACTTTGTATCTTATCACGCTCCCTCTCCATCTGTGCAGTTTACAAATGTCTCAAAATGCAAAAAATCCCGAAATGTCCATACACTTCAGGATTTTTTATTTTCTATTCTATTTTTTCTGCAAAGACTCCGCCTACGCTTCCATGTCCGCCGTGGCGATGACCTTCGCACCGGTCCCGCACAAGTCTTCGATCAGTATGTCGCCGTACTTCACCGGAAGCTTCGGATGAGTGCTGTAAACCGCCTTCGCACATTCTTTCAGAAGCGCCTTCGGCACCGGCCGGTCCGTCTTGACGCTGAGGGGACGCTCTGCGCCTTCAGGACGCATGAGTATCGTCAGGACTCTCTGAGGATCCGTGATTTCCTGTTTCGCATAAGGGATCCCCTTGCTGCAAAAGTTACCAGTTACGGCAATCTTTTCGCCCTGCTGTTCTACCTGTAAAGTGCACCCTCTCGGACAGTTGATGCAGATCAGTTCTGTATGTTTCTGTGCCATTAGATCGCACCTCCTTCCAGTGAAACGGTGATCAATTCGCCAGCCTGAGCCAGCTTCTCCGCCGGGATCTCCAGACGGATCATCTCGCCCGGTGTTACAGCGATCAGTTTCTTCGTGGCGATGACCGCTCCACCGCTTTCTGCCTTTACCGTCACATCCCGGAATTTATTGCGCGGACGGAACATGAGAGCGATTTGAGCCCGCTTCGGCGCTCTGTGGATCAGCTGCGGTACGACTGCACCTGCACCATCTCCGTTCACGACGGCGATCGTATCGCCTGCATCGCCAGAAGCCTCCAGAATGTACTTTGCAGCATGAACGCCCGCTTCCTCCGCCTCCGCCGCCACGAAGTCCACCAAATCGTGTACATGGAGCACATTGCCGCAGGCAAAAAAGCCCGCCGCAGAAGTCTGCAGATCTTCCGTCACCACAGCCCCGTGAGTGCCCTTTGCGATCTCGATACCGGCCTGCTCCGTCAGTTCATTTTCCGGGATCAGTCCCGCCGAGATCATCAGCGTATCGCACTCTATTTCAAATTCCGTGCCCGGAATCGGTCTTCTGTTTTCATCAACCTTGCTAATCATGACCGAAGACACCCGCTCCTTGCCGCGGATCTCGGAAACGGTAGAATTGTAGTACACCGGAATGTCGAAGTCCTCGATGCACTGCTTCATGTTGCGCGGCAGTCCGCCGGAATACGGCATCACTTCCACGACCGCTTCCACCTCAGCGCCTTCCAGCACGAACTGGCGCGCCATGATGAGGCCGATATCGCCGGAGCCTAAAATCACGACTTTTTTGCCCGGCAGATAGCCGTTGATATTGAGATACCGCTGCGCCGATCCTGCAGTCAGAATGCCGGCGCCTCTCGTTCCCGGGATCAGCAGGTTGTTTCTCGTCCGCTCCCGGCAGCCCATGGCCAGCACGATGGCCTTCGCCTCGATCTGGATCAGCCCTTCCTCCGGGTTGATGGCCGTGATCTGGCGGTTTTCGTTCATTTCGATGACGAAGGTATGGAGAAGATACGAGATCTTCAGCTCCTCCACCATATCCCTGTATTTTCTGGCGAACTCCACGCCGGTGAGATCCTCCTCAAACCGGTGCAGCCCGAATCCGTTGTGGATGCACTGCTGGAGCACGCCGCCCAGATAATCGTTTCTCTCCAGGATCAGGACGTCCTTGACCCCGGATCTATATGCGCTTACGGCCGCCGCCATACCGGCTGCACCGCCGCCAATTACTACTAAATCGACTTTTCTCATTCCAGTCCCTCCCCGCTGCACGCCTGTCTCACCAGGATCTGGGAATCGCCTCCGCACTGCGTTACTTCCAGCGGCGAAAGTCCCAGTTCTTCACATAATATTTCCACTACACGCGGGCCGCAGAAACCGCCCTGACATCTGCCCATTCCGGCGCGGGTACGCAGCTTGACTTCGGACACCGACCGTGCGCCTAAAGGTCTTCTGATAGCGTCCCGGATCTCCGCCTCCGTCACCATTTCGCAGCGGCAGACAACTTTAGCATAATCCGGATTTTCCGCGATAGCCTGCGTTCTTTCTTCGTTTGTCATCATGCGGAACGGCTTGTTGACTTTACGATACGGATCGAAAGCCTCGTTCCTGGCAGCATCCAGCTTTTCTGCGGCGATCTGAACCACATGTCTTGCGATGGCCACCGCCGACGTGAAGCCCGGCGACTCGGTTCCGCCTGCATTGATAAAGCCCGGCGCATCCTCCGCCTCTCCGATAACGAAGTCGTTGGTATCCGCATGAGGTCTGCATCCGCCGAAAATACCGATGACCGATTCCATCGGGAACTCATCTCCGTCCAGCGGCAGATACTTCCACGCTTCCTTAAAATAATCCACGATCTGATCAATGGACGCCCGTCTGGTAGCCGTAAAATCAGGATCGTCCACTTCCGTAGCGTCGCACCCCAGGATCATCGTGCCGCCCGTGGTCGGGATGATGGCCATGCCCTTGGTGTGGCCGCCGCCCGGCAGGTCGTGAGGGGTTTCCATCAAAGTCGTTGTCAGCTTGTCGGAAATCTTGCGGTCCAGCACCACGTGAGCGCCGAAACGCGGAATGATATGATAATGGTCTTCCGAAACCATGTTGTTGATCTTGTCGGAGCATCCGCCTGCGCAGTTGATGATGATGCGGGTCTGGTACGTCCTGCCCCCGGCCATCACTTCAAACCAAGGTTTACCGTCCGCATCTTCATGCTTTTCGATGGCGGTCACTTCCGCTTCCTTTTCGAATGCCACGCCGTTGTGGTGTGCGTTCTCCGCTAATGCAAAGGTCACAGAAAACGGCGTCGTGATGCCGCCTTCCGGTACCCACAGGACAGCTTTCACATCTTCGCCGATGTTTGGCTGCAGCTGGTACAGTTCCGGCGGTTCTACGATCTGGGCTTCCACATGGTTTTCCCGGGCAAAACCCTCCAGCTTCCGCAGCTCCTTCATGCCGCTTTCATCGGTGGCGAAAACCGTCGTCCCGCTCTTTTCATAAGGTACGTCCAGTTCATCGCAGATCTCATACATCATCTTGCTTCCCGGCGCGTTGAATTTCGCTTCGTTGGTTCCCGGGATCGGGTCGTAGCCCGCGTGGATCATACCGGAGTTTGCCTTGCTGGCTCCGGCACAGATGTCGTGTCCCTTTTCCAGGACCAGCACATCCAGTTTATATCTTGAGAGTTCTCTTGCAGTACTGCAGCCTACTACACCGGCTCCCACTACAATTACATCATACATAGGTCGTCTGCCTCCAAAATTTTATTACCGTGCACAGAGGATCAGCCCTCTATAAATCGCACAAGGTTTATTATACATAAAAAATACAAAATCCGTCAAATTTTTTTCATTTATCCCTACCCATTTTGGACTGAATATGATATTATACTAATGGCATTAACACTTTATCGTGATAAATCGTTACAGAAAGAAAAGGATAAAGAATGAAAACAGCACGTTATTACGGGATCGAAGACGTCCGGTGCGAGGAATTACCCATTCCCAACTGCGGAGAAAACGACGTCCTCATCAAGGTCGCCTACGCCGGGATCTGCGGTTCCGATCTACATATTTATAAAAAAGGCATGTTCATCCAGAATATCCCGGAAACCATGGGTCATGAATTTTCCGGCACAATCGTAAAGACGGGAAGCAAAGTCCATGCGCTCCAGGAAGGCGATCGGGTGACAGCCAATCCCATGGTGACGTGCGGAAGCTGCATTGCCTGCCGGACGGGACGCCGCGGAAGCTGCGAAACCCTGGGCTTCATCGGCGAAGTCCGGGCTGGATGCTTTGCAGAATACATCGCACTGCCGCAGGAGGACGTGATCAAGGTCCCTCCTGACATCGATCTAAAGAAACTGGCACTGGCAGAACCCCTCGCCGTAGCCCTCAACATCTGCGAGCAGGCAAAGCCCGCACCGACAGATAACATACTCATCATCGGGCCCGGCCCCATCGGGCTTCTCACCGCACTGGCGTTAAAGAACGTCTGCGGCGTGAAAAACCTGACGCTCCTGGGCAGGTCATCAGCACGGCTCACTGTCGCGAAAACGCTGGGCATGAAAACAGTGACACAGCTGGCAGACGATTCTTACTTCGATCTTGTCATCGAGGCCGCGGGAAACGAAACGGCGCTGAACACCGCCATCACCCACGCCCTGCCGGGTGGAAAGATCTGCATAGTTAGCATCTTTGAAGATGATCTGGTCTTCGACATCAACACGGTCGTCGCCAAACAGCTTTCCATCATCGGATGCAACGTCTACGAGACGCGACATATTCAGCAGGCCGCGAAGCTTTTAGCAGACGGCTCAATCGATCCGTCCCCGCTGGTGACGGACACCTGCGACCTGGCAGACTGCCGGGACGCCTTTGCAGCACTTTGCAGCAAGGATAAAAAAGCATGCAAAATCTTATTTCAAATGGAGGATATTAAATAGATGAATACATTATCTTGGTTTTTCGATTTTCCGGTAAGTACCGGCGTTCTGATCATTGGAACGATTTCCGTTGCAGTTGTTGCTACCGTTACATTCGCCAAAGGGCTTTGGAGACTGTAACCCGGGGAATCGCACAAGGAGGAACAGACATATGACAAGAAGCACACTGGAACAAGCACTGGGTTTTGACATTCCTCTCATCGTTCCCATCATGCTCATTCTGTACATTGCAGTGATCATGGTCGTAGGACTTTGGGCTGCAAAAAAAGTAAAAAATTCTGAAGACTGGTTCGTCGGCGGCAGATCCATGGGACCATGGATCACAGCTCTGGCACACGGATCCAGTTCTCTGGGCGGCGGTATGTATATCGCCGGACCGCAGTACGGCTGGGAGGCAGGAGCCTCTTCTCTCTGGGCAGCTCCCGGAGATGTGTTCGGACCGATCTTGAACTTCGGCATCATCGCCAGAAGAATGCGGAAATACACGGAAAAATCCAAGGCTCTCACCATTCCGGAATTCTTCGGACATCGGTATAACAGCAAGGGCGTGCGGTATCTGGCCGTGATCATCCTGATCGTCGCCATGATCATCTCCCTGCTGGTGGAATTCATGGCTATGGGCGTACTGGTTGCCTGCATCACAGGGCTCAACTACACGGCTTCCCTGATCCTGGGGGCCATCGCCATCCTGATCTACACAGGAGCCGGCGGCTATCTTTCCGTAGCCTATACCGACTTCGTTCAGTCCATCCTGATGATCATCGGCCTCTTCATCCTGATCCCTGTCTGCATTCACAATGTGGGCGGTCTGTCCGGCATGAACGCAGGACTCATCAACATCAATGAAGGTCTGGCAACCCTGTGGGGCGAGGATTACTACCTCAAGGGCGCTCCGCTGATGATCGCCGGAATCGCGCTGGTTTACTTCATCGGCTATATGGGACAGCCTCACCTGATCATCAAAACTGTTGCGATCAAGGACGAAAAATCCATTAAACTGGTACCTATGATCGGCGCTGCATTCGGATTCGTTCTGTCCTTCGGCGTATATATCCTGGGTATGGTAGGCCGCGTGGCTTATCCCGATATTTCCATGCTGCCGGGCGGAAGCGCAGAGTACATCATGCCTATGATGGCTCTTTCCAATCTGCCTCCAGTCCTGGCCGGTCTGATCCTGGCTGGAGCAACAGCCGCCATTATGTCCACCGCCAGCGCACTGCTGCTGGTCATCGGATCCTCCGTCGGAAACGACCTTCTGACCATGATCCATCCGGAAGCCAGCGAAGCTCACAAAATGAAGATCACCAGATGGTCTACCTACGTGCTGGGGCTTATCTCCTGCGCCATGTGCTTCGTACCGCTGTTCTCCGTCGGCGTGTATCAGCTGACCTGGATCGCATGGTCCGTGCTGTCACCGGCATTCATCCCATGCATCATCGGCGGACTCTACTGGAAAAACGCTACCAAGGGCGGCGCTATCGCTGCCATGATCGTCGGATCCATCACCGGTTTCGGCTGGTACTACCTGCTGCAGGATGTGACCAACATCCACACCTTCTTCGCGGCTCTGGTTCTGGCTACCGCAGCCTATATCATCGTCAGCAAGCTGACGAAAAAGCCTCCACAGGAGGTTCTGGATTTCTTCTATTATGCAAAGAGCTTCGATCCGGCAGACGCTGTTTCCGAGGCTGCTGATCCGGCAAAGGCCGTTGCCGAGAGTTCCAGCACTGCTAAGCCTTCCCCGATCGCTGCAGGCGTTCAGATGAGCAAAGAACAGTTCCAGGCAGTTCTGGAGATGGCATAGATGGCTGAAATCAAGGTATTAAAAGGGCTTCGCTATACGCCGGAAATGTTTTTAAAGCGCATGGCCAAGTCCCGCAAATTAAAGAATACGATCACGGTGCGCCACGTCAATACCCTGTACAGTCTCTGCTGGATCTTCCAGTTCCGCATCGCACTGCAGGCAACCCGCAAGACTACCCGCTACGCCGGATACTATGCGGGCTTTGACGAAATCGCCATGACCCCCGGCAAACTGGTCATGCTCCCCTCCTGCGAACTAGCAGAAGTCGCAGACGCCTGCATCTTGCAGGACAAGCTGACGGAGGAGGAGGCTTTGCAGAAATCCTGGGAATACAATAAGACAGGGATCTTCCGCAAATTCCGCAACCTCAACGCACCGCCCGTGTTAGAGGAATATGTAGCGGAGCGGATGTATAAGCCGTTATATCTGTTCGAATTTCACAATACCGAACTGGACGAAAAAAAATATAAGGTTCTCGACTCCCTCACCGGAGATCTGGAGGACATCGATATCGTATAATAAAACGCAAGGGTATGAAAAGTTTCTCATACATCCTTGCGTTTTTTCTTTTCTGAAATAAGTATAGCAATCATCACCGCCACTAGGAAAATACCGGTTCCAAACATTCCATCAAATGCTTGTAGCGGGCCAGCAGCTTGTCATATACCGGTTTTTGTGCCGGATCCGGTTCATAGACCCGGTCTTCCTGTATGATCTGGTCACATGCCTTTTCTACAGAATCCCAGATCCCGCAGGCCACTCCCGCCAGGATCCCGGCTCCCAGGCAGCCCGCACTCTTATTGTTTTTCGTCGTAACGACCGGTTTCCCCGTAGCATCCGCCTTCATCTGACACCAGACAGGGCTGAGAGCTCCGCCGCCGAAACTGATGATGCGATCCACCGGAATCTCCAGCGCTTCCGTTGCCTCTATGATCCTGCAAAGCACCATGACCACGCTTTCCATGATAGCCCGAACAAAGTGCTCTTTGCCGTGAGCGATGGTCATGCCGAAAAAGCAGGCTCGCGCATTGGCGTTAAGATCCGGAGGCCCGGATCCCTGCAGGTGTGGCAATGCGATCAAACCGTCTGATCCGGCTGCGACTTCCGCCGCCATCAGATCCAGCTGATCGAAAGCATTGAGTCCCCCATCACCTTCTTTTAACAGTTCTATTTCTCCAAAGGTATCCCGAAACCACTTCATATACATGCCGCCGGTGGAATAGGCATGCACCATATAAAGATCTGGTAGCACACTGCAGTAGCACGGCATCTGCTTGGTCGGATCCAGTACCACGTGATCCGCCATTGCCATGGTGCAAAGAGAGGATCCCGTGCTGTCCGAGAAGTTTCCCGGCCGAATGGCTCCCGTCCCTACAGGCCCGCATGCCAGATCGCTGCCGCCGATATTCACCGTCAAATGCTCCGGCAGGTCGAACTTGTCTGCAGCTTCCTTCGTGATGGTTCCTACAATGCTTCCCGGTCTTACGATCTCCGGCAGCTGCGCCTTGGTGATGCCGATGTAGTCCAGCATCTCGTCCCAGTACTGTCTCGTGTTGATATTCCAGTAGATGGAACTTCCCAGAATAGAATCGTCTTCCGCCATTCTGCCTGTCAGCAGATAGGCAAAATACCCATTGAGCTGCAGGATATGTGCGATGTTCGCGAATACGTCCTGCTCATGCTTTTTCAGCCACAGCAGCTTCGCTCCCGGCCACAGGGCGTCGCAGCCCACCTGTCCGGTGTGATTCTGGATCGTGGTGCTTCCAAAGGCATCCACGATTTCTTCCGCTTCCGTCAAGGCACGCGTATCGCACCATAAAATCGCCGACCGCAGAGGATGTCCGCTTTCATCGAGGAACACACTGGTTTCTCCCTGTACCGAAAGTCCCAGCGTCAGGAACTGTTCTTTCGGGATCTGTGCTTTCTGCATCGTTCTTGCAATGACCGTCTGGAACAGATGGATGTAGCGCTGCGGATCCATTTCCGCCCAGCCCGGCTGCGGCGTCTGGATCTGATATTCTTCCGTTGCACTGGCAATTTCCTGCCCGCTGCAGTCGAAGATCGCTGACTTGAATGCAGTCGTTCCCATATCAACGGTCAGGATATATTTTTCATCCGGATTTTTCTTTTTATTTAACATATCTGTTGCTGGTTTTTCCATAGTTATCTTCCAGTCACACCCTTCATCGGAGTCAGTTCCAGATAAGCTTCCAGCGGTGCATCGTTCATGCACAGTTCAATGATCTGTCTGCCCAGCGGATCCAGCTCCGGCACCAGGAACTGCTGCAGTTCCTCTTTAAAGAAGTCCGTAATGATCTTCGCTCCCTTGTCATAGCCTTCTTCTCCCAGCTTGGACTGGAGCTCCGGTCTGAGGAACTTCCGGCGAATCGTCTGTCCATCGATCTTCATTTCATCCAGAGAATATCCAAACAGCGGGCATCTGGCCGGAACAAGCTGCTTTTTCTTCACCACTCCGCCGCGGCGAGCCAGGTATTCTCTGGCAATCCATTCGCCTGCAAAGCCGATCCGGTACACCCCGATATGCTGGTTTGGAATCAGCACATACAGCGTCTCAGATGCTTCCGTGATCTGTTTCAGCAGCATATTCGCCTGGGTAATTTTTTTGCCGGTTGCAAACGGCCAGTACGAACCGACACCCTCGGACGTCATGACATTAGACTTTGCATCATCCGCAATGGATGGATTCTTAAACCCGCGCGGTGCAACCAGTCTCCACAGCCATGCCAGAGCCGGCGGGATCACCTGCACCATGCCCATCACACCATAATTAGGATGCGCATTGGTGCTCGGCGGCATCCGCACCCCAAAGGAACGTACATCCACCAGCGCCGCTTCATCATCCGGATAAATGTTATCTATCATTTCCCGAGGCAGAATCACCCGCGGATTGGAGCATGGGCGTCCGTTCGCCTCCTTGATATGCTCCCAGATGAGACAGGTCGCCCCCGGTACTCCATCGATATTAAAGAATTCCACCGGTTCCGGCGGATGAATGCTGATCCGCTCATACATCGGAATATTTCCATAGTAATTATCACCATCCACGCGGAGGAACCAGCCGTTTTCCGCATCTGTGATCGCCAGCTTATGGCTGTCATCCTGCATATCACGGTGAGCCATGACCATATCGTCCGCAATCGGGAAGATTTCACACGTTTCACCTAATGTGATCTCAAAGCGTTCGCCTGTCACGATGTGCTCTCCCAGAAGCACACGTTCATCCGATTCCCTGTGTACTTCCTCCAGCATTTCACTTTTTCCGCCGCCGGACGCGCCCTCATGCATGAAGACGATCTCGCTGTCGTACGGCGTCTGCAAAAGTGCCGCCGAAGCGTGGTTGGTCACCCAGCCCTCTTTTTCGCCGATATCGATGAGTGCCGAGAACACGCCCTTCTTTGCAGAAGGTCCAGGATACAGGTTATAGGAAAAAATCTCATGCAGTGTTTCACCCCGCTGGTGCACAACAGCCTGCTTCCCGCCAAAATGAGTGTGACGGAACGGTGGCGCAACATAGATGATCGCTCTTGGAGTATAACCGTCCTCCACGTCTTCAATGCTGACAAATTTCTGTATGTTGGCCAATGCGAATGCAAAAAACGCAGCATTGGCAGGTGCTACCACCAGGCTCTCATATCCGTGAAGCTTGCTGCCCATCATAAATGGCATGACGAGAAGCTCCTGACGGCTGAGCCAGTTCATGGTTTCCTGCCGCAGCCTGGAAAATTTATATCCCCAGCGATCCTCAAACTTCGGTTTATCGGTAGGAAGTTCATCCCCGATGAACATACAGTCCGGATCACGTCTTCTCATATAGGCATCTGTAAAGTTTACCGACGGGCCATTCTTGCACCGTACCACATCGGCTTCTACATAGCTCTCATTTTCCGAAATGTCATAACTGACGTTGAATCTCGCTGCGCCGTTGGGACCATAGCACAATTCCACCAGCTGCGCTTTCGTCTTAGGGAAGATGATTTTCTCAGCAGAATCAAGCGCCTGACGCAGATCCTCCGGCAGTTGAAATTTATTGATCAAACTTTTTTCCATGCTTTACCTCTTTTCAGCGACCGTATTTTTCTAATAGTATTTTTAGGTACCGAATTTAATTATATCATTCTATGGCCGAAAAAGATATAGCTCGTTCGTTCCTATTTTTCCTATTATGTGTTGAGGTATTACGAAACATAGATTTTGTTCTTTTTTCGGGCACAGATCCAGCCGGATGGAATCCGGATCCAGACCTCTGTACCTGTTATTTCAATCGCTTTGCAGGTCACCCGAGTTCCTTTTCGCAATACTGCTGTAAACAGAGACAGGCTGTGCGCCCTGGCATTAGCGGTCAAATCACTCCGCTTTTTCTTAGCATACCTGGTCCCCGGCCCTGTACGAACATTCAAATTTGCCCGCAGAACGTAGATAGCTCCCGTGCGATATCCGGAGGAACTGCTCTGAGACGTCCCTGCGCCGGCCGGGTTGTATGCCCTCAGCCAGCTTTCCGCATTCTGCCACTTCCAGGTGGCAAGGTTTCTGACACCGATATGCAGGTGTACCCCGGTCGAGGCTCCTGTCGTTCCGGCAATTCCAATTTTCGTGCCGCGCTTCACCGTCTGTCCCTTTCGCACAGCAATACTTGTCAGATGAAAATATGCAACGGCTACATTTCGCTGCGGATATTTGACATAGACATAGTTCCCCGCCCCTCCGGCCTGATACCCGGTCCTGTATACGATGCCGCTTTCTAACGCATGCACCGGCACCTTACCGCAGGCATAGTCAACGCCATAATGGAATTTCTTTGTTTTTTTCGTTGGATGGATCCGCCAGCCATAGGAAGACGTTTTTCGATAGGCAGCTCCGCCAAAAATGATGTTCAGTGTACCTGCTGTACTCACGATTCATCACTCCCTTCCACCGTATCCTCCTGCGGCTCCGCTTCAAAGTCCTGTGCTTTTGACCCGTCTCCATTGGTACAGGCCAGTTCCCTTCCTTCGATATACTGGGCAAAGATCTGGTGCAGTCCGGTAGCCGCTGCCCCGGTAAATGCTCCCGCAATAGCATTCTGCACTCCCAGGCCTTCAATCAGGACAAAGAGCACCATGCCCAGAACAGTCAGCACAAGCGGAATGATTTTATTGTCGGTAGGCAGAAATTTTTTCATGACCCATCCGACCACACAGCAGCCGAGCACCACATACACGTTGATCGGCACCTGAGTCATAATCTGGTTTAAGTCAAGCATACTCATGCCTCCTTTTTTGCATTCATACACTTTACTATATGCAGCGCAGGTCTGACAGGTTCGAAGCCCGGATTCAAACTCCCCGCAATATAAAAACCCTGGTATATCTACCAACAGCCGTCTTGTTGAATTTATATAAACATATTCCGCGTCTGCGCTGATTTTTGTTCACATATATGGTATATTATACGCGAAAGGTTGGTACCGAAATGATAGACTTATATAAAAACATTAAACGATTACGAGAAGAGCACGGACTATCTCAAGACGAATTAGCCAAAAAGATTGGCTACACAAGCCGGTCCTCTATTGCAAAGATCGAAAAAGGAGAAGTAGATTTATCTCAAAGCAAAATTATTGCTTTTGCAGAGGCATTAAACACTACTCCAAGCGCTTTAATGGGCTGGTCTGATACACCTCATAATACTAGAACAGTACAATCCGACAACATCTTCCCTATATTCACAAGCAAATTCCCGCTGCTTGGTGAAATATCCTGTGGCGAACCAATCTTTGTAAATGAAGATTGAGAAAGCCACATCATGTCAGGAACTGATATCGACGCCGACTTCTGCTTAAAAGCAAAGGAAGATAGCATGATTGGAGCTAGAATTTTTGATGGCGATATCGTTTTTATAAAGAAAACCGATACTGTACACAATGGCGAAGTCGCTGCAGTGATCATAGATGATGAAACATTACTGAAAAGATTTTACTACTTCCCGAAAGAAAATCTGCTGACATTACAGTCAGAAAACCCGAAGTACCCACCAAAGAATTATACAGGTGAACAGTTAGATCATATAAGAGTGCTTGGTAAAGCGGTAGCCTTTCAGAGTGATATATTTTAAAAAAATTTCATTCGTTAATAAAATTTAAAGATATAAAAAAGGAGAATGTTATGGGTCTGTTTAATAAAAAATATTTACAGCAAATTTCACAGCTACAGGACAGGATCAATCAGCTGGAAGCACAATTATTTAACGAGCGTAATAAAAACCAGCAATATGGAATATATCAGTATGAAGATTCCGTAGAAAAAATCAATAAACTTAACAATGATGCTTTCAAAAAGCTAAACTCTCTTGCCGAAAAAGTTAAGACTGAAGAAAACCGCCTTGCTGATTTGCACTCACACATAGATCATAACACCCTTTCACTCAACGAAATAAATCAGGATCTCGAAAAGAAAAGGAAACTTTTAGATACTCAAATTCGAAAAATAAAGAAAGCTAAAGAACTATGCAAGGCCATGCTCCATGCTTATGATTGTGAGGATAAATACATATCTGCAGAAATCGAGGAGGCTGAGCTATTAGCTCCATCTGTAACGGTAGAATTAAAAAGTTTGACATATCAGGACCTGAGAAAGGAATATCGAGAAAATGAGAAGGCTATAAAAGAAACCCTTTCAAAATACGAAAAACGTTATACTACAAAAGCAAATAAAACAATCTATCAGCTCATGATTTTAGCTTTGCAATCAGAACTGCAAAACATCCTGGTCAATATGAAATACGATAAGCTGGATAAGGCAGTTGGCCAAGTACAAGAAATGTGTTTGAAATTCACTGCTATTGCTTCAGAAGGAAATCAAGCTATCGCCCCTACTATTAAAAAGTTTCTGGGAGAAATTGAATATTTATATACAAACGCAATAAAAATTGAGTACGAATACTACGTGAAAAAAGAAAGAGAAAAGGAAGAACAGGCAGCCATAAGAGAACAAATGCGTCAAGAAGCTGAGGAACGAAAAGAACTCGAAAGGCAACGTAAACACGTTGAAAAAGAAGAAAGTAAATACACATCTGAAATTGAAAATGTGAAAGCACAAATGTGCGAAACAGAGGATTCCAGCAAACTGTCTCTTCTGGAAAACAAAATACGTGAACTTGAAGAGAAACTGCAACAGGTTAATGAGCGTAAGGAAGATATCATAAACAGACAGAATGGTAAAGCAGGAAACGTTTACGTTATAAGTAATCTTGGTTCTTTTGGTGATGACGTATTCAAAGTTGGAATGACTCGTCGACTTGAACCTATGGACAGAGTAAGAGAGCTTGGAGATGCATCAGTTCCTTTTGCTTTTGATGTCCATGCCATGATATTTTCTGAAGATGCTGTTTCTCTAGAAAACAAACTGCACAAGCAATTAGACCAGTATAGATTAAATAAGGTTAATTTAAGAAAAGAGTTTTTTAAACTTCCTTTAGACACAATCGAGAAAGTTGTATTACAAAACGATCCAGCTGCTTCATTCAATAGAACAATGCTGGCGGAACAATATAGACAATCGCTTTCTATTAAAGAAACAATGTAAAAACTTTATGTCTCTTTTCAGATTGATATGGTATAGGAGAATGAGATAGATAAACAACTTATACAAGAACTTAAGCTGACTTTCGATGATATTATACACACTACAGAGGATGGAGTAGAGTTTTGGTACGCGAGAGAATTGCAAACAGTTCTCGGATATGCGCAATGGCGCAGATTTAACGAAGTAATAGAACGTGCAAAGCTTTCTTGCGAAACCACTGGAATTTCAACATCCGAACATTTTGCCAGCGTCGGCAAATCATACACAATGCCAAACGGTGGTGAACGTGAAATTGGTGATATAATGCTTACCCGCTATGCCTGTTACCTGATAGCTCAAAACGGGGATCCTCGCAAGGATGAAATTGCTTTTGCTCAGAGCTACTTCGCAGTTCAAACCAGAAAAGCCGAAATCATAGAGCAGAGACTTAGCGAACTCAATCGACTACAACTCCGAAATCAACTTCGCACTTCCGAAAAGCGATTATCATAAAACATTTATGAGCGCGGTGTAAATGAACGGGGATTTGGAAGAATACGCTCCAAAGGTGATGCCGCCTTATTTGGTGGCAAGACCACCAACAGATGAAAGAACACTATGGGATAAAGAGCGGTGCACTTGCGGACAGGTTGCCCGCCGTTACAATCGCGGCTAAGAATCTTGCTACTGAAATGACTAATCTGAACGTCGAAGAAAAAGATTTACGTGGTGAAGCTCCTATAACTGACGAGCATATTCAAAACAACTCCAGTGTTCGCAAAATGTTAGGTGAACGAGGAATTAAGCCTGAAGATCTGCCACCAGATGAAGACATTAAAAAAGTTGAACGCAGAGTAAAATCGGATGAAAGGAATCTTGCTAAAAATAAAACAAAAGCCCCACCGAAGTGAGGCTAATGCTATCAGGTTGCGATGATACAACCCGAAATCCGCAATTTCATTGTATCATCGTCACCCTGAAAAATCAATATTCAGGGTATTTTTATACCCATTTTTAAGGAGATGATACATATGACTATCGCATGGGCATACTGCCGCTTCAGCAGCGATCACCAAAGAGAAGAATTCATCGACGCACAGATCCGGGCGATCCGTGACTACTGCGTCCGCAACAGGATCACACTGGATAAAATCTATCGGGATGAAGCAAGATCCGCCACTACTGATGATCGCCCATCTTTTCAGCAAATATTCTCTGATATCAAGGAGTATCCCTGTGACCTGGTAATCGTCCATAAGCTTGATCGGTTCAGCCGGGATCGTTATGACAGTGCATTCTATAAAAGAAAGCTCAAAGAGCGCGGGATCCGTCTCGTATCCGTTCTGGAAAACATCGACGGCAGTCCAGAGAGCATTATCCTGGAATCCGTTCTGGAAGGGATGTCTGAATACTATTCTCGAAATCTGGCCAGAGAAGTTCAAAAAGGAAAAAAAGAAACTGCATATAAATGCCTTCATAACGGCGGAGTACCTCCTATCGGCTACAAGGTCGATGAATCCGGAAAATATCACCTGGATCCCATAGAGTCCAAGTGGGTTATCAAGGCATATGAAATGAAGGCAGCTGGCCACAGCTATATGGAAATCGCTGCGTATTTGAATGGGATCGGTGCCCGGACCAGACGCGGCCAGGGTTTTACCAGAAACAGCTTCCATGATCTTTTCAAGAATGAAAAGTACAAAGGCGTTTATGTATATAACCGGGCAGCTCCGAAAACTGCCGGAAAGCGGAACAACCATTTGAACAAATCAGATGAAGATATTATCCGCATTGAGGGCGGGATACCTCGGATCGTGTCAGATGAATTATGGAATGAGGTGAACATGCAAATGAAAGATAGAACGATGAATGCCAGGCATAAAGCGAAAAGGACTTATTTACTTTCCGGGATCATATACTGCGGAGAATGCGGCAGTCCGATGTCTGGGAACGCCAGAAGAGCTGGCCGGAATAAAACAGAATATATCACATATGACTGTAATCGCCGGCACAGAGAACGCACCTGCCGGGCGAAAGGGATCAATAAAAAATACATTGAGAATCTGGTGATCAGCCATCTGGAAAATGAATTCTTCACGCAGGAAAACGTTTCGCAGCTTTCACAGCGCATCTTTGATCTGCAGGCGCAGCGCAAGATGGAAGTAACTCCGGAACTGGCGGCTCTAAAAGCCGAGCTGGCAGCCAAGCAGAAAGAAATGAACAATATTATTGATTCTATCAAAATGAGCGGCTACAAGGACTGGATGGGAGATCTGGGTGATGAAATCGATGCCCGTATTAAATATCTGGAAGGAAAAATCCAATATAGCGAAAGCATTCAGGAACGCCAGATTCTTTCACAGGAACAGATTTACGATTATATTATGAAAGATGCAAATCTGATGGAAAAATCTCTAGAAGATCTGAAACAAATCGTACAGACTTATGTAGAAAAGGTAGTGGTATTCGCTGAAAAGATCGAAATACACTTAATAATAAATAACCACAATCCAGGCGGTAAAAGCCACCCGGATTGTGGATACGATGGTGGAAGCGATGGGAATCGAACCCATGTCCGAAAGCATTTTCACAGGAGTTTCTCCGAGCGCAGCTTTTGTTTTAAAATTTCGCGTCAGGCAGCGCCCAAAAGCAGGCTATGCCGTCAGCTATCCCGTTAGTCCCTCATGCTGCCGGGCATTCACATGAGGTTTTCCTGCATGTTTGACGCATGGTTCCGGATCTGCAGGTGAACCCGGGCATGCGCGCGGTGCTGAACTAAGCAGCTAATGCGAAATTGTTGTTCTTTTTAGCGTTTATATTTAACGTGTCCCTTTTAACGCAGACTGGACAAACTGCGGCTCGCTTCTCCGGTTTCCACACCCCCGTCGAAACCAGTGCGCCCCCATATAGAGTCCTGCAGCCTATTCTTCTGCAGCAGGATCTTCTTCGTTGTGTTTGATGCGATATTCCGCCTTGACCGTTTCGATCTCGGCTTCCAGAGATTCGATCTCCTCTCCGTAAGCCTTGATCTGCTCGCAAAGTTCCTCGATTCTAGGATCCTTGATATCGCCGGCCTCAAACAGCTCATAGCAATAAGCGCCGATGTCTTTTTTCGTATTGCTGATGTTCTGTTTCTTGGCACTGATCTTGCCCTTCAGCTTGCCGATCTCCATCAGCTCGCTTGCCTTGCTGCCAGCCTTTGCCGCAGCTTCAGATGCTGTCTTGCCTACTTTATTGAAAAAATTCTGCATGATTCTTCCTCCCCTGCAGGCGCCTGTGCGCCGCTCTGATTTATGAATGTTTACGCATCGCCTGCTGCATCCTTCTGTCCGCATCACGCTTTGCAATATCATGACGTTTGTCGTACTCTTTTTTACCGCGGGCAACGGCCAGTTCCACCTTCGCCCGTCCTCTATCATTAATGTACATCCGAAGTGGTACCAAAGTCAAGCCTTTTAGCGTCGTATATCCGATAAGTTTTCGGATTTCCCGCTTGTGCAGGAGCAGCTTCCGCGGTCGTACCGGATCCACGTTGAACCGATTGCCCTGCTCATACGGACTGATGTTCATGCCGTACAGGAACACCTCTTCCTTTTCGATGCGGGCATAACTTTCTTTGAGGCTCACCCGGCTCTGCCGCACCGACTTGATTTCCGTGCCCGTCAGGGTGATCCCCGCTTCATATGTTTCTTCTATAAAATAATCGTGTCTCGCTTTTTTATTATTTGCTACTACTTTCATTCCAACACTCTCTTTCTCTACGGCATACAAACCTTCCCGATGCAGTCCTCTACCGTCAGGATCCCGATAGCCTCATTGCGGCTGTCCATGAATGACCTTCTGTCGTCGCACAGCAGAAACACCTCGCCTTTCCCCAGAGTCCGCGGAGAAAAATCCTCCATCACGACATCCTCCGGCATCGTCTTTGCAGACGAAGGACACGGTTTTCCATTTCGATAAAACACATTGTTCCGAATCTCGATCCGATCCCCCGGATGTCCCGCCACGCGCCGGATCAGGATACTGTCCTCCCCGTCTTCGCTGTAAACCTGATGACGAATCGCCACCACGTCCCCGATCTGCGGCATCTTTTTGTGATATGCCAGCTTATGCACCAGTACATGACTGCCCGCTTCATACGCAGGCTCCATGCCGGTCCCCGTCACCCTGATGATGGTAAATACGCTAAAAAACCCCACGGCACAGACAATTCCAAGAACCGCTGCCGTTCCATATGCTGCGATCCGCTTCCACATAATACAGCCCCCTCTTTTTTATGTAAAGAGTACGCCGGGGTCTTTGCAGAGCAGGCACAGCGACCTACAGAAGCTTGATCTTGTTGAACGGATAGAGCCGGATAAAGGCTTTTCCTACAATGCTGTCCTCACTGACGGTACCTACTTCCGAAGAACGGCTGTCCAGGCTGACTCTCCGGTTGTCGCCCATAACGAACACTTCATTTTCAGGCACTTTGTAATTGCTGATGTCGCCCTCTGTGTATCCTTCCTTCGTATAAGGCTCCTCCAGCGCCTTGCCGTTGCGGTATACCACGCCGTCATGAATATCTATAACATCATTTTCGACGCCGATGACTCTTTTTATAAGCAGTTTTTCTCCCTTTCCATCATCCCTCTGAATATGGGACTGGAATACGATGATATCCCCGTAATCCGGATGATCGGCCGTCAGATAGGCCTGTCTGTTGACAAACAGATAATCGTTCTCGTGAAGCGTCGACTCCATGGAACTCTCCTTGACGATGGTGGGTTTGATAAACACCATGATCGCCGCAACGATCACCAGTGCGATCAGTATATCTTTTATAAACTCTTTCATTTATGCGAATGCCTCCAAATCTTTGCTGGTAAAGCCCAGCTTTTCCAAAACGCCGCGAAATTCCTGCGGAAGTCCTGCTTTCACGGTTTTCCCGTTGAGATACGCGAAGCTGCCCTCCATTCCGTCAAACCGCAGCTGATATGCATGGAGCAGCTGTGTCGTCAGTCCGAGACGATTCTTTGCCATACCATTGACCTTTCGATCTCCGTATTTCATATCGCCCACCAGCGGATACCCCTCGTGGGACAGATGCACACGGATCTGATGGGTCCTGCCCGTCACCAGCTCCACTTCCACGACGGAAAATCCATTCTTCACCGCGATCGGTCTTACAAAGGTTTCTGCACTTTTCCCGTCCGCCGTATTCTCCGTCACCTGCGAAATGTTCCGCCCGTGATCCTTTTCGATCCGGTCCTGCAGCACCAGGTTCTCTTTCAAAGACCCTTTCACCAGCGTCACGTAATGCTTGCTGACGTACTGCCTCTCCCGAATATACCGTGTAAAGCTTCGAAGCGTTTCCGCATTTTTTCCAAAGATCACAAGCCCGGTCGTATTCCGATCCAGACGGTTGACAGGCGACGGCACGAAGGATTTCTCCCGCGCCGGATCAAATTCGCCTTTTTCCTGCAGATACCCGCATACCTGATTTGCCAGCGTATTTTTCTTTTCCCTGGAATCTCCGTGGGTCAGAAGTCCCGCCGGCTTTTCGACGATCAGCAGATTGTCGTCTTCATAAGCGATCCGAAACTGGCGGCGCACACGCTTCCGCGTCTCCACCCGGGTCATTTCCTTCAGTTTATCCTCCGGAATATACAGAGCCAGACGATCCCCTTCCTGCAGGATCGTGTCCTCATGTCCCCGTTTACCATTGATCTTGACGTCCTTGCGAATGGTCTTATAGATCATGCTCAGCGGAGCTTTTTTCATGTATTTTCGCAGGAACCGATCCAGTCTCTGTCCTGCTTCATTTTCTGTAATCACAAAATCTACCATAGATATGATTATACAACATCCTGCGATAAATACAATTCATTGTGAAGAAAATTTCATGGAAAACAGCGCTTTTCAATTTGAGAAAGTCCCTGAAATATGATACAGTATATGTGTATGTACAACCATGTTAAAAATGACATGCACAAGGAGTATCTGGTTATGAACAAAATCAAAGATTTTTTCTATAATAAAAACGATATCATTATCGTACTCATTATATTGATTGCTGCCGGACTGATCATCTACACGCGTATCAACGCCATCATGGATTATCCGGAAACTTTCGCACAGCAAAATGCTAAGGCGCAGCAGACAACGCAGGCTGCAGAGACAAAGGAATCCAAAGCCGCTGCATCTTCTGAGGCTGCCAGCCAGTCCAGCAGCGCTTCCGACACGGTATCCATTTCGATCCTGTCGTCCGATTCCACGATCGCTGTCGCACAGAAACTCTATCAGGCGGGGCTTGTAGATTCCGATACGGAATTTCAAAGTTATATCAGCAATATGGGCAAGGAAAACTCACTGAAATCCGGAACATTCCAGATTCCGAAAAACGCTACAGATGAGCAGATCCTTAGCATCATTGCCAACTAATATCTCTATCACATCTATTTTTTAAGGAGGCTGTCATGTCTTTAGTTACTACAAAGAAAATGTTTGAGGATGCATTGAACAGCGATTACGCAGTCGGTGCATTCAATGTAAACAACATGGAGATCATCCAGGGTATCGTTGAGGCTGCTCAGGAAGAAAAAGCACCTCTGATCCTTCAGGTGTCTGCCGGAGCCAGAAAATATGCGAAGCCAGCTTATCTGATCAAACTGGTTGAAGCTGCCATCCTCGACACAGGACTGGACATCGCACTCCACCTGGACCACGGTGAAGATTTTGATATCTGCAAAAAATGCGTAGACGATGGATTCACATCCGTTATGATCGACGGATCCAAGCATCCATTTGAAGAAAATATAAAACTGACGAAGGAAGTCGTAGAATACGCTCACAGCAAGGGCGTTTCTGTAGAAGCTGAGCTGGGCAAGCTGGCCGGCATCGAAGACAACATCAATGTAGACGCCAGAAACGCTACGTTCACTGTTCCGGAAGAAGCAGCTGAATTCGTAGAAAAGACCGGAGTGGACTCTCTGGCAGTTGCCATCGGCACGAGCCACGGCGCTTACAAGTTCAAGGGCGAACCGTACCTGGATTTCGAACGACTGAAGGAGATCCACAAGCTGATCCCGGATACTCCGCTGGTACTCCACGGAGCTTCCACCGTTCTGCCTGAATTCGTCAAGAAATGCAATGAATTCGGCGGAGACATCCCGGGAGCACAGGGCGTTCCGGAAGATATGATCCGTACTGCGACAAAATACGGCGTCTGCAAGGTGAACATCGACACAGACCTGCGTCTTGCCATGACGGCTGAGATCCGCAAGCACTTCGTAGAACATCCGGCAGACTTCGACCCGAGAAAATACCTCGGACCTGCAAGAGAAGCCATCAAGGGAATGGTACAGCACAAGATCAGAAACGTGCTCAATGCATCCAACAAGAGATAATTTCTCACAGATACTGCAAAGCACCCGGCGCGCCGGGTGCTTTTTTTCTGCTTTCGATCCGTTTTGAGGACATGCAAAAGCCCCGCGAACCCACGGGGCTGATCATACATCATATTTTTATTTTTTAGAAGCTTCCAGCATATCATGTTTCAGCTTCCACAGGTCGTAGGACAGATCCACATAGTAGTTCTGCGGGTTCTCAAACCGCTTCATTTCATCCCACATGGCATCCAGCTGCTGCTTGCAGTAACCCTTGATCTCATCGATAGACGGAGACTCGTAAACACACTCACCTGCCTTGAAGATCTGCTCTCGCAGATTCTTCGCATAGAAATTGGTGATCTTCTTTCTCTTCCATACGGCATTCGGATCAAAGATCTCATATTCGCCGTCTTCCGGAATAGTCTCGCCATCCAGCACGATCACATCTGCCAGTGCACGGTGGCTGTCCTTATCGAAGAGACGGTACACCGTCTTGAATCCAGGGTTTGTGATTTTCTCCACGTTCTCACTGATTTTGATTTTAGGAATCAGTTCGCCGTCCTTTTCCAGTGCCGACAGCTTGTACACGCCGCCGAAAACCGGTTCCGACTTGGCCGTGATGAGCCGCTCTCCCACACCGAAGGAATCGATGCAGGCACCCTCCAGGATCACATCCCGGATCAGATATTCGTCCAGAGAATTGGACACCACGATGGAGCAGTCCTGCAGACCTGCTTCATCCAGCATCTTTCTGGCCTGTTTCGTCAGATAGGTGATGTCACCGCTGTCGATACGGATTCCCATCTTTTCCGGCTTCATTTCCTTAAATACACGGATGGCAGTAGGAACACCGGATTTCAAAACATTATAAGTATCTACCAGAAGCACACAGTTGGTCGGATAGATCTCCGCATATTTCTTGAATGCTTCATATTCGTCTTCATACATCTGCACCCAGCTGTGAGCCATCGTCCCCAGCGCCGGGATACCGTAATCGCGATCACACAGCGCACATGCGGTACCCGCACATCCGCCGATATACGCTGCACGAGCTCCATAAACGGCAGCTGCCGTTCCATGGGCCCTTCTCGTACCGAATTCCATCACAGGACGTCCTGCTGCAGCCCGTACGATCCTGCTGGCCTTCGTCGCAACCAGGCTCTGATGGTTGACGATCAAAAGAATCATCGTTTCCACAAACTGTGCCTGCATCACCGGGCCTCTTACCGTAATAATCGGTTCCCCCGGAAAAATCGGAGTCCCTTCCGGGATCGCCCATACATCGCATGCAAATTTGAATTCCGAAAGATATTTCAGGAAATCTTCGTTAAAAATCTGCTGCTTTCTCAGATACTCGATATCCTCATCGGTAAACTCCAGACTTTTCAAATACTCGATCACCTGCTCCAGCCCTGCCATGATCGCATAGCCTCCATCATCCGGTATCCTTCTGAAAAACATATCGAAGCAGGCAATATTGTCTGCCATGTCCGTACAGAAATACCCGTTGGCCATGGTGATTTCATAGAAATCAGTCAACATGGTCAGGTTTGTTTTTTCCATCATTTCACAGTTCCTCCATTCGCACTTCCTCAGCAATTCCTGCATGATGAAATTCTAATAATACCTCAACTAAGTCCAAAGACTAAGTTTTATTATATCATTGATTCCCTGCCGTTGAAAGGAATATTTCTTTCTCATCCTGTCCCGGCTTGTAGGATTACAATACATGTGTTACAACTAAATAAAGAAAAAGCGGAAACTTCAATTCTGTGTTAAAGTTAAGTTACCACACAAAACCATACACTGGAGGTTTCCGCATGACAAGTATAACACAAGATATGAAGTACCGTCTATCCCTGATCCGTTACGCTGAAAAATATGGCGTGACGAAAGCTGCGATCAAATACAAAACCAACCGTCAGTATATTTATCGCTGGAAACGTCGGTTCGACGGCTCTATAGAGTCCCTTCGTGATCGTTCCAGACGTCCTCATTCTCATCCTAATCAGCACACTTCCCAGGAGATTCAACTCATCCGGAATATGCGCAGAAGAAATCCACATACCGGCTTGGTGACCTTTTGGGTAAAACTCAGACAGCGTGGTTATACCAGATCCATTACAGGATTATACCGCTTTCTAAAAAAGCAGGGTATGACTGCCCAAAAGCTTCCTAACCCCAAATATGTGGCCAAGCCCTATGAGCAGATGCTCTATCCAGGACAGCGCATCCAGATTGACGTTAAATTTGTTCCCTCAGTCTGTCTGGTCGGTGATGCCGAAGGTAAAAAATTCTATCAGTACACTGCGATCGACGAGTATTCCCGCTGGCGTTATGTAGAGGCCTTTGAAGAACACAGCACCTATTCCTCTTCTGTTTTTGTCGAACATCTTATCCGACATTTTCCAATGCCTATAGAATGTGTTCAAACAGACAATGGCGCAGAATTCACCAAACGCTTTACTCAGCCGGGAAAAGAAACTCTAACGATGTTTCAACGCACACTCAGAAACAACGACATCTGCCATAAGCTGATCAAACCTTTTACACCAAGGCATAATGGGAAAGTAGAACGCAGTCATCGCAAAGATAACGAACGATTTTACGCCACTCATAAGTTTTATTCCTTTGAAGATTTTTCAAAGCAGCTGCAGCGATACAACTACAGGGATTACAATCGTTTTCCTATGCGCCCGCTGGGATGGAAATCTCCTCAAACTGTTTTAGATGATTTCGTACTTGATGGTGTAACATATGTTTGACAAACCTACATATTTCTTTCTCATCCTGTCCCGGCTAGCCCAGGATCTTCTTCAGGAACTGTCCCGTATAGGATTCCTCGCATTCCGCTACCTTCTCCGGAGTGCCTTCCGCCACGATGGTACCTCCCCGGAATCCGCCATCCGGTCCCAGGTCGATGATGTGATCGGCTCGTTTGATCACGTCCAGATTGTGCTCGATAACGACTACCGTATTGCCTGCATCCACAAGCTGGTCCAGTACGGAGATCAGCTTGTCCACGTCAGCAAAGTGGAGTCCGGTAGTCGGCTCGTCCAAAATGTACAGAGTCTTTCCGGTGCTCTTCTTGGAAAGCTCCGACGCCAGCTTGATACGCTGCGCCTCTCCGCCGGAAAGCTGCGTGCTGGGCTGCCCCAGCTTGATATACCCCAGTCCGACTTCCAGCAGCGTCTGAAGCTGCCGGGAAATGCTCGGAATATTTTCAAAGAAGGTCGCCGCTTCTTCCACGTTCATATCCAGCACGTCAAAAATGCTCTTGTCCTTGTATTTGACTTCCAGGGTCTCCCGGTTGTATCTTCTGCCTTTGCAGACTTCACACGGCACGTAAACATCCGGGAGGAAATGCATCTCGATCTTGATGATGCCGTCTCCATTGCAGGCCTCGCATCTGCCGCCTTTTACGTTAAAGCTGAACCGACCTTTACCGTAACCCCGCAGCTTAGCCTCCGGAAGCTGAGAAAACAGATCCCGGATATGGGTAAACACGCCGGTATATGTCGCCGGGTTGGAACGCGGCGTCCTGCCGATCGGTGCCTGATTGATGTCGATGATCTTGTCGATGTGTTCCAGACCTTTGATTTTCTTGTATTTTCCCGGCTTTTCCTTGCTGCCGTACATTTCTGCTGCCACAGCCTTATATAAAATCTCATTAATGAGACTGCTCTTTCCGGATCCCGACACGCCGGTCACGCAGACCATTTCTCCCAGAGGGATCTTGACATTGATGCCCTTGAGATTGTTCTCCGCCGCACCGACGATCTCGATCTTCTTGCCGCTGCCCTTCCGACGCTTTGCAGGGACCTCGATCTTTTTCTTCCCGCTGAGGTACTGTCCCGTAATGGAACGCGGACAATTCATAATATCTTCTACCGTTCCCTGGGCTACCAGTTCACCCCCGTTGATCCCGGCCTCCGGTCCGATATCGACGATGTGATCCGCCGCATACATGGTATCTTCATCGTGTTCTACCACGATCAGCGTATTGCCAATATCCGTTAGTCTGCGGAGCGCCTCCAGCAGCTTCTCGTTATCCTTCTGATGCAGACCGATACTCGGTTCATCCAGAATGTAAAGAACCCCTACCAGACCCGATCCGATCTGAGTCGCCAGACGGATCCGCTGAGATTCTCCACCAGATAACGTTGCCGACGCTCTGGATAACGTCAGATAATCCAGACCCACATTGGCCAGGAAGGTCAGTCTGCCGCGAATTTCCTTGATGATTTCCGCAGCAATCTGTTGATGGGTCTCCGAAAGTTCCAGGCCGTTGACGAATTCAATTGCCTCAGACACGGACATATCACAGAATTCCATGATATTCTTACCTCCTACAGTCACCGCCAGAAGCTCCGGTTTCAGCTTATTCCCCTTACATGTAGGACATGCGGTGATCCGCATGTATTTTTCCATTTTTTCTTTGATCCATTCCGACTGTGTCTCCCGGTACCGGCGTTCCAGATTGTTGATAATGCCCTCAAAGGTGTGATTCCGGTTCTGAGTATCCCCGTTGCGGTTCGTATAGACATAGGACAATTTCTCATCCCCTGTGCCGTACAGCAGAACTTCCTTGAACTTCTTCGGCAGATCCTTGTACGGCGTATCCATATCCGCACCATATTTCTCCGCCAGCGCGCGAATCACCTGCCAGTAGAAGCTGGTGTATTCCATGGTCGCAAAGACGTTGCTCAGGCACTTCTCATTGATGCTCTTGTCCTGATCCGGGATGATAAGATCCGGATCGATGCGTTGAATAAAGCCCAGTCCATTACAGTCCGGGCACGCGCCCAGGGGGTTGTTGAATGAGAACATCCGCGGCTCCAGTTCTTCGATGCTGACACCGTGATCCGGACATGCCAGACTGGTACTGAATGTTTTTTCTTCCGGTTTGCCGTCTTTATCTACTATAACCTGAACCAGACCCTCTCCATGGGCGATCGCCAGCTCGCAGGCCTCTGCCAGACGGCTCTGCGCACCGTCCTTCACCTTGATCCGGTCTACCACGATCTCGATGGTGTGCTTGAAGGTCTTTTCCAGCTTGATCTCATCCTCTTCCAGCAGGCGGATCTCTCCGTCAACACGCACCCGGGTAAAGCCCTCCTTGCGGATCCGTTCCAGGATCTTCTCGTGCTGTCCCTTGCGCTGACGCACTACCGGAGCCAGCACCGTCAGCTTCGTCCCCTCGCCTTCCTGCATCAGCAGTTCGACGATCTGGTCGATAGACTGACTGGTGATTTCCCGCCCGCACACCGGGCAGTGAGGAATCCCGATCCGCGCATACATCAGACGGAGATAATCATAGATCTCCGTAACTGTTCCCACCGTGGAACGCGGGTTTTTATTGGTGGTTTTCTGGTCGATGGAAATCGCCGGCGATAATCCTTCGATATATTCCACATTAGGCTTCTCCATCTGCCCCAGAAACTGTCTCGCATAGGAGGAAAGACTCTCCATGTACTTTCTCTGCCCCTCCGCATAGATCGTGTCAAATGCCAGGGATGATTTCCCTGAACCGGAAAGCCCTGTAAATACCACCAGCTTGTCCCGCGGTATGGTCAGATCCACGTTTTTCAGATTGTTCTCTTTCGCTCCTTTGATTACAATGTCTTTTGCCATTCCATTATCCTCTCGCTATACGGCTGCAGCCGCAGCCCGCTACATTCTCGCCTTGTATTCAAAGATCATGTCGCGCAGCTGTGCTGCCCTCTCAAACTGGAGATCTCCTGCAGCCTGCTTCATTTCCTTTTCCAGCTTCTTCACATAATCCTTCAGTTCTTTTTTCGTCAGCTCCAGCGGACTCTTGCCTTCGTAACGGCCTTCGTCCTCTGCCACCTTCGTGGCTTCGATCACGCTGCGGACAGCCTTCTTGACCGTTTTCGGAGTGATGCCGTGCTCCTTGTTATAAGCATCCTGGATTTTCCTTCTACGCTCCGTTTCATCCATGGCAGACCGCATGGCCGGACTGATGCCGTCGCAATACATGATGACCTTGCTGTCGGCGTTTCTCGCCGCCCGTCCGATGGTCTGGATCAGAGAAGTCTCCGTCCGCAGGAAGCCTTCCTTGTCTGCGTCCAGGATCGCTACCAGAGAAACCTCCGGAATATCCAGTCCTTCCCGCAGCAGATTGATCCCCACCAGCACGTCAAAGGCACCCAGACGCAGATCCCGCAGGATCTCCATCCGTTCCAGCGTATCGATTTCCGAATGGAGATACCGCACCTTGATCCCCACATTTGTCAGATAATCCGTCAGACTCTCAGCCATCTTCTTGGTCAGCGTTGTTACCAAAGTTCTCTCGCCCCGTGCTGTAACGCGGTTGATCTCCCCGATCAGGTGATCCATCTGACCTTCGGTGCTGTGAAGCTCGATGATCGGATCCAGAAGTCCTGTCGGACGTATGATCTGTTCCGCCGAAATACCGCCGCTTTCTTCTCTTTCATACGCTGCCGGCGTTGCGCTGACGTATACGATCTGGTTTACCAGTTCGTTAAATTCCTCAAATTTCAACGGTCGGTTGTCCAGCGCAGACGGAAGCCTGAAACCGTAATCTACCAGAGACTGCTTCCGGGATCGGTCTCCTGCATACATGGCCCGCAGCTGCGGCAGCATGACATGGGATTCGTCGATGATGATGAGAAAATCATCCGGAATATAGTCGATGAGGGTATACGGCCGCGACCCCGGCGGCAGACCCGTGATGTGACGGGAATAGTTTTCTATGCCTTTGCAGGTGCCTACCTCCCGCAGCATCTCCACATCATACCTGGTCCGCTGCTCGATCCGCTGCGCTTCGATCAGCTTGCCGCGATCCTGAAACCACTGCACCCGTTCTTTCAGCTCCTCATTGATCGTCTCCGCTGCATGCTCGATTTTCTCCTTGCTGGTAACGTAATGTGATGCCGGGTAGATAGCCACATGGTTCCGAATACCAACGATTTCTCCAGTCACCGGATTGATCTCCTTGATAGTCTCCACTTCATCGCCAAACAGCTCGATCCGCACAGCATTTTCTGCC
The DNA here is from genome assembly GCA_934281605.1 of uncultured Clostridia bacterium. Lineage (GTDB taxonomy): Bacteria > Bacillota > Clostridia > Peptostreptococcales > Anaerovoracaceae > Lentihominibacter. The sequence goes on along the minus strand of CAKQXD010000006.1, from coordinate 23,631 downwards.
CCTGCCGGATAGATATCCACCGTATCGCCCCGCACGCGAAAATTACCCCGTTCCATGGCCATATCATTTCTCGTGTACTGAATGTCCACCAGCTTTCGCAACAGCTCCTGCCGGTCCTTTTCCATGCCGGGGCGCAAGGAAATCACCTGATTTTCATAGTCGATCGGGCTTCCCAACCCGTAGATGCACGATACGCTGGCAACGATGATAACATCTCGCCGCTCTGACAAAGCTGCCGTCGCCGAGTGACGCAGCTTCTCGATCTCCGCATTGATATCCGAGTCCTTTTCAATATACGTATCCGTAGAAGCGACATACGCCTCCGGCTGATAATAGTCATAATAGCTGACAAAGTATTCCACCGCATTGTCTGGGAAAAATTCTTTAAACTCCCCGTGCAGCTGTGCCGCCAGCGTCTTATTATGAGAAATCACCAGCGTTGGTTTCTGCACCCGCTCGATCAGCTTCGCCATGGTAAAGGTCTTGCCGGATCCTGTAACTCCCATAAGCGTCTGCGCCCGTTTCCCGTCTAAAATACCCTTTGCAAGCGTATCGACCGCCTTAGGCTGATCGCCCATCAGGTCAAAGTCCGATACGACTTTAAATTCTGCCATATCTCAATGCCTCCCCTCAGAGGTTGTTTCCATTCTGTATTGTGAGCCTGTTTTCGCTACAGGATTCATTATACCACCTGTAATTTTAATTGTAAACACACGTTCGATGTTTGTTGCGTATCACACTGCCCTTCCCGTTTTGTTGTGCTCTTTCCTAAAATATTTCCGCTGTTTTTCTCCTTTCTGCGTCTGCAAATACTTTGAAAACCCTTGCAATTACACATATTCAGCATATATCCACCCCATATTATTTCTATTTACTTCACCCCGCTAATATGGTATACTAACTTATACGATTTACTACTTATTTATATTGTATTTGAATGTCATTTGAGATCTGGAGCAGGACTCCTGGCTGCCAGATTTTTTACGTTATGTCGAAAGCTTCCCGCGAGATGCTTCGGCAGATCCAGAAAAGGGGGAATATACTTACATGCTGCGTGATTATTTGACAAAGAGAAAAACATTTCGCAAAACAGTGAAGGCAGCTGTCAAGGAAGAGGTCAAAAGCCGTGTGACAGCAGCTCGCGCACAGGAATTATTCGAAAAGAATGCAGAGCAGCTTAGAAAAAACGACTACATAGAATCTGAGCTTTATGTAAAGAACAATGTGAAAAGAGGTCTGCGTAATTCCAACGGCACCGGAGTTCTTGTCGGATTAACGAAAATCGGGGAAGTAATCGGCTACGACGTTGACGAAAAGAAAAACAAGATCCCTGTAGAGGGAAAACTGTACTACCGCGGCTACAGCATCGAAGACCTGGTAAACAGCTGCATCGAAGAAGAGCGATTTGGCTTTGAAGAAATCACGTACCTGCTGATTCTCGGTTCCTTGCCGACAAAGTCGGAGCTGGAATATTTCAAAAAGCTTCTGGGTACCAAAAGAGAGCTGCCGCAGGGTTTTGCCAGAGATATTATTCTGACAGCACCATCCAACAACATCATGAACAAGATGGCAAGAAGCGTGCTGGCACTGTACTGTTATGACAACAATCCGGACGACACATCCATTTCCAATGTATTCCGGCAGTCCATCGATTTGATCGGATACTTCCCGGCACTGATCGCCTACGCATACCAGGCTAAGTCCTCGTTCTACGACAACATGAGCCTGCACCTGCATAACCCGATCCCGGAACTTTCCACATCCGAAAACATCCTGCGGATGATCCGTCCGACAGGAGAATATACTGAATTAGAAGCCAGACTTCTGGATCTGTCCATGATCCTGCATGCAGAACACGGCGGAGGAAACAACTCGTCCTTTACGACACACCTGATTTCCTCGACCGGAACTGATACTTACTCGGCCATAGCAGCCGCCATAGGCTCCCTCAAAGGGCCGAAACACGGTGGCGCAAACATCGCTGTGATCAACATGATGAACGATCTGAGAAAAAACGTACCGGACTTCAACAATCGCGGCAAACTGGACGATTATCTCGTAAAGGTTCTGCGTAAAGAAGCGAACGACAAGAGCGGTCTTGTCTACGGTATGGGGCATGCGATCTACACCTTGTCCGACCCACGTGCCAAGGTACTGAAATCCATGGCCAAAAAGCTGGCAGAAAGCAAGGATCTGATTGATGACTTCCTGCTCTGTGATTACATCGAACGAAGGACTCCGGAGCTTTATGCAGAAGTCCATGGCGTTGAAAAGCCGATGCCGGCCAATGTCGATCTGTATTCCGGCTTCGTATACGATGCGCTGGATATTCCGACTACCATTGCAACACCGTTATTCGCGACAGCCCGTCTGTCCGGCTGGTGTGCACACCGGATCGAGGAACTGATCTCCGGCGGCAAGCTGATGCGTCCCGCCTACAAATCCGTGCAGCAGCCGCGTCCTTACGTACCGATTGCCAAGCGTGTTTCTGCGACTTCTCCAAGAGCAGAGCGCCAGGAAAAGCACAACAATCACAAGTAGAGAAGCGATTATTCCCATTATCGTCTGCAAAGACCTTTGCAGATCAATATCAAAATCACTTAAAAAGTACAAAACGCCCGCATCCAGCCGATGCGAGCGTTTTTTTATATCTGTTATCAATATACTCCTGCAGATTCTACTGCTCTGTCACTTTCACATGAGTCAGACCCAGAGAAGCGATGTCTCCGGAATCATATTTCTTCACCGTGATATCCCCGTTCTTCAATTCCTTCACGATACCGTTGTAATCCGACTTGCTGAAGTTTGTCAGCTTGGCGTTGTCCATTTCCAGCCATACGCCGTCATTCCCGGCATTGTATTCCACCGTAGTGCCTCCAGGGAACTTGTCATCCTCATACTGATCGAGAACGCTCTCCAGCGCTTTGCTGATGTCCTTGCCAGCAGACGTTACCACCGTATCAGACATCTGACTCTTATCCGTCTCATAGCCAATGACCTTTTTATCGGTCATTTCCGCTGCTTCGATGACCGGCAGCTCCACTTTATTGCCGCAGGCGAAGATAACCTCGATGCCGCCGTCATACCACTGCTGTGCAGCTGTTCTGACCGCCTCGGAATCCTCCTTGGAATTACTGTAGCGATAGGAAATATTCACAGTCTTCCCCATCTCTCCGGCAGCCTTGTCTGCGCCCTGCAGGAAGCCGTAGCCGTAGTCTATAGCCAGAGGCACCTTGGAGTCTCCCAGATATCCCAGATTTGTCATACCATCTTTTACAGCCGCATAGCCTGCCAGGTATCCGGCCTGTTCCGATGCAAAGGTCACCTCCACGGTATTCTTGGTAACCTTCACGTCTCCGGATTCCTCATCCATCGGCGCCGCATCGATCAGAACGAATTTCACGTCAGGATATTCCTTCTGTTTCTCGTAAACCACCTGGCTGAACAGATAACCGTCGGCAACAACCAGCTTCGCACCGCCGGCAACCGCATTGTCGATTACCTGACGATAAGCGTCTTCCGAGGCTTCCGCAGCCTTATAATACTTATGCGATACGCCTTTTTTCTCGCCAAAGCTGCTGATGGTGTCCCATGCCACTTTGCTGTATCCGCCGTTCATGATCAGACCTGTCTCTGTCACCATGGCGATCTCATAATCCACCTGCTCCTCCGGTTGTACCTCTTCCGGTGAACCGCAGGCAGCCAGCGACAAAATCATAATTGCCGCAACGGCTAATGCCAGTAATTTTTTCATACCCAATCCCTCCTAATACAGTTCCGGTCTTCTGTGTTTCAACAGCGGCAGCTGCTCTCTGACAGAATCCTCATAATCCAAATCAATATCTCCATACAGAATGCATTCCTTTTCATCCGCATGAGCGATAAAATCACCCCATGGGCTGGCGATACAGGAGTTTCCGTAAGCCACATAAGGACCGGTTTCATCTCTCGCAGGGGAATTTGCTGCGAAGTATACCTGGTTGTCCAGTGCCCGCGCCCGCATGGTCAGATCCCAGTGTGCAGGCCCCGTCGTCATATTGAATGCCGCCGGGAGTACGATCAGCCTGGCACCGGCCAGCGCCATCTTCCGGAACCATTCCGGAAACCGCACATCGTAGCAGATGGCCACGCCGATCTTGCCGAACTCCGTATCCAGAATGGTCATCTCTGATCCAGCCGTCAAGGTGTCCGATTCCATGAAACGGATGCCGCCTTTGACGTCGATGTCGAACAGATGCACCTTTCTGTGCTTTCCGATCACCTGACCGCTTCGATCGAAGGAAAAAGACGTATTGTACACCTTGTCTCCGTCCAGCTCCGGAATGGAACCCCCGATAAGGTACACTCCATGCTTTGCAGCCAGTTCCGATAAAAACTTCACCGTTGGACCGTCCGCCGGTTCCCCATAGTCTCTGAAATAGTCGTTGGAATACGGACAGTTCCACATCTCCGGCAGGGAAATCACCTGCGCTCCGTTTCCTGCAGCTTCTCCTACACACTTCGTTACCGTCGCCATGCTCTCCTGCTTGTCGAAAGAGCCCTTCATCTGGCATAATGCAAGTTTAAACATCCGCATCCTCCTTTTCTGTAATGATCTCTAAAAAATGCTTCGTGATCCTAGCTGTCAATCCCCAGATCACCCGGTCATCCACCTCATAAATAGGCACGCTGCCTCTGCCGCCACGCCACGGATACGGCTTTCCCTGATAGACCTTGTCATAGGGGAAGTCCTCCGGGATCTGCGGGATCGCCTTAATGGGATAAACCTCCGGCGTGATGGCCAGCAGATCATCCAGTGATACCAGAAACACTTCTGCCACTTCATTTTCGCTGAACTTTAGATCATCCAGCGCAGCTTCCGGAATCACTCCCAGATAACAATGCATGGCGAAATTACTGTAGGTGTACAAAGTATCCAGCTGGGTAATGACACGGATCTGATCCTGCGGGATCCCGATTTCCTCCCAGGTTTCCCGCAGAGCGCATTCCTCCGTGGTCTCATCCGGTTCCAGCTCTCCTCCCGGGAAACAGATCTCTCCCGGCTGTCGAGCCATATTCTGCGCCCTCACTTCGTATAACAAATACAGTCCATCTTCTTTTTCTACCAGCGGTACCAGCACAGAAAAAAACTTAAAATTTCCTTCTGCTCCCGCTTTTCGATCCGCAAAGACCGCTTCGATATCCTCAATTCTCATGGTGCTTCGGGAGTCGTTCTCCTTCTGCAAACCCTTCTTCCCGCTCTTCTTCAAGTTCTTCCAGTTCTCCTTCCAGATCCTTCTCACTCGTATCCTTATCCTTCTTCTGATACCGGATGTTCAGATAGGATCCCACTAAAATCAGTCCAATGCCGAGATATGTATTCCATAAAATCGTTTCGTGCAGGAAAATCACCGCCATCACCGGTGCGATGGCTGGTTTCAGGAAAAATGCCAGCGATCCGGTGGCCGCATCGGAGCATTTGATGGCCATAAAGTAGCTGAAATAGCCCAGGCCTGTTACGAACAGACTGATGTAGATCACCAGCGGAAGATTGTCCGCCACGCCCGCAACGACAGGTTTTCCCATGATCAGCATCATAATGAGAAGCACGAAAGATCCCAGAATAAAGCTGATGCTGGTCTGAGCCATAATACCCAGCTTCTGTGCGCTCACCTTGCCTGCGATGGTGTAGGCTCCGAAGAAAATGGCAGCCAGCAGCATATAAACGATGCCGATAACTGTATTCCCCTCCTGAACGTCCCATGGGCGGATCATAAAGATGATCCCCAGGAGACCGAAACCCAGCACGATGAACTTATGCCGGTTCAGCTTCTCCGAAGTAAAGAAATGAGCGAACACCATGGTAAACAATGGATTGATGGAAATCAGGACCGACGCCGTCGATGCGTTGGAATTGGAAACACCCAGCTGGAAAAACATCATGCTGAGAGATATTCCCAGGATCCCCACGCCTGCCAGCCTCAGGATATCCTTTCCCGTAAGCCTGATATGCGCCTTATGCAGCTCAACCGCTGCAAAGGGCAGGAGCAGAATCCCGCCGATCGCGAACCGTATAAACGTCAACTGAAATGGATCCAGCTGGTTGCCCGCCACCTTGCAGGCCACCTCCATAGTCCCGAACAGGAATGCAGTCAACACTACAAATCCATATGCTTTCTTCATCAAATGTCACTTCCTTATTCTAATGCTTATTCTTCCCTGATTCCGGCTGTCTATATCCTGCCTGTCAAAAAAGACGGTGAATCCCACCGTCTTTTTGTTCGATTTTTGATTCTGTCTGATATCCTAGTTCAGGACTTCGTAATTGCTCAGATCCACGCCGATCATCTCTTCTTTCTCAGCGCTTAAGCTTACGACAAAGTCGATATCATATATCTCTGAAATGCCGCTGAGTCTCTTCAGGAATACCGGGAGATCTCCCAGAGATACATCTGCATGCTTCAGAATGCTGTCGATGAAGATCGTTTCGATATCGTGATCGGAACTGATGATTCCATACAGGAATCCGATGTATTCATCGATATTTGTGATATGTTCAAAATCTTCCATGCAGATAACACGGATTTTATAGTTCAGCTCATACATGAGTCTGTGATTTTTATTGATAAATATGATGCTTCCTGCGCCCTTTTCAATATAATCGTTGGCCAGCTGAACCATCTGGTTCGTTTTGCCGCTTCCCTTATGTCCTATCAGTAATTTCACCATAATTTTATCCTCCTAAATATGCTAACACTAGCCTTAATATTAAAAATATTATACACTATGCTGTTATTTTCATCAACTAAAATCATTCAGAATGATTTTCAAAACTTTTTTCCTTCAATCGAAGCTGTCCGCAGGCGCCGTCGATCTCGCCGCCCAGCTCTCTTCGAACTGTCGCCGGGATGCCTGCACGCTCCAGCTGAGCTGCAACTTCTTCCGCCCGTCTCCGGCTGCTTCCCAAAAATCCGGTTTCTTTCACTTCATTCAGCGGGATCAGGTTCACATGACACAGCATTCCTGTAAGCTTCTGCTGTAAAAGCTCCACATCCTTCGGACGGTCGTTTTCTCCGGAAATCAGGGCGTATTCGAACGTCACGCGCCGTCCCGTCTTCTCAGCGTATTCCCTCGCCGTCTGCAAAAGCTCCGCCAAAGGGTATGCCCGATTCACCGGCATAATGCTGCTTCGCCCTTTGTCTTCCGCCCGATGTAAAGAAATCGCCAGGTTTGCCTGCGGGAAATCTTCTGCAAACCGGCGGATGCCCGGCAGGATCCCGCTGGTTGATACCGTCATATGACGATAGCTCATATTCTTGCCGTCTTTATGATGGAGCAGCTCTAAAAAACGCCTCAGATTCTCGTAATTATCAAACGGCTCGCCCATACCCATGACAACAATGTGATTGATTTTCTCCCCAGTTACACGCTCCGCCTCGTACACCTGGGACAGCATCTCTCCTGCTGTCAGATTCCGCACCAGTCCGTGAAGCGCCGACGCACAGAATGCGCATCCCATGCGGCAACCCACCTGAGAAGACACGCACAGAGAATTGCCGTAGCTGTACTTCATAAAGACGCCTTCCACCGCGTTGCCGTCCTGCAGTCCATACAAGAATTTTCGCGTACCGTCCTTCTTGTCGTGCTGGATCTTCTCCACGGATACGCCGCCGATATAAGCGTTCTGCTGCAGTTTCTCCCGCAGCTTCTCTGAAAAATCCGTCATGACGGAAAAGTCACGGGCGCCCTTGTGGATCCACTTGAATAGCTGTTTGCCGCGGAATGGGGCTTCCCCCAGTTCCGCGGCAAACTGTTTTAATTCTTCGATTGTAAGTCCCTGCAGATCTTTTCGTTCCATAAGTCCTACACTTTCTATCTGGTATTGGCTCTGGAGGCCCATCCTGCATGGAATGTCTGGAGATACGTGTCGATGCTGATCCAGTCGTTCTGAGGGTTTTCAGATGCGATCCCCGGATAGAATTTCTCCACGTATTCCTCGATCAGAGACCGTGGCAGATTGCCCAGTCTGCCGCAGCCGGAAGTATCGTAATCAGGATTTTCCTGCAATACCGCCCACTCCTCTTCCGGATCGATCCGAAACGGATTGGAAAACAGCGACTTTTTCTTAGGTTTCGCTTTCCGCCTTCCCGGCGCCGCCGAAGCCTCCCTGCGGGAAGCCTGCGGCTTTGCAGCAGATTCCGGGTCACCTTCGTCCTTTACCTCCTCAATGCCGACTACCTGCGGCTGCTGTACGCGGATACGCTCCCCATAGCCTTCCAGCAGATTGACCACATTCTCCGGATCCAGCCCGAATTTAATTGCCAGATATTCGATATCGCGCCCCAGTACCACATAGGAATCAAAGATAGCCGTATGATCTTTCACGTCTCTGGCCGCCAGCTGTCTTAAATTTTCGATCGATGTACTCATGCTTTCTCGCCTCGTCCATACGTTGTTATTAAATACGTTCTACAGCCAGACCTGTCTTGTGTCCATTGAGATCTTCTTCGTCAAGGCCGTCTTTTGTTTCAATACTTTCTGCCAGCGTTTCTTTCATGATGTAGTCACGATAAGATTCTACGGCAGCAGCTACGTCTTCATCAGCAGACAGATAAATGCGGATCTTGTCCATCATCTCGTAGTCATTCTTCTTTCTCATCTGCTGCACCTTGGATACCAGCTCTCTTGCCAGACCTTCTTCTGCCAGTTCCGGCGTTACCGTCGTATCCAGGATCGTGAACACGTTGTTCTCCATAGCGACTGCGAAACCTTCCTTTGCAGAAATCTTCACGTCTACCATATCCTTGGAAATCTCCATGGATTCTCCGTTAATGTCCAGGGTGATTTTGCCGTCAGCATCCAGCGCTGCAACGGTCTCTGCCGGATCTGCCTGACCCAGAGCTGCACCAAACGCCTTGATGTTCTTGCCCAGAACCGGACCTGCCACCTTGAAGTTCGGCTTTAAGCTGTAGTTCATGTAAGCATCCAGCTTGCTTTCGAAGAGGACTTCCTTGATGTTAAGTTCCTCCTTGATCAGCGGAGTCAGGTCGCCGATGATGCTTTCGTATTTGCCGTCTACCAGGATCTCCTTCAGCGGCTGTCTTACCTTGATTCTTTCCTTTTCTCTGGTTCCTCTGCCAAGCCCTACCAGGGTGCGAACCAGATCCATTCTTTCCTCCGCCTTCTCGTCGATCAGCGCTTCATCCGCCTTCGGGAAGAAGGAAAGATGTACGGATTCCTTACCGGTCAGGTTCTGATAGATTTCCTCGGAAATGAACGGTGCGAACGGAGCGATCAGCTGGGAAAGTCCCACCATTACCTCGTAAGTCGTCGCATATACCGACTTCTTGTCTGCATCCAGTTCTTCTGCCCAGAATCTTCTTCTCGCTCTTCTGATATACCAGTTGGACATATCTTCGATGACGAAGTCCTGAATCTTACGAACGGCCTTCATATGGTCGTACTGATCCATGTCGGCTGTTACTTCCTTGATCAGCTTGTTGTACTTGGAAATGATCCAGCGGTCCAGTTCCGGACGTTCTGCATACGGTACGTCCAGAGAAGCCGGATCCAGGTTGTCCTGGTTGGAATACAGTGCAAAGAAGTTGTATACGTTCCTCAGTGTTCCAAAGAACTTGCTGACGATCTCAATGAGTCCGTCTTCGTCGAACTTGGTCGGAGACCATGCCGGAGAAGCGTAGAGCAGGTACCATCTCGGAGCGTCTGCACCATACTTGTCGAACAGCGCGAACGGATCTACCGTGTTGCCCACGTGTTTACTCATCTTCTTGCCATGCTTGTCCAGGATCAGATCATTTACTAATACGTTTTTATACGGAGATCTTCCCTTGATGAAAGTGGAGATAGCCATCAGCGAATAGAACCAGCCTCTCGTCTGGTCGATTCCTTCGCAGATGAAGTCTGCCGGGAAGAAATCTGCATCGAAGTTTTCCCTGTTTTCAAACGGATAATGTCTCTGTGCGAACGGCATTGCTCCGCTGTCGAACCAGCAGTCCATCACTTCAGGGATCCTTGTCATCGGCTTGCCGCATACCGGGCAGGTCAGATGAACATCATCCACATACGGTCTGTGGAGCTCGATATCTGCTGTGATATCCTCCTGCGCCTTTTCCGCCAGCTCTGCTCTGCTGCCGATACATTCCAGATGACCGCATTCGCAGCGCCAGATCGGGATCGGAGTACCCCAGTATCTGTTTCTGGAAATCGCCCAGTCATTGACGTTTTCCAGCCAGTTTCCGAATCTCTTCTCGCCGACGAAATCAGGGAACCAGTTTACCGTGTTGTTGTTGGCAACCAGCTCGTCTTTCAGCTTGGTCATTTCGATGTACCAGCTCGGCTTCGCATAATAGATCAGCGGCGTGCCGCATCTCCAGCAGTGCGGATAGTTATGTTCCATCTTTTCCTTGGCATAGATCTTGTCTTCTGCAGCCAGCCACTTGATGATCTCAACATCCAGGCCGTCTTCCATAACAAATCTGCCCTTCCAAGGAGTGTCTGTATATTTTCCCTGTTCGTCTACCGGGTTTACGACCGGCAGATCGTAACGTCTTCCTGTCTGATAGTCGTCTTCACCGAAGGCAGGAGCCGTGTGTACGATACCTGTACCATCTTCAATGGTTACGTAGTCTGCACACGTTACGAAGAAGGCTTTCTTATCCGGCTTGATGAACGGCATCAGCTGTTCGTATTCCACGTATTCCAGGTCTTTTCCCTTCATTTCCTCCAGCACGTCGTAGTTGCCTTCTCCCAGCACTTTGTCCGCCAGAACCTTTGCAACATAGAAGACCTTGCCTTCCTCATCGCCGGCCGTCATCTTGACCTTGATGTAGTCCACGTCCGGACCGACAGTCAAAGATACGTTGGATGCCAGCGTCCAAGGAGTCGTCGTCCATGCCAGGAAGTATTCGTCAGCGTCTTTTCTCTTGAATTTCGCTGTGATAGTCGTTACCTTGACTTCCTTATAACCCTGGGCTACTTCGTGAGAAGCCAGTCCCGTTCCGCAGCGCGGGCAGTACGGCAGGATCTTGTGACCTTCGTAGATCATACCGGCCTTGAAGAATTCCTTGATGATCCACCAGAGAGTCTCTACATAGTCATTGTCCAGCGTGATGTATGGATGATCCAGATCGATGAGGTATCCCATCCGCTTGGTCATGTCGCGCCACATGCTCTCGTATGTGAAAACGGATTCTCTGCACTTTTCATTGAATTCCTTGATCCCGTATTTTTCGATGTCCTGCTTGCCGGACATACCCAGCTGCTTCTCCACTTCGATCTCTACCGGAAGTCCGTGAGTATCCCAGCCTGCTTTTCTCGTTACTTCATAACCCTGCATGGTTTTGTAGCGGCACACGGAGTCTTTCAGTGTTCTGGCAATCACGTGATGGATGCCTGGCTTGCCGTTGGCCGTTGGAGGACCCTCATAAAATATGAACGGCGTCATGCCTTCTCTTGTGCTGATACATTTTCCCAGCAAGTCTTCTTTTTCCCATCGCTCTGCCTGTTCCTTCTGCAGCTCAGCGATCGGCTTTTCTGATAAGTTTTTTATCATGTCGATACATTCCTTTCCTGGTACTGTCTGGTAATCCTATTTCGCAGAGTTCGCCGGCTTCACAGCAGCGACTCATAAAAAACGCCCCTGACATAGCTATGTTAGGGACGATCATAAACCGCGGTACCACCCTAGTTACGGGACCATCATCCCGTCTCTCTTAAAGTGTCCGGCTCAGAAGTGATTTTCACGGTCCGCTTCACCAACGCTCTCTCAGCAAATGAGCATCTCTCTGTAAGGATCTTACGCAGGGCTACTGTCTTCGTCACAGCCGCATAATGAAATTGTTTTGTCATATAATTTTATCCTGCAAAGGTTGAAAAGTCAAGGTTTTTCTTAGAGATTGCCGATCCGCTCTGTCGGTTTTATACTCTGCAAAAAACAAAAAGCCCGGAATTGCTTCCGGACCGATATCATGAACAGTACAGCCGGCGAGGACCGCACGTACTTGTATGGGAATCTTGCAATCAAAACTCTTCATGAAGGCGACAGGCAGATCGCCTGCCGTCTGTGCGCATGATTCATGAAAAGTTTCTCCTGGACAGAGTCTCAAAAGACCCTGTACTAACATGATTGATTGGATCGTTTTTTCGTCTTTTCCCTATATTGCTTTTTATATAAAACCCCTTGTTTTATTCCCTACAGTTAGTATATGAATTTCCACACAAAAAATAAGAACCCCTTTTGCGAAAAAAGTGTCCTTATTTGCAAAGTCCTTTGCAGGAGTCTTTGCTTAGGTTCTGCAAAGCACGCCGCTAGCAGTGAAACAATTCCCGGTATTTGCGCGGCGTCATATTGTATTTTTCCTTGAATTTACGATGAAAGTAGCTGGTGTTCTCATAACCTACACTTAAGATCACATCATTGACCGACAGGTCCGATTCCGTCAGCAGCTCCTGCGCCCGGTAAAACCGCTTGTTCTGCACCATCTCCCGAAAAGTTTCTCCCGTCTTTTCCTTTAAAAGCCTGGACAGGGAATACCGGGACTGATGCAGCCTGTCCGCCAGCTCCGTCAGACTGGCGTGCTGATACTGCGTATTTATATATTCCATACTTTCTTTTACCAGCATATCGTCGAACTTTTCCTGCACGCCTCGATTCAAACGATCTGTATGATAGGCCAGATGCATACACAAAAGTCCCATGGTTGTCTGCATGACGGGATCGTTTTCCTGTTCATGGATCAGCATGGATACCATGTTTTCGATCAGGTTCTGCACCGGCAAAATATCTGCCACCTGAAAATACAGGAACTCACCCTGACAGCTGTCCTTTCTCAGGATATTGATGAGAAACTCCGTAATGACGTTGTTGAATCCAAGCATCGTATACGGGCGATCAAAAAATTCCGGTTTGATGACGAAATTGACCGAAATATCATCTTTCTCCGCCTTCCTGATCTCATGCCAGGAATACTGGTTCAGAAGCAGGAATTCTCCTGCTTTCACCGTGATCTCCTGCCCGTCGATAATATGAGTGCAGGAGCCTTTGCAGACGTACATCATCTCAATAAAATCGTGGCGGTGTTTCGGGAAATCGATGAACCTTGTGTGGGTCCTGATCTGGATCAGCTTCCTGTCGTTTCCCATCATCTTGCGTGCGGACACAACAAAAGAATCCTCCTCGGTATAACGCTCCTTGCGGATGCCTGCGCCTTCTTCCAGGATCTCTCGTTCTTCCTCCCGGACAACTTCCAGAATTTCCAGCAGTTCCTGTTTCATCTAGTTCGGTTTCCTTTCTCCCACTGCGATCTGTAAAAACTTCTCGATCGCTTTCAACGGATCATCCCTGCCTATGGTCAGACGGATATACGGTTCCTTGCCTCCGTTGATCATCATTTTACCTCCGTAAACGGAGACCAGACCTGCCATGATCCGCTCCGTCAATTTGACGTTTTCCAGCAGCTTGAAAATGATCTTGTACCCCTGCTGCGAGATTTCCGAAATACCCACCTTGCCTGCCATGGCCCTGATCTTGGAAATCTTGATCAGATTCATGGTCGCTTTCGGAATATCACCAAACCGATCCAGCAATTCGTCGATGATTTCCGATTCATCTTCATCGCTGGCAATGACGGCGATTTTCTTGTACATCTGCAGCCGGAGCATCTCGTTTTCAATGTAGTGCTCCGAAAGGATGGCCGGGATCGGCAGATTGAATGCTGTTTCTTCCGCCTCCGGAATCTCTTCTACGCCGCGAGCCTTGTCCACGGCCTCCTCCAGCATTTTGCAGTACAGTTCATATCCGATGTTGAGCATGTGACCCGACTGCTCCGTTCCCAGCAGGTTTCCGGCGCCTCGCAGTTCCAGATCCCGCATAGCGATTTTAAAACCGGAGCCGAATTCCGTGAATTCCTTGATGGCACGCAGCCGTTTTTCCGAGATTTCTGTTAAAGTCTTGTCTTTCTTATACATCAAATACGCATAAGCCATTCGATCGGATCGACCGACCCGCCCCCGCAGCTGATAAAGCTGTGCCAGTCCGAAATGATCCGCATCCAGCACGATCATGGTGTTGACGTTAGGGATATCCATGCCCGACTCGATGATGGTAGTGGAAACCAGGACATTGTATTCCCTGTTGGAGAAGTCCATGATGATATCCTCCAGCTGGTGCTCCCGCATCTTGCCGTGGCCTACTGCCACCGATGCATCCGGCACCAGACGCTCGATCTCACTGGCAACTCGTTCGATGGAATCCACTCTGTTATGGAGAACATAGACCTGGCCGCCGCGCGCCAGTTCTTTCTCGATAGCCTCCCGGATCACGAAATCGTCCATCTCCATAACATAGGTCTGAACAGGATAACGGTCTTCCGGCGGTTCCTCGATGGTGCTCATATCCTTGATTCCCGACAGGGACATATGCAAAGTCCGCGGAATCGGGGTCGCCGATAAAGTCAGTACATCTACGTTCTCCTTCAGCTGCTTGATCTTCTCTTTATGCTTGACGCCGAACCGCTGCTCCTCGTCGATGACCAAAAGTCCCAGATCCTTGAACTGCACGTCGGAAGACAGAAGCCGGTGAGTCCCGATCAAAAGATCGATGCTCCCCTTTTCCACGCCTTCCAGGATATTCTTCTGCTGCGCCGCTGTCCGAAAGCGAGACAGCATTTCTACTTTAAACGGAAACTTCTCAAACCGCTCTTTCATGTTGTAGTAATGCTGATTGGCCAGCAGGGTCGTCGGCACTAAAACGGCCGCCTGCTTCCCGTCTGCCACGCATTTGAACAGCGCTCTGGCAGCCACCTCCGTCTTGCCGAATCCCACGTCGCCGCAAAGCAGACGATCCATGGGAACGTCTCGTTCCATATCATCTTTGATTTCCTTGATGCATCGCAGTTGATCCTCTGTTTCCGTATACGGGAAACTAGCTTCAAATTCGCCCTGCCATACGGTATCCTCCGAAAAAGCATAGCCTTTCTCATGCATTCTGGCTGCCGACACACGGATCAGCTCCTGTGCCATATCATCAACTGCAGCCCGTGCCCTCGCCTTGGTCGCTTTCCATTCTCCGCCGGAGAGCTTATTGAGCCGCGGTGCGATACCGTCTCCACCGATATATTTCTGAAGCATCCCCAGTTGATCCACCGGGATATACAGAGAATCCTCTCCGGCGTACTTGACCTTCAGATAGTCCTTCTGGACGCCCTGCACCGTCAGCTGTTCGATACCCATAAATTTTCCGATTCCGTGACTTTCGTGCACTACATAATCGCCTGTCTGCACATCCGCAAAGCTCTTGATCTGCTCACCCCGGGATTTCTTTCTTCTGCGCCGTTTTTTCCGGTTGCCGCCGAAGATGTCACCTTCCCAGATCCACGCTTTCTTTTCGTCAGGAAACTCCATACCCGCCGTAAGGGTCCCCTGCCGGATCACCACCTTGTTTTCCAGTTTTTCACGCAGGAGAAATTCCCGCAGGTTTTTCTCCCGCTCCGAACTGCTGCAGACGATGGTCACATCAAACTTTCTCCGCACATAGCTGTCCAGCTCACTCTTCAGCAGATCCACCCTCCCGTTAAAGGTCGGCGCCTGCCTGCAGTTGACATTGATCAGCTCCGTCAAAAACGGAGCATTCTTGATGTTTCCCGTAAACGGCGTAAAAATATAGCCCGGCTTTTCATACAACCGAAAATAATCCTTCTGTCCTGACAAAGACTCAAAATCCGCACCAATGCCGCGGCCCGAGCTTAAAATCGCTTCGATATCATCAGCCCGTTCTTTTTCCCAGACCTCCAAGGTCTCCAGGATCCGCACGGGATCATCGATATAGATTTCCGGATCCTGCATGTAATCCCAGATATACACCGTATCCTGATAGAAGTAATTCAGGAACTTCTCCAGATACTGAATGTTGATCATGCTCCCGGCGTATTCCAGCAGCTGACCTTCCCGCTGTTTCAGCTGATAGATCAGCTCCGTATTCGGCTCCTTCTTTTCCAGCTTGCGGATCTGCTTATCATATGCAGCCCTGATCTTTTTCTCCGCTTCTGCAAAGAGCTGGTGCTCCCGCGGGATCTGGGAGCACGGATAAATGCTCACTGATTTCAGGTGCTCCTCGGAGCGCTGGGTGGTCAAATCAAACGTCCGGATGGAATCCACTTCCGTGTCGAACAGCTCGATCCGATACGGATTGTCTCCCTCCGGCGTGAACACATCCAGAATGCCTCCGCGAATGCTGTACTCGCCTCTGCCCTCTACCATGGATACCCGCTCGTACCCCTGCAGCGTCAGCCTTTCCCGCACTTCATCCAGCTCGATATCTTCTCCCCGTTTGATTTCTATCACGTTTTCTGCAAAGATCTCTCGCGGCGGCAGCTTCTTGACCGCTCCAGTGACCGGCGCAATGACCATGCATTCTTCGCCCCGGCTCACCGCCCGGAGCACGCTCATCCGCTTCAGCAGATCGTCGTTGCTCCTGGCTTCAAACTGGATCAGCGATTCCTCCTCCGGCGGCAGGATGTAGATTTTTTCCTCACTAAAAAAAGAAAGGTCCGATGCCAGCCGTTTCGCCCTGTTAAGGGTTGAAACGACGATCAAGCTCTGACCTTTTTTATCTTTCCGGAGATTTGCTATGATCGGTGCGATCCGGCCTTCCGACGCACCTGCTATGTTAATCATTCCTTGTTGTGCCACGTTATTCCCTTCCCGATAATCCAGGTTTTACATTATATTCATTCATAGCCTTATCAATACCTTTTTCCAAAATACATCCGACTGCATCTGCAGTGCGCTCCACCGCATCCTCGATCAGCTTTTCATCCTGTTTCGACGTTTTACCAAGGACAAAATCTTTCCATTCGGCGCCTCCGCCGCTCTTTCCGATCCCGATCCGAATCCTCGGAAAATCCTTGGACTGGATCTGCCCGATAATAGATTTCATTCCGTTATGGCTGCCTGCGCTTCCTTTTTTGCGAATACGGATGGCGCCTGTCTCCAGATCGAAATCATCATATATCACGATCAGATCTTCCAGGTCTATGTCATAATAGCTGATAATTTCCCGCACGGATTCACCGCTCAGGTTCATATACGTCTGCGGTTTTACCAGCAAAGCCTTCCGGCCGGAGATGAATCCATCTCCGACCAGTGCTTTATGCTTCAGTTTATTGACCTTGATATCGTGCTTTTCCGCCAGCTTGTCGATAGCCAAAAATCCCATGTTGTGTCTTGTTTTTTCGTATTTTTTCCCCGGGTTTCCAAGTCCCACGATTACAAACATCTATCTGTATTCTACTCGCTTTCCAGTCAATTCTAGTCAAACAGTTTACTGATGGATCCATTGGTGAAGATCCGAGTCATTGCTTCTGCAAAGAGCGGAGCAACGGATACGATCCGCATTTTGTCGATCTTCTTTTCTTCCGGGATCGGCAGTGTGTTCAGCAGAACCAGTTCTTCAATAGCAGAGTTTTCGATTCTTTCGATAGCCGGTCCGGATAATACAGCGTGTGTCGCACATGCTCTTACGCTGACAGCACCCAGATCCTTCAGAGCGTTTGCTGCGTTAGTGATGGTTCCAGCGGTATCGATCATGTCGTCTACCAAGATGCAGTTCTTGCCTTCGATATCGCCGATGATATTCATGATCTCACTCTTGTTCGGTTCCGGTCTTCTCTTGTCTACGATGGCGATCGGTGCATTGAGAGGCTGTGCCATGTTTCTGGCTCTTGTTACACTTCCGTGGTCAGGAGAAACAACAACCACGTCTTCCAGTCCCTTTGCAGCGAAATACTTGGACAGGATCGGCATACCGATAAGGTGGTCTACCGGAATATCGAAGTATCCCTGGATCTGTGCTGCGTGAAGATCCATCGTAACAACTCTGTCAGCGCCTGCTGCTACCAGAAGATCTGCTACCAGCTTCGCTGTGATTGGATCTCTTGCCTTGGCTTTTCTGTCCTGACGGGCATATCCGTAATACGGGATAACTGCATTGATTCTGCCTGCAGATGCTCTCTTCATGGCATCGATCATGATCAGCAGTTCCATGAGATTGTCGTTTACCGGATCACAGGTAGACTGTACAATATAACAGTCCGTTCCTCTTACTGTTTCCCACAGGTTTACGGAAATTTCTCCATCGCTGAACTTGTTTACAGTGGCTTTTCCCAGCGGTTTGCCCATGATAGATGCGATTTCTTCCGCCAGTTCAGGGTGTGAATTTCCTGTAAATACCTTGTAGTTTGAAAATACACTATTTTTCATTTGTTTCTCCTACCTCTGCTTTCTGTTTAAACTGTATGCTACTTCTTTAAAATACCTCTTTTTTCAACCCATCCTTCGATAGATCTACCTTTTGACCTTGCTACGTAAAGTGCCCCGTCCTCTACATCACTTGTAATGGTGCTCCCTGCAGCAACATATGCGTTTTCACCGACATGGACCGGTGAAACTAGATTGACATTGCAGCCGATGAATGCTCCGTCTTCTACAACGGAACGATACTTCTTGCTGCCGTCATAATTAACAAATACAACACCGCAGCCCAGATTTACCTTCTTGCCTACGTCGGAATCTCCCACATAGGTCAGATGTGCTGCTTTGGCTCCGTCGTCCAGCTTGGAATTCTTGATTTCCACGAAATCCCCGACTTTGCAGTGGTTTCCCACCTCGCTGTTCGGGCGCAGATATGCGAACGGACCAACGCTGGTTTCGTCGCCCACCCTGCTTTCCAGGATCACAGAACTCTGGATCGTCGTGTCGTTTCCGATGGTGGAATCCTTGATCCTGGTGTTCTGTCCGATGGTACAGTTCTCTCCAATTTCCACATTGCCTTCCAGAACAACGCACGGATAGATAACCGTACCCTTTCCGATCTTGACGCCCTCATCGATATATGCCATTTTCAGATCGATGAACACAACGCCCGCATCCAGATACGCCAGGTTGCGTTCGATCCGTTTTGCTTCCATTTCTTCATATTCTGTTCTGTTCATACTCGACTCCTTAGCGGTTCTTGTCCTTCTCCAGGATCATTTCACCGACTTTGTAAATGTCTCCGGCTCCCATCGTGATGACGAGATCGCCTTCCTGTGCATTATTGTATACGAAGCTTGCAATTTCCTCAAAATCTTCAAAGAAGTATACATCCTTGTTGACATCATGCTCCTTGATCTTATTCATCAAAGTCTTGGAACTGATCTTATGGATGTTCTTCTCCCGCGCCGCATAGATCTCTGCCAGCACTACCTTGTCCGCTTCATCAAAGGCTGTCGCGAAATCATCCAGCAGCGCCATAGTCCGTGTATACGTATGCGGCTGGAACAAACACCAAAGGGTGTTGTGCTTCATGTTGCGAACAGCCGCCAGTGTCGCCTTGATCTCCGTCGGATGATGTGCGTAGTCATCCACAATACGGATACCCGTCGAAGTCTCTCCCAGCAGGTCGAACCGACGATGAGTTCCCGTATAGCCATCCAGAGTCTTAATGATATCTTCCACCGCTACACCCTGAATGTGGCAGCATGCGAAGGCGGCAAGCGCATTGAGAATATTATGCTCGCCCGGCACTGCAAGTTCGATCTGACCAAGGACTTTGCCGCCATGGTTCACCTTGAACTGCGGCATACCATCGTTGTCAAAGTTGATATCCGATGCGTAGTAATCGCAGCTTTCGCTGAGTCCGAATGTAATGGCATTCGGCAGTCCGCTGATAACGCTTTTTACAAACGGATTGGCGTCATATGCGATGACTGCTCCGTTTTCCGGTACCAGTTTCGCAAACTTGTCAAAGGATCTGGCAATATGATCCACATCCTTGAAATAGTCCAGATGATCCGAATCGATGTTGAGAATGATCTCGATTTTCGGCTTCAGGTTCAGAAAGCTGTCCATGTATTCGCAGGCTTCCGTTACAAAGTAATCGTTCTGGCCTACGTAAACATTACCGTTGATTTCCGGCAGATTGCCGCCCACCAGAATTGTCGGCTCCTTCTGTGCATTCTTTAAAATCAGCGACACCATGGAAGTCGTCGTCGTCTTGCCATGGGTTCCGGAAATCGCAATGCTGCTGTCATACTCTTCCATCAGCGCACCCAGTGCCTGCGCCCGGGTCACGGTAGGGATCCCCAGCTCTGTGGCCCTAGCCAGTTCCGGGTTTTCCATACTGATTGCAGAAGAATAGATCACCAGATCTTTACCCTCCACATTTTCTGCATTATGACCAATGTGGATCCTGGCGCCATCTCGTGCCAGTTTGGCGGTCATATCGCTCTCTTTCATATCCGATCCGGAAATATCATATCCTCTCGCCATCAGAATCTCTGCTACTGCAGACAGACCGATTCCACCGATGCCGATACAATGGATTTTTTTATAGTCCGGTAAATTAATCATAATCTTGCCTCCCTAATCATAGATATTGAGATTATACCATATTTGGCACGAAAAATGCGGTCTAATGTGAAAAAAATTGTTTTTTGATCACAAGCCTGTTATGATGATACTAACCAGTGCATTTCGATAAAAGACCGGAATGCAACTATCGATTTCACAGGAGAGGATCATTATGAAGCGAAGTCAGAGAGTCGGCGCCATCTGCCAGATTTTAACCGAATCCCCAGGAAAAATTTTCAGTCTCAATTATTTCTGCGAAAAATTTTCAGCAGCCAAGTCCAGCATCAGCGAAGACATCAGCACTGCAAAGGAGGCAGTTCATGCTGCAGGATATGGCTATATTGAAACCATACCGGGTGCGGCCGGGGGGGTAAAATATATGACCGATATTTCCCCGGAAAAGGCCAAGGAAGTGCAGGAAAACCTTTGCACTCTGCTGCAGGAGGAAAACCGGATCCTGGGAGGAGGCTTTCTTTACACCTCTGACATCATGTACAATCCCAACATCGTCAAAGGCATGGCACAGATCTTTGCAAAAAAATTCCGCAACGCCGGAGCCGATTATGTAGCCACCATTGAAACCAAAGGGATCCCAGTGGCCTTTATGACCGCGCAGCTCCTCAACATCCCTGTGATCGTTATTCGACGGGAAACAAAAATTTCGGAAGGAGCCACCGTCAGCATCAATTACTTCCCGGGATCGTCCGAGCGTCTTCAGAAGATGTCTATTTCCAAGCGTGCGGCAGCGCCCGGCTCCAAAGTGCTCATTATCGATGACTTCATGCGGGGCGGCGGCAGCATCAAGGGGTTGGTGGAAATCTTCTCCGAAGTGGACATCAGCATCGTCGGCATCGGCGTTGCTATCGTCAACATTGAGCCTGAAAAAAAGAAGGTGCAGGACTATTTTCCGATCGTACATTTAGGAACTGTCGATGAGACGACCAAGTCTGTGGACGTCATACCAAATTGTCAGATTTTTTAAAATTTACTTGTTTGTGAAACTATTCTGTTGTATAATGACTACATCACTATTGAAGCATTGCGGCACGAAAGGCGGTACTACAAATGGATATTACTGATGTAAGAATTCGAAAGGTCAACGATGAAGGCAAAATGAAAGCCGTTGTTTCCATCACCTTCGACGATGAGTTCGTTGTACACGACATCAAGATCATAGAAGGGCAGAATGGATTATTCATCGCTATGCCGAGCAGAAAGATGGGCGAAGGGGACTTCCGAGATATTGCTCATCCATTGGTTTCCGAAACAAGAAACAAGATCAGAGACGCGATCTTTGCAGAATACGAAAAAGTTCTTGCACAGAAGGCAGCGGAAGCCGAAAACATTACAGAACAGTAGTAAAAACGAAAAGGTCTTCTCTTCAGAGAAGACCTTTTTTTATTACAAAAAAGCAGGATCGACTTGTGCACATGGAGATGCATCCTGTCGATCCCGGATTCATTATCTGTTCGATCTGTCTATACGATATCTACTCTACCGTCTTCACGCGGATCAGGTTGGTCGTGCCCGGCACCTGCAGAGGCATACCGGCGCTGAGAACGATGCAGTCGTCCTTTTTAACAAACTTCATCCGCTGCGCTCCTTCTACCGCCTTATCCATCAGATCCGTCCAATTGTCGCTCCACTGAGTCAGGACCGGATATACACCGCGGGTCAGTGCCTGCTGCTGATACGTCTTCTCATCCGGTGTCGCTGCGATGATCGGCTCTATCGGCTTATACTTGGCCATCATTTCCGCCGTATAACCGGAAGTTGTGATAGCAACGATAGCACTGGCCTTGATGTCGTGAGCCGTCGTACATGCCGCATGTCCCATGGCGTTGGAGACATCCCTGGTATCAGATTCCACCTCCAGGAACTTATACTGATTTACCGCTTCTGCGTCTTCCTCCGCCTGACTGACGATCTTGGCCATAGCTTTCACCGTCTCTACCGGATAATCTCCTGCAGCACTTTCGCCTGACAGCATAACTGCCGAGGTACCATCGAATACTGCATTGGCTACGTCGGTGATCTCCGCACGGGTCGGCGCCGGAGAATGGGTCATGGACTCCAGCATCTGGGTCGCTGTGATGACCGTCTTGCCTGCCCGGCAGCATTCCTTGATGAATTTCTTCTGGATACCGGGAAGCTTTTCAAAATCCACTTCCACGCCCATGTCGCCGCGAGCGATCATGATCCCATCGGAAAGGGCCAGTATTTCCCTGAAATTTTCGATTCCCTCGGTGTTTTCGATCTTGGAGATGATCTTGATCCGTTCACCGCCATTCTCGTTGAGAAGCGATCTGAGGACCTTGACATCCGCTCCACTCCGCACGAAGGAAGCAGCTACATAATCCACATCCATTTCAATACCAAACAAAATGTCCTGACGGTCCGCTTCGCTGATGTATTCCAGATCCAGGGACTGGTTCGGGATATTCACACCTTTTCTGTTACTTACCTTGCCGCCTGCAACGACAATGCAGCGAACTTCTTCATCTGTCGTATCGGCTACCCGCAGTCTCACCCGTCCGTCGTCGATCAGGATGGACGTCCCCAGGCTCACCTGTGACGGGAGGGCTTTATATGTGGTGCTGACTTTTTCTTTCGTGCCCAGGCACTCTTCCGAAGTCAGCGTAAATTCATCTCCATCTTCCAGCATTTCGCTGCCGTTTGCAAAGTCTCCTAAACGGATTTCCGGTCCCTTCGTATCCAGCAGTACCGCTGCCGGTCGATCCAGTTCATCCCGCACACGCCGGAAGGTTTCTATCGTCTTGCGATGCTCCTCATGTGTTCCGTGAGAAAAGTTGAGCCGCGCTACATTCATGCCGGCTTCCAGCATCTCCCTCATCGTATCCGCATCCCGGCTGGCCGGGCCTAGCGTACAAACGATCTTTGTCTTTTTCAGCATATTATCACCTCATTATTTTATCATCCACAATTTTTCTTATTATAGCACCAAATGATCCGAAGTGCATAGGATAAAGTGGTGCGAAAAGTTTCTGCGATTGCTGCAAACGAAAAACTCGAAGCGGATGCTTCGAGTTTTTCCTGTTGGCTAGGGTAGCAGGATTCGAACCTGCGCATGATGGAATCAGAATCCATTGCCTTACCACTTGGCGATACCCCAACGCGTATCTATATGATTTACTTGTTTACAAATGGGGTGGATAGTGGGATTCGAACCCACGCATAACGGAGCCACAACCCGCTGTCTTAACCACTTGACTATACCCACCATAT
>CAKQXD010000005.1 GCA_934281605.1 uncultured Clostridia bacterium | reverse complement strand
GATATATCAAATAATCAAAGGATTTACATACTCGGCAGAGAATAATTTCTAAACAAAATTAGTTAGGAAAAGTCGAATTTGAATAGACGTTTTTAAGAAAATAAATCCCGAACCTGTTGAAATTTCAGTGGTTCGGGATTTTTTATGCTATTTGCCGGTCGGGGGGATGCGATTTTTGGGGATTATGATATAATCATCTGGATTTAGGTTGATGTAGAAACATATGACGAAAAATCGTATGGAGAGTAATAGCGCGGGAGGAAAATATGAAGCGGAGAATCTTGATCGCTGTGTTGGCAGTAGTATTGTGTCTGAGCTCGGTTTTGATCAGTCCGATAGGATACGTATCGGCAGACAGTGAAGTTGCAGAGACCGATATGGTGACCGGAAAGCTGATGTATATAACGCTGAAGGAGAATACTGATCTCAGATGGAATGCGAACAGTATCGCGGCGCAGGGCAATGAGATCCACCTGGATGACACGGAAGGTATGAACTGCAGTTTTCGTTTTGATTATGTGGAGAACGAATGGTACGGAATAAAGCATATCAAGAAAAACGGGACGGATCTTTTTGCAGATATCGAAGATAAGAGCAAGGATGAAGGCAAGGTGCTCCATCTGTGGGAATCCGATGACAATAAAGTAAAAGGAAACAACCATCGTCAGTTTGCATTTTATCCTGCGGGCACTGACAGCAATGGCAATCAGAGTTATTACATAAAGAACAGGAACAGCGGTCTGTGGATGGGTGTCGAGGATACTGACAAGAATGGCAGACCAAGCTGCAAGGATAAAATAATACAGACGAATCAGGGAAACAGAAAGGCCTGGATCATAACACCTGCAGTCATCCCGAAGAGTGGAAACGAGGTCGAGGATCTGATAAAAACAGACGGCGGCGAGGCATATTTCGAGATGTTCAAACCCGGGACCATAGAGACGATAAACAGGAACGCAGATTCCCCCACGAATGGAACGAAACTGCACTTTTGCGAGATGGGTACCAGCAGTAAATGGGCGCTGGAATGGATAGAAGAATATCAGGCATATAAAATACATGCGATGACGGACGGTGAAAAAGACCTGGACAAGGTATGGGATGTCGACGGACAGAGTGGCTTGGAGAACGTCAACATACATATCTGGGAGGACCAGGACAATGATAACAACTACAACACAAGCAATCTTTGGCGCTTTATAAGGTTAAGTAACGGCAATTACAAGATACAGAGCGCGCGTACCGGAAAGTTCGTGCACGATGGTCAGCTGGACTCCTATGGTCACGAACTGTCGTGGCTGACACAGGGGAATACAGGAGCGGAATTTGAACTGGAGTTTTTCGCCAGTGATGGTGATAAGATCAGTTACAATTATTCACAGGACTGGATGGCGGAACTGCCGGATGATGCAGTGCTTTCTTCTGTAAATCTGCCGGGAAGTCACGATGCTGGAACAGCGTCCATATTCGAAGACTTTATGGCGCAGGCTTCGTTTACGTCATGCCAGAAGTATTATTATGAGGAACAGCTTAATTCCGGAGTAAGGAGCTTCGACATTCGCTGCAGTGCAAAGTCGGATGATGCGGCATTGTCTGATGTCAGGATCATTCACGGAAGCGAGACATGGGCATGTGACAACCGAGATGGAACAGCACTGACTCTTGAGAATATCCTCGATGAAAGCGTAAGATACCTGAATGAACATCCGACGGAGACTATCGTCATGATGGTAAAGCAGGATGACGGCAGCACAGAAGGTCTTGCAAAAGCGATAGGCGGATTCATCAAGTCTGAGGTTGCGGCCGAGAAATGCCATGTGTGGACAGGCAATGAGATCCCGTCAGTAAAAGAAGCTCGGGGCAAGATCGTATTCCTGAGAAGGTATGAAATTGATACGGCGAAATATGATCCGGCGGATGACGGTCTCCAGACAAGATGGTTTGGTATTGATTTGTCGAAGTGGGATGACTATTCGTACAGCGATACTAAGTATGCGATAAACATATATGAAAAGGATCAGTACGGCACATCGGTGTATGCGCAGGATGCATATGATCAGCATGCCGGTGGTAAGCTCGATTATATAGAAGGGACTTTGGCACAGACCACTGGGGCAGATGACACGAATCCTATACCGTCTGATTCGTGGATCTTCAATTATACAAGCTGTGCAAAATGGCTGCCTTTCGAGCTTACAAAAGAAATCAACCCTAAGATCTTTGAGGACAAATTTGGCGAAGATAAGAGCGGATACATAGACAACCGCAGGCTTGGTATGGTCATGCTCAATTTCGTCGACAGACCGATGAGCAGGCTTATTTATGAGACGAATCTTAGATCTAATAAATTCCTTACTGCAAAGGCTGTGTTCCCGGAAAGCATCAGTCTCAGTCAGGGGCAGAGGCTTTCCGATGCAAAGCTTTCCGGTCAGGCTGGCGGAGGTCGGTGGGTGTTCGAGAAGAGCGACTACATTCCTACCTTGGAAGATTTCAAAACAGGAAAGACGTTCAAACTCAAATTCATCCCGGATGACGAAAGACTTCAGGGAATCGAAAGAGATGTGACGATAACGAGCTTTGACCAGGAGACCATACCAGGACAGACCGATGCGGACAAGAAAGGCGATAAGGGCAATGCATCTGAAACTAAGACCTCTGACAATGCGAATATGACTGCCCTTGTAGCAGCTGCAATCATCGCATTACTGGCACTGCTGGGAGCATTTGCGGCGGTAAAGCGGAGGAAAGTGCACTGAGGTTAAAAGCATTTTTAGGGAATAGCAGATAAAGTTTATAAAGCAGGCAATCTTTGGAGAGCCTGCTTTTTTTATGTGTTTTTACACATGTCCACTATGCCGAACACTCCGTCCAACTACCACGCCCCCATTCCCAGTTATCCGATAAAACTCGATATGCTTATCGAAGAATTTTTCGACGATGGAAACGCCTTTGCCGGTGAGGAAGGCGCAGAAGACGGTGCCGACGCCGATTCCGTAGAATCTGTGAAGGATGGCGAAGGAAAGGATGACCGTCGTTGACAGGCAGCAGAGGTCGAAGGTGGTTTTGATTACTTTATATTTCTTCTGTGTGATCTCGGAGAGATCGCGAGGGAAGGTGTCCGTAGGGATGATAGGCAGCATGCAGTTGTTGGCCAGGCAGATGCCGAAGCAGATGAGGATAAATCCTGCGATGAAGTACAGGGTATGAAAAACAAGAGTATCCGGCAGCGCCTGAAGCCATGCGTTATGGACGTCGATCATCTTGCCGAATCCCAGTCCGACTACGAAGGAAAAGAAGTAGCCGGGGCAGAAAGATTTTTTCAGCACCATCAGTGTGATGACCAGCAGGGTCTGAAAAATATAGTTCCAGGTACCGAAACTGAAAAACGAAAACGCCGTGCTGAAGATGAGCGGTACAGAGGAAATCGTAGAAATACCAAATCCGCTCTTGGTCATCAGATCCACCCCGAGGGAATTGATGATCAGAACGATCAAAAGTGCAGATTCTCCAGAAAATCGAACTTTTTTCGTATTCATAAGTTAAGAACCCTTCTTCCTTGTTTCACATCTTTTACTATTCTTTAAATTTCCGAACAGGGTCTATTATAGGCAGACTAATCAATAAAAACAAATGATTATTTTGAATAAATCAATTCGAAATATCAATAAAAAAGTGATATAATAAGAACATCTCAAAAGGTAATTTATCACTATTTATCACTAATTTTCACATGAGTAAAAGGTAAGCTATGAACATTGAATACTTAAAGTACTTTGCGGAGCTGGCGAAGATCCAGCATTACGGCAAAGCGGCGAAGGTGCTGAACATTTCCCAGCCGGGACTCAGCCATGCCATTAAAACCCTGGAGGACGACTACGGAGTTCTGCTTTTCCAGAAAGAAGGGCGTAATGTGAGCCTCAGCCCTTATGGACAGGAGCTGATTCAGGATGTGGACGAGATCCTGGATGCGTACCGGCGCATGGAGGAACGGGCTGCAGGGCTGCGGAATGAAGAAAAGACCATTCGGATCGGCACGGTATTTCCGCTGGCGACGGAGACGGTTCCACGCATGTTGAGGGAATTTGGAGCGACCTTCCCGTTTATCATCTATAATCGGATGACGCCGGAAATTTCGGAGGGACTGCTGGAGGGCAAATACGATATCGGTTTCTGCTCGGATCTTTTGAAATCCGAAGACCTGGAATACTATCCCATCAACGAATCCTTTATCGCAGCAGCGGTACCGAAAGGTCATCCACTGGAAAACCGTGAGACGATCACTTTGCAGGAAGCGATCGAGTATCCGCAAATCATGTTTTCCAGGACCAGCGGATTCAGAGGGCTGCAGGAAAAGGTCTTTGCAGAAGAAGGGATCGACGTGAAACCGGTGTGTGCCGCGGAGGAGCTGGAAGTCATCATCGGGCTGGTGGAGCACGGCTTCGGTATTTCCGTGCTGCCGTATATGGATGTCGCGGAGCATCACAACATCGCAACGATCCCGGTGGAGACGACGGTCTGGAATTCGAAATTTTACATCGTCCGGAGAAAGTACGGGATCCGGACGGAACAGGAAGAAGCATTTTTCCAGCATTGGAAAAAGGAAAAATAAAGGAAATGAGGTAAGGTTTTATGAAAATCGTAGTGATCAATGGAAGTGCAAGAAAGGGCAATACGCAGACGGCAATCGAGGCATTTGCAAAGGGCGCGTCGGTGTAGGTTGGATTCCCGCAGACTCTTTGGTTCGATAAGGTATAAAGAAAAAGCATGAGACACCCTGTCGGTTTTTCAGAAGAACGGAAAATCGGCAGGATTTTTTTGTGATTTTTCGGACGATCCTGACTTTTGTCTGCTGTCAGTTGTTATAGTATATAGAAGCTCACAGGAAAGGAGAAAAATGCGTGAATGAGGCATAGGAGCGACTTGCTGCTGGTGCGCCGGGCGCGGGATGGAGATGAAAAGGCCTGCGAGGCGCTGGTGCAGAAATATTATCCGGAAATTTATCGGTACTGTTTGATGCATCTGTCAGACGCTTATGAAGCGGAAGACCTGACGCAGGAAGTGTTCACCAGCTTTTTTGCACAGCTGTACCGGTACCGGGAATATGGAAAGACAAAGAATTACCTGTATACCATTGCCGGAAACAGGCTCAAAAATTATTACAAAAAAGAAAAAGCGGTTCCGCTAAGGGATATGCCGGATGACAGTGGAAAAAGCGGTTCGACTGCAGAACGATCCGGCGACATCAGCATCCGGCTTGACGTAGAGCGGGCGGTGCAGAACCTTCCAGAAGAGATCCGGGAAGTGGCGATCCTGTTCTTTTTTCAGGAGTGGAAGCAGAGGGAGATCGCAGAGCAGCTTCAGATCACGCTTTCCCTTGTGAAGTACCGGATCGGCCGGGCGCGGGAGCTTTTGCAAAAAGAACTGGAGGATCAGGAGGTGATGATGAAATGAAACCTTATGAGAAAACCATACGAGATTACAAAAAAATCATACAGGAGTCCTGTATCCGCGAAGAAGCGGTAAAGCGAACCGTAGAAGCGTGCCGGAGCACATTGCCGGAGCAGCCTTTGCAGGAAAAATGGGAGCGAACTTCTTATTTTGAATTTCTGTATGAACAGGCCAGGTTTATCAAGAAGCGGTGGTGGCTGCTGCAGGGAGCGGTGCTGGCTTTTTTATGGTTCTGGATGAGTCGATATGCTCAGGATTCTGCGGAGATGACCAGGCTTATGGGAGTGATCGCTGTCGTTTTCGTGATCCTCATCGTGCCGGAACTCTGGAAGAACCGGAAGCACGGCGTCGGCGAGATCGAGCTGGCGTCCGTCTACAATCTGAGGCAGATCAGTACAGCCAGGGTTTTGATTTTTGCGGCAGCAGATCTGGGAATGATTTTGCTGTTTATGCTGGCGGTGCATCAGACCATGACCCTTTCTGTTTATCAACTGGGCGTGAATTTCGTGCTGCCGGTCAATGTGGCGGGGTGCATTTGTTTCCGGATCCTCCACAGCCGGTGGGGAGAGCGCGAATATCTTGCCGTGTTCCTGTGTCTGGTCTGGACCGGCATCTGGATCATGATCATCACCCGTGATGCGGTGTACCTGCGGGTCGCGGAACCGGTCTGGGCGACCATGACGCTGGCAACACTGGGATACCTGGTTTTTTGCATACAGAAATCGCTGCAGGTTGATGAAAAGAGATGGGAGGAGCATGCAGATGGAATTACGATGTAAAACAATCACAAAAAGATACGGGAACATGAAAGCGGTCAACGGGGTGAACTGCGTCATGGGCAAAGGTGTATACGGCCTTCTGGGCGTAAACGGTGCGGGGAAAACGACCCTGATGCGGATGCTTTGCACCATCATACAGCCTACGGAGGGCGAGATCCTGTGGAACGGCAGGAACGTCTGGGAGCTGGGGACGGCATACCGGGATCTGCTGGGGTATCTGCCGCAGGATTTCGGGTATTATCCGGATCTGAGCGTGCGGGATTATATGCTGTACATCGCGTCCATCAAGGGTCTGCGGGCGCCTTATGCAAAGAAGAAGACGGGGCTTTTGCTGCGTCAGGTGGGCATGGAAAAATTCCAGATGCGGAAGATGAAGCATTTATCAGGGGGTATGGTGCGCCGCGTGGGGATCGCGCAGGCGATGTTAAACGACCCGAAGATCCTGGTGCTGGATGAACCGACGGCAGGGCTGGATCCTAATGAACGGATCCGGTTTCGCAATCTGATCAGCGAGCTGTCGGAGGACCGGCTGGTACTGCTTTCGACCCATATCGTGTCGGATATCGAATATATTGCAAAGGATGTGATGCTGATGAAAAGCGGGGAGCTTTTTTACTCCGGGACGGCGGAGCATCTTCTGGCGTCTATGCAGGAAAACGTGTGGCGCTGCCTGGTGCCGCGGAACATGGTGGACCGGTATCTGGCAAAGTATCTGGTGGGCAATATCAAGGCGACCGGACAGGGGGTGGAACTGCGGATCCTGTCGCGGGAAAAGCCGGCGGAGTATGCGGTGCCGGTGGAACGAAATCTGGAAGATGCATTTTTATTATATTTTGGGGAAAAGTCGGAGGAACACAGCTATGTTTAAACTGGAATTAAAACGGATTTTTTCGAAAAAAATCAACCTGCTGGTCATCGGGGCGGTGCTGCTGTTAGCTATTGTTTTCAGCGGATTTGCGGTTTCCGGCACGCGGTATGTGGATGAGTCGGGAAATGTAAGCGAGAGCATTTCCTCGGCGCGAAAGCTGGATGCCAGCAAAAATCAGTGGCGGGGCACGCTGACGGAAGCGACGCTGGTCAAAGTCATCCAGCAGAATAAGGAAATTTTTCAGCAGTATTCCGAGGATGAGATCAACGCCCGGTACGGAACGCTGCTGCAGCCGATAGACGACATCCGAGACTTTATGATCTCCGTTCTCACGCCGGATTCGGACTACGATGCAGGTGTTTTACAGCAGATGACAACGGAAGAGGCACGCGATTTTTACGGCATTTACCATGATAATATGGAGAAGATGGCGGCGGAATACGGGAAGACTCCGGCGCAGAAAGCCTTCCTGCAAAAGCAGTACAGCAAGATCCGGCTGCCTTTGACGTATGAGTCTTTTTCGCCCTGGTCCACCATGATTATGTATGCGGAGACCTTCGGTATCATACTGGCGATCGCGGTCGGGTTTCTGTGTGCCGGGATCTTCGCCGATGATTTTCAGCTGCGGGCAGACGCCGTCTTTTTTTCTGCAAAGTACGGGCGGACGAAAGCGACGAGAACGAAGCTGCTGGCTGGATTTGCGGTGACAACGGCGGTGTACTGGGCAGGGATCTTCCTGATGAGCGTCATCTGTTTCGGGATCATGGGTGTGAGCGGGGCGCATACACCATATCAGGTAGAGCAGGCCTACAGCATCTACGCCATGACCTACGGGCAGTATTATCTGCTGACCGTCGTGTGCGGATATATCGCCAGCCTGCTGGCAGCGTCCCTTTCTATGCTGGTTGCTGCAAAGATGCATACCATCAGCGTTGCTATCTGCGTCCCGTTTTTCCTGTACTGTGTGCTGCCGTTTATCGGGCGGGCGCTTTCCCAGTATTCTACGTTTTTTAATCTGATCCCGACCATGCTGACCAACGTGGAAGCTGCTGCCAAGGTGCCGCTGGTCTACGGGATCGGGCACTTCGTATGCCGGCAGATTCCTCTCGTGATGGTGGTGTATACGGTGATCGCTCTGCTGCTGATCCCGATGATCTACAGGAGCTTCAGCCGGTGTGGGAGCAAGGCATAAGGAGGAAAATCCTGTTTGCGGAGTGACGCTGCCAGTTGGATTTGCTATAATAAAGAAAATAGCTGCGGACGAAAGGAGTAATGTATGAACATAACCGTATATCTGGGCTCTACGGAGGGGAAAGATCCCGCCTTTAAGCAGGCTGTTATGGAGCTGGGAAACTGGATCGGAGAGAGCTGTAATTCGCTGGTGTACGGCGGATCGAAGACAGGTCTGATGGGGGTTCTTGCAAAGAGTGTGCTGGACGCCGGCGGCGCTGTCACAGGTGTAGAAACGCAGTTCTTTGTGGATGCCGACGTGCAGTACGAAGGATTGACGGAGCTGATCGTTGCGCCGGATATGGCGGAGCGGAAGACGAAAATGATCCAGCTGGGCGATGCATTTATCGCATTTCCGGGAGGCACCGGGACGCTGGAGGAAATCACGGAAATCATGTCCAAGGTGTCTTTGAATCAGCTGGATGCACCGTGTATCTTATACAACCTCAACGGGTATTATAACGGCTTGAAAGAGCTGCTGGAGCATATGATTCGCATGGGACTGTCTTCCGAAGAAAAACAGCGGGGAGTGTACTTTGCAGAAAGCCTGGAGGATATCCGGAGGATCTTAGCGACGCACGAAAAATAGCGGAGGCGGAGATGTAGAAATGTGATGTTTTGCAGAAGATTGGAGCGGTCAGGTTGAAAAATCATCGTTGTAATGGTAGTATAACGTGACGATTTGAATTACGAAAGATATGGAGGTGAATTTTATGGACAGCAGTGATAGGTCAGGGCGAAGCAGGAATAGCAGTGCTTTTTATAGCAGCCTCGGACACAGTTGCCGGATAAAATTCGCCGCTGGGTCTGTTTCCGTTGATTAAAAAGCACTGTAAGGTGCTTTTTTTATGCCCTTTTCTATTGCTTGAAACAGTAGGATTTGTGTTTTGAGAGAGGAAAGGAGTTTAGCGATGAACAAGAGATATTTGGAGATCAAGAAACTGATTCAGGAAAACCGGCCGGATGTGGAAATTGCAGAGGCTATGTCCAACTACCATGAGCACGATATTGCGGAGCTTTTGGAAAATCTGAGCCAGCCGGAACGAAAGAGAATTTACCATGTGCTGGGGCTTGCAAAGACGGCGAATGTGTTCCCGTATTTTGATGATCCGCAGCAGTATATCGAGGAAATTTCCGTCGAAGATGCGACGGCCATCATTTCTTTGATGGATTCGGATGATGCGGTGGATATTCTGGAACAGCTGGATCCGGAGACGAAAACACGGATCGTGGAAAAGCTGCGTTGATGCTTCTGGGAAAAGAAATGAAAATCGGGCTGCTCAACGGCGGGCTTCTAGGGATCCTGGCGCTGGTGCTGTTAGGGGTGTATGTGCACGCTTTCAAAGGCTACGCCTGGGCGGGAGCCTTTGCAGTTTCCGGATGCGTAGGGATTTCCCTGGTGCTGGCCATGATGGTATCCAGCATGGTGGGGACCGTTATCCCGATGTTTTTTCACAAAATCAAGGTGGATCCGGCGGTGGCCTCCGGCCCGCTGATCACGACCGTCAACGATCTGGTCGCAGTCGTGACGTATTATGGACTGGCGTTTCTGTTTTTGGTGAAGTGAGGGGAGCATTTACATACTGTGCAACCAAACATAACAAAAAGCGGATAATTTTGCCGTGCCTGGTTGGTAGAATCGGACGCAACCATACTTTACAATGATCGTAAGATTCGGATAGAAAGGATGACTTACGATGATTGGAAAGATTATTTTAGGGATAGCGGCAGGCGTGGTTATCGTTGCAGCGGGGGCGTTTGCTGCATACTGGCACCATAATATTCACTGGTATGACAAGTATGAGCAGGCTATCAAGCAGGCCAGTGCAGAGGAGAAGCAGGCGGTGCTTCCATCGGGAGCGGTCATCAATTACGGGGAAGTGGCAAACGATAAGCCGACTCTGTTACTGATCCATGGACAGATGAGCACATGGGAGGACTATGCGCTGGTGCTCCCGGAACTGAGTGAGAAATGGCATGTGTATGCGATCGATGTTTATGGCCACGGGGAATCGAGCCACGAGGAAAATCTGTATTATCTGGACACTAATGGAGATGATCTGATCTGGTTTATCGACCACGTAATCGGAGAGCCGACTGTCGTCGCAGGACATTCCAACGGCGGAATTACCGCGGCATATATCGCAGCATATGGCGGGGACAATATTGCAGGAGCAGTTCTGGAAGACCCGCCGGTTTTCTCAACAGAGGGAGAAGGCTGGGAAGAGAGCTTTGCTTATTTAGATACCTATAAGCCGCTTCACGATTACCGTGCATCCGGTTCAAAACAGTGCTGGGAAGCGTATTATCTGGAGCATTGTTACTGGGGTCAGCTTTATATGAAAAATGCCATGCCGGGTATTGCAAAGTACGCACAGAAGTATTACGACAAGCATCCGGATGAGGCGGTGAAAATCGGATTTCTGCCATCCTCTGTCTGGTCGGTATTTCAATATGCGAAGGAATATGATTTTACCTACGGGGAGCATTTTTATGATCTGAGCTGGAATCATGGCTTATCTCAGGAGCAGATCCTGTCGGATATCGAGGTGCCTTGTGTTTACATTCATGCTAAGGAGACGGTGCACGAGAACGGGACGTATCTCTGTGCGGCATCCAGGGAGCAGGCGGATCGTGCGGTTTCTCTGATCGGGGATTCCTGCAGGCTGGTAGAAACAGAGACCAGCGATCACGTGATCCATACAGTGCATTCGGAGGAATATATCAAAGCAGTCAATTCCCTTTTGCCGGGGAGAAACGAGGTGGAAGATGTTACGAGATAACTTGATCATGCTGCGAAATATCAATGGATATTCGCAGGAGCAGATCGCAGAAAAAGTCGGGATCTCCCGGCAGGCATATGCGAAGTGGGAGAGCGGTGCTACCGTGCCGGATATTGAAAAATGTCAGACGCTGGCGGAAGTCTACGGGATCACCCTGGATGGTCTGGTAAAAACGGAAACTCTGGATGGAAGCGGCATGATTCCTCCGGCTCCTAAGGGCAAGAATATCTGGGGCTCGGTGACCATGAACGAACGGGGGCAGCTGGTGATCCCCAAGGCCGCCAGGGAGCACTTTGGGTTAGAAGCCGGTCAGCGTTTTATTGTACTCAGCGAAGACCAGGAGGGAATCGCCCTCGTTCCGGCAGAGCTCTTTGAAGAAAAAATGCGCGCCCTGAGCGGAATGGCGGCATCTTTGCAGGAAAAATAGGAGGTTTATGTGGGATTATAAATTCATAACAAAAACACGAACATTCGACCGCGAAATTCGCGGTTGATGTTCGGGGGTATCGGTCCTATAATAATACACGTACTCTATATTTTGACAGACATCAGAGCATACAGGGTTTGTATCGTGTCATAAGCCAAAATTGGAGCAAAATTCGTAATTTGGGACGTGAAGCCCGCTCTTATACTGTGCCTATGACACAATCAGAACAACGAAAAGATGTTTGATTGTGTTTTTTATTTGGGACGATTTCAAAGAAATCGCCCGGCAGTGAGGAAAAAATGGAAAGAACAGTAGAACAGTTAAAAGAAAGGATCCGTGCAGGCGGCGCTAAAATTCCTGCGGAAAAAGTCATCAAAAACGGACAGCTGGTAAACGTAATGACCAGCGAGATCTATCCGGCGGAGATCGCCATCTACAAGGACATGATCGCAGCGGTCGGCGATGAAGCGGAAATCGCTGATTACATCGGACCGGATACGGAGATCATCGACGCTAAGGGCAGATACCTGGTGCCGGGCATGATCGACGGACACATCCACAGTGAATGCAGCAAGCTGAGCATCACCAGCTATTCCAAGGCAGTCGTGCCTCATGGAACAACCAGCATGATCTCCGGTCTGGACGAATACATCTCCGTATCAGATCTGGACGGCCTGCAGGAAATCTTTGCAGAAGTCAAGAAAAGCCCGCTGAAAGTATTCTGGGGCGCACCGTACAAAACACCGTACACCGTGCCGCAGTCCACGGTTTCCTTCAACTTCACCAAGGAAGTGCACCAGACGGTACAGAAGTGGCCGGAATGCTTTGGCGTATGGGAAACGGTAACGGAATTCGTACAGGAAGAGGACGAAGATACGCTGGGTGCTATTGAAGAAGCCAGCAAGAACAACCTGCCGGTATTCGGATGCGCACCGATGGCATCGGGCAAAAAGCTCAACGCCTATCTTTGCAGCGGCGTCCGTCTGGACCACGAAAGCTACGACCACGTAGAAGTTGTGGAAAAAATGAGAAAAGGTATGCATATGCTGATCAGAGAGTCCTGCGTGACACATTTCCTGGCAGAAAACATGCGCGCCGTGACCGAAGTGAATCCGTATCTGGCAAGAAGAGTCAGCTTCTGTACGGACGATGTGACGGCGACGGACATCCTGGAAAAGGGCCACATGGACAACCTGGTTCGCCTGGCTATCAAGGCCGGCGTAGAACCGATGACGGCCATCCAGATGGCAACTATCAACAGTGCGGAAGCGTACCGTATCGACCACCTGATCGGATCGATCTGTCCGGGAAGGATCGCAGATGTTCTCTTCGTAGAAGACCTGCAGAACTTCAAGGTGGATGAAGTAATGACCAACGGCAACATGGTTGCTAAGGATTATAAATTGACTTACGATCTGAAGGCTCCGGAGAGAAGCCCGATTTTCAAGGGTGAGCTGAAGTGTGCAAAGACTACAGCGGACGATTTCTCTTACCACGTACCGATCGAAAACGGCGAGGCCAAGGTACTCAGCCTGGACGTCAAGGGACCGTTCGTAAGAAAGAGAAGAGACGTAGTGCTGCAGGTGAAGAACGGTATCGTGCAGCCGGATACGGAGCAGGATGCTATCATGGTTTCCGTCGTAGAACGTTTCGGCAAGAACGGCAACAAATCCCTGGCTTTCTGCTCCGGCTGGAAGCTGAAAAAGGGCGCTATGGCGTCTACTAACGCACCGGATGACAACAACCTGGTGGTTATGGGAGCCAATGCAGAAGACATGTCCTTCGCAGTAAACTACCTGATCGAACAGGGCGGCGGACAGGTCGTTGTAGAAGACGGCAAAGTCATCGAATTCCTGCCTCTGCCGGTGGGCGGCATCGTAAGCGACGAGGAGCCGGAAGTAGTTGCGGCCAAGGAAGCGAAGATCGATGAAGCGGCTCGTTACCTGGGTTCCGACCTGCCGAATCCGATGATGTACATGTTCTTCCTGCCGATCACAGCCATTCCGGATTATGCGCTGACCGATGCAGGCCCGGTAGATTACTGTGCACTGACGACATACGATCCGATTCTGGAACTGGTGGAAAAGTAGAGGCGAACCATGAAAAAAGAAGAATTGAAAAAACTGATCCTGACTGCCAGCGGCGCACGCAAGGCGGACACGGTCATTAAAAATTGTAAAGTAGTCAACGTATTCAGCGGCAAGATTATCGAAGGAGACATTGCTCTGTGCGGTGATCAGATCGCAGGCGTCGGCGAGTACGAAGGGGAAGTGGAAATCGATGCGGAGGGCAGATATGCAGTTCCTGGATTTATCGACAGCCATATCCACATCGAATCGTCCTACCTGAGTCCGGAAGAGCTGGGAATGCTCCTGGTTCCCCACGGCGGTACGACCATCATCGCAGACCCTCATGAGATCGTAAATGTTCTGGGCATCCCGGGACTGGATTACATGATGAAGGCTGCTGAAAATACAAAACTGGATATCAAATACATGCTGCCATCCTGTGTGCCGGCGACTCCGTTTGAGCATGCCGGTGCTGTTATTGATGCAGAAGACATGGAGGATCCGATCCTGCGGGATAACATCCTGGGCCTGGGAGAATTCATGAACTTCCCGGGTGTTGTCAATGCGGACGATGCGACGCTGGACAAGCTGATGGTGGCAAAGGATGCCGGCAAGCTGATCGACGGTCATTCGCCGGGAATCACAGGAAAGGCGCTAAACGCTTACTGTGCTGCCCGCATCCGAGCGGATCATGAATGTGATACGATCCAGGATTTTGAAGAGCGGCTGGACAACGGCATGTACGTTATGCTTCGTCAGGGTTCCGCCTGCAAAAATCTCAAATCTCTGCTCCCGGCTGTAACGCCGGAAAACAGTCGGCGCGTTATCTTCTGCTCCGACGACCGGCAGCCGAAGACCATCCTGGAAGAAGGACATCTGGACAATCACCTGCGGCTTTGCGTCGAGGAAGGTGTGGACCCGATCACAGCCATCCGGATGGCCACTCTCAACGCAGCAGAATGTTTTGGACTGGATGACCGGGGCGCTATCGCACCGGGGTATCGAGCAGATATCGTGCTTCTGGATGATTTAAAGGATTTCAAGGCGGACAAAGTCTGGGTCGCTGGCGAGCTGACAGCAGATCAGGGCAAGTACCTGCCTGAAGTAATAAAAGAGGACATCACACCGGTCATGGGCAGCGTTCATCTCAAGGATTTCTCAGCGGAGAAATTCAAGATGAATCTCAAGGGCAACAGAGTCCACACCATCGAGATCCAGCCGGGCGGAGTCGTTACGAAAAAGTCTGTAGACGAGATCCAGGTGAAGAACGGTGAGTTCGTCTTTGATCCGGGGCAGGATATCGTCAAGGTCGCTGTGGTGGAACGGCATCAGCTGACCGGAAATGTTGCATGCGGATTCCTGAAAGGATACGGGATAAAAGAAGGCGCTGTGGCTCTTTCTGTGGCACACGACTCGCACAATATCATCGTTGTGGGAGTCAGCGACGAAGAGATGGCCTTTGCAGTAGAAGCATTAAAAGAACAGAGCGGAGGCGTCGTGCTCGTAAAAGACGGCAAAGTCATCGAAAGAATGCCGATGCCGATCGCAGGGCTGATGAGCGATCAGTCGGCGGAATGGGTGGATGCGAAGCTGACTGCTTTGCACGAAAAAGCTTATGAAGTCCTGGGTGTTAATGACGATGTAGAGCCGGTCATGACGCTGTGCTTTATGTCTCTGGCCGTCATTCCGGAGCTGAAGCTTACAGACGAGGGACTTTTTGACGTAACAAAATTTGCATTTATCGACGTAGAATGTTAGGAGAAAACAATCAATGAATAGTCATGTGGGAATAGTTCCATTTTTTAAGCGAGGCGATATCGGAGGCCTCACATACCTTGTTACCAATAATATCGTTAACTATCTGATCGTGATCGCTACACTGAGCGGTGTTCTGAAATGGCCGGATAAGGTCGTATTCGGCTACGTCATCCCGGGCATGTCCATCGGGCTGTTTCTGGGATGCTGCTACTATGCGTGGATGGGTTACCGGATCTCCAAGAAAGATCAGCGTCCGGATGTAACGGCGCTGCCGTCCGGCGTTTCCACGACAGCCATGTTCGTTATGCTGTACGGCGTGATCATGCCCCTGAGCTATGCGGTGGAAGATCCGATGGTAGCCTGGTCTGCTGCGATGGCGGCCTGCTTCCTGGGCGGTGCGATCGAGTTCATCGGCGGTATTGTGGGACCGTGGATGAAGAAACGGATTCCGAGAGCTGCTCTGCTGGGTACGGTTGCGGGCATTGGCTTCATCTGGATGGCAACGGAAGGTGTGTTCGATATTTTCGATGATCCGATCCTGGGTCTGCCGGTTATGCTGGTTGCCATGCTGGGCGTGTTCGGTGTGTATGCTTTCCCGAAAAAGATCCCGCCGCTCGTAGTTGCGATCGTGGGCGGTATCGTGTATGCTTTCTGTCTGGGACGGACCCACGTGGACTTCAGTGACATCGGATTCTATATCCCGAATCCGGTCAACAGCATTCAGTACATGATCGACGGTTTCGCAGTTATCGTACCGTATCTGGCTGTTATCATTCCGGTTGAGATCTATAACTTCATCGAAACCATGGACAACGTGGAAGGCGCCAATGCTGCAGGCGATGAATACAGCGTGAGACAGGCGCAGTTCGCAGATGGCATCTTCACTATGGTTTCCGCATGCTTCGGCGGCGTAGTTCCCAACACCGTATGGCTCGGTCACGTATCCTTAAAGAGAACGGGCGCAGGTATCGGTTACTCCATCATCGCAGGTATCATTCTGCTTCTGGCAGGTATCCTGGGACTGTTTACGGTACTTTCGGATATCATCCCGAAGGCAGTTGTAGCGATCACATTCCTGTGGTGTGCAGTTGATATGCTGTCTCAGGCATTCCGCGTTGTGGACAAGAAATACTATGCGGCTATTGGCGTGGCTATGGTGCCGTCGGTTGCCGACTTCCTCTATACGCAGGTCACAGGTGCTGCCGGTCTGGCGGATCTGTGGACGGAAAAGGTTGCTTCCGGGATCAATGATTTCGCACCGGATGTATGTCAGGCGCTTAGTGATGCAGGCTGTATGTGGAACGGCGTTGCTGCTGTAAAGGCGGGTGCTATCGTTATCGGTATTCTGCTGGGTACCATGGTGGCGTTTATCATCGACCGTCGTCTGGACAAGGTCGCTATTGTGGCATTTGTCGGTGCAGTGCTGTCCTTTATCGGAATCATCCACAGTGCGGCCATCACCATCAATATCACCAACCAGTGGGGCATCGGCTATCTGATCACAGGCGTTGTGTGCCTGATCCTCCACTTCGGCAGAAACAGCTGGTGCAAACCGGATGAAGACATGCTGGAGTACGTGGATGACCAGTCGGGGAAGGAATAGGAGATTTCTTGACAGAGATAAAAATATGAACATCGCATAAAACATAAGACACCTTTTTGCTGATTCTACCAGCAGGAGGTGTTCTTTTTATTTCTCGCAGGCTATAATGAAAGCAACATAAAGGAGGTGCCCTCATGGATCTTGTGAAAATCGGAGCATATATTGCGGCAAAGCGCAAATCGCTGGGACTGACACAGCGGCAGGTGGCGGAAAAGCTAGGCATGAGCGACAAGTCTGTATCCAAATGGGAGAGAGGTATATGCCTTCCGGATGTATCTGTTTATATGGAACTTTGCAGCATTCTGGGGATCACCCTCAATGAACTTTTTGCAGGTGAGGATATTCCAGAGCGAGATCTTGGTCCAAAATCAGAGGAAAATCTACTGCAGGTTACGACTTCAGAAAAAGGAAAACGGAAACGGATGAACCGGATCATCGCAGCACTTCTGGTCGTGATCCTGCTGCTGACCGGAGTGGGAAGCTACGTTCTTTATAAATCCTCGATTGCAGACAGAAATTCCATTATTCCCCTGGCGGAGGACAGCACGGAGCGAAAAACGGCGCAGCTGCTGGCGGATGTGGATGGAGCATATCTATACCGATATGAAGCGGACGCGGGATATAAGACGCTGGATCTGGAACTGATCACATATCAAAATGGGCAAAAGATCGGCAAACCACGCAAGCTGATTTCTATGAACCTCGACGGGGACGAAGGCTGCACTGGAACTCTTGCTATTATCCCGGATTTTCAACATTACCAGACAAAGGTGATCTGTGCGAACGGGGAGGAAAAATATCAGACGGAATTTTCGATTCTGGACGATGTGGATGACCGGGAGTATTAT
This sequence comes from uncultured Clostridia bacterium, assembly GCA_934281605.1. Taxonomy (GTDB): domain Bacteria; phylum Bacillota; class Clostridia; order Peptostreptococcales; family Anaerovoracaceae; genus Lentihominibacter. The sequence goes on along the minus strand of CAKQXD010000005.1, from coordinate 169,163 downwards.
GGGCGAGCCGCTACTGAAATTGCAGACCTGATTTCTTTAAAGGACGGTAACTTTCATGGACTCCTGGCGTTGTTTTATGCAAAGAATGAATTGCAGGCTGTCCGGGTAGAATCGGTGGAAGCTGACGGTCCGGGGGCTGTCAATGATTATGTGTATTACTTGTCCGTTCGACTTTGTAAATAAAAGCATTGCTGTCGTTTCCCTGTTCGCCTTGCTCCCTTCTCTGTGTCCCGCAGCGACTCCCGCGGAAATCATTCCGCCAGCATCTGCAACAATGGCAATGAAAAGACAATGCACGTTTCCCATTTTTGCTTCACCGGAAATTTTGTTCGAAGGATTGTATTGCCGGTGAAATCCTTGTGCGGGATTCATCGATCCGGCGGTCATACAGTGTTGTCTGGCCGCTCATATGTCATTTTCACCGGTATAGTCAAACGCACGATTTCGCTATCGGTGAAAACAGCTTTTGATTCCACAACGAAAACGGCATTTTGACTCCACAACGAAACGCTGTTTTTATCCTACTTTCCCCTGCAAACCCTAGCGATCTATGATACAATAATCCCATCACAGGAGGTGCATCATGGACGAACGATTGAAGAAACAGCTGGCATTTGCGCTGGAGATCGATAAAGAGAAGAACATTTTGCGGCAGACTCATCTGTCGGGAAACGGCAGACGGGAAAATGATGCGGAGCATGCGTGGCATATGGCGATCATGGCGTATATCCTGCGTGAGTACGCCAATGAAGAAGTGGATATTACCAAGGTCATGCTCATGTGCCTGATCCACGATATTGTGGAGATCGAAGCGGGGGACACTTACGCTTACGATGAGGAAGGTTTGAAATCCCAGAAGGAACGGGAAGATAAGGCGAAGGAAAAACTGTATTCTCTTTTGCCGGAGGATCAGAAGCAGGAGCTGATCGACCTGTTCGATGAGTTTGAATCCTACGCCAGCCCGGAAGCACGGTTTGCTCACGCCATGGACAATGTGCAGCCGCTGATCCTGAATGACAGCAACGATGGCGGCGACTGGAAGAGTCATGAGGTTTCCTCAGAACTGGTCTACGGACGCCATAAAAAGACGAAGCTGGGCTCGGAGAAGCTCTATGAAGTCAGCGATGAGATTTTGCAGAAAAACATCCAAAAAGGGAATTTAAAAAAATAGAGGTAAGGTACATGACACTGAAAGAATTAAATATAGGAGAGAGCGCAGTGATCCGCACGGTAGGCGGCGATGGAGCGCTGCGCCAGCATTTTTTGGATATGGGTGTGATCCCGGGAGCGGAAGTGACCGTGGTTAAACTGGCTCCGATGGGGGACCCGATGGAGCTGCAGATCCATGGCTATGAACTGACACTGCGTCTTGCGGATGCTGATCAGATCGAAGTGGAGCCGATCAAAAACAGATCAAGAAAACACGAGGGACCGAAAACCATCAGCGATACGAAACATCCGGGACTCGGTGAAGACGGGAAATACCATGTGAAAGCGACGGAAGATCCTCTTCCGGAAGGCACGACGCTGACCTATGCGCTGGTAGGAAATCAGAACTGCGGGAAAACAACGCTGTTCAATCAGCTTACCGGTTCCAACCAGCATGTGGGAAACTTCCCCGGAGTAACGGTCGATCGAAAGGATGGGTCTATCAAGGGACATTCCAATACATCGGTCACAGACCTACCCGGCATCTATTCCATGTCTCCGTATACCAGCGAAGAAATCGTATCCCGTAATTTCGTGCTGCAGGATAAACCAAAAGCAATCATCAATATCGTAGACGCTACCAACATCGAACGAAATCTGTATCTAACGATGCAGCTTCTGGAGATGGATGTGCCTATGGTACTGGCGCTCAATATGATGGATGAAGTGACAGGAAACGGCGGAACCATCGATGTGAACAAGATGGAAGAAATTCTGGGGATCCCTGTGGTTCCTATTTCAGCCGCTAAAAACCAGGGAGTGGATGAACTGATCCGCCATGCGATCCATATCGCTAAATATCAGGAACGGCCGGGCAGACAGGACTTTTGCGATGAACACGACTTTGGCGGTGCGGTACATCGCTGCATCCATTCCGTATCTCACCTGATCGAAGACCATGCCGAAGCCGCCGGGGTGCCGGTGCGTTTTGCAGCATCAAAACTCATCGAAGGCGACCAGTTGATGATGCAGATGATGAAGCTGGATCAGAACGAGATCGAAATGCTGGAGCACATTATTTTGCAGATGGAAAAAGAGCGGGGACTGGATCGCAGCGCAGCCATTGCTGACATGCGGTTTTCCTTCATCGAGAAAGTCTGCGAAAGTACCGTTGTGAAACCAAAAGAAAGCAAGGAGCATATCCGCAGCCGCAAGATCGACCGGATCCTGACGGGAAAATATACAGCTATCCCGTGTTTCCTGGCTATTATGATACTGGTATTTTACCTGACCTTCAACGTGATCGGAGCCTGGCTGCAGGGCCTTTTGGATCTGGGCATTACCACCTTATCGGATATGCTGGATCAGGCGTTAACCGCGGGTCACATGAACCAGGTGCTTCATGGCCTGATCATCGACGGGATTTTCGCGGGAGTGGGATCGGTGCTTTCCTTCCTGCCGATCATCGTCACCCTGTTTTTTTTCCTTTCCATGATGGAGGACAGTGGCTATATTGCACGTGTAGCATTCTTTATGGACAAGCTGCTTCGCAAGATCGGCCTGTCGGGGCGGAGCATTGTGCCGCTGCTCATCGGATTCGGCTGTACCGTGCCGGCGGTCATGGCGACAAGGACGCTGCCGAGTGAGAGGGACCGGAAGATGACGATCCTGCTGACGCCGTTTATGAGCTGTACGGCGAAGCTGCCGATTTACGCATTTTTTGTCAGCGCCTTCTTCCCGGGAAGGGGCGGTCTTATCATGTCGGGACTGTACATAACCGGCATCGTGATCGGGATTTTAGTGGCACTGCTTTTCAAGGGAACGCTCTTTAAGGGCGAGGCGGTACCGTTTGTCATGGAGCTTCCCAACTACCGTTTGCCTGGCGTCAAAAATGTCACGCAGCTTCTTTGGGAAAAGGCTAAGGACTTTCTGCAAAGAGCTTTCTCGGTGATACTGGTGGCCACGGTGGTCATCTGGTTCCTGCAAAGTTTCGATCTCCACTTTAATATGGTGGAAGATTCGTCCAAGAGCATACTGGCCATGATCGCGGGATGGATCGCTCCGCTTTTCACACCGGTCGGACTGGGTGACTGGCGGATCGTCACATCGCTCATCAGTGGATTCATGGCGAAGGAAAGCGTAGTTTCCACGCTGCAGGTATTGTTCCACGGCGGAGTGCAAAGTGTGCTGAGTTCGTTATCGGCTGCATCACTTCTGATATTCAGTCTGCTGTATACGCCGTGTGTTGCGGCTATCGCATCCGTGCGCCGGGAAATGGGTCGTCACTGGGCTGTTGGCGTTGTATTGTGGCAATGTGCTATCGCATGGGTTGCCGCCGGCATCGTGCGGATCATTGGACTTCTGATTTTGTAAGGAGGATTTTTCATGAGCAATAAAGTAGCAAGTGTTCTGGTGGGGAGCATCCAGAAATTTTCCGTGGAAGATGGCCCGGGGATCCGGACGACGGTATTCCTCAAGGGGTGTCCGCTGTCCTGCAAATGGTGCCACAACCCGGAGATGATCGACGGAAAACAGCAGCTGATCAGCTCCCCGAATAACTGCATTGGATGTGGTCACTGTATCCAGATCTGTCCGAAAGGAGCGATTTCCATGGATCCGGAAAAGGGCATCCAGGTGGATCGAAAGACCTGTGATGTGTGCCTGCAGTGCGCGAAGGAATGCTATGCTCAGGCGCTGCGTCCGGTGGCAAAGGAGATGACCATAGACGAGATCCTGGCAACGGCCGAGCAGGACAAGCGGTTTTACGACCACACCGGCGGCGGTATCACAATAAGCGGCGGCGAAATGCTGACGCACGCCGACTTTGTGGGACAGCTCATCGATGAAGCTGCAAAGCGCGAGATCCACGTCTGCCTGGACACCAGCGGATTCGGGGATACGAAGTCTTTGCAGGAACTGGCGAGAAAAGAAAACGTGACGGACATTCTCTACGATATGAAAGCCATCGACAACGACGTGCATCGGGAATACACCGGGGTCAGCAATGAGAAGATACTGGAGAACCTGCGGATGCTGGCGGGAGATCCGAAAACCGCAGACAAACTCTGGTTGCGGATGCCTCTGGTTCACGGGGTCAACGACACCGAAGAAATCATCCGGAGTACCGGGGAATTTTATCAGGAAATCGGTGTGAAAAAAGTAAATCTTTTGCCGTATCACAACCTGGGCATCAGCAAGGAACGAAATGTTGGCGGAGTTCAGGAAGAATTTCAGCCGCCGTCGGAGGAATGGCTGACCGAGATCGAACATTATTTTAAGGACGAACTGCATCTGGACGTGAGCATTTTAGGCCGCGTATAGTCGAAAGAAGAGGTTTTAGAGAAAGAGATAAGGGGGAAATTGCGATGCAGATCAGAGCATCTAAAACAGAAGATATTCCAGCAATCATGGCGATTTATGACAAGGCGAGAGCTTTTATGGAGCAGACGGGAAATCCTACCCAGTGGGGGGATGGTTATCCGAAACAGGAGCTGATCGAGGACGATCTTCGTCAGGAACACAGCTATGTCTGCGTCAAGGAATAGTTTCCTTGGCGCGTTCATTACCACAAACATACCATTATATTACAATTCAAGAAAATTTTGTTGACTTTTAAAACCCGTTTCGTAGAATGAAGATAGAGCGAAGGAAATGCCGGCATCCATTCGCAGGAAAGGAGATACGAAATGGGTAATACTTTGCGTTATGAGGGTTTTCGAAATGTACTGATATCGCAATTGCGAAAGAGGCTCACAGGAAAATCCGGGATCAAACGGATTTCCAGAAGAGAAGCAGTGAAGAACAATGATACGGTGATGGAAATGCTGCTGGTAGAACTGGAAGACGGACGGGCAGCTCCGATCCTGTATTTGCAGGATCTGTACAAGACGTACCAGGAGGGAGCTGACATAGAGGAGATCTTACAGGGACTTTGCGAACTGTTTACTACGTACTCTGCCATGCAGCTCCCGCTGGAAAAAAAGCTGAGCACACTTTTAGATGACTTCGAGAAGGCGAAGCCGCTGATTGGATTCAGACTCATCAATGGAGCACGGAATAAGCGCAGAATGGCGGGAAAACCTTTTAGCCGTATAGGAGAGTTTTTACTGGCCTATCAGATTCAGATGGGGGATGGACATGGCGGGATCTATGCGACCCAGATCACAGATGAAATGCTGCAGGAATGGGGGATCGATGAAGCGGAGCTTCATGAGATCGCAGTCTCTAATATGGATCTTTCAAAGAATTATCTGCTGCAGTCCATGGAAGAGGCGATTGGAATTCGAGTGGATCCGGATGACGAACACCCTGAAATGTTCATTTTGACCAGCAAGATGAAAATCAATGGCGCCACAGTGATTTTTTCCGAGGAAGTGAGGCAGGAAGTTGGTGAACAGGTCGGGGGCGATTATTATCTGCTGCCTTCTTCTATTCACGAATGGGTGGTGATCCCGAAACGATGGGCACGCAGTTCGCAGGAGATGGAGAATATGGTGCAGGAGGTCAATGCCGATTCGACGGAAGAGGAGGAGTTCCTCTCCAATCATGCATATGAATATGATGTCGCGAAGGAACAGATGCGGCAGGCAGTGACAAGGGCGGTCCTCATGTGAGGACCGTTTTTACTTGCAGTATTTTCTGCAGATCGGGGATTTTTTCTTTGCAATTGACTGTAAATAGGATATAATGGAACTAACTTGTGAATAATGATTCACGACATGAAAGGATCGAATATGTATAAAAAACTGGAAGACGATGCCATCGATGCTATCTTAGAAGCGGGGATCGACGAGTTCGTCGAGAAAGGACTGCAGGGCGCAGCCATGAGCAGCATCGCAAAAAAATCCGGTGTCAGCGTCGGTGTGATCTATAAATATTTTACAGATAAAGATACATTTTTTCTTCGATGTCTGGATCACAGTCTGGAGCTGCTCAACGATGTGCTGCGGGAGGCGGTAGCAGAGGCCGAGGATCTGCAGGACTGCATCCGAAAGATCGTGGCGGCACTGATCTCCAACTCGAAGATCCACTCCAACTATAACGCTATGTACAATGAGATCATGTCGGGAAGCTGCCGGAAATACGCAAAAGACCTGGTGAACCGGATCGAAGGCAGATCAGCAGAAGCCTATCGTGGTCTTATCGAACAGGCGCAGAAAAACGGACAGATCACCACGGAAACAGATGCGGGGATCCTGGCATTTTTCTTCGACAACCTGCTGATGATGCTGCAGTTTTCCTACAGCTGCGATTACTATAAAGATCGTATGAAGCTCTTTTGCGGAGACGCAGCGGACGACGAGAACGTTATGGCAGACAGCCTGACCCGCTTCATCGAAGCGGCTTTGCAGATGAAGACTGTGGAATAGTAAACAACCTTGAGAAAGGAGAATGAGCATGCTGCATGTGATAGCATACGATATTGGAACGACCGGTGTGAAGACCGGTCTGATTGCCATTGGAGAGACTGTGGAGCTGGTAGCCGATGCCTATCAGGGGTATGATTTATATATCCTGGAAAACGGCGGGGCGGAACAGGACGCAGACCAGTGGTGGAGCGCCATGTGCGAGACAACTCGCAGCCTGATGAAAAAAAGCTCGGTGCCGCCGGAGCAGATCGACGGGATCTCTTTCTGCTCCCAGATGCAGGGCCTTGTCCTGGTGGATAAGAACGGCAAAGCCCTCAGACGGCCCATGAGCTATATGGATCAGCGGGCACAGAAGGAAATGAAGGACTGCCAGGGCCACGGCATACAGGTCGCCGGAGTCAACATCGGGATGCTGCTGAAAAGCCTGCGGGCGACCCACGCAGCATCCACCAGCGTGAAAGACCCACTTTGGAAATACAAATGGGTCCAGCAGAACGAACCGGAGATCTTCGCTAAAGTACACAAATGGCTGGATGTGAAGGAATACCTCATCAGTCGCTGTACGGACCGATTTATCATGACCCGGGACTCGGCCTATGCTACCTTTTTATACGATACGCGAAAAGGCAAAGAAGGCTGGAACAAGGATCTTTGCCGCATGTACGGCGTGGATCCTGCGCACCTCCCCGAGCTGATCGAGTGCACGGACGTCGCCGGTCAGCTTACTACAAAGGCCGCGTCGGAGCTGGGACTTTCCCCGGGGACCTGCGTATATGGCGGGGGTGGGGATGCTACCCTCATCGGTGTAGGTGCAGGCTGTACGAAGACGGGAAAGACCCATGTGTATTCCGGTACATCCGGATGGATCGGGACCGTCATCGACCGGCAGGTGGTGGATATCAGTTCCATGATCGCCGGGATTGTCGGCGCACAGCAGGGACGGTATAATTACTTTGCAGAGATGGAGACGGCAGGCAAGTGTTTCCAATGGGTAAAGGAGCATCTGGCTCTGGATGAGATCGGCGTTTATTTAGACAAGACGGATGTTGCCGAAAGTACGGAAAGCCTGTACGAAAGTCTCTATGATTATCTGTCGGACACGGTGAAAAAAATTCCGGCAGGAGCAGGCGGCGTCATATTTACCCCTTGGCTACACGGAAATCGCTGCCCGTTTGAGGACCCTAATGCAGCCGGCATGTTTTTTAACATCAGGATCGGCACGGGCAAGACGGAGATGATCCGGGCTGTTTTAGAAGGAATCTGCTTCCATCTGCGATGGATGCTGGAGTGCGAGGACAAGAAAGTCAAGACGTCACGGACGATCCGTTTTGTTGGCGGCGGCGCACTTTCGGCGGTGACATGCCAGATGCTGGCGGACATCACGGGACGTACGGTAGAAACGGTAGAGAATACCAAGGATGTAGGTTCCATCGGAGCGGCGATCCTGGTGGCCGTCGGGTGCGGAGCCATCGCGGATTTCGATCAGGTGGAACGCTATATTCCAGTTCGGGCACGGTATGAGCCGGAGCCTGAAAACAGGGATGTTTATGAGAGAAACTATAAAGTATTCCGCAAATTATATGCACAAAATAAAGAGAGTTTTACCATATTAAACGAAGGCAGAAGTGAATAAAGGAGAAGAACTATGAACAACAGTACAGAGCGGAAACTGCTGGTGGAGACCGGACGGGAGCTTCTGGAAGAAAACATCGTCGCCCGGACCTGGGGTAATACCAGCTGCCGCGTGGATGACGGTCACTGTCTAATCACCCCTAGCGGACTGGACTACATGCAGACGACCGAAGAGGATATCGTTCTGCTGGATCTGGAAAGCGGCGAGTGGGAAGGCAGGCGAAAACCATCCGGCGAGCGTGGCGTTCACATCGCAGCGTACCGGCAGTTCCCAGAGGTGAACTTCGTGATCCACACCCATCAGAATTATGCCACGGCCATCGGACTGACCGGTATAGATTCTTTGCAGATCACCGATGCAGAGCGAAAAGAGCTGGGCGGACTGGGAGCCGCAGCTTACGGACTTCCCGGCATGAAAAAGCTGACCAATGCGGTAGACCATGTTCTGCAGCAGGGTATACAAACAGTCCTCATGGTGCATCACGGCGTGCTGGTCTGCGGACGGGATAAAGAGCAGGCTATGGCGCGGGTGCGACTGCTGGAAAAAATCTGCCGGCGAAACATATGCGCCGCCTACCTGCAAAGCGCACAGCGAGCCTCAGAGACGGATGAAAAACCTGGCGCGGCTGCAAAAGTCCTGGCGAGATTTTTGCAAAACAAGTATGGATATGCACAGATTTTCCGGACTCCGGCAGTAGATGCTTGTCTGCAGCGGAAAAAAGCTGTTCGCGCCCAGGTGGACGATATGGCTCAGATGATCGGTGGCAAGATCCCTTTGGCAAAAGACTTGTCCGATGTAGAGCACATGATGGGAAAATACAATGCGGTTCTGGTACCGGACTGCGGTGCTGTGATCCGTGCGGAAAGCGAAGACGACCTTCACGCTATGAAACTTCTGGTGGACAAAGCCTGCCTGTGTGCAGCCCACACCAGAGCGTACGGCAAAGAGAAAAAACTTAGCCCGGTCGATGTGGCGCTGATGCATTTCGTTTACCTCAACAAGTACTCGAAACAGAAAGATCAGGAGGTCTAGAAACATGATTTCGGAGAAGCGAAAAGAGACCTTGCGGGTCATTAAATTCATTATGTTTTCCATATCGGCGGGCGTGATCGAAATCATATCTTTCACCCTGCTCAACGAGCTGACCGACTGGCCGTACTGGCCATGTTACCTGATCGCACTGATTTTATCGGTGATCTGGAACTTCACACTGAACCGGAAGTTCACGTTCAAATCAGTAGCCAATGTGCCGGTGGCCATGGCCAAGATCCTGGCATTTTACTGCGTGTTTACTCCGGTGACGACGGTTTTGGGAAACTACCTGGCGGAGAGCCTTCACTGGAACGAGTACATCGTAACGGGAATCAATATGGGACTGAATATAACAACTGAGTATCTGTACGACAGATTCGTGGTATTCCGCAAAACCCTGGACACCAACAATCTCGCACAGAAACAACGGGAAAAAGAAGATAGATAGAGAAAAGGAGACGTATGAGATGAAAAATTGTGGAATCAGCAGATGGGACGATCCGGCAGAGATCAACCGTAAATTAAAGCACCTGACCAGCCAGCCGATCTGGGAGGTGGACGACGATTACTACGACAATGTAGTCATGAAATATTTTGATGAGAAGTGCCAGGGATCCAAGGCGATTTACGAGGAATCCCAGAAGTACATACCGGGAGGTGTGCAGCACAATCTGGCGTTCAACAAGCCGTTCCCGATGTGCATGGCAAAGACTGACGGCGCATATTTATACGATCAGGACGGCAATGAATACATTGACTTCCTGCAGGCGGGCGGTCCGACCATCCTGGGCAGCAACTATCCGGCTGTGCGGGAAAAGGTCATCGATTTATTAAATACCTGCGGTCCTGTAACCGGTCTGCTTCACGAATCGGAAATGCTTATCGCCAAAGAAATCAACAAGCACATGCCTAACGTAGAGATGTTCCGTATGCTGGGATCCGGCACGGAGTCCGTTATGGCAGCACTGCGTATCGCTCGTATTGCGACGGATCATAAGCGGATCATCAAGATCGGCGGTGCATATCACGGCTGGTCGGATCAGATGGTATATGGTCTGAAAATTCCAGGAAGCAGAGCACTGCTGGAATCTCACGGGATCCCGCGTGGCGCATACAAGCTGACCGACGAAGTTCGTCCAAACGATCTGGAAATGCTGGAAAAGATGCTCAAGCGCAACAGAAGAAAAGGCGGCACTGCGGCTGTTATCGTAGAACCGGTAGGCCCGGAAAGCGGCACTCGTCCGGTAGCGAGAAACTACAATAAGGGCGTGCGGGAACTTTGCGATAAATACGGCGCGCTGATGATCTTCGACGAAGTTGTGACCGGCTTCCGCGTGGCGCTCTCCGGTGCGCAGGGATACTTCGATGTGGTTCCGGATCTGACGATTTTCGGAAAGATCGTAGCGGGCGGCTATCCGGCTGCAGGCGGCGTCGGCGGCAAGAAAGAATACGCACAGCTGATGGCGGCAGGTCTGGCTACAGGCAAACACAGAGCATACGTTGGCGGTACGCTGGCGGCTAACCCGCTATCCTGCCTGGCAGGCTACACAGCGATCCAGGAAATCGAACGGACCAATGCCTGTGAAGTGGCTGGAAAGATGGGCGACAGACTCTGCGACGGATTAAAAGATTTGCTGGAAAAATACGCTCTGCCGTTCGTAGCCTACAACCAGGGTTCCATCGTGCATCTGGAATGCACCGGAGCTATGAGCTTCGACTTCTCCTCCATGCATTTCGTCAAGTCCGCTGTGGGGCTGCTGAAGCACAAGGACATGATGTATGTGAGAAAAGATTCCATGGAGAAGATGGGAGCTGCATACATGGCCAACGGCATCGTAACGCTGGCAGGAAGCCGTCTGTACACGTCGCTGGCAGATACGCCGGAGATCATCGACGAGGCGCTCAACCGCTTTGAAGAAGTGTTCAAGCACGTTAAGAAAACGGATAAGGGACTGGTATAGGATATGAAAGAAATCGTAAAGGCGCAGAAAGAGCTTTATAAGAGCGGACTCACCATGTCGGAGAATTTCCGCAGACTTCAGCTGGAAAAGCTGCGGGAAGGGATCCTGGAACATGAAGGTGAGATATGTCAGGCACTCCGCAAAGATCTGAACAAATCGGAATTCGAAACCTATGAGACGGAGACGGGAATGGTTCTGGAGGAGATCAGCTGTATGCTGAAAAATCTCCACAAGCTGATGCAGCCAAAGCGGGTGATGACCCCGATCGTTCACTTCCCGTCCACCAGCAAAATCTACAGCGAGCCTTATGGTTCAGTGCTGATCATGGCGCCGTGGAACTATCCGCTGCAGCTAGCACTGGTGCCTCTGGCAGGATGTCTGGCAGCGGGAAATTGTGCGGTGGTCAAGCCGTCCAATTACTCTCCGGCAACGTCCGCTGTGATCAAAAAGATCATAACGGAAAACTTCCCGCCGGAATACATTTCGGTGGCGGAAGGCGGACGGGAGGTCAACCAGGATCTGCTGGATCAGCCTTTTGACTATATTTTCTTCACCGGCGGCACCACGGTAGGTAAGCTGGTCATGGAGAAGGCGGCTAAAAACCTGACTCCGGTGACACTGGAGCTGGGCGGCAAGAGCCCGTGCATCGTGGATGAGACTGCGGATATCACGTTAAGTGCTCGACGGATCATCTGGGGCAAACTCCTCAATGCAGGTCAGACCTGCGTAGCGCCTGACTATGTGCTGGCTCACGAGAGCATCTACGAGAAACTCATCGAACAGATGAAAAAATATATCGTTGGATTTTATGGGGAGCGGCCTCTGCAGGACGGCAACTATCCGAAGATCATCAACGAAAAGCATTACAACCGTCTGGCGGCCCTGGTGGAAGCCAGCGATGTGATCTACGGAGGCGGCAGGAATGCCGACACCTGCCAGATCGAACCGACATTGATCGAAGCCGACTGGGATTCGGAGATCATGAAGGATGAGATCTTCGGACCGCTGCTGCCGGTGCTGAAGTTTTCCAGCTTAAAGGAAGCGGCCGACGCCATCAAGGATCGCCCGAAACCGCTGGCGCTGTATTACTTTACCACTTCGGCGGCAGGCAAAGACTTCGTCACGAGAAATATTTCCTACGGCGGAGGCTGCATCAACGACACCATCGTGCACCTGGCCAACCCCAACATCCCGTTCGGAGGCGTGGGAGCCAGCGGCATGGGAAGCTATCACGGCAAAGAATCCTTCCGGACTTTCTCCCATCGCAAGAGCGTTTTAGAGAAGAAAAACTGGCTGGATCTGCCGATACGTTACACCCCCAACAGCCAAAAAGATTTAAAACTTTTGAAAATTCTGATGAAATAGGGTATGATAGTGCCAGGAGGAAGAAGATATGGCACTATTTAAAAGAAAAGCGAAAAATATCGCTTACACGTACGAGGGGACGCGGAACTATTTTGAACAGCACAGAGAGATAGAAGCGCGGAATTTCCTGAAATGCCCGGAATGGGCGAAGCCGGAATATGATGATTATGGCAGATATGCGGAGGAGCCGGATGGGCTGCTGCCCCTCTTTGAGCCGCGGCGGCAGCAGCGGTTTTACAAGGAAGGACAGGTGGCGCTGGGAGCCATTGTGCAGGCAAACGAGCTGCTGTTTGCAGCAGGAAGGGGAGATTCTCCGGCAACATTCATTTATACGCAGGAACCGTTTTTCCTGCAAAATCCCCGGGAGCTGCTGGGATGGGCCAGCGCCCTTTTTGAGCTGAAAGGGGAGGACGGCTATGTTCCCAGCGTGCAGCGGATCGCCGATCAGCTGGCCGATGAAGCCGGCAGGTACTTTCATTACCGACTGCCGCGGGATGTGATGGAGAACCGGGAAGTGTGGATGACCACCATTTTAGTCAGCAGGGATCACCTGCCGGGGAAGATCCTGACGCCGGAAATCACCTATCCTATGCTGATCCTGCCCGACGACGGACCGGATGCGATGATTTTACCGTACTGGTACTGGAAAGAGTAAGGAGGACGTCATGGGCGAGATCAAAAATGTAGAATACAGGATGGAATGGGTGGATCACCTGGACGCTATGTACGGATCCTTCATCAAGCGAAACGATCCGGAGGAATGGTTTTATTTCCTGCGGAGACCGGAGTTCGCGCAGCGGGAAAAGGCGATCGAGATCAGCCATGAGATCCTGCGGTATATGCTGACCTACGGTCATATTCCACGCAAGATCGTGAAGCTTCTGGAAAACACCTTTCACTACTTGGAACAGGAAGAATATTTTTTAGAACATTACAGCATCGGAGCCTTCGACTACTACCGGCAGGAGCTGCTGACCTGGGAGGAATTCCCGCCGTACCGGCTGTTTGAGCCGCTGGATGAGACCCTGGACTACGACCAGTTTCTGGCGTATTTTATGCAGCTGTATGAAATGGATCCTTCCGAGGAAGAGGCCTATCTGGCGAAGCTGAGAGAGGTGCAGAATACCGGTGTCACCCATCCTTATCTGGCGCTGGCGGAAAGTCGCTATTTCACAGAAAAAAAGGAGTACGGCAAGGCGCTGGAAGCTTTGAGGGATCTGGAAAACAGCTATCAAAAATTCTTTGAAGCAGGCAATATTTTTATGGAGCTGGGCTTGTATCCGGAGGCGGAAGAACAGTTCGAAGCCGCCGAAAAGCTCCATCCGGCAGGCTATGACCGGAACCTGATCTACGGACTTTTTTTCTCGAAATATTACAACGGGAAATGGCAGGAAGCGCAGGAATTTGCACAGCGTGTGGAGGATCTGGGCTACGAGCCGTTTATCATGCCGCTCAAGCTGAAGATCCTGGAGGACGCCTGCAAGAAGATCTTAAAAGACCGCAAGCCGGATCAGCTTTTGGAGGAAGAAGACCGGACGATCTGCGAGTACGCCATGCTGACGGGACAGTACGAGCAGGCGATCCAGCTTTGCCGGAGGAACCGGACCAAGGGCTCAAAAGATGGCTTCTGGCCGGTAAACCTGGCTGAGGCGTATCTTGCCACGGAGCAGAAAACCTTTGCAGAAGAACTGATCGAAGCCTGCTATAAGGGAAACATCCCGCTGGCGGGAGAGGACTTCGACCGGATCCGGGAGATGAAGGCCCGTCTCCTGTTTGAAAAAGGCAAGGCGGCGGAGGCCTATGAGATCATCGAAGGTCTTTGCAGCAAATATCCTAACAGGATGCGGTATCGCCTGACCTACGCAGCCATGTGTCTGACGTCCGGCAGGATCTCGGAAGCGGTGCGGATCTACAGCACCCTGCGGTTCCACGTGCCGGAAAATCCGTTCTTTGCTTACGAACTGGGACGCTGTATGGCGAAGCAGGAAAAGTATCGCCACGCCCACGCCCTCTTTGCACTGGCGCTGGAAAACGATCCCTCCTTTGTGAAAGCGCTGTATGAAATGGCACAGGCTTCCATAGACGAGGGAGAGCTGAAGGATGCTCAGAAAGAAACGGATCTGCTGTACGGCAAGATCGATGAAAAATACCGTAATTATTTAAAAGGTCAGATCTGCGAGATGCAGGAAGACTACCGCGGAGCGAAGGAAATTTACCGGAATCTGATCGAGACGGAAACGGAGAAAAAGGGAATGGTGGACAAGGCGTTCCTGTATCCGGTCTACGAGCGGTATTTTCTTATGCGGGAGGCGACGGGAGCCGTTGTCATCTCCCAGATCCGCAATCTGGAAAATACATTAAAAGAGCTTCCGGACTGCGCGCAGCTTTGGATGATGCTGGGACAGCTCCACGAAGATTCGGAGGTGAAGCCGGAGCGGGCGGCGCCGTGTTATCGCAAAGCCCACAAGGCGGATCCTTATCTGGAAACGGCGCTGGCCAAGGTCATCGACTGCGAGACGGAGGCGGGAAACTGGCAGGCGGCCATGGTGTACTGCGACCGGATGATCACCAATACAGGTGACCGGGACTATTACCTGATACAGGCAGCCTGCGCCATGGAACTGGGCATGGACGAGGCCTTTGCAGGAGATATTGCGGCGTTCTGCAGACTGGGCGGAGACGAGAAGGAGACTTATACCCTTTGCAGCGCCTACGCTCTGAAAAAGGGCGATTACGCCAAGGCCATGGAAATCTACGAAAAGCAGCTGGACAGTCGGGCTTCCGGCGATGTCCCGTGCTATTCGGAGATGGCCATCTGCCTCTGCAAACAGGGCAGGCCGGGGGAGGCGGAAGCGATTTTGCAGGCGGCGCTGGACAGCGGCGGCAACAATCCGGAATGGCTGTACATGCTGTATGAGATCCAGCGGTCTTCGGGCAATTTCAAAGGCGCTTCCCGTACCCTGAAACGGCTCCGAAAGAACGCCGGAGTGACGGTGTTCAACGACGAATACGGGGAACTTTCCATCCGGCTTCTCATGGAGGAAGGACGACTTGCCATCGCAGGCAAGCTGGCGGAAAGTCTCAGCTCCTACGATGGGGAACAGCTCTGCGCGATCCTGCATGTGCTGCGGGGAAGCTACCGGAGCGCTATGCGGCTTCTGCGAAAACTCATCGAACGGGAGCCGGAGAACGTCGAGCATTACAGCTGGATGGTGCTCTGTCAGGCTCTCTGGGGCAAGCGGAGCGGAGCAGAGGATTATGCAAAGGCGGCGCTCAAGGTTTTTGCCGACACCCACGTTTCGGTGGAAAAGCTGAGTCGCCCCGACCATCTGTGTCAGTACGCGTTCCTGCTGTATTTCACGGGGGCGTCGCAGCAGGCCTACGAGATCTTCGAGCGGGCAGCCAACACTGTGCCGTGTCACGACGAGATCTGCAGCCGCTGCTACGAGGCGTATTACGGTATCGGATTGTGCAAAGCCTTCGACGGGGAGCGTCAGGCTGCCCAGGAAGCGTTTGCGGAATCTTTGCAGATCCAGCCCCATAATATGGTGTGCCGGAAGCTTTCGCAAAATCTCATGAAATCCCTTTGACATGCAGGCAGTTTTATGCCATAATACATCCATAAAACCGCTGAGAATCTGACAGGTTTTTAGCGGAAATGTGGACTTTTCAGAGAAATCTTTTTCGCCGCATAACGGAGATCGTTCCGCTATGCGGCGTTTTTTTATGAATAAAAATATAGATAGAAACGTGAGGGGACTTGCAATGACACAGACATTTATGAGAGAACAGAAGATCCTGCCGCTGGTGCTTTCCATGTCGCTGCCCATGGTCATTTCCATGGCGGTGAATTCGCTGTATAACATCGTGGACAGCTATTTCGTGGCGAAGCTGAGCGAGGACGCGATGACGGCGCTGGCGCTGGTGTATCCGGTGCAGAACCTGATCACGGCCATCGCCGTGGGATTCGGCGTGGGGATCAATGCCAGCGTGGCCTTTTATCTGGGTGCGGATGACAAGCTGCGGGCGGACAACGCGGCTTCTCAGGGGGTGCTGCTGAGCATTTTTCACGGGGTGATCCTTACGGTGGTCTGCATCGGCGGGATGCCGCTGTTTCTCAGGATGTTCTCGTCGGATGAAGCGGTGGTGGGCATGGCACTGGCGTATTCTGTCCGGGCCTTTGCTTTCGCCGTCATGGTGACGGTGGGGATCGCCATGGAAAAAATCTTTCAGGCGACCGGCCTGATGAAGGTGTCCATGGTCAGCATGATCTGCGGGTTTGTGACCAACATCGTGCTGGATCCGCTGATGATTTTCGGGATCGGACCGTTTCCGCGGATGGAAATCGCCGGTGCTGCCTACGCTACGGGGATCGGACAGACGGTGACCTTCCTGGTGTATGTGATCGTGTATGCAGCGGGCAAGTTGCCGGTAAAGGTCAGCCGCAGGAAGCTGGTGCGGGATCGGAAGCTGCTGTTTCGCTTGTATGGCGTGGGGATCCCGGCGACTCTCAACATGGCGCTGCCGTCGCTGCTGATCTCCGCGCTGAACGGGATCCTGGCGGGATTCTCCCAGAGCTACGTCCTTGTGCTGGGAGTGTATTACAAGCTGCAGACGTTTATTTACCTGACGGCCAACGGGGTCATCCAGGGCATTCGGCCGCTGGTGGGGTACAATTACGGCGCCGGTGAGATGGACCGGGTGCATAAGATCTTCTCTGTGACTCTGAAACTGACCGCTGGCGTTATGGCGGTGGGAATGCTACTCTCCTGGATCATGCCCCATGCCCTCATCGGGCTGTTCACCACCCAGGAATCCACCCTGCAGATCGGCGTCACGGCGCTGCACTACATCAGCTTCGGGTTCATCGTTTCTGCGGTTTCCATCACCGTTTCCGGGGTGCTGGAAGGACTGGGGAAGGGGATGCAGTCCCTTCTGGTATCCCTCTCACGCTATCTGGTGATCATTATTCCGGCGGCCTTTCTTCTCAGCCGGGTCTTTGGTGCAAAGGGCGTGTGGATGGCTTTTGCCGTCGCAGAATTCGTGACGGCAGCTTTCGCCTATGCGGTGTACCGGAAGGCGGTGTAAGAGGCTTATAAACAACAAAAAAGCGGCGTATGCGCCGCTTTTTAGAGGTGTATTACGGGGGTAGCGATTACCCTTCGATTGCAATGTATTTGTTCTGTTCCAGTTCTTTCACGTCTTTTTTCGGTACGGACAGTTTCAGGATGCCGTCTTCGTACTTAGCCTTGATATCCTGCTGATCCAGATGTTCGCCAACGTAGAAGCTTCTGCTCATAGAGCCGGCGTACCGTTCTCTGCGGATATATTCGCCTTTCTTGTTTTCTTCATCCTTGTCCAGTCCCTTGGCTGCCGATACGGTCAGATATCCGTTTTTCAGCTCTGCCTGAATCTCATCCTTCTTGAATCCCGGAAGGTCGATGTCCAGTTCATAGCCGTCTTCCGTTTCTCTGATGTCGGTCTTCATCATGTTCTTGGCGTGTTTGCCGTACAGCGGATTCTTACCTCCGAAGAAGTCGTCCTCAAACATGTCGCTCATAAAGCCATCAAATAAATCTCTGTTCCACAAACTGTTTCTCATCATATGTCATCTCTCCCTTTTTGGATTATCATCCTTATTTTGCGGTCATCCGCAATCTCTTTAATCTCTATTCCCGATCCCCCTTTCAGGGATCTCATTTCCTGTACCCCCTTGGTACAATTCTATTATAGCACGATTGTTAGCACTGTCAAGAGGTGAGTGCTAATTTCTTTTGAAAAATTAAACATTACATTTAGACGCCCTCTTATTACAAAACCACAGTAAAAACTCGAGGCTTGATTTAAACTATCAAAACTAGAGGTGAATGATATGTGGAAAATTTTGATTTGCTCTGAGGACGAGAAGTTTATGCAGGATCTGGGACACCGGATCCGCAGGCTTGCAGGGGAGAGAGTAAAGGAAATACGACTGTTTTCCAAGAAAGAGGATCTGGACTTTTATACGACGGGAAGACCGGAGGAATCCGATATTATATTGATTGATATCAGCGTGGACAACGGCGGCATTCAGCTGGCACAGAAGGTGCTGGCGGTGCAGCCCCATTCTCAGATCATTTTCATGGCGTCAACGGACAAGTATTATCTGGATGTGTACAGCGTGGATCACGTGTATTTTTTAAAGAAGCCGATCGAACCGGTTTTTTTAATGAAGGCGTTAAATAAGGCGGGATCACGCCTGCAGGATCTGAAAAAAAGCTATCTGGTCATCAGCAATAAACAGGGCATCTACAAGATCCCTTTATATACGATACTCTGCTTTGAAAGCGAGAAGCGAAAGATCCATGTCTATACCCAGGATCGGGAGATTTCCTATTACGGCAAATTCGAAGATCTCAAGGAAAAACTGGATCCCCGGTTCGTTCGCTGTCACAACAGCTATATCGTGAATCTGACGAAAGTGTGCGAACTCAGCGAGAAAAAATTCGTCTGTGAAAACGGCAAGAGCATCCCCATCAGCAAAACCTATTACATCGACGTCCGGGAGAGATTCCTCTCGTATCTGGATGGCGGCGAATTCTGCGGCGGGACTCCGCTGGGAGCGCACGCCTGATTGTGAAAATCCATACTTTTATCGATATAATTGCTTCTCGGCGGCAGCAGTCTCAGCTCCGCCGACCATAGACCCCTTATGCAAAAAGCCGACTGGTTCTCAGTCGGCTTTTTGCTGTATGTACGATACTGGGGCGCGTTAGCGCCTCTTACGCAGTTTTCGATGCTTTTGATGCTTTCCGGCTGCGGCGGGACGGCTTTCTCAGAAACAGCATCGCCTTGGTCTCGAAGCTGTCCCCGTGATCGTTCATAGTAATGGATCCGCTGTAACGGGACACGATGGACTGGATGATCCCCATGCCCAGACCATGGCTGGTCCGGTCGTCCTTGGTGGTTTTCATGCCGTCCTTTTTTGGCGAGAGACCGGGATCCTTGCTGTTGGAAACTTCCACCATCCAGACCTTCTTGCGGATCACGCTGGAAAACCGCAGATACGGTTCCTCCTGACCGCTGACCTGGCAGGCTTCGATGGCATTGTCCAGAAGATTTCCCATGAGAGAGATCATGTCGATTTCCTGCATGACCGCCGGATCAGGCAGCGCGCGGATCTCATCTTCAAACCGGATCCCCAGCTGTTCGCATTTTGTTTTCTTGTCGGCAATGAGCGCTTCCTGCGCCGTGCTCCCACCGTGGATGTAGCGGAGCAGCTGGCTGCATTCCTCTAAGCAGTCTTCTTCCTGCGCTTTGGGATCAAAGGACTCGATAGCGTCACGCACCTGTTTTGTGATCTCCCCGGCACGCTTGCAGAATTCCACATTGTGATCCATGTACTGGTTCTGCAGCTGCCAGCTTGAGATCAGTTTTTCGTTCTGCTGTTTCCGCTTCCGGTTGACACGATACAGCGAGATGATGATGACGATGTTGATCAGCGCCAGAAATGCGAGGATCGTTAAAAGTGTAGGTGTAGAGTACATGAATTTTCTCCTTTCTGCCAGGTGGCAGTACCGTTGTGCTGTTTGAGTATGATCAGTAGCATCCGAAAAAAGCTGGAGCCGCGGAGCAGCGCCGGGTGCAGCGGACGCCTTCCAGTGGTATCAATGGCGAGCGATAACTGATTTTCTTTTGTTGTGATGCAAAGAGCGTCCGGCGGCAGTTTTTTCTTCTGCAAAAGCTGCTGCACATACTGATAGATCTCGTATTTTTCACGGGAGGAAAGCTGCGGAACGTCCAGCGTCTGCCAGGCCAGCTGTTGGTGGATCTGTCCGTCGATCTCTTTGCAGATCCCCATCAGAGATTGCCGGTAGCTTTCTTCCGGCACGGCCAAATGATTGGAAAGATCGTGGCGCAGGCTGCGGATGCTCCCGTGGAGCATGGAAACATTCTGGTAGTAATCCAGGAGCATGGTGCCTTCCAGGCGCTGGAGTCTTTTCAGCTGCGTCCTGTGAAATGTGAGCCGGATCAGCAGAATGATGATCACTAGCAGGATTCCCAGAAGTCCATAGGAAAAGTCCTGTATATAGCTGTTGATGAACTGGGCCGTTGTACTGTTATTGAGGGCATATTCGTTGCTGCTGAGGAGCATGACCTGACGGAGCACGTAAACTCCGAAGGAAAGCAGGAAATACAGCAGACAGATCTTATCCGGAATCTTTTCAAAGAGCCAGCGCAGCTTCTTGCCGAATATATAATAGACTCCCATGATCGTGAGAAGAGCAGAGAACCAGGATGCCAGCAGGATCATGCAGCCTGCCGGGTATCCTGAAAATTCCCCCGGATTTGGCGGAAGGAACCGGTCGCCCAGGACTTTTGTGACAATAGCCGCCGGTGTGAACGGCAAAGCCGTCAGGAAGTCATAGTAAAAGCTGGTGATCACAAAATTTCGCGGGAAGTAGCCGTCCGCATAGACCCCTATGATGGTCAGCAGGATAAACGTATTGAACGCATGGACCAGCGAATGGGTGGTTTGCAGCGCTAAGGATGTATCGAATTCCGGGAGCAGTTCCAGATACGATTCTACGGCTTTGAAAATGATCGTATAGGTGATGAGAAGCCAGAATACTTTCTTTCGGTTGCTGCTGACGCCGATGCATTTAAAAACGAGAAACAGCTGAGCACAGCAGAAAATCACCAGAAATACCAGTATCATGATAAGTTGATATGTGTGAAGCATTTAGCCCTCCTTTCTGAAATCCGTAAACTGCAAACGATAGCCGTGCTCCGCTTTTTTCCATGCCGCCCGTGCTCCGTGGGAGACGGCGATGCGCTTCAGCAGGAGAAATAGCGGGCGGTTTTTCAGACGTGCCAGACGAAGTCCCTTTGCAGCAGAGATGGTAAAGCGGATCGAGTCATATCCTTCTGTGATGCAAAGAGCCTCCGGCGGAAGCTTTGCAGACTGGAGCACCAGCTGCAGGTAGCGGAAGATTTCGTATTTTTCGCGGGAGGACAGGGCTTCGGTCTTTATGGACTGCCAAAAAAGCTGGCTGTGGATCTGGCTGTCTATCTGGTCGCAGATGGTCAGCAGTGAGTCACGGTAGGTTTCCTCAGGTATCGCCAGATGATTGGAAAGATCGTGGCGCAGACTGCGGATGCTCCCGTGGAGCACCGAGACGTTCTGGTAATAGTCCAGGAGCATGGCACTTTCCAGACGCTGGATGTGCTGTAGCTGCCGCTTTTGCAGGATGAACCACAGGAGCAGCAGGATGATGACCGCCAGCAGAAGAAGCAGGATCAGACACAGGTTGAACATGACCGGAAGAAAGGCTTCCTCGGTGATGTAGTTGGCTGCGATGTACTGCTGATGAGTCAGGAGTACGGTTTCACGGATCACGTAAGCAAAGAATGTGATGGCGAAAAACAGCAGACAGATGATGTCCGGCACTTTGGAAAGCAGGGCTTTCAGCTTCCGGTTGAACAGCAGCGACACGCCTATGATGGTCAGGATCATCACCGCCCAGACGACGAGGTTGATCACGTCTATTTCAAGGGAAGCGTGATAGCTGCCCGCTACGTTGTTGCCGTCTTCCGGCAGGTATTTATAGAGCACCATGTTCCAAAGAAGGGCTGACGGTGCGATGGGCAGGCTCGTCAGGAAGTCCATGTAGAAGAAAATCAGGATGAAATTCCGCGGCAGATACCCGCTGCCGTCGATGCCGATGACCGCCAGTATGATGAAGGTGCTGAGGGCGTGGACGATGGAATGCAGAGTCTGTAAAAGCATGGAATCTGCGTAGCCGGGCTGTGCCTGGATCCAGCAGTTGATGATCTCCAGCACGAGGGTGGAAATCAAAATGATCCAGAAAGCCCGTTTTTTATTGGTGGTGATCCCAACGCATTTCAGACAGACGAACAACTGGAGAAATACGTACATGGGGATGAAGATACTGTCAGCAATGATGGTTTGCAGCAAGGGACTCCTCCTCTAGGAAAGCTGTGATAACGTGAAGATATAGCGGTCTGCGTCCTTCGTCCAGGATGCGGCGCCTCCGTGGGTTTTGGCGATCCGTTTCGTCAGCTTGAACATGGCCTGATGTTTCAGGAGCAGCAGGGACAGCCGCTTCGGCGAGCGGATCGTAACGTGGAGGGCGTCCTCGGTCTCGTCGATGCAAAGAGCTTCCGGCGGAAGTTTTTTCTTTTGCAAAATGTTTTGCAGGTAGCGGGAGATTTCGTATTTTTCACGGGCAGACAGCGCTTCGGTCTGTATGGACTGCCAGGAAAGCTGCCGGTGGATCTGGCTGTCGATCTGGTCGCAGATGGTCAGCAGGGAGTCGCGGTAGCTGCTTTCCGGTACGGACAGATGGTTGGAAAGATCGTGGCGCAGGCTGCGGATGCTCCCGTGGAGTGCTGAGACGTTCTGATAGTACCCCAGCTGTATGCCGCTTTCCAGACGCTGGAGTCTTTGCAGCTGCCGCTTCTGCCGGGCAACGGTGATCAGCAGGTACAGGGTGATCAAAAGGAGCATGACCATCATGACGTCTACATTGAGCCAGATATGACGTGCGTACCGTTTGTCGAACAGGAAAAACTCCCCTTGATAAAGGAACATGACGAGAACCTTGCCGATGTAGGTCAGGAAGGCGATCCCCATGAGAAGCAGACAGAGGCTTTCCGGGATCCTGCTGATGAGCCGGTCCAGAGGCTTGTTGACCAGTACCATGACCAGGGCGATGGCTGCGGCAGCGTATGCCCAGGCGAGGATCCACAGAAGATCCTTAGGCTGGCTGGCGGAAAACAGGGAAGCGGATTCCACCAGGTGATGATCTGTTAAAAAGAGGACCAGCTTGTTTTGAACCAGTGCGTTGGCTCCGATGGTGACCAGGTCGTAATAGAAGAACAGCTTGACCCAGTTTCGCCCCAGGGTGCCGTCAGCGTAGACTGCCATCAGGGTGATCAGGATGAAGGTGTCCAGGGTGTGAACGGCCCAGTAGGTCCAGTAGGTGGTCGTGGATATCGCTGACGGATCGGGACTGTTCAGCAGAAAATCCATCCCCTTGAACAGGATCGTGTAGCCCACCAGGAACACGAAAACCTTTCTTTTATGCTGTGACACATGGCAGCCGTAGAACAGAAACATGACCTGGACGAACACATAGCAAAGTACATATAAACAAAGTGCAAGTGCATAAACCAAAGCAAAATCCCCCTAAATTATAATTTGATAAAGAATAGAACAATTATAGCATCAAGAACGGGTGGGGGAATAGTGTAAATTAGAATTTTTGTGAAAATTTTAGACGCTCGGCGATGGGCGGCAGCGGACAGACAAAATGGCCGATTATTACATTTAATGAGCCGAAAATTACAACGAGAACCTTGTATGCGGAGGGCGGTGGTATAATCCTTTTCATCAGAAACTTGCATGACGGGAGGGAAATACAGATGAAGATGATGCAGGAAAAACAGGCGCGGAGCGAAGCAGCTCCGATGAGAGAAGGCATGGAAAAACGATTTGCACAGTGGCTGCAGGAAAACGGCTATGAAGAAGCGGCGTTTCTGGAAAAATATCGCGAAGAAGAGCTGGTGCTGCAGTATGCGATCGGCGAAAAGCAGTCGCAGATCTATCTGGCGGACGATCTGGGCGGACAGGCCGAGGTGCTCTGCGAATTTCCTACGGACCGGATCGGGGAAAGCCGGGATCTGATCGGCGAGGTGACGCTGCAGGCGTCCTGGATCGCATGGGCCGCCATGGACAAGCTGTACGGCGCAGAACACAACCGCCTGCGGAAGCTGCCGGAGTCGGCGGACTGCGGGCTGGCGGAGAATATGCGGAGGGAGTATGAAGGTTTGTGTTGCAAAGGGTGGGTGTGAACCAAGTGTTACATTTAAAGGGTTGATTGTTACATATGTATAGGGTGAGTATTTGTTGAGTGATATAATCAAACGGATCATTAGTCAGTTATTGATAAGTTATGGAGGGCGTAATGGAATACGCAGAAATTAGTAAGGCCGGTGACCGGGAAATCAACGAAGATTTTCTTCAATCATTCCAGGCAGGAAATAAAATGGTTTTTGTTTTAGCGGATGGTTTAGGTGGACATGGATACGGAGAAATCGCCTCCAAAGAAGCTGTGGAAGCTGTGAAAAAACATTTTATCAGTAATCCAGATGAAGAGATCCATAAGCTGCTGCAGGATTCGTTTCAAGTTGCACATAATATGATGAAAAAGCTGCAGAATGAAGTGCATGATGACTCATTTTTTAAAACGACTATGGCGATCGTCGTAATAGGAGAAGATTATGTGATGTGGGGCCATATTGGTGACTCTAGGATCTATCATTTTGAGGAAGGCTGTTTGATTGAACGATCGATGGATCATAGTGTTCCACAGATGTTGTTCAATACTGGAGCTATTCGGGAGAAACAGATTCGTCATCATGAGGATCGGAATCGCTTGACTCGGGTGTTGGGTTCGGAAGAAGAAAATTCGAAACCATTTATTACGATCCAGGAGCCTCGTAATGAAGATGCAGCTTTTTTGCTGTGCTCGGATGGATTTTGGGAATTCGTACCGGAAAAAACCATGATAAAAACTTTGCATAAATCCGCAGATGTTGGAGAATGGCTGAGAGCTATGGAAAAAAAGGCTTTGAAGAATGGCAAAAGATACAACATGGATAACTATTCTGCAATTGCTGTAAAACTGTAATGCATATGGAGGATCATAAATGGCAGTCATAAAATGCAGCCAGGGTCATTATTACGATGATAGTAAATTTGACGAATGTCCTCATTGTAAAAATGGGCTGGAGCATATAAAAAAAGAATCTTATGTAGATGATTTAGAAAAGTTAAAAACACAAATCGGCGTTGAAAGGCCGGAGGATGATGAAAAGACAGTTTGTCTGGAAATCGGAGCAGGAGAAAATACCGATACGGATAAAACGATCGGATTTTATAACTTCGAGTCAGGAACAGAACTTGTCACGGGCTGGCTGGTAAGCATGAAAGGTCCCTCACGGGGGAGGGATTATAAATTGTTTCACGGCTGGAACCGGATCGGCAGAAGTCCGGATATGGATGTATATATTTCGGATGATCGAAGCATTTCACTGCAAAATCAGGCGTCGATTGTATTTGATGATAAAAAGTCTAAATTTTATCTGGTCAATGAAGAAAGTTCGCTGACGTATTTAAATGGGGTACATACTGCGGGGAGCACAGAGATAAAAACTGGGGATAAAATTTCAATGGGGAATACAGAACTAATATTTATTGCATTTTGTACGGAGGAGAGAAAATGGGAAGAAGATCCGCAATAATACTGATCCTTGCAGTTTTTTTTATGTTTTCAACGACATCAGTTTTTGCTGATGTTTCGATCAGTAAAGAAAGAACTACAGTTACCAATCTTTTACCGGATATCACGATTTATATGGATACGGATCAGACCTACGATGTGAACAAGGAGGAGCTTCAGGTCCTGGTCAATGAAACGAAAACGGATGTCCAGTCTGTAAAACCGTTTGAGAAAACGGATCAAAATACCAATTATTTTATTCTGGTAGATATCTCGAAATCATTACCAGAAGACTCTTTTGAGGCAATCAAGCAGGGAATCATTGGTTTTGGAAAACAGTTAAATGAAGAAGACAAGGTGTATCTGATTCCGTTTGGCGAATCGGTTTATGCGGAAGAAAAGGCGATGGATCCAACAGGAACGGATTTTGAGCAGGCTGTGAAAAAGCTGTCGTTAAAGGACAATAACACGCAGCTGTACACAGCTATAGATGCAGTCGTTACCAAAGCGGAGGATGATAAGGATTCCAATCGTAATGTAGCGATGGTATTTACGGATGGAATCGATGATACCACAGGTGGACAGATCACCAGCGATGAAGCGAAAAAAGGAATGCTGGAAGAGGGGATTCCTCTGTATGGCTTTGCTGTAGGAAAAGATAAGGCTGGTAAAGATCTTCTGGGCGAGTTTTGCCGCAGTGTGAATGGAAGCATTGAAGATATTGACGCGAAATCTATCGACAGCAAATTATCCGATTTAAAAAATGTTCTGGATCATACCCTTACGATTCAGACCAAGGTTCGTAACTCGGAAGATATCGTAAATGAGTTTGATGTTCGTGTGCAGCTGCATGGAAAAAAGGATACGGTTGTAAAAAAAGGCATCATTGCACATAAAAGTGATGACTCGAAAGATGTTTTCGCAGTAGCAGTGAAAAAACTGATCCTCAAATACTGGTGGGTCATTGCAATCGTTGCGATTGCTTTGATCGCACTTATTGTCCTTCTGACGATCAGAAGAAACAAGGGTATTGTCAATGTTGATGGAAAAATCGTATATGGAAGCAAAGTACAACGGAAATACCATATGCAGGTGAAAGAGCATAATACCAGGGATCTAAAGCTTGCAATCAGTGTTAACGGTGGAAAAGCCTATTTACAGGAAGTGACGCTGGTAGAAAGCATTATTGTTGGAAGATCCAGTATGTGTGATGTGTACTTTGATGATGCCAAGATGTCACGGCAGCATTTTAGTGTGGAATTTTCTCAGGGAAATATTTATTTAAATGATTTAGACAGTACAGGCGGTACCTATTTGAATGGCGTTCGAATATATACGAAACAGAAGCTTCAGAGAGGGGACACCATTACTGCAGGCAAGACGAACATTAAAATAGACTGGTAATCTGGAAGTTGGAGGCGATTCTACATGGCGGACAGCAGCAATGCAAAATATAGCAATTTAGCATTAAAAGTGGAAACAGTTCTCAACCAGCGATATGTCATCAGAGGCGTGATCGGGATCGGAGGATTCGGCATCACCTATCAGGCATATGACATTTACAACAAGCAGGTGTATGCATTAAAAGAGCTGTTTATCAATGATACTGTCATAAGAGGGGATGATGGCAAGACAGTCATTCCATATGAAAATAAACGGAAAATCTTTGAGCATGGGGTAGAACGGTTTTTAGAGGAATCTTCTATCCTTCATGACCTGAATGGTGTTTCCAATGTTGTTGGCATCACAGATTATTTTCAGGAAAATAACACCGCTTACTTCGTTATGGAATATATTCAGGGACAAACGCTAAAGGGACTGATGTCGCAATATGGTGGACGTGTTCCTATCAATAAGGCAGCGGACATCATTTTTAAGGTTGGGGAGACCCTAAAAACTATTAATCAACAGTATCATATTTTCCATCGAGATCTGTCTCCAGAGAATATTTTAATCAGGGAAAATGGCGAACCAGTCATTATAGACTTTGGTAATGCGAAAAATTATATGCGAAATGAAGGAAACAGTATGTCTGTCGTTCTGAAGCCTGGTTTTGCGCCGCCTGAACAGTATACAGGAAGAGATCAAGGTCCATGGACAGATGTATATTCCCTGGCGGGGATCCTGTATTACATCATTTCAGGGACGAAAGTGCCTCCTTCTACAGAGCGGGTCATGGGAACAACCTATGAGCCTTTGCGAGAAAAAGTTCCGGAATGTCCTGCCAGCATTTCTAATGCGATCGACAGGGCGCTGGTTTTAAATCCAAAAGAGCGGACACAGGATACCGGAAGCTTTGTAGAATCTTTTGCCAGCCTAAAGCAGGAAGAGAAAAAGAAGAAAGCAGAAGGATTTCCTTCCGTTACGGTAATAGAAAATGGAAAGAAAAAAGATGTTTGGAGACTTCCTGTAGGAGTTGATTTGATTGTGGGCAGGGAAGGTGGATCCAGCAATATTGCAGTATCTTCCAGTAATCAGATCAGCAAACAGCATATGGTAATGTCCTATGGTAAGAATGATGCATTGTTTCATATAATGGATATTTCTACTAATGGAATATATTTAAATGGTGTACGACTAAAAAAAGGGCAGCAATACACGGTGGAATCCGGTCAATCACTGGTACTTGGAAATAAAATATGCACATTGCAATTAGGTGTTTAAGGTATGAGAAAAAAAGAAAAAAAATTACGTGAATCTGTGTCGGAAGCGATGACAGTTCAACTCGATGATGAAGATTTAAAAGAATTCAGTAATGCAGATATTTTGATGGGAAGTTCCAGTATTGTTGGAACAAGGAGCAATCAGCAGGATGCCTTTTTTATGGATCGATCGTGGTTCCCGGATTATGCCGCTGCGGTGGTGTGTGATGGAATGGGAGGATTGGAAAATGGAGCAGTAGCAAGTGCTACTGCAGTAGAGTATATTTCCAGGATGCTGGAGGAGTCCGTTTTAAATACTGATTTAAAAAAATCATTTTTTGAAATCATGAATGAGGCGAACCAGCAGATTCTGGATATAGAAGGAAAAGCAGGGACTACTGCAGTCTTCGTTTTGATTAAAAATGGTTTACTCCATTGGGCCTCTGTGGGTGACAGTAAGATTTACGTATTTAAGAATGGTAAGTTGAACTGTTTGACCAATGAACATAACTACAGTTTTATGGCGAAAAAGAGGAAGCATGACAGGAGCTTTCGATTTAATCCAAAGGTACGGAAGGATGCATTAGTCAGCTATCTGGGCTCGACCCATCCCGCGTATATAGATATTCATCCTCGCCCCCTAGAGCTGCAGGATGATGACATCGTTCTGTTATGCAGCGACGGATTGTATAAGTCCTTGCGGGAAGATCAAATTGTAGAACAGCTGTTGAAGCATGGGGACTTTGTTGAAGATACCGCAGCAGCTTTGACTTCAGAAGCTTTAAAGAATAGTAAAGGTAGTCAGGATAATACAACAGTCGTTGTATTGAAATATAAGAATAAAAATATGTAATGCTTGAATCAAGCAGAAGGAGGAGCACCTATGAATTTAATAAAATGCAACAATGGACATTATTACGATGGCGATAAGTTTGATTACTGTCCACATTGTGCGGGAATCGGCAGCAATGATCCGGCAGGAGATATGACAGTTTCCATTGATATTACACCAAATCAGGAAGCAGCCAGAGAAGTCGATCAAACAGAACCGTTGACAGAGCCTAAAATGGAACCTGGTATCGTTCATGCGATCCCGGATGATTCAGAAAAAACAGTTGGATTCTATTCCAGTGAAGTAGGAGTGGAACCTGTTGTGGGATGGCTGGTATGTGTAGAAGGAAATGAGTTTGGGCAGAGCTTTACGTTAAAGGCCGGCAAGAACTTTATTGGAAGAAATCCGATGGTAAATGATATTGTTCTGCAGGGGGATGCTTCTGTATCACGTGAAAAGCATGCGATCGTTATTTATGATCCAAAATCCCGGAACTTCTTGGCACAGCCTGGTATGTCCAGTGAATTGTTTTATGTAAATGATGAAGTTGTGCTTCAGGCTGTCAAGATCAATGCCAAGGACTTCCTCGCAGTAGGAAATACAAAGCTGATGTTCGTTCCGTGCTGTGGACCTGATTTTACATGGGATGATTACAAGACAGATGCAGAATAGTAAGCCGGTAAAAGGAGAAGAGGTGAAGTAAATGTATTACGATCCATTGTATTTACTTTCAGGACTTGCAGTTAGTCTCGTAGTTTTATATGTTGTATCCGCTTTTATAGGTGTAGTAGCGGTTGGTGCCTATTATACTTCGATTGCGGTAGTATTTGAAAAAGCAAATGAGAAACCTTGGAAATCCTTGATTCCATTTTATAACTGGTACGTATTTTTCAAGTTGTGCTGGCAGACGAAGTGGTTTATCGTGTATATCGCTTCATATGGCGCGGTAATTGTTGGCGATTTTATCTTTTATGAAGGTTTATCGAACGTCTTCCTTGGAATCAATGCGGCAATGATTATAGGTGGGTTCATTACTGCTATTGGCGCAATTGCATCGATAGTGATTACTATTATGCTGAAATATCGCATTTCTGTAGCCTTTGGATATGGCGGCGGTTTTACGGTAGGACTGGTTCTACTGCCATTGATCTTCTTCATGATTTTAGCTTTCGGAGAATCAAAATATCGTTATGGAAGCGCTGATTACGGAGAATATGGTGCACAGCCTGTGTCAGAAGGATTTTTACGCTGCTTGTCAGGTGATATCGCTGGAGCAAGTGTTGTTATGGAACCAAACCAGAGCATTGTGATAGGAAGAGACCCGGCGGTAGCTTCGGTAGTTGTAGGACAGGGTTCTGCTAATGGAAAAGTAAGCCGCAGGCACTGTGTTGTCGAGTATGATGGTGTGGCTCACAGATTCTTTGTTACAGATGAATCGCGAAATGGTGTTTACTTCGAAAATGGCGCCAGAATGACGCCGGGCGCTCGAACCGCATTGCCTAAGGGCTCGATCATTGTTTTGCCAGGAGATATTAAATTCCTTTTAAAGTAGAAATAGGAGAATCATATTATGAAAAATAAAGATTTGATTTGGAAAATAGTTTATTGCGTAGGAGCAGCAGTTGCACTTGCTTACATATTTATTCCGATAGAATTTGGTGCTACAATGTGGGACTTCTTAGTATCCAGTGAGACCACCTCACTCATCGGTGCGGCACTATCCGTTACGGATTATCAGATATTTGCAGACTATCCGATTCTGGTAAAGATTATTTTGTACTGGGCTCCAGCATTGATCATGGTGATGACAGCGGTACTTGTTTTCGTAAAGTCGAATAAAAAAGTGCTGGATTTTGTTTTAGGAGCGATTGGTGCAGCATGGTTTATCATTATTGACATTTTCTTGATCGCAAATGAGTTAGCATACGCTGGGCTCTATATGAATATTGCAGGCGCAGTGATTGCGATCGTTGGACTGTTAGTATTCTTTTTATCAGAAAAACAGGATATGCAGGATGAGAACAATTATTACGGTGAAGTAAAGTGCGTTGCCGGGGAGTTCGCCGGAGGCGTCTTTGCAGCAGATAACGTACTGGTTGTGGGAAAGGATGCAGATCAGTGCAATCTGATTCTGAGCAATAAAACGGTCAGCAGAATCCACTGTATTATCACCTATGTTCCGGCTACGGCTACATATACAGTAAAAGATGTTTCGAAAAACGGAACCTTTTTCAGTGACGGAAAGCGTCTGGTTAAGGAATTTGAGATGCAGGTTCCAAGAGGCACGGAAATTTACCTGGGAGAACCAAAGGAACGTTTTATTTTGAATTAGAAATTTAGAAGAAAGGCATTAGAGATGGAACGTTGTTTGCATTGTATGGAAATTTATGATGAAGAATATGACGTTTGCCCTTACTGTGGATTTCAAAGAGGTACACCCCCGGATATAAAATATCATTTGTATCCGGGGACTGTTATTGCAGATCGCTATATTATTGGAACTGTAATTGGACATGGTGGATTTGGTGTTACTTACGTAGCTTGGGATACACAGCTGGGAATGAAAACGGCAATAAAGGAATTTTATCCTGCTGGCTTGGTTAACAGGAGTCTTCTGACGATGGATCTGATCAACATGGGAGCAGATTCGGAACAGGAATACCATGCGGGCATTGATCGTTTTTTAGAAGAGGCAAAGACAATTGCTCAATTTAATAAAGAAAGCAATATTGTGCATGTATATGATTATTTAAGAGCAAATAATACTGCCTATATTGTCATGGAGTATGTAGAGGGAGAAACCCTGGAAAGCTATTTGAAACAATATCCAGAAGGGCGGATGCCGGTAGAAGAGGCGATAGAGCTTGCTAAAAAAATTGCTTGTGCACTAAAGGTGATTCATAAAGGAGGAACGATTCATCGTGATATCTCGCCAGGTAATATTATGATATGCGAAAATCGTGACATCAAGATTTTGGATTTTGGTGCAGCCCGTTTGTTTACGGCAGAAAAATCCCAGAGCCTGTCTGTTATTTTAAAGCCTGGATATGCGCCGCCTGAACAGTATGCAAGTCGGACAAAGCAGGATGAGAGGACGGATTTATATGCGCTTGGAGCCGTTCTTTATCGAATGGTTATTGGTAAAGTGCCGCCAGAAGCACTGGAGCGCACCAAAGAAAATGATATGACAAGACCGGGGATCCTTCGGCAAGATCTGCCGAGCTGGGTCGATCGGATTATTATGAAAGCGATGGCGCTGGATCCGGCGGAGCGTTTTCATAATGCATCCGAATTTGAAGAAGCTCTAAATAGAGGTGTTTTCTTTCAGAAGCCGGAAGATACCAGTTCTGAAAGAGAAGAATCTGCTACAAATATCATTATGATTGTAGTGTGGATCCTATTACTGATAGGAATATTTTATGGTGTAAATTGGTACACGAACTTAACAGTAAAGCCGGAGTGGCTGATTCAGTTAGGTGGATGATACTGAGCGTAAATGGGAGGTCAAAATGGCTCGTTGTTTAAATTGCATGGAAGTGTACGATGATCGATATGATATTTGTCCTTACTGTGGATTTCAGAAGGGGACTCCACCTAAGGTGGCCTCTCATCTGGTGCCCGGTACAGTGTTGGATGATCGCTATATTATTGGAACGGTAATAGGATACGGCGGTTTTGGCGTCACTTACATGGCATGGGATGAAGATCTGGGGATAAAGATTGCAATCAAGGAATACTATCCCAATGGACTGGTGAACCGTGTTCCGGGAACAGCCAATGTGCTTGTTCTGGGCGGAGAGAAAAAAACGCAGTATGATGCAGGCCTGCAGCGTTTTTTGCAGGAAGCTCGTACGATGGCAAAGTTCAGTAAAGAACCGAATATCGTGTATGTATATGGTTTTTTGGAAGCAAATAATACCGCATATATTATTATGGAGCTTCTGGAAGGTACTGATTTGAAAACGTATGTGACACAGTTTCCGGATCAGAAGATGGCGATCGATGATGCACTCCATGTGATCAATGAAGTAGGGAAGGCGTTGGTTGCGATACATAAAGGGAAAGTCGTGCATCGAGATATTTCTCCAGATAATATTTTCTTGTGCAGGGATGGGAGAGTCAAACTGCTGGACTTTGGTGCAGCGCGGTTATCTACGGGTGAGAAGACTCAGACCTTGTCTGTTGTACTGAAGCCTGGATACGCTCCGCCGGAACAATACCGGAGCAAGAGCAGGCAGGGACCGAGAACGGACGTATATGCCCTTGCAGCAACTCTGTATAAATTGATTACGGGGAAGCTGCCGGTGGAATCGCTGGATCGTGTGGTAGAGGATACTTTGGAAAAGCCGAGCTTTTATAATGCGGAAATTCCACCATGGCTGGACAGTGTTATTTTGACCGGTATGGCCAAGAATGCGGAAGTGCGTTTTTCAAGCGTGGGAAAGTTTCTGGAGGCATTAAATCACGAAAAAACAGTAAAATCACCTGATCAGAAAATCAAATTCAGAAGATGGACCAGAGCGGTATCGATCATT
Organism: uncultured Clostridia bacterium; assembly: GCA_934281605.1. Taxonomy (GTDB): domain Bacteria; phylum Bacillota; class Clostridia; order Peptostreptococcales; family Anaerovoracaceae; genus Lentihominibacter. The sequence continues at coordinate 135,359 of CAKQXD010000005.1, read as the reverse complement.
GTAGTTGCACTTATCGTTGGATTTGCCAGCTATCAGTATTTCGGTATGTATAGCGATATTTCCGGGGAGGGTGTGCCGAACGGTAAAATCACCGCCTGGATTCCAGTAAGTACGGATGCAGATGAAAACCGATATAAAGAGCTGGAAGAAAGTTTCGAGAAAAAATTCAAGGGAAAAGATGTGGACTTTAAATATATTGATGCTTCGTCCTATGAAAAAGAAGTGAATGCGGCAATCAGTGCAGGCACGGGTCCGACCGTATTTATGGGAGATTATGTTGATGATACCGCAGCGAAAGCCAGCATAAAATCGATTTGGAGCGATCTGCCACTCAGAGCATTTTATCTGCTTCGGGATCATTCCAAAGCGATCAAGGAAAGTCGCAGTATTCCGCTGGGATTTACACAGGACGTCTTATATGAGAATACATATTTAAGCAATCAGGCAGAGATTTCTTATGTAGAAGAGGATGGCGTAGATCTGGATAAAGCAGATAAAAAGGATCCGGTCTTTGATTCAAAATATACGAAGACTGGGGATAGGCGCTGGAAGGATGTCACATACAGTGAAACGGCTCAGAAAGAATTTTTAGCGGAGGACTTGACCTATTATGTAGGTGATGTTTCGGAGAAAGGGACGATTCAGAAATCGCTGAGCGGATATTCGGATGTTACTGCGATTACAAAGGATGGAATGAGTGTGGGTTCTTTTAAGAACAGTATTTCCATCAATGCGCAGTCTGATAAAAAGGAACAGAAAATTGCCCGCCTGCTGATCAAATATGCTTTAAGTGAAGAAGGGCAGGATGTGATCTGCGTTCGAAATCAGGGCTTACTGCCGCTGAATAAAAAGACGTTCAGCACGTATACAGATGTTAATGAAAGCTTGAAATTTATTGAACCGAATAAGGTGGATGTAACGAAATAAACGCCACAACAGGAGATGATGACGATGGAAAAACGATGCATGGGATGCATGAAAACCTATAGTCAGGAATATGATGTTTGCCCGCATTGCGGCTATATAGATGGGTCTCCCGCAAAAGAAGCTTACCATATGGAGCCGGGGACAGTTCTTCATGGAAAATACATTGTTGGAAGAGTCGTTGGATATGGCGGATTTGGAGTGACCTACATTGGATGGGACTTTGTTCTGGAACAGGTCGTAGCAATCAAAGAGTATCTTCCGAGTGAATTTGCGACCAGAGTTCCGGGTGAGGAAACGATTACGGTCTATTCCGGAGAAAAAGAAAATCAGTTTGCGATCGGAAAAGATAAATTTGCAGAAGAAGCGAAGAAACTGGCACAGTTTAATGCGGTGGAAGGCGTTGTAGAAATCAAAGATACTTTTTTGGACAATGATACGGCATATATTGTTATGGAATTCCTGGAAGGGGAAACCTTAAAGGAAAGAATCACGCGGGAAGGCAAACTTTCTCCGGAAGAAACTTTGCCTATTATCAAAAGTGTGCTGAAAACTTTGCAGGAAGTACATAAAGGCGATATTATCCATAGAGATATTGCACCGGATAATATCTTTTTGTGCAGCGATGGACAGGTGAAACTGCTAGATTTCGGCGCATCCCGGTATGCAACGGTACAACATAGTAAGAGTCTTTCTGTAATCCTGAAAGAAGGATATGCTCCGGAGGAACAGTACCGCAGTAAAGGTATTCAGGGTCCGTGGTCAGATGTATATGCCGTAGGTGCGACCATGTATAAGATGCTGACTGGAGTAACGCCGGAAGACGCTATGGAGCGTGCGGAAAATGATAAGGTAAAACCTATCGGTAAAATGGGCGTTAAGCTGTCCAAGTCAGAAGAGACGGCTATGATGAATGCTATGAATGTTTTTTCAGAAGACCGGACGCAGACCGCAGAACAGTTTTTAGAAGAATTAGATGCAGAAAATGTTAAGCGTAAATTCCGAACACGCAAGAAAATCGATTTAGGGAAATGGCCGCTTTGGAGTAAGATCTTAGTGGGATGTATTGCGCTGGCTCTGGTATGTACGGGATTTTTCCTGTCGCAGAAGTCTACCTTTGCACTGGAAGATGGCAAGGCATATGTGCCGGAAGTTATTAATATGAAAGATACCAAGGCAACAAAGAAAGTGGAAAAGAACAATCTGACGCTCAAAATCATAGGCCAGGATAAGAGTAACAAAGTGGACGAGAAGCGCGTTATGACCCAGTATCCGGATTCCGGAAGAATCGTTAATGCAGGCGAATTGGTGGAAGTAAAAATCAGTGCAGGAAATTCCATTGTCATGGTGGATGTTTCTGGCGAGTCGAAAGAAGAAGCGCAGGCGATTTTGGAAACTTTAGGATTTACCAATATCACATTTAAGGATGCAGAAGCTGCGATTCCCGCAGGAATGATTGCAAAACAGAGCGTTAAATCTGGAGAAGAGGTTAGCTTAAATAAGAAGATTGTTTTAACGGTGTCAACAGGACTTGTGGGAATTGATCCGTCTAAGGATGTATCGGTCCCAGGACTTACAGGGATGAGCTTTAATAGTGCTGTAAGTAAAGCGGCTAAAAGTAAGTTATATGTGGAAAAGGGAGCGGTGAAAGCAAGCGATAAACCAGCGGGAACGATTTTATCTCAGAGTGTTAAAAAAGGAAATTCTGTAAAACAGGGCACGACGATCACAGTCACTGTCAGCAGTGGAGAGCGTAAGGTAGAGGTGCCGTATGTGGCATATATGGAGGAGTCGAAAGCCAAGCAGACCTTAAGTGCGTATAACTTAAAATATTCAGTGTCATATGAACACAGTGAAACGGTCGCAAGCGGGCTGGTAATCAGCCAGAACCCTGGCTCTGGAAAGAATGTGAAACCGGGCAGTAAGATCAAGCTGGTTGTAAGTAAGGGCAGAACAAAGGTATCAGTTCCGGGTGTCACAGGGATGCACTACAATGAGGCTGCAGATACATTGGTGAATCATGACCTTCGTTATACTGTTACATACAGCCATAGTGAAAGTGTGGGATGGGGAAAAGTCATTTCTGCATCGCCAGGTGGAAAACAGGAAAAGGGTACGAAGATCACCTTGAATGTCAGTTGCGGAACGGCCGGAAAGATGGTGTCGGCTTCTTCATATGAGAGCAGTTATTCAGACAGCAGTAAATATTCTGCGAGTCCGAGATATCGGTATTCTACAAGACAGAAAGAGTATGTGACTTCAGGCAGCTCTTCTAAGGGCGGATGGAATAGATCCGGAGAAAAAGAGATTATTAGTCAAAGTAAATCTACTTGGAGTACGAGTAATAAAAATGGAGGTATGTCACCAACGGATTATGGAGCATATGGGATAGAAAAAAGTGTGGCTGAAAAAAGGTGTTATACACACATGACGTACCATTGCAAATGTAAAGCATATACTTATATTGTAAAAGGACAAAAAGATACGGGAACATCACATGCTTCATATTGTGATCGGATAGCAAACATTCCTTTGTATATTAAGTCTGAAGAGCGAGCGGGGCAGAATGTATTGAAATACTATAATGATATACAGAAAGGCCATCGATATACTTTTTTTGGTGAAGTATATGATATACAGGATAATGGAAAAAAGGTATCTGCTTATCACGGAAATGCTGACTATATTTTTATCCGTGTCATGGATCGTAATGGGGAAATTAATTATCAAATAACAACGACTAAGTACCGTTACAATTACTGGCGCTGGGGTTCCTGGTCCGGATGGAGTGACTGGACAACCAAGCGTACGACAGGAGATAACGTAAAAGAATCTTCAGAACGAGCGTATTATGTAGTCGGTAAATCACCGAATTAGTAAGGTGCTATACAGATATAAATATAGAACAAAAATCAGTTTTTTAAGGAGTAAGTCATTATGGAAAAACGTTGTATGGGATGTATGAAAACATATAATTCAGATTACGATGTATGTCCCTATTGCGGCTATGTAGATGGGACTCCCGCAAAAGAGGCTTATCACATGGAGCCAAGAACGGTATTGCACGGCAAATATATCGTCGGAAGAGTCGTTGGATATGGCGGATTTGGAGTAACCTATATTGGATGGGACTTTGTTCTGGAACAGGTCGTAGCAATCAAAGAGTATCTTCCGAGTGAATTTGCGACTAGAGTTCCGGGGGAAGAAACGATTACGGTCTATTCCGGAGAAAAGGAAAATCAGTTTGCGATCGGAAAAGATAAATTCGCAGAAGAAGCCAAGAAACTGGCGCAGTTCAATGCAGTAGAAGGTGTTGTAGAAATCAAAGATACTTTCCTGGACAATGACACTGCATATATTGTTATGGAATTCCTGGAAGGGGAAACCTTAAAGGAAAGAATCACACGGGAGGGTAAACTCTCTCCGGAAGAAACTTTGCCTATTATCAAAAGTGTGCTGAAAACTTTGCAGGAAGTACATAAAGGTGACATTATCCACCGGGATATTGCGCCGGATAATATCTTTTTGTGCAGCGATGGACAGGTGAAACTGCTGGATTTTGGCGCCTCCCGATATGCAACGGTACAGCACAGTAAGAGCCTTTCTGTGATCCTGAAAGAGGGATATGCTCCGGAAGAACAGTACCGCAGTAAAGGTATTCAGGGACCATGGTCAGATGTGTATGCCGTAGGTGCGACGATGTATAAGATGCTGACTGGAGTAACGCCGGAAGACGCTATGGAGCGTGCGGAAAACGATAAAGTGAAGCCTATCGGTAAAATGGGCGTCAAGCTTTCCAAGTCAGAAGAGACGGCATTGATGAACGCTATGAACGTCTTTGCAGAAGACCGGACGCAGTCGGCAGATCAGTTTCTGAAGGAACTGGAAGCGGATGAAGTAAAACGAAAAGCGAGGACCCGGAAAAAAATCGACTTAGGGAAATGGCCGCTTTGGAGCAAGATCTTAGTGGGATGTATTGCGCTGGCTCTGGTATGTACGGGATTTTTCCTGTCACAGAAGTCTACCTTTGCACTGGAGGATGGAAAAGCGTATGTTCCGGAAGTCATCAATATGAAAGACTCCAAGGCAACGAAGAAAGCAGAAAAAAACAACCTGACGCTGAAGATCATTGGACAGGAAAAAAGCAATAAGGTTGATGAGAAGCGCGTTATGACCCAGTATCCCGATTCCGGACGAATCGTTAATGCGGGAGAACTGGTAGAAGTACAGATCAGTGCAGGGAATTCCATTGTCATGGTGGATGTTTCCGGTGAATCCAAGGAGGAGGCACAGGAAGTTCTGGAGACTTTGGGATTTACTAATGTTTCTTTTAAAGAAAAGGATGCTGCTATTCCAGCGGGCATGATTGCAAAACAGAGTGTGAAACCGGGAGAAGAAGTAAGCTTAAATAAGAAACTGGTTTTGACGGTATCAACTGGATTAGAGGGTGTTGATCCGTCGAAAGAAGTAGCCGTTCCTGGCTTTACAGGAATGAGTTTTAATAGTGCCGTGAGCAAAGCGAATAAGAGCAAACTGTATTTGGAGAAAGGCGAAGTAAAGGCAAGCGATGAACCTGCTGGAACGGTTTTGTCACAAAGCCTTAAAAAAGGGTCAGAAACAAAGCAGGGCTCTGTGGTTACAGTTGCTGTCAGCAGTGGAGAACGCAAAGTAGAAGTGCCGTATGTGGCATATATGAGCGAATCGGAAGCGAAGCAGACTTTAAGTGCATACAACTTAAAATATTCAGTATCCTATGAGCATAGTGAAACGGTATCGAGCGGGCTGGTCATCAGTCAGAATCCTGGCTCTGGAAAGAATGTTAAACCGGGCAGCAAGATCAAACTTGTTGTAAGTAAGGGCAGAACGAAAGTGTCTGTACCAAATGTAGTTGGTATGAATTATCACAGTGCAGCAGATACACTGGTAAATCATAATCTTCGTTATACTGTTACATACAGCCATAGTGAAAGTGTGGGATGGGGAAAAGTTATTTCTGCATCACCAGGTGGAAAACAGGAAAAGGGTACGAAGATCACTTTGAATGTCAGCTGCGGAACGGCTGGAAAGATGGTGACGGCTTCTTCATATGAGAGCAGTTATTCAGACAGCAGCAAATATTCTGCGAGTCCGAGATATCGGTATTCAACACGACAGAAAGAGTATACGACATCGGGTAATTCATCTATGAGTGGATGGAATCGATATGATTCCCGAACCAGTACTTCAACTTCAGGGTACTATTTTGGAAGCTTTCCATCTAATTCCCAGTCGTATTCGGGTAACTCCCTTGTAAAGAAGGAAATCGTTAATAAGGGATACTACTACTACCGTTATGCGGCGGCGAGTCCGTTTGATGAAAAAGATTGGACCTATTGGGCTGATGATACTAGGGCGGCAGTCATAAATCACATGAAAGCAAATTTTAGTCAATCAAGGTGTTGGCATGAAGATAATTTACGTTATTTCTGGTGTATTAGTTCGACAGACTATGGAGCAAGAACAGCCAGCCATTTTAATAAAAATGTTTACTATAATGAAGATTCTTATGCAAAACCTAAAAGTATGTCATACAGTGGAACTTATAAGATGGATCTTGGTATGAAGAAATATAGTCCATGCTACAAAGTAAAAACTACAACCACAACATACTATTACTGGCGCTGGGGTGCGTGGTCAGGCTGGGGAGACTGGACGACGAGACAGTCTACAAGTGATACGGTAAGAGAATCTTCTGATGTAAGATACTATGTTGTAGGAAGAACGCCGAATTAGTATAGAACGATTGAAATGGAGCAATGCAATGTATAAAAAATTAAAAAGTTTGTTGATTATCATGATGCTGATAGTAGTTTCTGCAGCTTTTACCGCATGCGGGAATGGAGGCGCTAGTTCGAAAGAAAAGGCTGTAGAGGATTTTTATCAAGCTGCTTGTAATGACGAGATAGAACAATATATGGCCTGTATGTTTCCGAAAAGCATTGTAGATCAGTGGATTGAAAATGCCAGTATGACAGAAGAAGAATTTTATGAATTGCAGAGTGAATTTATGAGATATAGCGCTGATGCGGGTCTTCATGAAAATGTTGAAATTGTAGAGGATGAAGCGTTAGACGACAGTGAAATAGATACATTGGAAAGCGATATTTATAGTATTACTTCTGGTCGTGTAGATATCTCAGAGGCCTATGATTCTATTAGAATCGAATATACGGATGAGAATGGGAATATTGATACTGAATATATAGGGTATTTTTACAAGATTGGTGGAACATGGTATGTTCTCCCGAAATTACTTTAATACTATGACTGATGATTTTGAGGTGAAAGAATGCATAAAAAAATAGTTCTAGTAATGTTAATAATATGTATCGCAGTATGCTGTTCTTGTACATCGAAATATGATTCTTTTGTTTTGAAAGCTCAGAATGCCATTGATGAAGAAGCATATAGCGATGCGGTTGAATTTTGTAATGAGGCTATTGATTTAGAGCCGGATACTGCAGATGCTTATGCAGTACGTGGAGAAGCATATCAATATAAAAAAGAATATCAGAAAGCCATTGAAGATTACCAGAAGGCGATTTCATTAGGTGATAAAACTGTGTATGGAAAATTGGGCCGTACATATCGAGCAACAGAAGACACGGACAATGCAATCAAATATATGAAAAAGCAGATAGAATCTGATAATCAGGATTCGGATACATATGAGGATCTTATAGAGCTTTATAATGAGAAAGGTATGTATAAAGAGGCTCGTGATACAAAAGTGAAAGGATATGATGCTACAGGGGATGAGCGATTCAAAGTTCTTGCTTTTTCAGAAAGCGAAGCTAGTGAACTGGGTGGATTATTTATTCTTTCGGGACAGAAATTTTATATGTTGCAACCTGCAGGGGAAGAGCGTAATCAGTATTTTCGGTCTGCTTATAAGTACACTGATTCGGAGAACGAGGATATTCCAGTATTGTGCGATGGGGATAAACTTGTGTTTTTTTCGCCAAATGATTTAGAAGAATCGTATCCTTTATATAAAGTGGATCGAAGCGGATACACTTTTCCAGCCTATTTCTTTGCTTTAAATTCTTATGATCCGGCATCTATTTCAGGTCATGAGATTGCGCTTCCTAATTATGATTCATCCGAGCAGAAGATGAAGGCTGAGGATGTGGGTGATAGCTTTCGCGTGAAAAATATAGAAAAAATCAATGGGATGAGCTATGCGGATTATTATAAGAAAAATGTTGTAGAAGATGGCATTGCAGAAGTTGAGAAAAATGCGAGCATAGAGTATGCGTATCATGATGGATCTGAATATAAAGAAGCATCTTTGGATGCATGCTTAAAATTTTATCATAAAGGACAAGAACTTTCTTTGCAGGGTAATCTTACGGAATCTTCTTACGGAGAGTTGAATACTTCTTCTTTGTCGGAAGGAACTTATTTGATGCCGTTTGAATTGAACAAAAAGTATCTGTTCTATATTTCAAATAATATTAATTACATTTTTAGAGTTGCTAAATAGTATAAGAATAAAAACGGAGTATACTTTTTATGAAACGCTGTTTACATTGCATGGAAATATATCAGGATGAATTTGATGTGTGCCCGTTTTGTGGATTTGTAGAGGGGACAGAACCGGAAATCGCATATGCTTTGCCGCCTGGAACTGTTGTTGCTGATCGATATATCATCGGAACAGTTATTGGTGCGGGCGGCTTCGGTATTACTTATGTTGCCTGGGATACGAAGCTGGAAATCAAAATTGCAATCAAGGAATATTTCCCGACGGGTCTTGTGAATCGGATCCCTGGCACATTGCCAATAAGTCTTACAGGAAGGAATAATGAACCGGTATATCAAAAGGGAATGCAGGGATTTATTGCAGAAGCAAGGGCTCTGGCTAAATTTAATGAAAGCAGTGGTGTTGTGAATGTATTTGATTGTATCGAAGAAAATGGCACTGCCTATATCATTATGGAGTACATAGAAGGCCAAACTCTCAAAGAATATATTAGAGTTTGTGAGTCTGATTGCGAAGCTGTAGAACCTTCTGAGTCTGCTTCAACCAGAAAATTATCCATAGAAGAGAGCTTGCAGATCGTGCAGGCTCTTTTGCATACCCTGAAACTCATTCATGGAGAGGGAATCATTCACCGGGATCTTTCCCCTGATAATATTATGATTTTAAAAGATGGAAACATCAAGCTGATCGATTTCGGAGCTGCCAGATTTTTTGCAGCAGATACGACCAAGAGTATGTCAGTCGTTTTAAAAGCGGGGTATGCTCCCGTAGAGCAGTACAGTCGGTCAAGCAGGCAGGATCAGAGAACGGATCTGTACGCAGTTGGTGTGATTTTATATCAGTTGCTGACAGGGAAAATGCCGCAGGAGGCATTTGATCGTGTCACAGAGGATAGCCTGATTCCACCAAGTAAAATTGAAAAAACAATACCTGACTGGCTGGATTCAGTGGTGGTCAAGGCAATGGCTTTGAAGCAAGAGGATCGATATGGGAATGCAGAAGAATTTTTATTTGCATTAGAAGAAAAAAATTTTGATATTTCAAGGTCAACAGCCGGGCATACAGAACTAGTTACAAAAGAAAAAGTAGTGAAAAAAGTAAAGAGGAAAAAGGCTTTTTTGATTTTTATAGTATTACTGGTAGTTGTTGTTTTATTATCTATTGCCACGTATTGTATCTTTGGTGCTAGAGATAATTCGTCATCTGTCGAACAGAACACACAGTATGATGACATTGATCAGTTAATTGATAGTCTAGAATAGATTACACTTAGAACAGATAAAAATATGAGGACACTAATATGAAACGCTGTTTACATTGCATGGAAATATATCAGGATGAATTTGATGTGTGCCCGTTTTGTGGATTTGTAGAGGGAACGGCTTCGGAAATCGCATACTCCTTGCCACCTGGAACTGTTATTACTGATCGATATATCGTAGGAACAGTTATTGGGGCAGGAGGATTTGGCATTACTTATGTTGCCTGGGATACAAAACTTGAAATCAAAATCGCGATCAAGGAGTATTTTCCGACGGGTCTTGTGAACCGTATGCCTGGAACATTGCCGGTTGGTTTGACAGGAATGAATAACGAGTCGGCATATCAAAAGGGCCTGAAAGGCTTTATTGACGAGGCAAAGGCACTGGCTAAATTCAATGAGAGCAGCGGTGTTGTGAATGTATTTGATTGTATCGAAGAAAATGGCACTGCCTATATCATTATGGAGTACATAGAAGGTCAGACACTCAAAGAGTATGTTTCGATTAATCAGCCTGATTGCGAAGTAGTAGAACACTCCGAATCCGTTTCAACCAGAAAATTATCCATAGAAGAGAGCTTGCAGATCGTGCAGGCTCTTTTGCATACCCTGAAACTCATTCATGGAGAGGGAATCATTCACCGGGATCTTTCCCCTGATAATATTATGATTTTAAAAGATGGAAACATCAAGCTGATCGACTTCGGCGCTGCCAGATTTTTTGCAGCAGATACGACTAAGAGTATGTCAGTCGTTTTAAAAGCAGGGTATGCCCCCGTAGAGCAGTATAGCCGGTCAAGCAGGCAGGATCAGAGAACTGATCTGTACGCAGTTGGCGTGATTTTATATCAGTTGTTGACAGGAAAACTGCCCCAGGAGGCATTTGATCGGGTAACGGAGGATAGGCTGATTCTGCCAAGTGAAATTGAAAAAACAATACCCGACTGGCTGGATTCACTGGTGGTCAAGGCACTGGCTTTAAAGCAGGAAGATAGGTATAAAAATGCAGAAGAATTTTCAATAGCCTTAGAAAAGGCAGTTCCCGTAAAACGGAAGAAAAAGAAACCTCGTAAAGGCATTTCTATTATTTTAGTGATTGTGGTTGTTTTGCTGATTTCAGCAGCCATCGCAGCAAAACCTGTTATGAATAAAGTGGATGTTTATATGGAGCAGATGGAGACCGCTGGAATGGATGCAAAACAGCTGGAAAATCATAAAGTATTAAAAGATTTAAATGATACTATTGGTCAAAATTATCATGTTGTGGGGCAAAAGCATGATCAAGGATTAACAAAAACGGACAGATATACGGAATTTGGAACAGTTAATTATGAAGTAAAAGATTGGCTGGGCGGAGTCCTTTGTTTTTCCAAGGAATTTGATGCGAAAGAAAGTTCGATGAACCAACCGGAATGTATCGGCTATATAGGAACAATGAGCGATACTTTTCAAGATGCCAATTATTACATGGTGGAAAGTAATCTGGATGATCTAATGGGCGTGGACTTCACCTGTGATACTACCGCCACAGATGAAGATAAAGCCCATGGAACGTATATGGCTGTAGGGGAATATAAGGATTTAACGATTAAAATTTACAGTAAAGAGTATCGGATTTTCCCAGGTAGCAGTATTGTTTATATTTATAATGCAAAGTAAAAGAGGATCGTGCAATGAATTTCAGATTTTTAAAGCATACAAAAAATAAAGAAAATAAAGTTGGCCATTCCAGACGTAAGGTTGCAGTTATTGTTTCTGTTGCAATTGTCGTAGCAGTAGTGGGAGCTTGTGTAGCGGCAGCAGCGGTTGCCACCGGAAATAGAATAGACGTCAGGATCATTGATGAAGACGCAGGGGAGTATATGCTGGTCAATGTACCTGAAAATTATTCTTTTGCTATTGAAAAAAGTAAATCCAACAATGATGTGAAAGCAAAGGATTTTGTTGTGTATGATATTGAAGGTAACCCCGTAAAAACCAGCAATTCGGATGCAGGTGATGTGATAAAAGTAAGTGCGCCGCAAAAGGGTTACAAAGTAGGTGGCCTTTATACTCTGGATTTGCAGGATAAAGGCAGCTTTCAAGAAGAAGATTATCATAAAGCAAAGAAAATAACTTTCCTTGTGGCACAGAAAGAAACGCGGGAAGTGACTTATCGGGATGGTGTTTTACAGCCAAAAGACTCTGATGTGAAAGTATCAAAAGATACGATTTCACTAAAGGGAAAGTACAACAACGGCGATATTATTATTGCAGATACCAACAAAGATGACATTGATGAAATTTATCAGCTGAAAGATGTACATATGGAAAATGGCACTACAAAAGCAGGCTATGAAGATCCCGATGCAGAAAATGTATATAAGAAAGTGAATATTTTCTATAGTGATTATGTGGATTTTCGCGACGCAGAGATTGATGAAGACGCTTTGTTGGGATCATTGCATGAAATGGGAGTATTAGATGCGTTTACAGAAGAGGTATATGCTGCTGATGATTCGGACATTGATGTTACTGTTGAGAAAAAAGGAAAAAATGAATTTTGCTTCCATGTTACGTTAAAGGATCCAAAAGACAAGGGTAAAAAATTGAAAATCACTTTTAGTGTGAAATGTCAATCACTGGCAAAATATGATGAGAAAATCGCAATGGTTGATAACAGCTTGACGTTTACAAGTGGAATGGAATTTTCTGTAGAGGGGAAGGATTCTGAGCAGGTAGAAAAATCTATAAAAAAAGCTTTACAAGATTATAAAAACAATGAATCTCTGGAATCCAGTCAGGGACAGTATGAAGTACCTTTTGTTCCAATTAAAATCCCTCTGGTAGGTCCGATTTGTATCAATCTGGAACTGGGATTGACTTCTGATGTGATGTTTAGTGCAGAGTTTAATGCCGGGGTAGATGCTTCCTTGACTTTTTCACAGGGCATTATCTATGATGTTAAGAAACAGGAAGAACGTAAAAAGTATGCTGATATTACAGGTGATATCGAAGCGCATCTGATGGTATCTGGAGAATTAGATGCATTTGCTGGAATTTATGGGGATGCTTCACTTGATATACCGCTGCTCATAAAACTGGGAGTCGATGCAAAAGCAGGACCATATTTGGAAAGCCAGGGTTGTTTTTCAGTAAAAGGTATTCCGAAAGATATAAAAAGCAAGGGATGCTATAAAATTGAGATTGGCGTTTCCTGTAAAGCAAACTGGACGATCAAAGTGTTGGTTCTGGATGAAAAATCAAATCCGATCGTTGAGAAAAAACGCCCATTGGCTCAATACTCAAAATATCTTGATTTGAAAGACGTTTCACTAAAAGATCAGTATTATTTAACTGACGCAGGGGTTACACTTGGAACTCTAACGGCAAATTATCACAATATAATTGAGAATAAGGATCAAAATGCAGCAATTGAAAAATATCAATTATTCATAGATGATAATGCGATAACAGTGGAAAACGGTGTAGTACAAGATGATCTTACAGAAGGAGAACATAAAGTAAAACTGGAATGGGAATATGAAGGGGATAAATTTAATTTTGAAAAGAATATCAAAGTTATAGAATACAGCCCATGGGATCAGTTTGATAAAGTCTCAAAATATATTGGAATGTCAGCAGATCGCCTTTGCTCGAAATATAATATGTCAGAAGATACGGAATGTGGATATGGGTGGAGCGGAACTTTTTATGAGTCAGATTTAAATTTATTATTGTCGTTTTCTAGTCGAGTATGGTATACAGAACCATATGGTTGCTCGGGTGTGAGAAATGTATATGATGGAGAAGCTGTTTGTACTGGAGTAGGTGGCAATGCATCTCAGTTAATGGGTGTGGATGAAAAAATATCTGTTTCTGATATGGAACAACTTCTGGATTGCAAGTTTAGACATTTCAATCCGAATCAGGATGATACAATAGAGGCAGGGGATAGTATAGCGAAAAGTTATGTAGGAGATTTTTATCGTAAGGGTGAACACTACAGCATTGTTTTTCAGGTGGATACGAAAGGCATAATAGTTCCTGGCGATTTGTGCGAAGTTTGGATTTATGAGCCAATATGTTTGATATAAAAAATCCTTAATCTATGAGTTGTTTTGATGGTAAATTTTGATATTTTGCAGTATAATGGGCAGTATAGCAATGCATCAGAAAGAAGGTTTGTAACAACATGGTCTATCAAAACATCCTGGATGCGATGGGCAATACTCCCATGATCCAATTAAATCATATGGTGCCGGAGGGCGCAGCGCGCATTCTGGTCAAATTCGAAGGGCTTAACGTGGGCGGCTCCATCAAGACGAGAACTGCCTACAACATGATCTGTGACGCCGAGGAAAAGGGCGTTATCCATGAGGACACGATCATCGTTGAGCCGACCAGCGGCAATCAGGGCATCGGTCTTGCTCTGGTAGGAGCTGTAAAGGGCTATCGGACGATCATCATCATGCCGGACTCTGTCAGTGAAGAGCGGCGGAAGCTGATCCATCACTACGGGGCGGAGCTGATCCTGATCCACGATGACAACAATATCGGCGAATGTATCGACGAATGTCTGCAGACCGCTATGCGTATGGCGGAGGAAGATCCCAATGTCTTCGTACCGCAGCAGTTCATCAACCCGGCAAATCCGCAGGTGCACCGGTCCCATACGGGAAAAGAAATCCTGGAACAGGTGGACGGACCGATCCACGGATTCTGCTCTGGAATCGGTACAGGCGGTACTATCACAGGCATTGGTGAAACGCTGAAAGCTGCTAATCCGGACATGGAGATCTGGGCGGTAGAGCCGGAGCACGCAGCCATCCTGTCAGGCGGATCCATCGGATCGCACCTGCAGATGGGCATCGGCGACGGCGTGATCCCGGACATCCTCAACCAGAATATCTATCAGGACATTTATATCGTGAAGGACGAAGAAGCCATCCGCACTGCGCAGGAACTGGCATCAAAAGAAGGCATCATGTGCGGCATTTCCAGCGGCACCAACGTAGCCGCCGCCATCCAGCTGGCCAAGAAACTGGGCGAAGACAAAACCGTGGTCACCGTCCTGCCGGACACAGCCGAACGATATTTCTCCACACCGCTGTTTGAAGATTAGGGTAGTAGAACGGTAATTAGAAATACAAAAATAAAAAATGACAATATATTTGAATGAGAAGGACCAAATGCCACACAACGCCTTTGGTCCTTTTTTATCCCGAAAATCGTTAAATATTACAATTAAAAGATTATTTGTTACATCTTGAATATGTTAAAGGGACTGCAGTGTTATAATGAGAATCCGATTGATTCCATGTAGAAAGAGAGAATAAGAAGATGCGGATATTACGATATTTAATTTTAGGTGTGATATTAAGTTTTGGGATCTTGGGAATATACAGTTGTGAAAATAACAATAGTGCTGGATTATATCCTATGCCTAATGAAAATGATGAATGGGGTTATGTAGATCGCAGCGGAGAGTGGGTTATAGAGCCACAGTTTTCAAATGCTTATGATTTTCAAGATGGTATTGCCAGAGTATATGAGGCATCAGATGGCTCCTATGGATATATTGATTCAAAAGGAGAATGGATAATAGAACCGCAATATCTGGATGCAGAAGATTTCAGTGAGGGGCTTGCTTCTGTAACAAAAAAAGACTGGGAAATCACTATTTTGAATAGCGAGAATGATAAAAATGGCGGATCGGGATATCTGTACGGATATATTGATAAAAGTGGAAAGTGTGTTTTAAAGCCTCATTATGCAGTTGCAGAAAGATTTGTTAAAGGTGTAGCTTATGTTGAAGAATATCAGGATGTTGAGATAGGAGATTCGGTGGTATGGCATAATGAGATTTCGGATTATATTACAGATGAAGATGGAAATAAATATGCGAGTGCTGTGGACATGAGTTGTGATTCATTAGTGCCTAAATACATTTCAGCTTCTGGAGAAACCGTAGAAGTTGATTATCCAGAGGATGTTGTAGAAATCAATGATAATAGAGGGCGATATTATGATGTGGAAGATGACGCATATGGATATGTAGATGGCAGGGGTAATAAAAAAATTCCAGCTATCTATGAAGATGCAAATGAATTTTCAGAAGGGCTGGCACTGGTGCAGGATTCGACAACAGACTTATGGGGATTTATTGATGCAGACGGGAAATGGGTAATTGCCCCCAACTATGATGAAGCGAGGAGTTTTCATGATAAATGTGCTTTTGTGATAGATACCGATGGAGCGTATGGATATATAGACAAAAATGGGGAATGGATCATCAAGAAACATGAGTAAATTTGATGTCTAGTGATGGTTATTTCACAGGTTGCATAGTTTGGGAGGTAAAATATGATAAGACTATTGATTTTGGTAAGCTTTGTAAGTTATATTACTTATTATACAATAAAAAGATATGGTAAAAAAAATATTCCTGAGAATGAGACTCAAGCTGAAAAACAGCAGCGAGAATATTCCGAAGGATATAGTCATGAGAAACTGTTGGGTGCGACAGGACAGTTTAACAGTAATTATTCGAATTATTTTATTACAATGACAGAAAGCAGGAAGGAAGCATATGCGGGCAGATATAAACAGACCGCCTATTTTGTTTCAAAAGAATTTTTTGACAGTCAAGACGCGGGAACAAAACAGCTGCTCGGGATCATAGAAGCTGCGTATAAAACCGTTGGACCTGCATATGAGCAGTCTATGAAAACACATGTATTGGATCTGGAATATACTTCGATAAAAGCAAAAAACGACTTTTGTCAGGCTGTTTATCATCAAATTTTACAGCAGGCTCTTGGCAGTCAAATGCAGGATAAAGAGAAGCAAATTAATCGCATATTAGAAAAAAATCGTTTGCAGGCGGGGAAAATAGGCAGTGCATATATTCTTTTACGAACTTTGGGAAATCGTGTACAGGCGAGTGCAGATGATTTAAAGACGGCAAAAACACTGGATGCAGAAGCTTCGGTCCATTCGCAGAGATGTTATTATATCGCAATGCATGAAGCTTGTATAGCCATGACAGATGTGAATACAAAAAGCCTGGCAACACATTACTGGCATGCTCGAATATTAGTAGATCTTACGCCAACTGATTATCATGTGGGAAAATTCACTGCACTAGGTGCATTTTCTACAGAGCAGGCACAGGTACTTTTGCAGAAGAGACTGGAAGGCTATGAAGCTATTCAAAAATATGAACCTATGATACGCACTTATAATAAAACCGGGCAAATCACAGAGAAGCCTATCGAATCATATGAGCAGTTGAATATTATGATGAATGGCATTGATGTGCTGATGCTGTTTGAAATAAAGCCGATCATACAATCTTTACTATATTAGTGACAAGGAATTAAAACTATGGATAATCAACAATACAACAATACAAACCCGAAAAAGAAAGCTACGATCCTGAAATTTGTCATATTAGGAATCGTTTTATGCGGCGTTTTAGCTGGAATTATTATTTTTCTCATATCTTCCCATGCGGATCAGGATGTGGAATCTGTGGAATACAGCGGTAAGCTGGATGAAGCGGATCAATATTTGAATGACGAAGATTACGACATGGCGGAGACGACATATTTAGATGCTATTGAGCTGGAGCCGCAGAACAGGAGGGCGTATTTAAAGCTTTCCGATGCCTATGTGGATCAGAAAAAGTATAAAGAAGCAGCTGATATTTTAGAGCAGGGAATAGAAGACTGCGGCGATAAGAGTGTTAAACAGCAGTTTGAAAAAGTTTATCCGTATTATGGTTATGAACAGTTTGTGCAGAATGATCTGTATGATCAGTATGGAGTCGTAACAGCAACGGAAGAAAATGAAATCTCTACAAGTCTGGCAAGCTCCGCTGTTGTGGATGTAAACGATGATGAAATCCCGGAACTGATTACGGTGATGGTAAAAGAAAGCGATGATCCGATGTGCTTCGTCATCACGGTATACACTTGCCACGATAAGGAAATCACGGAAACGGCAAAGAAAGAACACAGCTGTGGTGACAGTAAGTATGACAAGAATACCTGCGATGTGTTTTTGAAAAACAATGATGGAAATATTTATTTAGCGATTCAGGATATTCATAACACGAGCGGAGATGTATGTCAGAAGCTCTGGCTGTATGGAATCGAAGAGGATTCGATTTCACAGGTTGAGGAGTTTACTATCGATCAGAGCACTGCAGCACCAAAAGTCAGCAGCTCTTTTGATTTGAACGGTGAGAAAGTGGGCTATTGCTCCATGGAACTGAATCATGAGATCAGCAGCTATAAACCGGAGCAGATTCAGGCATACAACGATCAGTATAGAACTGGATACGATGCGTTTATAGAATGTCTGAAGAACTATGGATTGGAGCACCTGCTGGGGATAGAAGAAGGAAATGAATACTATTCGAAGGGCTTTAATGCGTATGAACCTGATGCGGATACAGAGACATACTTGTTCAACTATAGCTATCACAAAGCAGGATTTTCGGATACACATTATTTAGATTTTCAGGAGCGAACAGGTTTACAACAAGATTTGGAGGACTAAAAACATATAAGGGGAAGAAATTACAATGAAAGAGAACAAAGTTTGCCCAAGCTGCGGGGCACAAAACCCAGAAGAAAATAAATTCTGCGAGTCTTGCGGCGCAGCACTTGAGTGGTCCAAAACAAGAACAGCACCAAAGAAAAAATCAAAAAAGAAAATCATTATAGCCATTGCTGTAGGCGTACTAATGCTGATAGCCATCGCTGTTGCTGTGATTTTCTTTGCAGGAGACAAAGAAGAAGCCGAGTATAATACGAAAATCACGGAAGCCGATAAATATCTGAAAGATCAGGATTACGAAAAGGCAGAAACCGCTTATCTGGAGGCCATCGATATCGACCCGAAACAGGAACCTGCTTACATAAAACTGGCAGACACCTATGTGGAACAGCATAAAGAAGGAGAGGCACTTTCCATTTTGGAAACAGCCACTCAGGAACTGCCAGACTCTAAGAAAATCAAAGCGAAGTACGATGAAATCGCTTCCTCGGATTATGTACAGGCGATGAAAGCATATGATGAGTTTTTGTCGCAGGATACGATAACCGTGGGAGATTCTATTGGCGGAACGAATGTATGGCATTGCAGTTCCTGTGATTTTGCATTGCCCTATATTTCTAATGATGACATTCCAGAACTTATGCTATATAATTTTGCTGATAATGATCATGTCAGTGGATATGGAGCCATATTCCAGTATCGAGACGGTGAAGTGACCCTGCTGGGGCGGCTGTCTTTAAATGATGTTCGCGGTATTGGATATTATCGGGGAACAGGCTATTTTATGGATCAATATGCATCTACGGGATTGGGCGATATTACAACAAATCATATTGACGATTTAGAGAGCATTGATGGAATTACCAATATGATGTTTGGAATGAGTATGGAGTATGATTCGGATGATACCTCACAAATAGCAGGGTATTATGTAGGAAGACCGGGGGAACAGGGATTTGTAGATGTTTCTAAATCTGAGTATGATAAAGAATTGAAAAAAGCAACGAATGACATGGAAATGACACAATATAAGTTTTTCCACAACACTGAAGAAAACCGGGAAAAACAACTGTTGCAGTAAATTATAAAGACGAGGAGGAACAATATGTTTTGTGAAAAATGTGGAGCAACGATGCCGGACGACTCGATGTTTTGCGAGAAGTGTGGCGCCAGAGTGCAGCCGGAAAATACGGCGGGCAGTAATACGGCTGGAAATGCCTTTGCAGGAATGGGTGCGGGAACAGGCGGACAGGCCTTCTCCAATCCGTATAACGACAGCTCTTTGCAGTGGGCGCAGACCCCGCCGGCGGGGAACTTTGCAGCACCGAAACCGTCTGCAGGCAACCAGTTTTCGAAGATATTCCAGATGTTTTTCAAAGCGCCGACCGCAGCGATGAAAGCCTGTGCGCAGGATGATTACAGCGTTCCGGGACTTGTGTTCCTGGGCGGAAAATGCGTGATCGTGGCGCTGCTGCTGGCGATTTTCCGCGAGACGATCTCGTATTACGTGCCGGGCCTGCAGTGGACTTACATGCTGACCGGACCGATGACCTTCCTGGTGACTTTGTTTGTACTGCTCATTATGGATGCCATTTGGGTCGGCCTGATGATCGCCGTGAGCCAGACGATCACCAGCCATTTCGATGTAAAGAGGATCGTAGGCGTTGCCGGGACAGGCTCGCTGTACGTCTCCGCTTTTGTGATCGTTGGACTGCTGCTGGGGGCTGTGTTCCAGCTGAGCGGCGTGTATATCGCGCTGTTTACGGGGATCGTGACAACTGGACTGCTGCAGTACGAGGGTATGAGTGGAATTGTAGGTGCTGAAAAGAAGGACAAAGGCGTGTACGCTATGATGCTGGCGGTGCTGGTATTTGTGATTTTATGGCTGCTGATCGGCGAGGGTGCTGAGGCGATTTTTGCCGGCAGTTACGGATATGATTATTATTAAAATCAACAGAAATTGTGATAGAAATAGAAGGAGGAAATCAATAGGGATCCTATTGAGAAATGGAATATGAAATGTGCAAAATGTGGAGTAGAGAATCGAGAAACAGCTAAATTCTGCCGGGACTGCGGGGCGAAGCTGGAGCCGGCAAGCAATATGGCGGCCCCTGTGGATACCGATCAGACAGTGCTTTTGACCAGCGATGACGAACCGGCTGACGTGCCGGCCGCGGAACATGTGCTGCAGGGGATAGTGAGTGCCAGCAGACCGGTGGCAAGTGCAGCGGCTGCAAATGTCTGTCCGTCCTGTGGTGCAAACACCAATCCGGGGGCAATGTTCTGCAGAAAGTGTGGCTGTAATTTACAGGAGGCTGCGAAAAACAGTGAAGCTGCGGGAAAGAGCGGGGCTGAAAACTTTGCAGGAAATAACGCTAGGGAAGAAGCGACCGCTTTCGCGGACAGCGACGCATCGGCAAACGGAGCAGGCACAGAGGACTGGAGAGAAAGCGTGGCGTCCTATGCGCAGGCCCAGACGCAGAACAACGCGCCGGGAGGATCCTTTGCAGCGCCAAACGGCATGATCATGACCGAGGATCAGCTTCCGGAACGATTCAGACCACTGGGCGCATGGGCGTATTTTGGCTGGACGCTCCTGTTCTCCATCCCGATCGCAGGTCTCATCGTAGCGATCGTTTTAGCCGTGAAAAAAGACGGGAACATCAACCTGCGAAATTTCGCCAGATCCATGTTCTGTGTGTACGTGATCGTTGGCATCTTTCTGCTGCTCACGATAGGGACGGCGGGCTGTTCGATGCTCGGACTTGGAATGATGATGTAGCAGAGCGTGGGAGAAGAGAGCGGAGAAGAAACGGACTATGTATTGTAAACAATGTAAACGGGAAAATCCGGCAGGAAATAAATTTTGTGAATACTGCGGGGCGAAGCTGGAGCCGGAAGCGGCAGGCGCTCCGAAAAAATTCAATAAAAAACTGCTGCTGATCATCATCGGCGCAGTGGTTCTGGTGGCGGCAGCTGTGACGACGATCGCCCTCGTGGTGCATTCCAGAGGTGCGGATGATGATGTCTCCATGGAGCAGTCATCTTCTGGAACGCATTCGGGCGATACGGCCTATAAAAAAGGCAGCTATGATGATTACGCGGATGATTTCATCTTCCCAGGCAGTGATGAGGAATACCTGTCAGAAAGCGATGTGGAGGATCTGAATCAGGCGGACACGCAGCAGGCCATCAATGAGATCTATGCGCGCCATGGGCGGATCTTCCAGAAGGATCCGTATAAAAGCTATTTTGCCGCGTGCGAGTGGTTTAAACCGACCTATACAGCGGACGAATTTAAGGACGAGTGGTTCAACGAATACGAGACGAAAAACATTCAGCTGTTGTCCTCCCATCGGGATGATTTGTCGGTGAATATCGACTCGGAAAATGCGGCGATCCAGTATGCGCTGGATTACCAGAAAAAGAATTACCGGGCGGTCGATGGCGCGATGTGCGATGGCAAAACGGATCGCGGGTATACGGTGCGGGGCTACGACGACATGGGCACTCATATCACGACGGTATTCACCTGGACGATTGCTCCGAATGGGGATATTTACGATGACTTCAATGGCACGTGGGAATACAGGCATTAAGCATTTTAATGGCGGAATCCGATAGTACATACGTCTTTCGCCCAGGCGCGTTCATGACATCCAACCTTAAGGTTATTGCCAAACCCTTTTGCAGGGGGTATAATAGTGGGAGAGGTATTGTGAACGAGTAACATGGGAGGCAGAGATTATGGCGAATGAAGAAAATCGTATGTTGGAAATTTTACTGGAATTGAAGCAGGAAGTTTCAGAGATGAGGAAAGATATCAATGTTCTGAAACAGGTCGCTGGCATTTTGAAGCAGGATGTCAAGAGCCTGAAAGAGGAGGTTGGCATCTTGAAGCAGGATGTTAGCTGCTTGAAGGAAGACGTTAAGGATTTGCAGCAACGCATGATTATCGTGGAAGGTAAAACAGATAACTTGCAGTTCACAGTAAATGAAATGCAGAGCGAATTAGCTGAAACAAAGCGAGAGATACTTTCGCTTAGAACGACGATAGAAAACGTTACAAATCGCAACATTCGGATTATTGCAGAAGGACATCTTGATTTGGAGAATAAGCTGGATCGCTCTATAAAAGCTGGGTCTGAAACGGAAATAATGCAAGTCCGTGTGAATATGATTGAGGATGAAATGCGTACTTTAAAGAAAAATTCGAAATCGGCGACATTTGCTTAAGCGTAATATTTTCTGAACATGATAGAACAGGAGGCGGAACTATGGCAGAAGGGATGGAACTGAAAGAACTGGACAGAGCAGCAATGGGCAGACGGATTCGTCAGCGCAGAGAAGTCCTTGGCATGTCGCGGGAAGATCTGGCACGGCGTCTGGATGTTACTTCCAAGTTCATTGCCGACCTGGAATACGGCGACAAGGGGACTTCGGTGAAAAATCTGTATCGTCTGAAACAGATTTTGGGGCTTTCCGTCGATTATCTGATGGATGGGGATCGGTCAGATCTCACGGAGGAGGAGCCGCGCCGGCTTTTGAACGAGAACATCATGGGCTCGCTTAGCGTCTGCAATGTGAAACAGCTGCAGGTCATGGAGAAGATCGCAAGACTTTACATAGAAGGTGTTATCCATGACGAAGAATAAGGCAAATCGATTTTAAAATAAAAGGATATCATTTTACTGGATCTGGTAAGATGGTATCCTTTTTCAAGTTTTGCCATATTTCATGGTAAGGATGAAAAATTGGAAAATTTAAGGTGATTTTCATCCCAGCAACACATCGCACAAATAATATGGATGAAGCAATTCCTTAAATAGCCCGATTATAGCGCTAAATCATCCCTATCCGGAAGATTAGGCTCCTGAAGGATGAAACCGGGCGGCTCAAGCCAGCAAGCCCCACCCGAGAGGCCTAAGCCCATCACGCCCCATAAAGCCCTACCGCATCAGATACTTCAAAAACGCTTCCTTCGCCTGTGTATAATAGGTTTTGCTGATGGGGATCGCCTGTTCCAGATAGTGGGCGCCGTCCCCTGGATCACCGCCATTGTCGTAAGCGGCGGCTCCGTGAAGGGGACG
Organism: uncultured Clostridia bacterium; assembly: GCA_934281605.1. GTDB lineage: Bacteria > Bacillota > Clostridia > Peptostreptococcales > Anaerovoracaceae > Lentihominibacter. The sequence goes on along the minus strand of CAKQXD010000005.1, from coordinate 112,012 downwards.
GGGAGCAGCGATGTGCAGTCCGGCGTGCGGAGAGACGAGGAATTTGCGATCCGTCATCTCCGAAACGAATCGGAAATTGACGATATAACTCGTGTGACACTGAAAAAACAGGGAATTCAGGCTGTCCTCGAAATCGGAAAACTTCCCGTAGGTCTTGTAGATCTCGCCGTCGGCGGTATGTACCAGAATTAGACGGCGGCTTTTTTCAAGGAACAGAATATCCTGCAGGGCAATCCGAAACACCCCCTGCTTGTTGGCGATGGTCAGGAACTTGTCCTGCAGCGAAAGGATCCGGCGCTGGGCTGCCAGAAGCGCCGTTTTCAGACGCTCCGGATCCACCGGCTTTTTCAGAAAATATACGTGATCCACATTATAGACGTCCAGGTAATAATCATCGTATCCGGAGAAAAAAATGATCTGCAGATCCGGGTGAAGACGGAGCAGCTTATTGGAAAGCTGGATCCCGGATTCCTCTCCCAGCTCGATATCGACGAATGCCAGATCATAGTGTTCTGTTTCCGCGGCAAATAAAAACTCATCGGAATCGGTGAAAATATCCGAACGGGTAATGACCGGAGCCAGAACGGGTTCCGACTTTTGTGATGAATGTAACTGTTCTTCTGCGAGTTGTGTGATATCCTGATAGAGAGCGTTGCTCGCTGCGGAATCATCATCGCAAATTGCGATACGCATACTTGTGACCTCCATAGATATTATGGTACTATTATTACATATTTTGTATAAAAATAACAGACTAAAATACGAATTGCCGGGCATATCCCCCCCGGCAGAAAGGAACTTTTATGATAGCGATTCTTTTAGCACCGTTTTATTTGCTGCTCTGCTGGTATCTCTGGCGGCGGGCGATCCGATGGATGGGGTGCTGCCACCATGTTTTCGAACACAAAGCCGTCCAGATCGGCATGTTTGTGGTGTACGTTTTCCTGGCCCTCAGCATCGTCATCGCATTCTTTCTGCCCCACTCGGATTTCCAGAGATTCCTGAAACTGATCAGCAATTACTGGCTGGGGATCTTACTGTATATCATGCTGACGGTGGTGGTAGCGGATCTGCTGCGGCTGATCCTCAAACGACTGAACTTCCCTCACAAAGAAAAGCTGTTTTCGCGAGGCGGCTATGCGGTGGTGGGAACCATATGCTTCTGCGTCATCTGTGCCTTCTCCCTCGTCGGGATCTTTACGGCGCGACATACCGTCGTGACGCAGCAGGATATCACCATCGAAAAAGACGGCGGGAAGCTGGATTCTTTGCACGTGATCCTCATTGCCGACCTGCACCTGGGCTACAGCATCGGCAATGATCACATGAAGCAGATGGTGGACAAGATCAACGCGCTGGACCCAGACGTGGTGCTGGTGGCAGGGGATATCTTCGATAACGAGTACGAGGCAGTCAAAGATCCGGATCAGGTTGCAAAGACCCTTTCGAGGATCAAATCAAAATACGGCGTATACGCCACCTACGGCAATCACGATATCGAGGAGCCCATCCTGGCGGGCTTTACCTTCGGGGGAAAGAACAAGAAAAAGGAGAGCGATCCGCGGATGGATGCGTTTATGCAAAGAGCGGGTTTTACGCTTTTGCAGGAGAAAGGCGTCTGGATCGATGACAGCGTATATCTTTATGGAAGACCGGATTACGAGCGACCGGGACGGGGGATCACCGAGCGAAAAACGCCGAAACAGATCACAAAGGGTATCGACAAGAGCAAGCCGATCCTGGTGCTGGAGCACGAGCCGCGGCAGCTGCAGGAACTGGCGGACGCTGGGGTGGACGCCCAGTTTTGCGGACATACCCACGATGGGCAGATGTTTCCGGGCACCCTGCTGACCGGACTCATGTGGGAAAACTCCTATGGATATATGAAAAAAGCCGGTATGCACAGCATCGTGACGTCCGGCGTCGGGATCTTCGGCCCTGACATGAGAGTCGGGACCAAGAGCGAGATCTATGATATCCATATTACATTAAAATAAGAACTGGTATACGATATAGAGAAGAAGGAAGGTGAAACCGCCGGCGAAGATCAACGGGCCGGACAGCGGCAAGCCTTCTTTTTTATTGTGAACAAGCTGGATCAGAGCGGATGTGATGAAGCAGATCAGTGCTGCGATGGTGGTGAAAAAGCTGAACTTCGGGCCGTAGTAGATGTGCTGCGTGGAATATAAAAAAGCCGGCAGCAATGCGATCATAACAGCCAGAATAGCGATGAGATTACGGATTTTTTTATAAAGCATAGGGCGTGTCCTTTCCTGCATTTTGTTCATGGAGTGTACTTTTGTTATAGCATACCGCAGGAACGGGTATCTGGCAACCGGGTTTTACAGGAATTTGCGGCAGGATCGCAACATGATAGCAACTCAATGATTTCTTTTGACAATCCAATTATTGAGGTCTATGGTTGTGTTTTTCTATAATAAACATCGTAGAAAAACAGTGTGAACGCACAAAAAAGAGAAAAACCAATTCAGACCGCAAGGGAGGAATGTTCGATATGATGACAGATAGAGTAAGAAAAATTCGGGAAAAGTACTTTGATACCATCCCAACCATCACAGCAGAGCGTCTGGTGCTGGCCACTGAAGCGCACAAAAAATTCGCGGGGGACGCCATCCCGGTATTCCGTGCCAAGATCGTCCGCTATGTGATGGAGCACATGACCACGCTGATCATGGAAGACGAGCTGATCGTGGGAACGCCGACCAATAAATACAAGGGCGCAAACCTGTTCCCGGAATACACGTCCAGCAAGTGGCTGACGGAGGACATCGACGACTTCCCTGTGAGAAAGACGGATCCGTACTACATCAGCCCGGAAGATCGGGAAGTGATCCTGGAAACCTTAAAAGAGTGGGAAGGCAGAGCGATGGAGGACATCGCCGGAGAAGTGCTTCCTGATTACATAGAAAACGCGAGACAGAAGGACCTGATTTCCATCGGATGCAGAAACGGTGTTTCAGGCGAAACGACGCCGAACCATCAGAAGTTCATGGAGATCGGACTGAAGGGATTCATCGCAGAATGTAAGGCTAACATCGCAGAAGTCAAAGGCGGCACCAAGGAAAAACAGGAAAAGGTAGACTTCTGGAACGCCTGCATCGTACTTTGCGATGGACTCATCACTTATGCGCACCGCATGGCGGACGAAGCAGAACGTCAGGCAGCGGAATGCAGCGACGCCAAGAGAAAGGCTGAGCTGCTGGCTATCGCGGAAAACTGCCGTGTCGTACCGGAAAATCCGCCGCAGACTTTTCATCAGGCACTGCAGATGGTATGGTTCATCCAGGTGGCCTTCCACATCGAAGCGCCGACCACAGCATGCGGATTCGGCAGATTCGACCAGTACATGTATCCGTTCTACAAGGCGGATCTGGAATCCGGCAGAAACACCAAGGAAGAAATGCTGGAAATGCTGGAGTGCTTCTACCTGAAAGCATGTGAAGTATACGAAGTAAGAGACAGATGGTACGCCAAGTCCTTTGCAGGATACCCGATGTGGGAGATCCTCGTAGTAGGCGGACAGACGCCGAACGGCAAGGACGCCACCAACGATTTATCCTATCTCTGTCTGGACGCAGCAGCGGATCTGCAGACCAAGCAGCCGGTACTGGCGGTAAGAGTATTCGACGGCACGCCGGAAGCGCTGATCCGCAAGGGTGCGGAAATGATCCAGCAGGGCATGGCAAATCCGGGATTCTTCAACGATGAAGCGGCTATCAAGATGACGCAGGGCAAAGGATGCACCATTGAAGAAGCCAGAGACTGGACCATCGTAGGATGCATTCAGCCGGGACCTGGAGGCGGCAGCACCGACGGTTCCCCGGACGCTGGATACGTCAATGCGCCGAAAGTCCTGGAACTGGTGCTCCACAACGGCAGAGACCCTAAGACGGGAGAACTGCTCGGACTGGAGACAGGAGATCCGAGAGACTTTAAGAATATAGAGGAGTTAAAAGATGCGCTGAAAAAGCAGCTTGCATACTTCTATCGTATGATCAAGGACGGTTACGATCTTATGGTACCTTATCATATGCTTCGCTACCCGGTCATCTTCGCATCTATGGCAATGAAAGGATGCGTGGAATCCGGCAAGTCTGTACAGGAGGGCGGCGCCAAGTACAGCACAGCAGGCATGTTCATCACTGGATCGGCCAACCTGGCTGATTCCATCGTGGCTATAGAAGATGTGGTATACAAGGATCATGACGTGACCATGGATCAGCTGATCGAAGCGCTGGACAAGAACTTCGAAGGCGAAGAACGTCTGCGTCAGCTCCTGATCAACAAACCGCCGAAATACGGCAACGATAATGAATATGTAGACGGTGTGGCGAGGGAAATGCTGGGATACTGTGCCGATCTGGTACAGTCCTGGGAAGATTCCAGACATGGACGCTACTCCTTCTGCAACTTGTCCCAGACCGTGAACATTTCTCACGGAGAAGTCTGCGGAGCAACACCGGATGGAAGACTGGCAGGCGAAACGTATTGTGATAACTGTTCCCCGACAATGGGAAGAGATCTGATGGGGCCAACGGCTACAGTCAAATCGGTTGCTTCCATTGATCAGGGCAGATTCCATGATGGAGCATTGTTCAACCTGCGATTTGACCCGAAGGGTATCCAGGGAGAAAAGGGACTGGACATCATCGAAGGTGTGATCAAGACTTATTTCGAAGAAGGCGGCGAGCACATACAGATCAATGTCGTAGATGATAAGACACTGCGGGCTGCGCAGCAGACCCCGGAAAAATACAAAGGCCTGATGGTGCGGGTAGCCGGTTACATGGCTTACTTCACAGAGCTGGACAAGGCGGCTCAGGACAGCATCATCGATCGTACAGCTCATTTGAGCGTATAGGGTGCAAGGCACATATCACGTACTGACAGAAACAGAAGAATTTATAAAAAGGAGTGTAGCGAATGGAAGCACGAGGAATGGAAACACAGGAAGGACGCGTACTTAAGAGAGGTCTTAAGAGACGTCATTTGACTATGATCGCCATTGGCGGATCCATCGGAACAGGACTGTTCCTGGCGATGGGAGGAACCATCAGAGACGCAGGTCCGGGTGGCGCTATGGTCGCATATGCGGTCATGGGTATCGTAGTATATTTTATGATGACAGCGCTGGGAGAAATGGCGACGAGACTGCCGATCCCGGGGGCATTCACATCATATGCAGATCGTTTTATAGATAAGGCATGGGGATTTACCAATGGCTGGTCGTACTGGTTTGGCAGTGCTATGACTGTGGCGGCAGAATTGATCGCAGGGGCGATCATTATCAAGTACTGGTTTCCGAATTCCAATTCGTCCCTTTGGGCGATGTTGTTCCTGGCGGTCCTGCTGGCGATCAACCTCTTTACTGTAAAGGGATTCGGTGAGGCAGAATACTGGTTTGCCGGCATCAAGGTGATCGTTACTATTGTATTCCTCATCGTCAGCGTACTGATGATCCTGGGAATCATGAGCGGAACAGGAAGCCACGGATTCAGCAACTGGACGCTGGATGGCGGATCACAAGGAAAAGCCCCATTTATACACGGGATCGGAGGAATTGTTGGGATCTTCATGGTCGCAGCATTCTCTTTCTCCAATACGGAACTGGTAGGGTTGTCTGCAGCAGAATCAGAAAATCCGAGAAAAGATGTACCGCGTGCGGTAAAGAGCATTTTCTTCCGACTGATCATCTTTTATTTGGGAACGATCTTCGTAGTAGGGACGCTGATCCCGTTCACGGAGCCGACACTGCTGGATGCAGCGGAAGATAACGTGGCAGCATCTCCGTTCACCATCATTTTCCAGAGAGCGGGATTTGCAGCAGCAGCATCTCTGATGAATGCCGTTATCCTGACCTCTGTACTTTCCTGCGGCAACTCTTCTATGTACAGTGCATCGAGAACGCTGCAGCATATGGCTAAGAGAGGAGACGCTCCGAGATTCTTTGCCAAGCTGAGCTCTAACGGAGTTCCTGTAAGGGCCATCATCGTAACAGCTTGTATCGCGGCAACGGCATTTTTCGCTTCCCTTATCGGAGACGGAGTAGCATACACAGCAGCTTATTATCTCTGCGGGATCGCCGGTGTATTCAACTGGATGACCATAAGTGTGGCACATTATCGCTTCCGCCGCGGCTGGATCAAGCAGGGACATTCGCTGGATGAGCTGGAATACAAGTCGCCGTTTTATCCGTTCGGATCCTGGTTCGTTATCTTTGTGTGCATCATCGTATGTCTGGGAGCTAACTACTGGGTATTCTCCGACTTCAACTGGTTCGACTTTATCACGTGCTACGCTATCATCCCGCTGTCCATTATCATGTTCTTTGTTTATAAGAAGGTGAAGAAGACGAAATGGGTAAGATACGAAGATATGGACTTTACTCCTCCTGAAGATGCAGACAAGAAGAATATTTCGGCTTTGTATTAACAGGAATCACCTGCTCATTTTGATGAAGCAGTAACCATTACACAATAAAACAGCCGGGCGGCGAGTGCCTTATGTGAGGAGGCGCTTGCTGTCCGGCTGTTTTTTGGGATTTCTATGATTTTTTCTGCAAAGCGCGCGGCGCCCGTGATGCTGCAGGTGGCGCGGCGCGTTATACCATCAGGGTTTCTACGACTGCCATCTGCAGTCCGGTGCCGATGACGGAGAAGTTGAGATACAGCGATCCATCCACTTCTTCTGTAAAGATGTCGGTCTTTGGCGCTGTGTAATAGTTCAGGTCGAAATCCATCGGGGAATCATACTCTTTCGGGAATCCGATCCGCTCCAGAAAATCAAAGAGGGTATCGGAATGGTCGAAGGAGTATTTTTTGATGGAATAAGTCCCATGTAAACCGTGGAGGTTGATGTTCAGCTCCAGCTCGTCCCGGTACCGTTCGATGGTTTCCTGCACTTCACCAAGAGCCGTCGCACCGGTGCAGATCCGGGAGGTATTTTCATCGTAGTTGAGAACGGCGATCAGGTAGCACGGATGCTCCCCGGATTTTCGGATGGCCACATAGTGAGGATCGTAGGCGATCAGCTCTCCCTGAAACTTGGAAAGGATCAGGTGGGCGTAGTACGCTGGTTTGAACAGTCCGGAGGCTGTTAAAAGTCCGCTGTCGCCTTTCAGGAGCACGGTGCTGTCGCCTCCATCCATCAGCTTGACGTGACGGGGGTGGGAGGATAGAAATTCCGACTGGAACACGTGGACCATGTTGGCGATGGAATCCAGCCCGTAGACCGGAACCGACTGGAGCGGTGATTTTTCCCGTTCCACCAGGGTGATCCCCTTGGCGGTCAGCTGTTTGCGGAAGGCCAGGATCTGTTCCGGAGGCAGATGCTCCCCGTCCTGTGAAGACGTCAGAAGCACCTGGTGGCATCCCAGCTGAGCTAAAATGTTGGGCAAATCGCTGCTCAGCAGATTGCGGCTGAATTTTTGCAGATCGTCCTGGGTCATATCAACAGCCAGTTCCCGCTTTAAATCGGCACGGGCCCGTTCGGATGCCTGAATCCTGACGTAAAGCTTCTGCTGGCGGACCGGCTGCGCCGTGTGTCGGCTTTGCACCACGGAAAGCTGCTGCTGCACCATGGAGAGGACGGCGTTGCTGTTGACCGTGGACAGCCTTTCCGGCCGGGAAGGACCTTTGCAGAGAGGAGCGTAATGCTCCCGATGCTCCGCAGGAAGTCTGCCGAACCAGCGCAGGAAAAACTTTTCATAATATGCCGTTGTGGAGAAGCCGATGCGCTTAGCGATGGTATGGATCTTTTCGTCGGTCTGCAGCAGCATCATTTCGGAAAATTCTACACGGGAGAAGCTTAAAAACTCCCGGAAATTGAGCCCCAGACAGCTTTTCATCATATGGGATATATAATATGTGCTCAGATGCTCGATCTCCGCCAGATCCTCCAGGGTGATTTTTTCGTCGTGGTGTTCGTAGATGTAGGGGATGATCCGGCTCATCCGCTCGATCATCACCAGGTTGTCGTATGGCGGACTGACCACCAGACCGTCCTCGAAGGAGAACAGGTTGAAGTTCTGGTTGAGAAAGTCGATGAGATCCGTGGAAATTTCGATGCAGCTCTGTTTGTAGTCGATGCCCCGGATCATGTAGAGGGATAAAAGCGTCAGAACTTTTTCCCGCAGCCGGTCGAACCGGGTGTCGGTTTCCCGCAGGGCGAAGGTACGGTACGTGCTCTTGGAAAGGTGAGGAAAATACTGGGCGAAATAGGTCGTGTTGAACTGGATCACTGCAATAGTGCTCTGAGAATCGTCGGTTTTCCAGAATCCGTGAACTTCACGTCCGTTGTTGGCGAAGATGCTCCCTTTCGGCAGGGTGTAGGTGCAGCTTCCGCTCTTGAGGGTGATGCTCCCCTGCAGCACGACGACCAGCTCCACGTCCAGATGATAATGCAGCGGGACTTCCGTCAGTTCGGCAATGGTGATATTGAGGGGAAAATCATGGGGATAATAGATTTTTTCCGGCAGCATTTTCTACTCCTTTTTTCGTATCGACAACAATCGTTCACGGTAATGTGGTAAAATAAATAAGTTGATTATATTATATACTTAGACAGAACAGAATTGCAATGGAGGATACCGATGAAACAAGTTTATCTGCCGGACGGTTCCAGCATGCCGCAGCTTGGGCAGGGAACCTGGCAAATGGGAGAAGACGATAATAAATATGAACGGGAGATCGCAGGTCTGCGTCACGGCGTGGAACTGGGTATGAATCTGATCGATACAGCGGAAATGTACGCGGACGGCAAGGCGGAGAACATCGCGGGAAACGCTGCAAAGGCCTTTGCGAGGGAAAGCCTCTACATCTGCGACAAGGTCTATCCGCAGAACGCCAGCAAACAGCACATCTACAGCAGCGCGGAGCGGTCGCTGAAGCTTCTGGGAACGGACTACATCGATCTGTACCTGCTCCACTGGCGGGAGGACGCCGACCTGGCGGAAGTGGTCTACTGCATGGAAGACCTGAAGGATCGGGGCTGGATCCGCAGATGGGGCGTTTCCAACTTCGATGTGGACGATATGGAAGACCTGTGGAAAGTGCCGGACGGTAACAAGTGCTGCATCAACCAGATCCTATACAATCTGGGGACACGCGGCATAGAATACGATCTGCTGGCATGGCAGCGGGAGAAAAAAGTCCCGTTTATGGCCTACAGCCCGGTGGGACAGGCAGGCGCTCTGACTACTCAGGACGGAGTATCCAAGGCCATGCTGATGGAGGATGAACACGTCAAGGCGGTGGCGGCTCGTCACGGAATCTCCATCGTGCAGCTTCTGCTGGCATTCGTGCTCCGCTACGATGATATGGTGGCCATCCCGAAAGCCGTGGGATTCGACCATGTGGAGGAAAATGCACGGGCAGCGGAGATCCATCTGACAGAGGAAGATCTGGAGGAGCTTTCCATTTCATTCCCGGCGCCGACGGAGAAGATCCCGATGGAAAAATATTAAAATACAGTGAAAAAGCTGGAAGGTGAGGGACATAGCAGGAATCTTTTAATACGGCAGGAGGAATCCTTTAAGATTCTTTTAAGTGCGTTGCCTTTTGCTTTTCGGTAGGCTATGATGAACAGGAACTTAAAGAAGAGGAGAATTATGAAGACTTCGGATTTATGTGAGAAGATCGAATACAGACTGCTGCAGGGCAGCATGGATACGGAAGTAGCGGATGTGATCTACGATTCCCGAAAGGTGACGGAAGGAACCATGTTTGTCTGCATGGTGGGCGCTGTTACTGACGGGCACAAGTACATCCCCGATGCGGTAGCGAAGGGAGCCAAGGTGATCGTGGCAGAACGGGAGGAGGCCTGCAAAGACGTCCCGGAAGATGTGACGGTACTCCTGGTGGAATCGGCGCGTCACGCGCTGGCGTATCTGTCGGCGGCGTACTTTGATTATCCTGCAAAGAAGCTGACCACCATCGGCCTGACGGGTACCAAGGGAAAGACGACGACGACCTATATCATTCAGGATGTGCTCCGGCAGGCGGGCCGCAAGGCAGGCCTTATTGGAACCATCGCGACGGTCATCGGAGACAAGTCCATTCCGGCCAAGAATACAACGCCGGAATCCTATGAGATCCACAAGGCTATGGCGGCTATGGTAGAAGCGGGATGCGAGTTCATGGTCATGGAGGTTTCCTCTCAGGGACTGAAATTCGACAGAACAGCGGGGATCCAGTTCGACTACGGCATTTTCACCAACCTGTCGGAGGACCACATCGGTCCGACGGAGCATCCGGATTTCGCGGATTATCTGGAATGCAAGAGCAGACTGTTCCGGCAGTGTAATATCGGCATCGTCAATGCCGACGATCCGTATGTGGAGCAGATCCTGGAGGGAAGCACCTGCCAGGTCAAGACCTTTTCCGCAGAGAAAGAGGCGGATCTCATGGCGTCTGATATCCGGTTCCTCAACGAGGACGGGAAGCTGGGCATGCACTTTGCAGCAAGCGGCATGATGAAGTGTCAGGCGAAGATCCATATCCCGGGACGATTTTCCGTGTACAACGCTCTGGCGACCATGGCGGTATGTCATGAGCTGGGGCTCCCGGACGATGCGATTTTAGCAGGCTTGGAGGACGTGCAGGTCAAGGGCCGTGTGGAAATGATTCCGATCTCGAAGAAGTTCAATGTGATCATCGATTACGCCCACAACGACGTCAGCACCAGAAGCGTCCTGAAGACCCTCAGAGAATACGATCCGGGCAGGATCGTGGCGGTGTTCGGCTGCGGCGGAAACCGGAGCAAAGTGCGCCGGTACGACATCGGTGAAGCGGCTGGAGAGCTGGCGGATCTCTGTATCCTGACCAGCGACAACCCGCGGTTTGAAAAGGTAGAAGACATCAATAACGACATCAAGGTAGGTCTTGCGAAGCACGACGCCGAGTATATCGAGATCATCGACCGCAGAGAGGCCATCGCATATGCTATCACCCATGCGCTGCCGGGAGATATGATCATCCTGCTGGGCAAGGGGCACGAGACTTACGTGGAAATCGAAGGCGTAAAACATCATTTTTCCGAGCACGAAGTGGTGCGGGAAATCGCAGAAGACATTCGCGCGGGACGGAGAAAAATGGAGCATATAACGCTATAGCAAGCCTTGAGGAGGTGCGCAGTGATACAGTTAAAAAACGTTTCAAAATTCTATTACAGCAAAGGCATGATCGCCAGCGGGATCTCGAAGGTGAACCTGACTCTGGACAAGGGAGAATTCGTGGTCATCACCGGAGAATCCGGCAGCGGCAAATCGACGCTGCTCAATGTTATTTCCGGACTGGATTCCTACGAAGAAGGAGAAATGTACATCGACGGCAAGGAGACCAGCCATTATCTGGCGTCGGATTTTGAAGAATACCGAAAAAAATACATCGGCAATATTTTTCAGCACTTCAATCTGGTCAACAGCTATACGGTGTACCAGAATGTGGAACTGATCCTGCGGATCAACGGATACAGCAAGGCGGATACGAAGAAGCGCGTGACGGAGATCCTGCAGCGGGTGGGATTGTCCGCTTATGCAAAGACTAAGGTCTCCAAGCTTTCGGGCGGCCAGAAGCAGCGGGTGTCCATCGCCAGAGCGCTGGCCAAGGATACGGACATCATCGTTGCCGACGAGCCGACGGGAAATCTGGACAGCACCTCGGCAGCCGGGATCGTAGAACTCCTCAGCGCCATTTCCCGCGACAAGCTGGTCATCGTGGTGACACACAACTTTGAGCAGTTTGAAGCCTACGCCACGCGGAAGATCAAGATGTACGACGGCAAGGTGGTAGAGGATGAGAAAGTGACGCAGCCGGTACGGACGGCAGGAGAGGGCAGTGCTCTGTCCTTTTCAGCAGCGGCAGGTCGTGCCAGCGGCAGGATCAGCGTACCCAGCAAGATACGCCTGGGTCTGCGGAACACCTTCAACATCGTTCCCAAATTCCTGCTTCTGCTGGTGGTATTCCTGTTCGTCGTCGTAGCGGTGACGTCGGAATACACCTCGTTTCAGCATAATAAGGAGGAAAACTCCAACCTGGGGTACAACTCCTACTTCAATAATTTCAGCCCGGATCGTGTCGTGTTGAAAAAGCGCGACGGCTCCCAGTTTACGGAGGATGACCTGAAGGCGATCCGGCAGGTGGACAACGTCAAAAGTGTTGCGTCCTGCGACGTGCTGCTGGACTCCCTGGTGAGCATCGAGGAAGGGGATATTTCTTACGAAGCATTCCCGCATCCTGTCAGTGAGTTTACCGGCAAGCTGGTGGACGGGCGTCTGCCGCAGACCGACAATGAGGTGGTCCTGACGGGTGACAAGGACGATTACTATTTCACCGATGAGATGCGCCAGGAGCTGCTGGACAAGGACTTTAAAGTATACGTTAGCGAAAACAAGGAAGTGACGGTTCGTATCGTGGGACTGGCCTATAAGACCTATAATCAGAACTCGTATGTGTACGGGGGAGATCTTTTCGTGTCGGATTCTCTGCTGGAGGATATGCTGGAGAACACCTACAGCATCAACAGCACGGTGACCACTACCATCAACGGCAAGGCGCAGGAGGCTGCAGAGGGCAGCGCTACGTACCGCGTTGTGCCGAGCAGCAAGGTGGCGCAGGGCACGGCAGTCGCTTCGGAAGAAATCAATAATTTTTATGAAAAGGGGAAGGCGAAGGATCAGACCATTTCCGTCGCCGTGAAAAATATATATTATACGGAGTCCATCAATCTGAAGGTGGCGGACGTATACACGAAGAAGACCTTTGAGAAACTGACAGGCTCTAAGGATTTCGAGAGCAACAACGGCTCCATTTACATCAATCCGGCGGACTACCGCAGCCTGTTCGGCAAAGGCAACTACCAGGCCACGGTCTATGTCAAGGATCTGAAGGATCTGAACGCCACCAAGGAAGCGCTGCAGACCATGGGATTTAAGACGCTGGCCATGAAGGACGCCATGGTGAACTACGTGGACAGTGTCGTATCCATCATTCAGGTGCCGATCGCGGTGATCATCATCATTGCGCTGTTCTTTATCGCGTACTTTGTGATCCGGCTGATCCTGCGGTCCCGTGTCAGCTATTTCAGCATTCTGCGTATGCTGGGACTGGCGCGGAAGAATATCCGAAGGATCCTGGATGTGGAAATGTTCACGGTCATCAACATCGCTTTCGCCATTTTTCTGGCCGTGGTGATCCTGGTCAACACAGGGATCATCCATGTGGAATACATCCGAACGCTGGTGGAATACCTGAAGGTGACGGATTACGTGATCCTGTATGCGATCCTGATACTGATGGGGTATCTGATCTCTGGAAAATTTGCGAGAAGCCTGTTTAAGAAGACGGCGATGGGTTCGTTCCGGGAGGAGGAATAATCATGGTAAGATTAGAGCATGTCAATAAATTTTTTAACCGCCGGAAGAAGAATGAAATACACGTCATCAACGATACCACGCTGCAGATGGAGAGCAAGGGACTGGTAGCTTTGCTGGGACCCAGCGGCTGCGGGAAAACTACCCTGCTCAACGTCATCGGCGGGCTGGACAAGGTGGGCAGCGGAAACGTCTACATCAACGGTGAGAAGCTGACGGGAAGACGGGCCGGCAAGGTGGACCAGATCCGAAACCTCAACGTGGGATACATCTTCCAGAACTACAATCTGGTGGACAGCATGACCGTCTTCGACAATGTGGCCATCGCATTGAAAATGGTCGGCGTCAAAGATAAAAAAGAAATCGAAGAAAAAGTAAATTACGTTCTGGAAAAGGTAGGAATGTACCGTTACCGCAACCGGTATGCCGATATGCTTTCCGGCGGGGAACGCCAGAGAGTCGGCATCGCCAGAGCCATCGTCAAGAACCCGGCCATCGTCATCGCCGACGAGCCGACGGGAAATCTGGACAGCAAGAATACGCTGGAAGTCATGAACATCATCAAGGCGATTTCGGAAGACAAGCTGGTGATCCTGGTGACCCACGAAGAACAGCTGGCGGAGTTCTATGCTTCCCGGATCATCCGGATCCTGGACGGCAAAGTGATCTCCGATGAGATCAACGATCATGCGGACAATCTGGACTACCGGATCGAGAACAAGATCTACCTGAAGGATATTCCGGATCACAAGCGGCTGAAGACGGATCTTTACAACCTGGATTTTTACAATGAGAACGGCGGCACGCTGGATCTGGACATCGTCATCCGAAACGGAAACATCTATATTCGGACCAACAATGAGAACGACCGGCTGGAGATCGTGGATGAGAACTCCAGCATCGAACTGGTAGATGATCATTACCGGAAGCTGAGCCGGGAGGATTCCATGGAGAACAGCTTCGACCCGCAGCGGCTGGCTGTTTCCGGAGTGCGGAAGTATCATTCCATCCTCAATCCGTGGACTATGATCAAGCGGGGCTTCAAGACCGTGTTCAACTACAATATCCTGAAAAAGATCCTGCTGCTGGGATTCCTGATTTCGGCGATTTTTATCACTTATTCTATCAGCAACATCTTTGGGGTGCTGAACATTACAGACGATGAATTTGTGCAGGAAGATAAATCGTATCTGACCATCATCGGCAAGAAGATCGATGTGGATACCTATTTGAAGTATGAAGCAGATCCCGATTACGATTACGTGATGCCGGGGGATTCTGACATCAGCATGAGCATGCCGTACGAGGGATATCTGCAGACCAGCAACTCCAGCGCTTCTCTGAGCGGATCCCTGTCGGATTACAAGAAGCTGAGCGTCAGCGATCTGGCTTACGGCGAGCTGCCGAAAAACACAGGAGAGATCGTTGTGGACAGAATGGTCCTGAAATCGGTGATCCGCGATCAGGAAAGTAAAGCGGCAGGGTTCGGCACAGTAGAATCCTTCCTCGGTCAGAAGGTGACCGTGCCGGAGATGCCCGACATGAAGATCGTCGGCATTTCGGATCTGGGAAGTCCCTGCATCTACACGGATCAGAGCATCTTTATCAACCTGATCGCCAATGCCCAGTCGGCGGATGAGATCCAGGAGGGCAATCAAGATACGGGTGAAACGGCTGGCGGCTCCGGAGAGGGTGCATCCGGCGCCATCGTGGACTACAATCTAAAGGCTTCTTCTGTCAGCCTGGCCAAGGGAAACTGGCCGACGGGGGACTATGAAGTTCTGGTCAACGAAAAGAATAAAGACGACATGGCCATCGGCAAAACCATCGCGCAGAAGGTGAACGGCAAGAAGCTGAAGGTAAGCGGATATTACAAAGATGCCAACGACAGTGATTTTATGCTGGTCAACAGCAATACAGTGAAGTATAATGTGATACGGGGTAAAGCAAATATCACCGTATGCCCGAAGGATAAAAAGGCTGCTCTCCGGCAGCTCAACGATGAAAAGATCAACGTGAAGGATACTTATGGACAGAGTGAGAAAGAATATAAGAAGGAAAAATGGGCTTCTATCTTCTCCACACTGATCCTGGCCGGCGTGATTTTAGCCATTTCGTTCATTGAGATCTTCCTGATCATCCGGGCATCCTTCCTTTCGAGAGTCAAAGAGGTTGGCGTTTATCGCGCGATCGGTGTGAAGAAAAATGATATTTACCGGATGTTTGCTGGAGAGATCCTGGCGATCACCACCATGGCGAGTCTGCCGGGCTTCCTGCTCATGGCCTACATCCTGGACAAGGTATCGCAAATTTCTTATTTCAGTAAAATGTTCCTGATCGATCCGACGGTGCTTGGCATCAGTCTCGTATTGATCTATGGATTCAATCTGGTGTTCGGGCTGCTGCCTGTCTTCCGGACCATCCGCAAGACGCCGGCTGCCATCCTGAGCAGAACAGATATAAACTGATTTGCAGCATAATATAGAGAGGAAGAATAGCGTAAAAAAGAAAGAGGCTATTGATCAATGGACAAGTATAAAACGCTTGCAGCGAATACCGCTCTCATCAGTATCGGTACATTCGCTTCAAAATTTCTTCTGTTTTTCATGGTGCGATTTTACACGGCGTATCTTTCGCCTGCAGATTATGGGACGGCAGATCTCATAACCCAGACGGCGAACCTGGTGATCCCGATTGTTTCTTTCGGGATCACCGACGGCGTGTTCCGTTTTGCCATGGACAACCCAGCCCTGCGCAGAAATGTTTTCAGCTCAGGGATTCTTGTTATTTCTGCGGGAGGCTGTTTCCTGCTGCTGATTTCCCTGGTGCTGTATCCGATGGGGCATCTGAATATGGAACTGGTGCTGATCATGCTGTATGCACTCTGCTCCTGCATCCATTCCCTCTGTGCACAGTTTATCAGAGGACAGGGCCGGATGCAGATGTATGCGTTCCAGGGAATTTTAAATACGGCGTTCCTCATCGCCCTTAACATTCTGTTCCTGGCAGGTATGCACCTGGGTATCGTGGGATATGTTGTGGCAGTCGCTGCGGCGGATCTGCTCTGTACGATCTTCCTGGTGTTCAAGGAAAAGCTGTGGAAATACGTGACCTGGAGACCGGACATGGGGATCCTGCGCAGTATGCTGAAGTACAGCATCCCGATGATCCCGACGACCATCTTCTGGTGGATCACCAGCGTATCCGACCGGTACATGATCCGTGGATTTATCGACAGCGAAGCCAACGGTATGTATACCATCGCCTGCAAGATCCCGACCATCATGACGCTGCTGGCGGGGATTTTCCTGGAGGCGTGGCAGTTCTCTGCCGTAACGGAATCGCAGGGAGATACGAAAGAGCGGGATGACTTCTTTTCCCGTATCTGGGAGCTGTTTCAGGCGGCTCTGCTGCTGGCAGGAAGCGTGCTGATCTCCTTTGCAAAACCGGAGATCATGATCCTGGCGGCGAAGGAATATTTCTCCGTATGGCAGTATGTTCCGATTCTGTGCGTGGCGTCGGCATTCTCGGCGTTCTCCACGTTCATGGGAAGTATTTATCTGGTGGATAAGAAAAGCGGACTGTATTTCTGGACGTCCCTGTTTGGCGCTCTTGTCAATATAGGATTGAACCTTGTGCTCATCCCGTCGCCTCTGGGCGTGCAGGGAGCTGCGATTGCGACTCTTTGCAGTTATATCGTCATGTTCCTGGTGCGCGTTGTCAGCGCCAGAAAGATCATCCCGCTGCAGATGCACGGGAAAAAGCTGCTGCTGGGAACGGTGCTGGTTCTGCTTCAATCGGCCATCATGGTACTGCAGACGCCGGGCTGGCTCATCGTGCAGATCCTTATCCCGCTGCTGCTGTTCCTCATGTATCGGGAAGTGGTCATCGCTACGGCGAAGCGGGTGCTCAAAGAAGGACGGAACGGACTGAGAAGAAGATAATGCGGGGCTGATTGCATCATTGTGTGGTTGCAGAAAGGAAGATTTCCATATGGTATATGTTATTTTAGGCGGTTTTTGTATGGCGCTTGCCGACAGTGTACCGGGCGTATCCGGCGGAACGATCGCATTTATTCTGGGCTTTTACGACCAGTTTATTTCGTCGCTCCACGCGATCCTGCACGGGAACTGGGCTGCAAAGAAACAGGCGCTGCGTTTTCTCATCAAGCTGGGCGGCGGCTGGATCGTCGGATTTTTACTGGCGGTATCCCTGCTGGCGGATTTCTTTACGACGGGGATCTATCAGGTCAGCTCCCTGTTTCTTGGCTTTGTGGTAGCGTCCCTGCCGCTGGTTTACTCGGAAGAAAGGGAGGCAATCCGCGGGCAGTATAAATGCATCCCGTTTGCATTTCTGGGGGCCGCGATACTGATCCTGCTCACCAGACTCAATTTTTCGTCCATGGTGGAAAATCTGGGACTTTCCCCGTTCACCGCTATTTATGTAGTGATCGCCGGGATGCTGGCCATCTCCGCCATGGTACTGCCGGGGATTTCCGGATCGACGCTGCTGATGAGCTTCGGTCTGTATGTGCCGGCGCTCTCTACGGTCAAGGAGCTGATGCACGGAGACTTCCACCACGCGTGGATCCTGCTGTTCCTGATGATCGGCATCATAGTCGGCGTCTTTTTATCTCTGGGCGGGATCAAGAAGATGCTGGACAGTCATCGCAGTGCAGCCATGTACACGATCCTGGGCATGATGATCGCATCCCTGTATGCCATCGTCATGGGACCGACCACCCTGTCGGAACCAGAGCCGATGATGACCTTCCACAGCTTCCACATCGTATGGTTCATCGCCGGATGTGCAGCAGTCGCAGCCATCAATTTCCTGAAGCACTGGATGCAGAAACGAAACGATTCTAAAACAGAAGCATAAAGAGAATAGAGATAGAAGAGAAAAGGCTCGGGATCCCCGGGCCTTTTTCGGTGGGCGGGGTTACAGGCAGCTTAAGAGGGCATTGCCGGTTTGCTGTTTGCTGTTTGCAGATGGTTCCCGGTGCTTTGTTCCTCGCGCCTTGCGCTTGGCAACTGGCTCTACCCTTTGTTCTTCACGCCTTGCGCCTGGCATCTGGCTTCCGTTCATCCTTCACGGGGTGTTCTGTCTGATTATGGATGAAACTGCTTTCTGTCAGGCTGTTGGAGAATCCACTTCATCCTTATTGCTGTATACGAGCCATTTGGGATGAAAAACTGACAGGTATTCCCAAAACTTCATCCTTATTTTGCTCGGAAACTAGGATTTGTTGTTTTTGTATGACAGCTTTGACTAGCCATCCGACTGGGATTAAACTTGCTCTGGCACAATGTTGAAAAGTGAAGTGAAAAGCGGTTGCAAAGGAACAAAGTTTCGCATATAATAAAAATAGAAATGAGCTGACGATAAGCGGTTAGCCGAATGTTAGATTAAAAGTAACCGAACATTGGGAGTGGCGGTTACTTTTTTCTTTCTATCTTTATGATTTCAACAATCAACATGGCAACGCCAAGCAGGATTGCAAATTCTTCATATGTAGAAATCGTTACCACCTCCTTATCATGCGATTCGGATTTTTCACCGTAAATGCAGTGATAACGGAAATGGCTAACCGCCTACCGTGTCTCAATCAGCTCACGTAATGATTATATAACAAACATATCACAAGAACAAGCGTTCACATGATGAAAATCACCACCCCAACATTTTTTACAGAACCGAAAACCTTCACCGGAGCTTTTCATTCACGCTCCGGCTCTTTCGGGTTCGACTCCCCCAATATAACAATAATAAAAAACTACTTCTAAAAGTCAGCGCCTTTAGAAGTAGTTTTTCTTGGTACTCCCTAGGGGAGTCGAACCCCTGATTCCGCCGTGAGAGGGCGACGTCTTGACCACTTGACCAAGAGAGCACATTTAAGATGTTTTCAACAACAAGTAGTATATCATAGCTTCGCACAAAAAACAAATAAAATCTCCAGAAAACTTATCACTGCTGGAATTTTTTCAAAATCCAAACTTAAGTGCATAGAGAAAACGGGAGCATGGGGAAACTCATGCTCCCCGGTGTTTTTTGGCGCAGGAAAAGTTGACAGAATCAAGGGAAAAGGCTATAATTCAATCCATGAAATTATAATGCGAAAGCAGTGAAAAGGAATGAAAAAACGATGAAAATAGTAATTACTGCAGGTGGCACCAGTGAAAAGATCGATGACGTGAGAACCATCACAAATTCTTCGACGGGAAGACTGGGTTATGCTGTTGGGACGGCCTTTGCACAGCAGTACGGAGAGGAACTGGAGACCATCTATTATCTCCACGGAACGCGGGCGCGTTATCCGGAGTACGACAAGGTGAAACCGGTGGAAATCGGCGGCGTTGCAGATCTGCAGCGGGAACTTTCCGGGATCCTGATGGAGGAAAAGATCGATGCTGTCGTACACGCTATGGCTGTCAGCGATTATACGGTAAAAGAAGTCACGACGCTGGAGAAGATCCGCGGCGAAGAGCCGGAGGACGGCGGGGCCGATCTTTCGGGCAATAAAATCAGTTCGGATATCGAGGATCTGATCATCCACATGAAGCGTTCCCCGAAGGTGATCGGGAGCATCAAGAAATGGAGCCCAGATTCCCTGCTGGTGGGATTCAAGCTGCTCAGCGGCGTTCCTCATGAAGAACTGATCGCTGTAGGAACTCGCCTCATGGAGAAAAACGACTGCGATTTCGTGCTGGCCAACGACCTGCAGGAGATCGGTGCAGATTTTCATAAGGGATATTTGATCCATAAGGACGGATCTTGTGATACAATGGAAACGAACGAAGAAATTGCGGACCGGATCGCGCAGCGGGTCATGACCGCCTGCCGGGAAAGGAGCAAGTAGATGAACATCGTACTGGGTGTGACCGGGAGTATCGCGGCGTATAAGGCAGCAGACATTACCAGCCGTCTGAAAAAGCTGGGTCACAATGTGGACGTGATCCTGACGGAGAACGGAAGCAAGATCATCACAGCGCTGACGCTGCAGACTCTCAGCAAGAATAAAGTATATATGGATATGTTTGAGGAAATCACGCCGACGGAAGTGAAGCACATCTCCCTGGCGGAAAAGGCCGACCTGGTGCTCATCGCACCGGCGACAGCCAACATCATTGGCAAGATCGCCCATGGGATTGCGGATGATTTTCTTTCTACGGTCGTGATGGCGGCGGCCAGCCAGGCGCCTGTTTACATCGCACCGGCCATGAATACTAATATGTACGAAAATCCCATCGTACAGGAGAACATCGAGAAGCTGAAAAGCCTCGGTTATCAGTTTATAGAACCAAAGGAATCCATGCTGGCATGCGGCACGCTGGGCAAAGGCGCTCTGGCGGACGTGGATGTGATCGTGGATATAGTGGAAGGGAGCTTGAAATAAATGATACAGTATCAGAGTACAAGAGGCAGTAAGAACATCAAAACGGCGGCACAGGCCGTCATTCAGGGGATCTCCGAAGACAAGGGACTTTACGTGCCGGATCAGATCCCGGCGCTGCCGAAGAAAATAGAAGAACTGGTTGGCAAACCGTATAAAGAAGTAGCCTATGAGATCATCGGCGCATTCTTTACAGACTATACGAAAGAAGAAATGCAGCACTGCGTAGACGGTGCATACGACTCCAAGTTTGAGGAAGCGGAAATCGTTCCGGTAACGCACGCAGGCGGAGCGGACTTCCTGGAACTGTACCACGGCAAAACGGCTGCGTTCAAGGACATGGCCCTGTCCATCCTGCCGTACCTGCTGACGACGGCTATGAAGAAAGAAAAAGAAGACAAGAAGATCTGCATTCTGACCGCGACTTCCGGAGACACCGGGAAAGCCGCACTGGAGGGCTTTGCAGATGTACCGGGAACGGAGATCATCGTGTTCTTCCCGAACCAGGGCGTCAGCCAGGTGCAGGAGCGTCAGATGGTGACCCAGGAAGGGACAAACACCCACGTATTTGCCATTGAAGGAAACTTCGACGACGCACAGACCGGCGTGAAGAAGATCTTCAACGACAAAGACTTTGCAGAAAAACTGTCCGGATTCGGTTGCAAATTATCTTCTGCCAACTCCATCAACATCGGCCGTCTGGTGCCGCAGGTAGCGTACTATGTATACGGCTATGCCAAGCTGGTGGAACGGGGACAGATCAAGGCCGGAGATCCGATCAATATCGTGGTGCCGACCGGAAATTTCGGAAATATCCTGGCTGCTTATTACGCAGGCAAGATGGGCATTCCAGTAAAGAAGTTCATCTGTGCGTCCAATAAGAACAAGGTCCTGACCGACTTCTTCAACACGGGCATTTACGATATCAACAGAGAGTTTTATCTGACCAATTCGCCGTCCATGGACATCCTGATCTCCAGCAACCTGGAGCGTCTGCTGTACCATCTGTCCGGCAACGATGGTGAGGAGATCAGCCGCCTGATGACTGCTCTGGAACAGGAGAAAAAGTATGAAGTCAGCGACAAGATCCGCGAAGGTCTGAAGGACTTCTACGGCGGTTTTGCGACGGTGGAGGACACCAATGAAACGATTGGCAAGATGTACCGTGAAAACGGCTACCTCATCGATACTCACACGGCTGTAGCCTACAAAGTATACCAGGATTACGTGGCGGAAACGGGCGACGAAACACCGGCGATCATCGCATCCACGGCCAGTGCTTACAAGTTCGCAGACAGCGTGGCCCACTCTATCGGACTGGGCGAGGAAAGCGACGGTTTCGCCTATGTGAGAGCTCTGGAAGCCGAGACGGGCGTAAGAGTGCCGAAGGGCCTGAAGGATCTGGACAAGAAAGAGATCCGCCACAAGGGCGTCATCGAGATCAAGGAGATGCCGGAGGCGGTCGAAGAGAGTGTAAAGTAGATCCTGCAAAGGGATATGCCGAGGGCGTGCATGGAGAAAAACGTGCATGCCCTTTTGTTAAATATGGGTTAAATGAGATTTGATTTGCTGGACTTGTGCTGGATTTTCGCTATAATGAAGATGTCAAAAGGAAAATGACCAAATCAAAAGAAAGAATTTACAGGGAAAGGAGGAACGAGCATGACACAGGTAGTAATGAACAAGCAGAAAACCATCGCGTTGATTGCCCACGATCATCAGAAAGAAGATCTGGTAGAGTGGTGCGTGCGGAATCAGGAAGAACTGAAGAAGCATTTCTTATGCGGAACAGGAACGACGTCCAAGATGATTGCAGAAGCGACAGGGCTTCCGGTAAAGCCGTACAAGAGCGGACCACTGGGAGGCGATCAGCAGATCGGTGCAAGAATCGCAGAAGGGGAGATCGACATGATGATCTTTTTCTGGGACCCGCTGGAAGCACAGCCTCATGATCCGGACATCCGTGCACTGCTGAGAATCGCAGTAGTTTACGATATTCCGGTAGCGACCAACCGGGCGACGGCAGATTTTATGATCTCGTCCTGCTACATGGATCGGGAATACAGCCACGAACTTCTGGACTTCCAGACAACGCTGGCAGAGGAAACCGAGAAAATTTTAAAATCCGAACGGTAAAACACCCGCAGATCGACAGGTTTGAGCAAAATCCTCCTGGAGATCCCAGCAGGGTGTTTTTGATTGCAGTTTATTACTGAAGCCCTATCCCGAAATCTTTTGTTTCTAAAATCATACATCGAATTTCTTAGAATACTCTATTTTTAATATACAGTTCCGTGGAAAACCTGTTTTGTGCCTCAACTGCCATCTATAAAAAAGAAAAAAGTATCTCTTTTAAAAAGTATAGTTTTGATGTACTCTAATATGGAAGCTGGCTTAATATTAAAAACAGGAGAAAAACAATGGCTACAAATTCGAATACGATTCAAAAAAGCAGGACTTATTACCTTGTCATCAATGCACTTTTTATTGCACTGACGCTGGTTGCTACCTGGCTGATCAACATCAGACTTCCATTTATGGGAAGCGGCGGTCTGATCCACCTGGGCAATGTGCCCCTTTTCGTGGCGGCAATGCTGTTTGGCAGAAAGACAGGGGCTATCGCAGGCGCTTTCGGCATGGGGCTGTTTGACCTCATGAGCGGATGGACTGCATGGGCGCCGTTCACCTTTGTTATCGTAGGCTGCATGGGCTATATGGTAGGTCTTCTGGCAGAAAAGAAGCCCTTTAAGCACATGATGGTGACGAACGTCATCTCCATCATTCTGGCGCTGATCATCAAGGTGGTGGGCTACTACTTTGCAGAAGTGATCCTCTACGGCAACTGGATCGCTCCGCTGGGATCCATACCGGGCAACGTGGTTCAGGTGGGATTCGCAGGCATCATCGTATTGCTTTTCATCCAGCAGCTTCGCAAAATCGTAAAATAAGAGGAGAGAGCAGATATGTACAAAATCATGACAGCAGGACCGGTACAGGTCAGAGAAAACGTACTGGCGGCGCGGAGCATCCCGTGCACCAACCCGGATCAGGATCTGGAATTCTATGAATTTTATAAAGAAACATGCGACCTGTTTTCGCAGGCTTTGAACACGGACAGCAGAGCTATCATCATGGGAGGCGAGGGTATCCTGGGACTGGAAGCAGCCTGTGCAGGGCTGACAGAGCCAGGCGACAGAGTGCTCGTAATAGATAACGGCATCTTCGGCAAGGGCTTTGCAGATTTCGTAAAGATCTACGGAGGCGAACCGGTGCTCTACACGACGGATTACAAAAATCCGGTGGACCCTGCTGGACTGGAAGCATATCTGGAAAAGGACAGTGACTTCCGCTATGCGACGCTGGTTCACTGCGATACGCCGAGCGGCGTTATCAACGATATCCCGGCGCTCACCAATATCCTGGACAAGTTCGGGATCCTGAGCGTGGTGGACTCCGTAGCGGGCATGTTCGGACAGCCCCTGGATTGTGCAAAGAGCAAAATCGACATTCTCTGCGGAGGCTCTCAGAAGGCTCTGTCTGCGCCTCCGGGACTGACCATGGTCTGGGTCAGCCAGAGGGCGTTTGACTTTATGGAGCATCGCAAAACGCCGATCGCGTCTTTCTATGCCAATATCATGACCTTTAAGGATTACTACGAAAACAAGTGGTTCCCGTACACCATGCCAATCAGCGACATTACAGGACTGCGGCAGGCTCTGGATAATTTCCTGGCAGACGACAGCGTTTACGATCGTCATGCAAAGATTGCAGCGGCAACGCGTCATGCGCTGGTTAAGGGCGGTCTCTCGCTGTACCTGGAGTCCGGTTATTCCAATACGGTCACGGTTCTGGAAGTGCCGGAAGGCATCACCGATAAGGAGATTCTGAACGGCATGATGGAGGACTACAACATCATGATTTCCGGATGCTTCGACGTACTGGCGGGCAAGGTGATCCGTATCGGCCACATGGGAGAAAACGCCAACGTAGAAGACGTGGCAGCCACGCTGGCAGCCCTGCAGAGAACACTGGAAAAGCACGGCATCAAAGTAGCATGCGACCTGGCGGCAGAGTTTAAAGACGCATATGAAAACGGAGCGGCATAGCAGCTCGTTGCGTAACAATAAGAGAGATTTGGTTTAATATACTGAAATAAGATAAGGCGAATGATGATCACTGGATCATGACGAGCAGTTCATGATCCGGGTGGTCATCGTTTATTTTTTGGATAGTGGAGAATAAAGCAACTGTCGCAAAATTTGCGACAACCACTTAGTCAGTAGGATGCCTTTTTCAAGTCATGTCAGCATTTCGCAGCTAAGGATGAAAAATTTCCAGAAATTATGAAAGGTTTCATCCTACAGTACCTAGAACAGAAGGATATGGATGAAGAGCCTTGAAACACGAGCTGAAATAGCGCTGTTTTATCGTTATTTCCGGGATTTAGGTGCGTAAGGATGAATGGAACGCATGTAATCTCTATAGCTTCAAACAGTTCATGATAACTGTAATCATCATCTCCTTTTCTTCTGGTTTGGATTCTGCAATCATAATGGTTAAGGCAACAAGCGTATGGTCATCGATCAGTTTCTTACCATCAATGAACAAGACGCCATTCTTATCAAGAAAGTAAAGGAATATCGTAGCTGCTATTCGTTTGTTTCCATCGAGAAAACTGTGA
This sequence comes from uncultured Clostridia bacterium, assembly GCA_934281605.1. Lineage (GTDB taxonomy): Bacteria > Bacillota > Clostridia > Peptostreptococcales > Anaerovoracaceae > Lentihominibacter. The sequence continues at coordinate 86,548 of CAKQXD010000005.1, read as the reverse complement.
TTTTTCGTTATGAAATATAAGAGATGAGCTGCTTTTTCTTCCAGTGTTGGATACAGCTCTTGCCCGGCAAAGGACTGATATATGTTTCCAATACTGCCTTTGAAGGAATCATCTTTTTCTTTACCGAACAAATCCGATTCAGCACCATAGCGCATTTGAGTAATAATATCAAGACATTCGTTATAAGACAACGCATATGTTGCAGTGTTGCCCTTGGGACGTTTCATAGTTTGATGATCATAAGAATCCAGCAGTTCTAACGCTTTGCTATACTTTTCTATTACATTCAGGATTTGATGACTGTCCAGTGAATTTTCTGTCCGCTTCATAATCTGTAGTATTTCTCCTAACTGTGCAATACGAGTATTGTTTACAGCATAACCTTGCAGTATGTATTGTTTCAGTACGGAGTTTGCCCATTTGCGGAATTCAATACCGCGTTTTGATTTGATGCGATAACCGACGGAAATGATGACGTCGAGATTGTAGAATTTAGGCGGTCTGGATGGATTAAGACTTCTGTCGAAAATTTCGACAGAAGTATCTTTCTCTAATTCTTCCTCTTTAAAAATATTGTTAATATGATATGCGATAGATGATCTCGCGGTATCAAATAATCTGCTCATTTGATCTTGTGTTAGCCACACGGTTTCCTGATCAACCGGCACTTCCAGTTTGATTTTCTGGTCTTCTGTTTCAAATAATACGATTTCATTTTTGTTCATGGTTATACCTCGTTTTCGCTTTAAAATGTGAATTATTGATTAGTACTTGCACATTTTTCTGCAAATAAAAAACGCGCAAGTATATTGCAGAATTCACTGCAATTATCCTTGCGCGTTTATGCTCGCGTATAGCCCGGCCGGATAAGACCTGTATTTAGTATAGTTTAATTCTGTGTGCCTTTTATGAAATACATAGAAATTTGGATTCGGATGTATTATGAGAAATAAAACTTTTTGAATGTTGGATTGGGCTAAGGATGAAAAATTTCCGGAAATTGTGCGAGATTTCATCCTACACCACTCAGACCAGAAGGATATGGATGGAGCTCACTGTAAAGCAGGTTGAAAATGAGCTGTTTCATCGTTATTTCCGGGATTATGGTATTTAAAGATGAATGGAATTAGGACGAAAATCGAGAACCACATTTTTTATGGCGGAGGACAACGCGCTGCACGTTGTGCATCGCTCCTCCAGTCATCCGGCTACAGTCGCCGGATTCCTTACGCTGTCGCATTTTCCGGCAGATCGCTGCGCTCTCTGGGAAAATCCGCATGGGACATTCTCGCCCACTCCGTGAGTTCGAGTCCCATTCAGTCTTTCGCAAAAAATAAAACAACGCCCGAATGGACGTTGTTTTATTTTTTTATGGCGGAGGACATGGGACTCGAACCCACGGGGCTGTTACACCTTACTCGCTTTCCAGGCGAGCTCCTTAGCCACTCGGTCAATCCTCCAAGTTTCTATTAGTACCTCTCGCAAGGCACCTCTATAATATATCAAAAAAACGCGATGGATGCAAGCAGAATCTTTAAGAATTTTGAAGATCGCGCAAACAATTTTTGCGGATGCGCGAGAGGCTGGTGCAGGGAGACATATTTTAAGCAAACCGGATAACTTTTTTAGCTTCTTTTAAGGTTTTTTCACAGTAATAACATTGTTTTTCCTCAAAAAAAGGAATACTATTATAGTGTAAGAGTTTGAAGAACCAAACTCATGTGATTAAACAGTGATAGAGGCGATAGATTTGAAATTTGATTTACATTGTCATACGAAGGAAGGATCCATTGATTCTAAGGTTTCGGTCAAGGAATTCGCAGACCGGTTTATGAAGCTGGGATACGATGGATTTATGATTTCGGATCACAACAGCTACAAGGGCTGCAAGGCGTGGGACGCTATCAGGAATGATCCGAAATACAGAAATTTTACAGTGATCCGGGGGATCGAATACGATACGAAGGATGCAGGGCATATCCTGGTGGTTTTGCCGGATGGTCTGTATCCGCGTGTATTGCGGATCCGCGGTTTAAAATGCAGTACCCTCATCAAGCTGGTTCATTCGCTAGGCGGCATTTTGGGACCGGCTCACCCATTTGGTGTGGCGACTTCCAGCGCCATGGGATTTAAGAAAATGAAGATGAGCTACATCAAGCATTTTGATTTTATTGAGACGTTCAATACCTGTGAGTTCGTCAATTCCAACCGGTTAGCGAAAGAACTGGCGGAACGGTTCTCTATGCCGGCATTTGCGGGATCGGATTCACATGTGACGGATTATATTGGAATGGCGTGCACGGAAATCGATGCGGACATTTACAGCAACAATGACCTGATCCGAGCGGTCAAAGAGGGCGTGACCATCAGAGCCTCCGGTACAGAGCGGGAAATCACCAAGAAGGCGAAACGCAAGGAGCACTGGATCGGGCGCGTTGGCTACCAGATCTACAACCGCGGGATCGGCAAGATGGTATATCCGTATCGGTCCTATCACCATCGAAAGCTGGGAAGTATTTTTCATATCCATATGTAAGAAGAGAAATAAGGAAGCAGCACTGCAAACAGCAGCGGCTGCTTCCTTTTGCATAGCAGGATAGATCCTATGGCGTTTTTAAGAACGTGATGCGTTTGGTGATTTAGGGCTGTTTGCGGATTCAGAGGCGTTCGGGCTGCCTGGAGCCTCTGCAGAACCAGTTTTCTCAAGCTGAAATGTGCAGAAACGGTGCAGGGAAGTCAGGAGCTTTTCGCCTTCTCGGAGGGCATTGATTTTTTCCATGATCCGATTCTTGGCAGAGGGAGAGAGGCTTTCGTAGAGAGGCAGTATTTCCGAGAAAAGATCCAGATTTTGCTTGATGCGGAGCTGAGAATATAGCAGATCATCCAGTGGCAGGTAGACCAAATCTGAGAGTGATACGTCATACAGCCGGGACAGTTTTTGCAAAATCACCAGGTCAGGCGTGCGGAAGCCGGCTTCGTAGGATGCATAAGTGCTGCGGGAAATGTGAAGCTTTTCTGCGGTTTCCTCCTGGCTGCAGTCGGACAGGATCCGGAGTATTTTCATGTTGGCCTGCAGTATTTCAAATTCCTGATTCATTTGAGTGCTCCTTTTCCGGAAGCTGAGAGCAGCTGCAGTTCTTCTGCGATTTGCAGTTGGCTGCAGGGTGAAAGCGAAAGAAATGCTTCCAGGAAGTGGCGGGATTCGATCCGATGGATCTTTTCCTGAAGCAGAAGAGATGCTTCCCGCGAAAGATCCAGAGAAAGAAGGTACTCGAAGCTGATCTGATACAGCCCGGCCAGGGCATAAAGCTGCGGAAACGTTCCTTCCTTCGTGCCGCTCTCCAGACCGGAATACTGGGATCGTGAGATGCCGATTTCTTTGCAGACATCTTCCTGACTCATAGAATGGGCGAAGCGGAGGAAGCGAAGATTTCTGGAAACTTGCTGAGCAAAAGGGGAGTCGAAGCTGCAGGATGAGGGGGTGTGTTGATTGGTTTGCATGATGTACTCCTTTCTGTGACTGAGGTATATCGAAAGTCCATCTATTAAAAAAGACTGTCGTATCACAAAAATGTTGCAGAATTTTATTGGAATTTTGTAAATGACGGAGAAAACTTTGCAGAAAAAAGAAATAAGGCAGAAAATTCCTTTTAAGTTATAGAGAAACACCCCTGTAGTTCCATACTTTTTACGGGAAAAAGTGTAAACTGTAGGGGAATTCATGACGAAAATGAGGGAATGAGTATGACAGAACTGAAAGAATTGAACAAAGCGGCCATCGGAGCAAGAGTCAGAGAACGGCGCGAGCTGCTGGGACTTTCCAGGGAGGAACTGGCGAGCCGGCTGGGCGTTACGGCCAAGTTTGTCGGTGACGTGGAATATGGAGAGAAGGGGATTTCTACCAAGAATTTGTACCGGCTGAAGCAGATCCTGGGCGTGGGTGCTGATTTCCTGCTGGAAGGTATGGAAGAAGGCGTTTCCGAGGATCAGGAAAAGGCGGTGCTGCAGGAAAATATCATGGGTTCTCTGAGCATCTGTTCTGCAAAGCAGCTAGGTGTCATGGAGCAGATTACGCAGCTGTATGTCGAAGGGATCGTCCGGGATGAGTCGGAGGAATAAATTAAAAAATAAATACACTGTGTCTATGGCAGGAATTCCTGAACCATGTGACACAGTGTATTTTTATGTTAGATGCATTGATGATTACAAATGATATGCTTCTTCGTGATGTAAGGATGCATCCAGTCCAATTCGTTCTTCTTCCGGTGTAACACGTACCGGCAGGAACTTATTGACCACTTTCAGGATCAGCATTGTAATGACGAACGCATAAGCCGAAGCCAGCAGAGTTCCGAAGAGCTGTACGCCGAACTGATGAACGTCACCCTCGATCAGGCCGCTGACGCCATTCACGTCCTTTGCAGCGAAGATGCCGAGCAGAATAGTACCGATGATACCGCCGACGCCGTGGACACCCCATACGTCCAGCGCATCGTCCCAGTCAAGCTTCTTGCGGAGCTGTACTGCGCCGTAGCAGACGATACCGGCAACAACACCGATAATGATCGCAGCCCATGGCTTTACGAAACCAGCTCCCGGTGTGATGGTAGCAAGACCTGCGACTGCACCGGTCAGAACGCCGACGAAGCTCGGAGTCTTTTCGTGGATCCAGGAGATGATCAGCCAGGTTACCATAGCGGCCGAAGCGCCCAGGTCCGTGTTGATAAATGCAGTGGCTGCCAGGGAGTTTGCACCCAGTGCGCCGCCTGCGTTGAAGCCAAACCAGCCGAACCACAGCAGAGCAGTTCCCAGTGCAACGTGCGTTACGTTATGAGGTTCCATTTCCACTTTGCTGACAACAGTACGTTTTCCTACGAAGAAAACTGATGCCAGAGCTGCCAGACCGGCACTTGCGTGAACGACGATCCCGCCTGCGAAGTCAACGACTCCCATCTGCTGCAGGAATCCACCGCCCCATACCCAGTGTGCCAGCGGAATGTAAATCAGCAGGCTCCATAAAATAAGGAAGACAAGGTAGCTTTTAAAATTTACTCTGTCTGCGAAGGCCCCTGTGATAAGTGCAGGCGTCAGGATCGCAAACATCTGCTGATAACTAAAGAAGGACATAAACGGGATCGTGCCGCCGTAATCCGGGTTGGCCTCCATGCCCACTCCGTGGAGGAACATGTATTTCAAGCCGCCGATCAGTCCGTGTACATCCGGGCCGAAAGTCAGCGAGAAGCCGATGACAAACCAGAGAATCGTAACGACGCCCATCGAGATAAAACTCTGCATCATGATCGTCAGTACATTCTTTCGGGAAACCAGGCCGCCGTAGAAGAAGGCCAGCCCCGGAGTCATAATAAAAACAAGAGCTGCGCAAACCATCATAAACGCAGTATCGCCAGTGTTGATCATAAGAAAATCACCTCTCTTTTCAAATCTGTTTTGGATTATCTACAGTATAAAAGAGAGGCGTGAAAATGAAAATACAGGGAAACCCTGAGTGAGTATGGGGAAAACCCTGATTTTTTGTCGACGTTACGGTTCGATGATATGGTTCCGCACGGCAAAGAGCACCAGCTCGGTGATGTTCTTGAAGTTATGCTTTCGCATGATGTTGGCGCGATGGGTCTCTACCGTCTTGACAGAGATGGCCAGCATGTCGGCGATCTCCCGGTTGCTGTAGCCTTCGGCCAGCAGTTTTAAAATCTCATGCTCCCGCCCGGAAAGCTCGCCTGGCTCTTTTTCTGTAGACAGAAAGCCTGACAGCATCATCGGCGTCAAAGCGTTGGACACGTAGATCTCGTCCTTCATGACGGTGCGGATGGCGGTGGCCAGCTCCTCAAAGGCGTTTTCCTTGAGGATGTAGCCGCGGCAGCCGCTGTGAAAGGCCTTAGACAGCATTTCTTCACTCTTATGCATAGTGAGGAAGATGACACGGATATCGGGGAAATCCTTCGCGATGGCTTTCGCCGTATCGAAGCCGTTGCGCTTGGGCATGGAGATGTCCATCAGCAGCACGTCCGGCTGTTCCGTGAGAAAACGGATCTCCAGATCCAGACCGTTTTCCGCCTGTCCCATGACGGCGAAGTCGTCCTCCTGAGACAGAAGCAGTTCCAGGGATTCCCGCAGGATCTTGTGATCGTCTACGAGAAAAATTTTGATCTTATTCGTTTCCTTCATGATACGGTACCTCCATGATGATTTCCGTTCCTTTGCCTTCCATGCTGTAGAGATGGAAGGTTCCGCCCAGCATTTTGACCCGGTCGTTCATGGACGGGATCCCCACGCCCAGCTGTTCGGATTCCGGGTTGAAACCTACACCGTCGTCCTTGATGCGGATGGTGTAAAAGCCGTTTTTCTTGCTGTTTTGGCAGGTGACTACGGCCTCCTTCGCCTGTGCGTGTTTGACCACGTTGGTGAGGGATTCCTGCACCAGTCGGTAGAGATTCAGCTCCACGGTTTCGTCGAAGTCGGGCAGGGGATCGGTCAGTTCCAGGCGGCATGTGAAGCCGTCGATCTGATCGAGATTTTCGGTCATGGCGGCCAGCCCGGCTTTCAGCCCGCCTTTCTCCAGGGCTTCCGGCTTCAGGTTGTTTAAGACATTTCGCATTTCTTTCAGGGAAAGATCGGCCAGGCTGGATGCTTTTTCGGCTGTCTTCTGCAAAGATGGATTCTCGCTTTTGGCGGCCTGCATTTTGCCCATGCCAAGAATGACTTTTAAGGCGGAAAGGCTCTGCCCTACGCCGTCGTGGAGATCTTTGGCAAGTCTTTTTTTCTCCTGTTCTTCTGTGACGGCCAGCAGCCTGGTCTGTTTCCTTAGTAATTCGTTCTTCTCCTGTATTTCCTGTTCGTAAGATGACGTCTCGATGTAGTTCTGCCAGGAGTAGATGTCGCTGAACTCCACGATGTTGAGCCCCTTTTCTTCTTCTTCCTTCGTTACCCGCAGTCCGATCGTATGCTTCATCAGCAGGAAGGCCATCAGGGAGATGCCGAAGGCGACTGCAAAACAGGTGAACACACCGATGAACTGAACTCCGAACTGTTCGATCCGGCTTCCCGTTGGCAGGGCGGAAGTCTGGATGCAGAAAGGCAGGGCCAGGATCCCCGTCAGTCCGCCCACCAGGTGAACCGGGATGACGTTGACTACATCGTCGATATGGAGTTTTTCCAGAAGTCTTGAGACTAGATCGGCCAGGATCCCGGCGATAAATCCCACGATCATGGCCGCCCGGAAATCACAGTAGGCGGACAATGCCGTGATGGATACCAGACCGCTGAGAACACCGTTGAACAGGGACAGCAGGTATCCGCCTCTGCGGCGCAGCAGCAGGTTGCTGCAAAGAGCGCCCAGGGTTCCGTAGGCAGCTCCAAAGCAGGTGTTGAGATAGACTTTGGCAAGACCCGGATCTTCCGTCCGGATGCAGCCGCCGTTAAAACCAAACCAGCCGAACCACAGGATGAAGACGCCCAGTACAGCCAGCGGGATGTTGGATTTGCCCGTGTTCCGGCGGCTGCGGCTTCCTACGACGAGGAGTCCAGCCAGGGCGATGAATCCGGCGGTCATATGGACTACGCTGGCTCCGGCGAAGTCGAGGAATCCCAGGTTTTCCAGCCAGGAGGGGGATCCTCCCAGGTGGCTGCCCCAGGCCCATCTGCCGAAGAGGGGATAGATCAGGGCGGCGCTGACGGCACCGGCGACAAGCAGCGGCGCCAGTTTGGTACGCTCAGAGAGAGCTCCTGCGAATATAGTGACAGAAACTGCCGCAAACATGATCTGCAGAAATACAAATGCAGTTTCTGCAGAAGAATCGGCCGAGAAAATAGTTTTTCCGAACATCAGCGGGAATCCCACCAGAGAAAATAATACGATGGTTATGGTCAGATTGAAGATGTTTTCGATGGCGACGGAAATCACATTTTTACTCTGCACCAGGCCTGCTTCGTAGCAGGTGAACCCGGCCTGCATAAAAAATACGAAGCAGGCGCAGATCAGCATCCACAGAGTATCTGTCGCAGTAAACGACGCGATGGTATTCATGACGGCACTCCTTTCCCTTTGATGCTTCTATTTTACACTAAAATCTTCCGGGAAAGAAGAGGTTTTAAGCGAGGAATTCTTGACAGAGCCTCGCCGCAGGTAGTATAGTTAAATGAATTGGAATTTTGCCGGGCAGATCCGGCGAACAGAAAGCTTGTATAAAATTGGTTTACACATTTAGGAGGTAATTTGAGATGGCTTGTTTTATAGCACCGGCAGCGGAAGCGGTAGTAACCACAGTACTGCAGAAGAAACTGGATCAGAAAGAAAGGGAAGCGCAGCACGTTTCCGTAGAACACATAGAGAATGCACAGTGCGCACAGGAATCCGCAAAACCGAAGCATAGAATTTCCTGGAGCCGCAAGTTAAAATGGCTCAATACCATGCTTTGGGGCGGCTCTGCACTTTTATGTGTAGAACATATCTGGCATGGGGAAGTCGTTCCATGGCCGCCATTCTTAACGGTGATGCAGACGCCGTCCGAGATCGTTCCAATGCTGCAGGAAATCGCTGTTTACGGAACGGCAATGGCAGCTGTTATCACCGGCGTATGGTTTGGGATGACTCTGATTGCAGAACGCCTTGCAGGGAAGCTGGATGCGGAAGAACGTGCAGAGCAGGAGGTATAGGAAATGTATTTGATTTTAACAGCTGCAGCAGCTATTGCAGCGACTCTCGTATGGTATGTGAAGCTGCCGGATCGCCGGTATCGCCTGGGATTTTTAAGTCTGATGTACTGGGGGGCGACACTGATGTGGACAGTGGATCATGTGATCGCTTATCTGCAGGAAGGCGGCCCGGTTTTCGATACGTCTTTCGGCGCATTTTTACTGGGGATCGTTGTCGTTCTGGCAGGACTGATCATCTGGCTCATAAGACTTCTGGCGGCTGATCCGAAAAAAGTTCTGCGCAAGGCTTTGCTGAAAGGATAGACTTATGCTGTTAAACTGTGCAGCGGTTGGCGCAGGCGGTTTTGTGGGCGCGGTGCTTCGCTATCTGATGGGGCTGATCCCGTTCCTGCAAAGAGGCAGTCTGCCATATCACACGCTGCTGATCAATGTTTTGGGAGCGATTTTAATCGGAATGATCGTAAAGACGGCGGACTCTACTGAGTTGCTGAGCCCGGCTGCAGTCCTCTTTTTAAAGGTAGGGATCTGCGGCGGATTCACGACCTTTTCCACCTTTTCGCTGGAGTCTCTGGATCTTCTGGAAAGTGGACGGCCAGCGGCCTTTGCAGTATACGCGCTTGCAAGCGTCGCGCTGTGTGTCGCAGGTGTGCTGGGTGGAAAATGGCTTGCGGGAACTTTGCAGGCATAAACAAAGAAAGCAGAAAGGGGAGTTTTTGATGAAGCGGGAAACATACCAGGCGATGCTGGACAAAATCCGAAGGACTCCTGTGCTATATGGATACGTGATCTGGTCGGATCGGATCCTGACCAGGATTTCCTATATCATCTACCCGCTGTTTCTGCTGTATTTAGTGGTAAATAAAAAGCCGGAACTGGGAAAAGCCATCCTCGTTCCGGCTGTTTCTTTTATTGTATTAAGTGTGTTCCGGTATCTTTACAATGCGCCGAGACCCTATGAGGTCTTTGACACACCTTCTTTGATCAAGAAAGATACTAGGGGAAAATCTTTCCCAAGCAGGCATGTTTTTTCTGCTTTTGTCATCGCTGTGACCGTATTCTATACCTGTCATCCGCTGGGGATCTTTCTGGGGGTCTGCAGTCTTTTGCTGGCCGTTTCCAGGGTGCTGGGCGGCGTTCATTTTACAAAAGACGTCCTGGCAGGCGCTGTATCCGGGATCCTGTGCGGAATGCTTCTGTTTATTTTATAGGTTCGGTTTCTGCTTCAGCCGGTTCCACTTCTGCGGGAACTGGTTTTTTATTGTCCTTTTGCGGGCGGAATGCGATGAACAAAAGTACGCTGACCAGCATCAGGATCGGGTAGTACAGGTGGGGCAGGATGGCGATCGGTGAGATCTTAACGATGGCTGCAGCAGTAAGAAGCTGTGCTCCGTAAGGAATCAGTCCCTGACCGACGGATGCGAAGATGTCCAGAATGGATGCGACCCGCTTCGGTTCTACGCCGAATTCGTCTCCGATGTCCTTGGCAACAGGACCTGCGATCACGATGGCGACCGTGTTGTTAGCGGTGCAGAAGTCCACCAGCAGCACCAGGATACCGATACCAAGTTCTGCTCCACGTTTGCCTTTTACAGATTTCTTTATCACATCGATGATCAGTGATATTCCTCCGTTCTCCTTGATCAGTGCGATGATGCAGGCCACGATGATGGAGATAATGGAGATCTCAAACAGCCCTGTCATACCTTCTCCGATGACGCCGAAGGATTCCAGGAAAGAAAAGGAACCGTTATAGATCCCAACGATCATGGACAAAATGATACCGGAGAATAATACGGCGAACACATTAAATCCGATCAGCGCACCGATCAGAACCACCAGATAAGGGATTACTTCGAAGAAGTTGTAATCGCCTACTTCTACCGTGTAGCTCAGATGGCGTGTTGTGAGGAAGAAGATGATGATCGTTGCGATGGCAGCAGGCAGAACAATAAAGAAATTCTGCTTGAACTTGTCGTTCATCTTACAGCCCTGGGTCCGTACCGCTGCGATGGTGGTGTCGGAGATAAAGGAAAGGTTGTCCCCGAACATGGCGCCGCACACGACGGAACCGATGCACACTGCCACCGGGAAGCTGGTCTGTTCCGCTACGCCCAGCGCGATCGGGGCCAGCGCTGTGATGGTCCCCATGGAAGTTCCCATGGAAATGGAGATAAAGCAGCCGATAATAAAAAGGCCGACTACCATAAACTGTGGCGGTATGATGGAAAGCCCCAGGTTTACCGTGCTTTCTACGCCCCCTGCAGCTGTGACGATCCCGGAAAATGCTCCGGCAACCAGAAAGATGAGAACCATGGTGATGATGTTCACATCTCCGGCTCCCTTGGCGACGATCTCCAGCTTTTCGTTATAGGAGATCTTTCTGTTTTGCAGAAATCCAATGAACAGAGCAATAAGAAAAGCGACATACGCAGGCATGCTGTAAAAGTCTTTGCTGATGATCCCGGCTCCGGCGAAGATCACCACGAAAACAAAGAACGGCAGCAGCGCGAAAATTCGATGTTTCATGATGGAATTTCCTCCTGAAAATAATGAAATTGTAAATAATAAATGATGATGATTGCAAGTAGATGATCGTCGGGATCAGTCTACCCGGTTTTTTGTCCCGCCGGCAAGCCAGCTCTGAAGATTATCGGCCAGAATGTCGATGACGGCCTGGCGCATTTCCTTCGGCGACCATGCGATGTGCGGGGTGATGATACAGTTGTCAAGTCCGATGAGAGGACAGTTCTCTGAAGGAGGTTCTTCCGCCAGGACGTCCAGGGCGGCTCCTCCGATAAAGCCCGTTTTCAGGGCGTCCGCTAACGCGCGTTCATCCACAAGGCCTCCCCTTGCCGTGTTGATGAGAACAGCGCCCGGCTTCATATTGATGAGAAACTCGGCGTTGACCATTTTCTGGTTTTCCTTTGTCAGCGGGCAGTGGAGTGAAATGAAATCGGATTTCATGGTAGCAGAAGGATCCTGACTGTAAATGCGGATCTCCATCCCCAGTGCACGGGCGATCTCAGCGACTCGTTTGCCGATGGCGCCGTAGCCTATGATCCCCAGCGATTTTCCGGACAGCAGGGTGACGGGTTTTTTCCAGTAGCAGAAATACGGGTTTTCTGCCCAGTCTCCCTTTTGTACCGAGGCGTTGTGCAGAGCCACGTGATTGGCAAGCTCCAGCATGAGAGCGATGGTATGCTGTGCCACTGCATCGGTGGAATAGGCAGGGATGTTGGTGACTGCGATCCCCAGATCTGTGGCGGCTTCTACGTCGATGTTGTTGTAGCCGGTCGCTGTGCAGCCGATGTATTTCAACTGCGGGTTGTGTTCCATCAGCTCACGGGTGATGGGGCATTTGCTGGTCATCAGGATCTCGTTTCCTGCCAGGCGGGCATGGGCTTTGTCCTCTGGTGTGGAATCAAAGACGGTCAGCTTGTCGCATAGAGCATCCAGCTTGTTCCAGCTCAGATCCCCCGGATTGATGGTATAGCCGTCAAAAATTACGATATTCATGTTTTTCACTCCCTCTGCATCCTGCGGTTTGACATTCATGAGAAACATTTTACACTATAAATTATGGAAAGTCTAGGAAATCCATGGTATAATAAACCCACTATTTGTGCGCTTCCGCAGGGATTTTGCGGGGCATTGAGATTTTTGTACAGGAGAATATGGAATGACACATACGATTGTTGCTGCGACACAAAATAAACATAAAATCATAGAAATCGAAGCTATCACGAAAGAATTTGGCATGGATATCATCGCCCGTAATGAAGCGGGGGTACCCGATATAGAAATCGTCGAGGACGGCGAGACCTTTGAAGAAAATTCCTATAAAAAAGCCTATGAGATCATGAAGCTTTGCGGGAAGACCACCATTGCCGATGACTCGGGGCTTGAGGTGGACTGCCTTGACGGTGCGCCGGGAGTTTATTCTGCACGCTTTGCAGGAGAAGACGGAGACGATGAAGCAAACAACCGGAAACTGATCGATCTGATCAAAGACGTGCCTTACGAGAAGCGGACAGGCCGGTTCGTTTCGGTGATCACCATGGTATTCCCCGATGGAGAGACTCTGGTGGCACGAGGTGAGGTGGAAGGCCATATCGTGCTGGAGGCTAAGGGAGATCACGGTTTCGGCTATGATCCGCTGTTTATCCCGGAGGGCTATGAGAATACGTTTGGCGAGCTGGATGCGGAGCTGAAGAATCGGATCAGCCACAGGGCCAATGCTTTGCAGAAACTGCGGGAGAAGCTGCAGGAACGAGAGGAGAGCCGTTAAGTGGCGAAATTTGGAATCAGACTTCGTAACATGTTCATACTGGGATTCAAGCAGCTGCAGGATCCGTACTACCAGGGATTCGCGGCGCAGATCGCCTTTTATCTGCTGCTTTCCATCGTGCCGATCATCCTGCTGGTCACACAGATCCTGGGTGTGTTTGATATTTCTATCGCCTCAGCATTGAGCCTGTTTGAATCTTATACAGGGCATAAGATACCGGCGATCATGGAAAAATTGTTTGAGTTTTCTTCGGCCGGATACGGGAATATCATTTTTCTGGTGATCGCTTTGTGGGCGGGATCACGGGCGTCCTTTTCTATCATGCGGATCACCAATTATACGATGACCGGTGGACAGAGCACGGGAAGAAATTACTTCGTAGAGAGGATCCGTTCGATTCGTACGATGATCGTGACTATTATTACGGTCGTGTTTGCCATCGTGATCCTTGTTTATGGTGAATTGATTTTAGAAATGGTCCTTGGCCTGTTAAAGATAGATGCAGCGAAATATGAAGACAGTATCTGGATGTGGCTGCGGTGGCTCATCGGATTCGCATTGTATTTTCTGATGATCAGTTACAATTACTACATTCTGCCAACGGAGAAAGTGAAGTTTCGGCAGATCATTCCGGGGAGCATCTTTGCGTCGGCCGGGATCTTAGTCGTTACAGCGTTTTATGCAAAGTATGCGACTTCGCTGGCAGACTATGACTTGCTCTACGGCGCACTCTCATCGGTCATCGCTATCCTGATCTGGTTTTTCCTGCTGGCCTGGGTGCTGCTTTTGGGCGTGTTGTGCAACAAGGTTTGGGCAGATACGAAAGGCGGCTGGACCGGCTATCCGGATTATTATCTTAGACGGTGAAAAAGATCTGAGAAAACGGAATAACAAAACACAGCTGGAGATTCGATATTCGAATCTCCAGTTTTTCTAAAAGAAATTTCATTCTTTTTCAGACCCTTTGCAATATGATTCGACGATTCCATGGGCCCGTTGGAAAGTCTGCTGAGATGAAACCCGTCAGCATTCATCCTAACTGCTTCGTAATCCAAGATTAACGATGAAACTCCTCCTAATTCATGCTCTTTACAAAGGCGTTCATCGTTATTTTGAGATATTGCGATTTTAAGATGAAAAACCGCCCAAAGATTTCCATTTTTTCATCCTGACTCGCACCAGATATATCACTGGTCAAAAAATCAAGATGATCTTCCGGCAACAAGTCGTCTTCATTGCATGAACCCTTTAGAATACAGGCGCTGCCTGCAAACCAAATCCGCATAAAAATATCTCCAACCATACAACTACGGCTGGAGATAGAAAAATTTTGTTTTTTATTTCAAAATCCGTACGCGGATGATGCCTTCGCCTTCCAGAGCGGCAGCGTCTACATCGCCGGATGTTTCAGCCAGCGTGTAAGCATAGTCGCCTCTCGTCTTGTTGATCACATCGCCGTCTGCGATAGCGGCAACCTTTTCCAGTGCGCCGGCGTCAGCCTTGGAGATGACTGCGATTCTGGTTCCTTTCTTCGGTCCCAGCGTGCAGGCCGGCATGTTTACGGAATTTACGATATTGCCGTTTTCCAGGTAATCCATGATCTCGTCAGCAGCCATAACAGCGCAGTTGTCTTCTGCTTCTGCGGAGGATGCTCCCAGATGCGGAGTTGCGATCACGCCTTCCTTGCCGATCACAGCGTCGTTCGGGAAGTCCGTTACGTACTTCTTCACCTTGCCGCTTTCGAGGGCAGCCAGCATATCAGCATCGTTTACCAGTTTGTCTCTGGCAAAGTTCAAGAATACAACGCCGTCCTTCATCTGTGCGATGGCTTCCGCGTTGATCATGCCCTTGGTATCATCCATTACAGGTACGTGGATGGAGATATAATCGCACTGCGGATACAGATCCTTCAGCGCATCTGCGATATCGATGGTGTTGGACAGGGAGTGAGCTGCCTTAACGGACAGGAACGGGTCGTAACCGATGACGTTCATACCCAGCGTTTCTGCAGCATTGGCTACCAGTACGCCGATAGCGCCCAGACCGATCACACCTAAGGTCTTGCCCTTGATTTCTGTTCCGGCGAACTGGCCCTTGCCCTTTTCTACGGCTTTGCCTACGCCTTCTGTTCCGGCCAGGGTGGAAGCCCATGCCAGACCGTCAGGAACATTTCTGGCTGCCAGCAGCATACCGGTCAGGCACAGTTCCTTTACCGCATTGGCATTAGCGCCTGGAGCGTTGAATACCACAATGCCCTGAGCAGCGCATTTATCCAGTGGAATATTGTTTACTCCAGCGCCGGCTCTTCCGACTGCCAGCAGGTTGTCAGAGAGCTCCATCTCGTGCATATCGTAACTTCTGAGAATGATACCGTTTGCTTCCTGAACGTCTTCTACGACTGTGTAGTCGTCTGTCAGACGAGCCAGGCCAACCGGTGAGATTTTGTTGAGTGTTCCAATTTTGTACATGTCTGTTCACCTCTCGACTTGAAATGATTAAGTAAAAACCGCACTCCGAAGAGTGCTTTTGAAAAACTTGATGTACTGAATAGTATACCACTTTACGCCAGTTGGGTAAAGTGATATAATGGATTCTACAACGAAGGTTTTTTACTTATCGGCTTATATTAAAAAGACAGTAAATTTTAATGGAGGTGTCTCAAGTGAGCAAGGAAAGAGCTTATAATTTCTCGGCAGGTCCGTCGATGCTGCCGTTACCTGTTATTGAAGATGTAGCTGCGAATCTGGCCAACTATAAAGGCTGTGGGGAATCCGTCATGGAGATGAGCCACAGATCGGCTGAATTCAAGGCGATTCTGGCAGATGCTGAACAGAATCTGAGAGATATCATGAACATTCCGGATAACTACAAGGTAATGTTTATCCAGGGTGGCGGTACTCTGCAGTTCGCCATGGTTCCGATGAACCTGCTTCGTAAATCCGGCAAGGCTGATTACGTTATCACAGGTACGTGGGCGAAGAAGGCTGCCAAGGAAGCAGAAAAATTCGGTGATGTGAAGATCGTGGCATCTTCTGAGGATTCCACATTCTCCTACATCCCTAAGGTAAGCAGGGAAGACTTCCGTCCGGATGCTGACTATGTACATATCACACTGAATAACACGATTTACGGAACTCACTATCCGTACATCCCGGATACTGGAGACATTCCGCTCGTAGCAGATATGTCCTCCTGCATTCTGTCGGAAGAAATCGATGTGACGAAATTCGGTCTCATCTACGCCGGTGTGCAGAAGAATGTGGCTCCTTCCGGTATCGCAGTTGCGATCATGAGAGAGGATCTCATCGGATTTGCGAAGGAAAATGTTCCGACATACCTGGACTACAAGATCCACGCAGACAACGGATCCGCTTACAACACTCCGAATACATTCTCCATCTACGTGGCTGGCGAAGTATTCAAGTACATCAAGGAGATCGGCGGCGTAGCAGCAATGCACAAGCTGGACGTAGAGAAGGCTGACAAGCTGTACAACTACATCGACAACAGCAGCCTGTACAACTGCCCGGTAAACAAGGAAGACAGATCCCTGATGAACGTGGTATTCGTAACAGGAAATCCTGATCTGGACAAGAAATTCGTTGCAGAAGCTAAGGCAGCTAATCTGCATAACCTGGGCGGACACAGATCCATCGGAGGCATGCGTGCCAGCATCTACAATGCAATGCCGATGGAAGGTGTTGACGCACTGATCGATTTCATGAAGAAATTCGAGGAGGAAAATAAATAGTGAGAGCTTTTTCCAAGAAAAGCAGCTATCTATTCATAATCATGATGATTGCGGCACTGCTCCTGACGGGAACAGTGCCGTCTTTTGCTGCAAAGAACAAAGAAACCTATACGACGTCAGAAGGTACCGTTTACCCCAAGCTGCAAATCGAGCAGCCGGAGGGCATGGCGGAGATCAAAGCAACCAGCGCCATTCTCATCGATGGCGGAAGCGGTCAGATTCTCTATGAAAAAAATGCGGAAGCGGTGAAAGACCCGGCCAGCATCACCAAGATCATGACCTGTCTCCTGACGCTGGAAAACAAGGATATGGACGATGAGATCACCATCGATTTTCAGCCGACGACAGAAGGTCATAACCTGGCGCTGAAACAGGGTGAAGTCCTGACGGTCAGAGATCTGCTCCATGCGCTCATGCTGTACTCCTGCAACGATGCAGCGGAAGTGCTGGCGGTAGCCGTAGGAGGTGACATCGATTCCTTTGCAGACATGATGAACGAGAGGGCGAAAGAGTGTGGAGCCACCAGCACCACCTTTGCCAACCCCAACGGACTGAACCCGGAGGGTAAGCCGCACAACCAGACCACGGCTCATGATATTGCCCTGATGGCACGAGAGTCCATGAAAAATCCGCAGTTCCGCAAGCTGGTGAAGACGAAGACCTATACGATCCAGAAGACCAATATGTCCGAGGCACGCAAGGAAATGAAATCCACCAACGTCTGTCTGGGAACATACAAGGGTACGACAGGGATCAAGACGGGAACCAGCACGACGGCAGGTTTCTGTTTTTGCGGAAGCGCCAAGCGGGGCAATACGGAGCTGATCGTAGTAGCCCTTGATTCCGGGGACAAGCTGCGATTTTCCGACGTGGAGACCCTCTGCGATTACGGGTTCCAGAACTATCATACTTACACGGCAGCAGAAAAAGGCAAGGAGCTGGATCAGGTCCGGGTAAGACGCGGCGATCTGCGTTCCTCGGCGGTGGGGACGACGGACGATCTGGACCTGACCCTGGCGAAAAAGGATAAGGGCGAGGGAATCACCACGGAGATCACTCTCACGGACAAGAAGCTGACGGCGCCGGTGAAAAAAGGCACCGAAGCGGGAACCGTTGCCGTATACGATAAAAATCATAAAAAACTGGCGGAAGCCAAGCTGGTGACGCTGGAGTCAGTCAAGAAGGGCGGACTGTTATCCTACATAGGCGTTGCAGACGAAGACCGGGGAATTTTCCTCGGTGGACTGATCCTGATGATCGTTCTCGTGGCGGCCATCATCCTTATTATGAAACGGATGCAGCGCAAAAAGCGGGCGCGCAGAAGAGCGCAGCGAAACCGGAATATGAGAAGGAAAGCGTGGGAAAGGGAGAAAGACCCTTTTAAACAATAATGTTTGATATCAAGGAAAACTTGAAAAATCTTCCGGACACCCCGGGGGTCTACCTCCACAAGGATCGTCTGGGCAATATCATCTATGTGGGCAAGGCGGTTTCACTGAAAAACAGGGTGCGCCAGTATTTTCAGTCTCAGAAAAACATGGCTCCGAAGGTCCGGAGCATGGTGAGTCAGATCGCCGAGTTCGAGTACATCACGGCGGGCAGCGAGACGGAGGCGCTGATTTTAGAGTGCAATCTCATCAAAAAATATCGCCCGAAATACAACATCCTGCTGCGGGACGACAAGACGTATCCCTATATCAAGATCACCAACGAGGATTACCCGCGGGTCGTGAAAACGCGGATCGTCAAGAAGGACGGCAGCAGGTATTTCGGCCCCTACAGCGACGCGGGAGCAGTCAATAAGATCGTGGATCTGCTCAATGCCAGCTTCGCGCTGAAGCGGTGCTCCGCAACTTCATTCCCTCCGGGATTCCGGCCCTGCCTCAACTACCACATCAATCAGTGCAAAGGCGTCTGCAGCGGTGAGGTGGATCGCCGGGTCTACATGGAGAGTATCGAGGGGGCACGGGAGTTCCTTAACGGCAAAAACGGTAAAATACTCAATCGGCTGAAAGAGCGGATGCTGGAAGCCTCCGATGCACTCAATTTTGAAGAAGCTGCTCAGTATCGCGACTATATCGAAGCTGCAAAGGCCCTGTCTGCGACCCAGCGGGTGGTCATGCATCAGGCTGCTGATATCGATATCGTAATCCCGGCCAGGGGACAGGAAGAAGTCCACATGGTCATCTTTTTCGTCCGCGAAGGCAAGCTGGTAGGCCGGGAAACCTACGAGATGGAATCCACCTGGGAGGAGAACAAACCGGAGCTGGTAGCTGCGTTCCTCAACCAGCATTACAGCCAGATGCCCAATTTCCCCAAGGAGATCCTGCTGACCCATGTGCCGGAGGACTGCGAGGCGCTGGAAGCGTACCTCAGCGATCTGGCGGGTCATCACGTCAAGCTCTATCGTCCACAAAAAGGTGAGAAAAAAGCTCTGGTGGACATGGCGTCAAAAGACGTGATCGAGATGGTCAAGACCATCGATGAGCGAGCCGAAACGGCCAGGGAACGAAAGCAGAGCCTGGGCAGCGAAGTCTTTGCAGTCTTGAAGGAAATGAACGCTGTTTCCGGAGAGTACGACGGCAGGCAATTCCGGGCGGAAGCCTATGATATCTCAAATACCAACGGCGTGGATACGGTGGGCGCCATGGTCACCTTTGACGGGCTGAAAGCCGATAAAAAGGGTTACCGGAAATTCAGGATCCGGACCGTAGAAGGTCAGGACGACTACGGCTCCATGCGGGAGATGCTGTCCCGCAGATTCCGCCGGGTGATGGAAGGTGATGAGGCATTCGAAGTCCTTCCGGATATCATCTTCCTGGACGGCGGCAAGGGTCATGTGGCAGTAGCGCTGGAGGTGCTGGATGCTGCAGGATTTGACATTCCGGTAGTGGGCATGGTCAAGGACGACAAGCACAGAACGCGGGCACTGGTCTACCGTAAAAACACTGGCGAAAACGCTGCGGAGGGGACTTTGCAGGAGAAAAAGGACCGGGTGTACGAAGAGATCCCGCTGAAGGGAAAGGCGATGCTGTTTCGCTACATCGGCAGGATGCAGGAGGAAGTCCATCGTTTTGCCATCGAATACCACAGAAGCCTGCGGAACAAACATGCATCCGGCTCTGTTCTGGACGAGATCGAGGGTATAGGACCGGTGCGCAGAAAAGCGCTCCTGGAACATTTTAAGAGCGTGGAGCGGATCAAACAGGCAAGCCGGGAGGAACTGGAGAACGCTCCAGGGATGACCGCGCGGGCAGCGGAAAGTGTGTGGACGTATTTTCATATTGCGAAAAATCGCACATAGTGGTATAGTATTGCTGTAACGCAAAATATGAGAAAGTTGTATTTTCTAGATACGATGGAGGAACTAAATGGCTGAAAAAAAAGAACTGTACGGCTACGACGAAGAGGATATTCTGACGCTGGAATTTGACGATGGCGAAGAAGAGGAATGTGGTATCCTGGGTGTATTCGACGCTCTGGGTAAGGAGTACATCGCGCTGAATCCGCTGGGAACAGAAGATGTATATCTTTATGGGTATAAAGAATACGAAGAGGATTACGAACTGATCGACATCGCTGACGAAGACGAATTCGCGAAAGTAGTAAAGGAATTTGAAAAGCTGGCGGTAGAAGAAGCATAAAAGAAACGACGGAAGAAAAAGGGGTGCAGTTCGACAGGGCTGCGCCGTTTTTTGATTTAAGTTGGAGGAAGCTATGAAAAAATATGACATCATCATCGTAGGAGCGGGCGCCAGCGGCGTGTTCATGTCCTACGAACTGGCGAAGCTGGATATCAATGCCAGTGTGCTGATGCTGGACAAGGGTGCTCCGCTGGAGAGGCGGCAGTGTCCGATCAAAAAAGGAGCAGGCAACTGCCTGAAGTGTAATCCATGCCATATCATGAACGGATACGGCGGTGCGGGAACTCTCTCTGATGGAAAATACAATATCACGACCCAGTTTGGCGGCGATTTACATAATTACGTAGGCACAGAGCAGGCCATGGAACTGATGGAATACGTGGATCAGGTCCTTTGCAGCATGGGCGGCGCGGATGCGAAGCTGTACTCGACGGCAAGCTCCGAGCTGAAGACGACGGCGCTGCGCAACAACCTGCATCTGCTGGAGGCGAAGGTGCGCCACCTGGGAACCGATAGAAACGTCAAGATCCTGGGACGGATCTACGATTACTGCAAGACCAAGGTGGAATCCCAGTTCTATACGACTATCAGCAGCGTAACGAGAGAAGACGACGGGACATTTAACGTAACGACGGACAAGGGCGACGTGTACAGCTGCAAAGATCTGGTGCTGGCTACCGGCCGTTCCGGGTCCAAGTGGATCTCCGACGTCTGCGATAAGTTCGGCATCGGACAGAAGAAGAACCGGGTGGACATCGGCGTCAGAGTCGAGCTGCCGGCGGAGATTTTCAAGCATATTACGGACGATGTATACGAGAGCAAGATCGTGTACAAGACCGATAAATACAACGATATGGTGCGTACTTTCTGCATGAACCCGTATGGGGAAGTCGTAGCGGAAAACACCAACGGCATCGTGACGGTAAATGGTCACAGCTATGCGGATCCGGCGCTGCGGACGGAGAATACCAACTTCGCACTGCTGGTATCCAACAAGTTTACGGAACCGTTCAAGGACAGCAACGAGTACGGTGAATCTATCGCCAAGCTTTCCAACATGCTGGGCGGAGGCGTGCTGCTGCAGCGGTTTGGCGATCTGGTCAAGGGGAGACGAAGCAGCGACCGCAGAATGCAGAAGTGCTTTACCCGGCCGACCCTCAAGGCAACGCCGGGGGATCTGAGTCTGGTCATTCCGAAGCGCCAGCTGGACAACATCATCGAGATGATCTACGCACTGGACAAGATCGCTCCGGGAACGGCCAACGAGGATACGCTGCTGTACGGTGTGGAAGTCAAGTTCTACAATTCCAAGGTGGAAGTGGACAGCAATCTGCAGACGAAGATCGAGGGTCTGTACGCTCTGGGCGATGGCTCCGGCGTGACTCATTCCCTGTCGCAGGCTTCCGCCAGCGGTGTATATGTAGCGCGTATCCTGACAGAAAAATATAACGGAAAGGAAGCGGAATAATATGACCGATGAGGTAAGAAAGGCTTTAGAAAAGCACAAGAAGGGTTACAACTGTGCGCAGGCGGTGGCGTGTGCGTTCAGTGAACAGCTGGGCATGGACGAGAAGGAAGTGTTCAAGCTGATGGAACCGTTCGGATTCGGCATGGGGACTATGGGAACCTGCGGCGCGGTGTCCGCGATGGCTGCCGTTGTCGGTATGAACGTTTCCGACGGGAATCTGGAGGTGCCCACCACGAAGCGCAAAAGCTATCAGGACATGAGGGCGCTGACGGAAAAATTCCTGGAAAAAAACAGCTCTGTAATCTGCCGCGAGATCAAAGGGGTAGACACGGGCAAGGTGCTTCGCAGCTGTGACGGCTGCATCGCAGATGCGGTGGAATTCCTGCAGGAGTACCTGAAGCCGAATGAGGAGGCATAATGAATGAACAGTAAAAAGTACAAAGACGTGCTCTACGAGATGAGGGAGATCACGGACCTTCGGGACATGATCCGCTCCAGCGCGGAGCTTTTCAGCGAGGAGCCGGCGTTTCTGGTCAAGGAAGTACCGGCAGGAGAATACGTGCCGATCACGTACCGGACGTTGCGGTCCGACATCGACTGCCTGGGGACTTACTTTGCCAAGGCGGGCCTGAAGGGAAAGAAGATCGCCATCATCGGCGAAAACAGCTATCAGTGGGTCGTTGCCTATCTGGCGGCTGTCAACGGTATGAGCATCGCTGTACCGCTGGATAAGGAGCTGCCGTCTCACGAGATCCACAATCTCATGGTGCGGGCGGAAGTGGACGCCATCCTGTTTTCTGCCAAGGCGGAAGACAAGACTCTGGACGCATTAGAAGGCATCGACGGCGTGGATCTGCGGATCCGTATGAACGGCGTCAGCATCGATCCGGATGTGAAGAACTGGGAGACCGTCATGGAAGAAGGCCGGAATGCGCTGCTGGACGGGTGCCGCCAATATCTGGATGTGGAAATCGATCCGGATGCTATGTGCGCGCTGCTGTTCACTTCGGGAACGACAGGAAATTCCAAGGGCGTTATGCTGTCTCACAGAAATATTTCAGCGAACGTATACAATATGTCCAAGTATGTTAAAATCAGAAGACCGGGCGTGGGCCTTTCGGTACTGCCGATGCACCACACCTATGAGCTGACCTGCCACGTGTTTACGGGACTGTATCAGGGTATGGCCATCGCCATCTGTCAGGGACTGCGGTATGTGCAGCAGAACCTGAAAGAGTCCAAGGCGACGGTCATGGTAGGCGTTCCGGCGGTTTTCGAAATGATGCATAAGAAAGTCTGGAAACAGGCGGAAAGCACAGGATCTGCCGGCAAGATGACCTTCATGATGAATCTGGCGAGAAAGACCCGGATGTTCAACAACATCAAAAGAATGCGGAAGGTCTTCGAGCCGATCCATTCCGCTATCGGTAACCACATGGAGCTGTTCATCGCAGGCGGCGCGGCTATCAATCCGCAGGTCATCCGGGACTATGAAGCGCTGGGCATTCCGATGATCCAGGGCTACGGCATGACGGAAAACGCACCGATCATCGCCGTAAACAGAGATTATTACAGCAAAGCGGAGTCGGTAGGGCCTCCGATGCCGGGCACGGAAGTGAGGATCTTCCAGCCGGACGAGGAAGGCGTGGGCGAGATCATCTGCAAAGGGCCTTCGGTGATGCTGGGATATTATAAAGATCCGGAAGCAACGGCGGAAGTGCTGAAGGACGGCTGGCTTTATACAGGAGACTTCGGCCGGTTTGATGAGGAGGGATTCCTCTATATCTGCGGACGGAAGAAAAATGTTATCGTAACGAAGAACGGCAAAAACATCTTCCCGGAAGAGATCGAATACCTGCTGCTGGAGCAGCCGTACATCGAAGAGGTCATCGTTTACGGTGTTCTGGAAAAGAAGAGTGGTGATACGGTCGTAACGGCGGAAGTGTATCCTAACTTCGATGCGATCCACGAAAAGTTTGGAAAAGAATTGTCGCAGGAAAAAATCCACGACATCATCAAGGAAAATGTAGAAGCAGTCAACGACAAGATGACAAACTACAAGCGTGTAAAGCGGATCAAACTGCGTGAAATCGAGTTCGAAAAGACGACGACCCGAAAAATCAAGAGAACAAAAGGCGGCGTAAGAGTAGAAGAATAGACTGCAGAGCGTTGACTGGAAAAGGAGCAGACGATGACATCTAACATTGTTTTCAGCGAGAAAAAGCAGAAGGATATGGAGTGGGCGAAAGGGATTGTGGCTCGTATCGAAGCGGATCGCAGGGAGTTCGTAAAATATAAGGACAGCCGGCCGATCACGGACATCAAGCACATGATCGAAACGAGTGCGGAGCTGTACGGAGACAACACGGCTTTTTATCAGAAGTATAAAGGTGACGAGACTTTTACAGCGATCTCCTACAGACAGATGATAGAAAAAGTCAACGGGCTCGGTACGGCGTTGATCCATCGCGGTCTGCAGGGGAAGCGCATTGCGGTGATAGGAGAAAACAGCAGTGAGTGGGCTGTTTCTTATCTGGCAGTCCTTTGCGGAACGGGTATCGTCGTTCCAATGGATAAGGAACTTTCAAAGGAAGAATTGAAGCATCTTGTTCAGCGTGCGGAAGTTTCCTGCGTACTGTGCTCTTCCAAATACCGGAGCGTTTTCCAGGACATCTCTGCGGAGTTGGATCAGTCTCTGATGCTGGTGGATTTTTTCGCTGAAAAGGAAACGGAAGGCGTTTTCTCTTTGTCGGAACTGATCGATGAGGGAAAGGCACTTCTGCAAAGTGGCGAGCGGCAGTTTGTGGAGGCAGAAATCGACAGCGACGCCATGAGCGTGATCCTGTTCACCTCCGGGACTACAGGAGCTTCCAAGGGCGTTATGCTGAACCATAAAAATCTGGCGGCGGATCTGATGGTGTCTCCGACGGTTCTGAAAGTGAATACGTGGGATATCTTCTTCTCAGTGCTGCCTCTGCACCATACGTACGAGTGTACATGCGGTTTCCTGATGCCGCTTTATAAAGGGGCGGCCATCGGGTATTGTCAGGGGTTGAAATACATCGTGAAAAATCTGCAGGAGGTTCGTCCGACCATGTTTCTCGGCGTTCCTGCCATCTTCGAAAATCTGTATCGAACCATATGGAAGAATATTCGTAAGCAGGGCAAGGAAAAACTGGTGAAGCGGATGATCGGGCTCAACCGGATAACGAAGAAAATCGGTCTGGATCTGAGTGGGAAATTGTTCCGTCAGATCACCTCTGTGTTTGGCGGAAGACTTCGCCTGATGATCTGCGGCGGTGCGGCCATCAACCCGCAGGTGCTTAACGGGATCGGTGATTTCGGTATTCTGGCGCTGCAGGGGTATGGTTTGACGGAGTGTTCTCCAATGGGAGCACTCAATCCGGACACTGCACCAAACCCGTCATCCATCGGTGTGTGCTTCCCGGGATTTGAGCTGAAGACGGTGGATCTGAACGAGGAAGGCATAGGAGAGATCTGCATTCGCGGCGACAACGTGATGATGGGGTATTACCAGATGCCGGAAGAAACAGCGGCTGTTATCGATGAAGATCAGTGGTTCCACACGGGAGACCTGGGATATATCGATGAAAATGGATATGCTTATATCACCGGAAGAAAAAAGAATGTTATCATTACGAAAAACGGCAAGAACGTTTATCCGGAGGAGCTGGAATATCAGCTTTCCCTGAGTCCATACATTGAGGAGTCATTTGTGTTCAGCAGCACACAGCCGGGAGAATCCGATATTTCCATCGTGGCATCGATCCGGCCGGACATGGAACTGATCCGTGAAGAACTTCCGACAGAACCGACGGATCAGGACATCAAGACCATATTGTGGGAAGAAGTGGACAAGATCAACAAGACCGCGCCGCTCTACCGCAGAATCAGAAAGCTGATCCTGCGGAAGAAGGAGTTTATCAAGAATACGTCCAATAAATTGGTCAGATTTGCGGAAGAGAATAAGGTGGAGTAATAAAAAAGCGTGGGCAGAGATATTTTGCTCACGCTTCTATTATTGGTGTGGATTCTTCAATGAGATCTACAGCAGCTCTTCGAAGCTTTCGATGTACCGATCGGAAAGCTCCTGGATCTCCGCTTTGTTCTGCGCTTCGTTTTTGTCGGCAACGGCAATGACGTAAAAATCGGCTTCCTTAGCGCCGCGGATAGCCAGCAGCCCGTCTTCGACCACTATGGTTTCGTCCTTTGGTGTGCCCAGCTTTTTATGCGCATCCAGAAATACCTTCGGACTTTCTTTGTCGCCGCCCGCTTCTTCACAGGTCATGATGAATGTGAAGTAGTCGCGGATCCCCAGGCGTACCAGGATTTCGTCTGCGATGGCTTTATCGGTAGATGTCGTTATGCACATGGCAACGCCTTTCTGCTTGAATTTTTCCAGAAGGATCGGCACGTACTGCTTGATGTCGGCGCTTTCCAGATAATCTTCCCGAAGGATCGTATTGAAGCCTTTCGCTATCTTGGACTCCGTCGTTGCGATCCGGTATTCGTCCTTTAAATAGCTGCAAAGCATCGGCAGGGTCATTGCCTTGGTTTTCTCGCGCAGACCCGGTTCTGGAGTCTTTCGCAGTGATGTGATGTATCGTGCGGCTACGCCTTCCCAGATTTCTGTGGAATCCAGAAGCGTTCCGTCTAAATCAAAAATTGCTCCGCTGATATTCATTCTTTATCGCCTCCCTGTGTATCATAAAATAAGACAAGCCTTATT
This sequence comes from uncultured Clostridia bacterium, assembly GCA_934281605.1. Lineage (GTDB taxonomy): Bacteria > Bacillota > Clostridia > Peptostreptococcales > Anaerovoracaceae > Lentihominibacter. The sequence goes on along the minus strand of CAKQXD010000005.1, from coordinate 59,974 downwards.
CTCTTTAACAATACCATCGGAAACGGGGATTGTCAATATTTGAAGGCCTTGGAATCGTTGACAAACAGCCATTTTTACAGTATAATAATTCGATGCGACAATAGGTCGAAAAACGCATGGCGGGAAGCCTTGAAAGGAGAATTACCAACATGGCAGAGATCATGAATGAAGAATTACTGTTAACCCAGGAAGGTTATGACAAAATAGTAAAGGAACACGAGGAGCTTGTCTCCGTAAAACGAGCAGAAGTTGCAGAACGTCTGAAGGAAGCGATTTCATACGGAGATATTTCTGAAAATGCAGAGTATGATTCTGCAAAAAATGAACAGGCGGAACTGGAAGAGAAGATCCACAAGCTGGAAACGATGATCCGTAAGGCTAAGATCGTACAGGAAGAAGACGTGAAGGGTGACGTGGTAAACGTTGGTCTGAAGGTAACGGTCAAGGATCTGGATACCAACGAAGAAGAAACCTTCGCCATCGTGGGTGCGACGGAATCCGATCCGTTCAACGGCAAGATCTCCACGGAGTCTTCCGTAGGCAAGACCCTGATCGGTCACAAGAAGGGCGATAAAGTGATCGTTGAAATCCCGGATGGATTCATCAATTACGAAGTCGTAGAAATTTCCAAGTAAGAAGAAAGAGGTGTAGCAATTGCATTGGGCAGAAAAGATAGCAGATAGAATCATCAAGAAGAACCCGGACAAGGAAGAATATGTTTGTGCGGCCGGCATCAGCCCGTCGGGTTCCATCCATATCGGTAACTTCCGCGACATCGCCACCAGTTTATTCGTGGCAAAGGCAATCGTCAAACGGGGCAAGAAGGCAAGACTTCTGTTCTCGTGGGACGAGTTCGACCGGTTCCGTAAAGTTCCGGCTAACGTGAAAGCCATCGATCCGGAAAACAAGATGGAGCAGTACATCGGCAGACCGTACACTTCCGTTCCGAATCCGTTCGATACGGAGCACGAGAACTACGCCAAGTACTTCGAAGATGAATTCATGCAGTCCATCAAGAAGTTCGGCATTGAAATGGACTACCGCTATCAGACGGATATGTACACTTCCGGCGCATACCGCGACGATATCATCGAAGCCATCCAGAAGAGAAAAGAAATCTTCGACATCCTGGACAGCTTCAGGACGCAGGACGCGCAGGAGGGAGAGAGAGATGCTTACTTCCCTGCAAGCATTTTCTGTCCGGAATGCCACAAGGATACGACGAAGATCACATCCATCTCCGAAGACGGGACTGTGGCGGAGTACGAATGCGAATGCGGACACAAAGGAACCTTTGATTTTAAGAAGGACACCGGCTGCAAGCTGGCATGGAAAATCGACTGGCCTATGCGCTGGAGATATGAAGGTGTCGACTTCGAACCGGGCGGCAAGGATCATGCAAGCCCGGGAGGAAGCTACGAGACAAGCAGTGTGATCTCCAGAAAGATCTTCCATCATGAACCGCCGATGTTCCAGGGATATGAATTTATCGGAATCAAGGGATCTACAGGCAAGATGTCGGGTTCCTCCGGTTTGAACCTGACGCCGGAAACACTGTTGAAGATCTATGAGCCGGAAATCATCCTCTGGCTGTACTCGAAGACGGATCCGAAGAAGGCCTTCGACTTCTGCTTCGACGACGGGATCCTTCGTCAGTACTTTGAATTTGATAAAATGTATAACGACTATAAAGCAGGCAAGGCCAACGAGCACAATCAGACGGTGATGGAATTCTCCCTGATCGACGACAGAGAGATCCAGACGGTGCCGATGGGACTGCTGGTACAGCTGGGATCTATCGTGGATTTCAACGTGCCGATGATGGAAACCGTATTCGAGAAGATCGGAACTCCGTACAAGTACGAAGAATTTAACACCCGTTTAGAACGGGCGAAGTACTGGCTCTACCAGTGCGCTCCGGAATCCGCCAACAAGCTGCGGGGCTGGAGAGATTTCGACCTGTACGAAACCTTTACAGACGAAGAAAAGAAGGAAATCGAGATCCTTTACAACTATATCAAGGCAGGCGAATACGACCTGGATTCCCTCAACACCAAGCTGTACGACATCCCGAAGGAAGTCTTCGGTAAGGACAGAGAGGATCTGAAGAAGCTGCAGGGCGCCTTCTTCAAGAACGTGTACAAGCTGCTCATCAGCAAGGACAGAGGCCCGAGACTTTACCTCTTCCTGTACGCGATCGACAGAGAACGCTTCATGCATCTGCTGGACTTCAGTCATCCGGAAACGGAAGAAGAGATCGCTGCAAAGAAGGCTGCTGAGGAAGCCGAGAAGGAGCCGGAGATCGTCAGGGTTTACGGCGAGCCGGATGAGGTCAAGCCGATCACGGAACCGGAGATCTCCATCGATCAGTTCTTCGAGATGGATCTGAGAGTCTGCAAAGTCCTCAAGTGCCAGGAGATCCGAAAGGCACACAGCAACTACAAGCTGACGCTGTTTGACGGCATCAAGGAGCGCGTGATTGTATCCAGCATCAAGAACGACTACAAGCCGGAAGAGCTGGTAGGAAAGAAGATCATCGTGGTAGCCAACCTGGCTCCGGCAAGAATGACCGGCGTTATGAGTGAAGGTATGCTGCTGGCAGGTACCAATAATGCCTGCGGATGTCAGATCATTTTTGTAGACGATATCGTTCCGGAAGGAACCAGAATCTGTTAAGAACAATAATAAATCGACGGGAGATAGAATACAGATGAAAGATGTAGTAGAAATCAAAAGTCTTTTTCGGGAAAGCGAAAAATATGCAGATCAGGAAATTGTAGTAGAGGGCTGGGTCAGAACCAACCGCGGCTCCAATAAATTCGGATTTATCGAGCTGAACGACGGTACGTTCTTCAAGTCGGTTCAGGTGGTATATGAAGCGGAATTCCTCGACAACTTCGAAGAGATTTCCAAAGCGCCTGTAGCGGCGGCACTGAAGGTGACGGGAAACTTCGTCCTGACGCCAAATGCTAAGCAGCCGTTTGAAATCAAGGCAAAAGAAATCGTGATCGAAGCGGGCTCTGAAGCGGATTACCCGCTCCAGAAGAAACGTCACAGCATGGAGTTCCTGCGTGAGATCGCGCACCTGCGTCCGCGGAGCAATACCTTCTCCGCAGTGTTCAGAGTGCGTTCCATCGTAGCTTACGCGATCCATAAGTTCTTCCAGGAGAACAACTTCGTATATGCTCACACGCCGATCATCACAGCCAGTGACTGTGAAGGCGCAGGCGAAATGTTCCAGATCACGACGCTGGATATGGACAATCCGCCGCGCACAGAGGACGGCGAGATCGATTACAGCCAGGACTTTTTCGGCAAGAAAGCCAGCCTGACCGTAAGCGGACAGCTGGAAGCGGAGATCTTTGCACTGGCCTTCAAGAACGTATACACCTTCGGACCGACTTTCCGTGCGGAAAACTCCAACACGGCAAGACACGCATCCGAATTCTGGATGATCGAGCCGGAAATGGCCTTTGCAGATCTGACGGACGATATGAACGTGGCAGAAGCCATGATCAAATACATCATCAACTACGTGCTGGAAAACGCACCGGAAGAGATGGAATTCTTCAATAAGTTTATGGACAAGGGCCTCATCGAGCGTCTCCAGAATATCGTGAATTCCGATTTTGAACGTGTGACTTATACTGAGGCAGTTGAGATCCTGCAGAAGTCGGGTGAGGACTTCCAGTACCCGGTAGAGTGGGGGATCGACCTGCAGACGGAGCACGAACGTTATCTGACAGAAAAGGTATACAAAAAGCCGATTTTCGTAATCGATTACCCGAAAGAAATCAAGGCGTTCTACATGCGTCTCAACGATGACGGCAAGACTGTTGCAGCCTGCGACCTGCTGGTACCGGGCGTTGGTGAGATCATCGGCGGAAGCCAGAGAGAAGAACGCTACGACGTACTCAAGGCACGTATCGAGGAAACCGGCATGACAGAGGAAGATTACTGGTGGTACATGGATCTGAGGAAGTACGGCGGTGTAAAACACGCCGGCTATGGCCTCGGATTTGAGCGGATCATCATGTACATTACAGGCATGAGCAATATCCGCGACGTGCTGCCGTTCCCGAGAACACCGAAGACAGCAGAATTTTAGGGAGACCTATCCCAATTTTCGGAGAAAATTGTTGGAAGGTCCCCCGTTGAAGCCCTAGCCCGTATCTTTGATACGGTGTGCAGGTCTCATGCAAGAGCTGCAGGAGCTGTGCTCCGTGGCAGCTTACTGCTAGGAGTGCAGGGCTTCAGCCCGTGGCACTCTACGACCACACTTGTAGGGTTTGCTTGTAAGAAGAATATAGCGCTGAACAAAAAATCCGGCGTGTTAGGTAGTATAGAATAGTAAAAAGCCGAAACTGCATGAACTTGCAGCTTCGGCTTTTCTTTTTTTTGTGGCGTGATGAGCTGGGTGCGGGCGCTATTCCAGCAGTTTTCTGACTGCGGAGTACGCCAGCTGATAAATGGTATTGTGGATGTAGTTGACGTTGGCTTTGGCCATAGCTTCTTCCTGCTTTTTCGTGACTACCGTGTACGGATAGATTCCGAAGAGGAACGGGAAGAAGGAATAGACGAATTCCTGCTGGCAGGCGATGGTCATATCCAGGCGGAACTTGGCCAGCAGGGCCATGATCGCCCGCATAGCGTTTCCGTAGGAAACCTTGAACTCCACCAGGGATTCCATGCGGCAGTTTTCCTCCAGATCGTAGTGATTCATGGAGAGGATCTTCAGCAGCTGTTCACGATGCTCCAGGGAGTGGGCGATGGAGGCGGCTATGGTGTTATTATCCATGGTCTCGTGTTCTGCCGTGATCTGATTCAGTTCCTCGATCCACCGGTCGTATTCTCTTTTGAGCAGTGCCAGGAAGATCTCTTCCTTGGTCTGAAAATAATTATAGATCGACGTTCTGGAAAACGTCGTCTTCGCTGCAATATCCTTTAATGTAATATCCTTAAAGCTGACTGTCTGATACAGTTCCTCACAGGCATTGATAATTTCTTCTTTTCGCGCGTTAGTGCGCGCTTCCGATCCTGCTGGCATAAGCTGACCTCCTTGCATTGTTTGACATAGTGTCATTGTAGCATAGTTTTTGAAAGCCGTGTAGTGATATTTGTCTTTCGTTTTACATGTGTCGGTTTCTAAGAGAATCTTTTACAACGTTTTCAGTCAGTTTTTGCTGTTTCGCACTGTAAAAGTAACGGAAAAATTGTGTGAAGACTTTGCAGGAAGAGTTGGAGATCATAGCCGACAAGGCATTTCAGTCAGTAAGAGGTCTTTATGAGTATAAAACTGACTGAAAATATGATGGAGAAAGCCAGTGAAATACTCGGCGTGGTCTTGCGGCTTGAAAGCAGAGTTGTATTTCAGTCAGTATGCGTTGATATGGGGTGGTAAACTGACTGAAATGTCTTTGCAGAAAAGCAGTCGTGAAGGGTGGCGTGGTGCTTGGTATCCTGATTTCCGTCAGTTTGGGGTAAATAAATTAAAAAACTGACGGAAATCGTCAAATAACGATGCGAGCTCGCGGCGTATAAAATGCGTTAGCGAGCCGTGATACCCCTCGATAAATCAAAAAGCCTATCGCACAAAACTTTGCAGAAAGAAAGCGTTGACATTGTGTCAGAAAAGATCTATACTGCACATGATGACAAGGTGTCAGAAAGTGACGGGTATGAAACAGACCTATCTGTATTGGAATGAAGCCCCCACACAGGGGACGTCAATGTTGCCTGCAAGAGGCAACAGAGAGAGGAGTCCCCTGGGGGACGTCAATGTTGCCTGTAAGCGGCAACAGAGAGAGGAGTTTTTAGGGAATGAAAGTGAAAAAAGGAATTTTGATTTTGTGCAGTCTGCTGCTGGTGCTGTCATTAGTGGCGTGCGGAAGCGGCGGAAGCAGCGCTGACTCGCAGGCAAAAGACGGATCGCAGAATAGCGATGCGATCCAAAGCGATACGGCGGTCGTGTATTTTTCTGCGACAGGAACGACGAGAGGCGTAGCGAAGACATTGGTGGGATGCCTGGGGATCAAGAGCAGCGCCATGGAACCGAAGAAGATTTACACGGATAAGGATCTTGACTATAATGACGATTCCTGCCGGGCAAACCAGGAGCAGACGGATCCGGAAGCAAGACCTGAAATCGGCTCGGATCTCAGCGGTGTGGAAAACTGTGATACGATCTATCTGGGTTATCCCATCTGGTGGGGCACGGCGCCGCGGATCATCTAGACATTCCTGGATACCTATGATTTGAGCGGCAAGACGGTATATCTGTTCTGTACATCCGGCGGCAGCGGCATCGAGCAGAGTCAGCAGGATCTGCAGAAGCTTTACCCGGACGTGAACTTTGCAGCAGCGAAGCGTTTTGAAGGCGGCGCGAGCAAGGACGAAGTCAACGCCTGGCTTCAGGAGCTAAATGAGACAAGTAGAAATGGAGGAATGTAAAATGGCAAAGACATTAGTAGCGTATTTTAGTGCAAGCGGAGTAACGAGAGGACTGGCGGAGAAGCTGGCGAAGGTAACGGATGCGGATCTTCACGAGATCACACCGAAGGTGCCGTATACGGACGCAGATTTGAACTGGATGGATAAAAAGAGCCGGAGCAGTGTGGAGATGGGAGACAAGTCTTATCGCCCTGAAATCGAAGGAAAAGTGGCAAATATGGGCGAGTACGATACGGTATTCGTTGCCTTCCCGATCTGGTGGTATGTAGCGCCGACCATCATCAATACATTCCTGGAGCAGTATGACCTGGCGGGCAAGAAGGTGGTGACCCTGGCGACGTCCGGCGGAAGCGGCATGGGAAACACCAATAAAGAGCTGAAAAACTCCTGCCCGGGAGCTGATCTGAGAGAGGGAAAACGCTTTGCAGCAAGCGTATCGGAAACGGCACTGAAAGAGTGGGCGGAATCCGTTGTAAAATAGAGGATTGCAGGCAGTTTGAAGTCTCGTAAAAAGTCCTGAAAAACCCGGAAATTTTCGGCATTGCGAATAAATTCAGAATATTGTAATTTAATTGTATTGTAATACCTTTCTTACAATGCTATAATATAGCCATGTTACAAATTTTTTAGGGAGGACTCAATAATGAAAGGCTACACAAGCGAAACTATCAGAAACGTTGCACTGGTTGGACACGGCGGATGTGGTAAGACCACATTTTTAGAATCTGCGCTTCTGGCTACAGGTGTTATCGACAGACTGGGTAAAGTAGAAGATGGAAACACCGTTTCCGACTACGATAAAATGGAGATCGAAAAAGGCTTTTCCATTAACACTTCTATCGTTCCGGTAGAATGGAAAGACAGCAAAATCAATTTTATCGACACTCCGGGATATTTCGACTTTATCGGAGAAGTAAATGCAGCACTGAGAGCTTCCGAAGCGGCAGTGATCCTGGTGGATGCCGGAGCTGGTATCCAGGTGGGAACGGAGCAGGCATGGAAGGCCTGCGAACGCTATAAGATGCCTAGATTTATCGTAATAAATAAGAGAGATAAAGACGAATTCGACTTCTATAAGACGTTCAATAAATTAAAAGCGAAGTTCGGCGAAACGCTGATCCCGTTCAGCTGGCCGCTGACTGCAGAGATCGACGAGGAACTGAAGGAAGCCATCGCTATGACAGACGATCTGCTGATGGAGAAGTACTTCAACGGAGATGATTTCAGCGATGAAGAGATCAAGAAGGGCCTGGTAAAGGGTATTTCCGAAGGCGGTATCGTACCGGTATGCTCCTCCGCATTCTCGCTGGGACACGGTATCGAAGGTCTGCTGGATCTGCTGGTTACTTACGTGCCGACTCCGCTGCAGCACGGTCCTTACAAGGGCTTTAACGACAACAACGAGCAGGTGGAAAAACTGTGTGTCGTAGACGCAACTCCATCCGCTTTCGTATTCAAGACCATCGTTGACCCGTTCGTAGGCAAGATCTCCGTGATGAAGGTGGTTACAGGCAAGCTGACCTCCGGCATGGAAATTTTGAATGAACGCGCCGGCAAAACAGAAAAACTGGGCAAGCTCTTCTTCCTCCGCGGAAAAGAGCAGCAGGAGCTGAATTACGCTGAGGCTGGCGATATCGTAGCCGTTGCGAAACTGCAGCACACGGTATCAGGAGACACCCTCTGTGACAAGAACGATATTATCCGTTATCTGCCGCTGGATTATCCGTCCCCATCCCTGTATGTGGCGATCGAAGCGGTTGATAAGAAAGATGAAGATAAGATCTTCTCCGGTCTGACAAGACTGAGAGAAGAAGACCCGTCCTTCGTTGTAGAAAGAAACGACGAAACCCATCAGACTTTGCTGGGCGGACAGGGCGAAATGCAGCTGAACATCGTTATGGCAAAGCTGAAGGACCGTTTCGGTGTATCTGTAAAGACGGTTCCGCAGAAGATCGCGTACAGAGAAACCATCAAGGGCAATTCCGATGTACAGGGGAAACACAAGAAGCAGTCCGGCGGTGCTGGTCAGTACGGCGACGTACATATCCGGTTCTCGCCGTCTCAGGAAGAATTCGAATTCTCCGAAGAACTGTTTGGCGGAGCGATTCCGAAAAACTACGTTCCGGCTGTTGAAAAGGGCCTGAAGGAATCCATGGAAAAGGGTCCTCTCGCAGGATGCAAGGTAGTAAACATCAAGGCTGTCCTCTACGATGGTTCTTACCACGATGTAGACTCCAACGAAATGGCGTTCAAGATTGCGGCTTCCCTGGCGTTCAAGAAGGGTATCGCGGAAGCGAAACCTTGTCTGCTGGAACCTGTTATGAAGCTGGAAATCATCGTTCCTGACGATTATGTGGGCGATGTTATGGGCGATATGAACAAGAGAAGAGGCAAGATCCTGGGTATGGAACCTCTGGCAGAAGGCGGACAGAAGCTGATGGCAGAAGCTCCGCAGGCTGAGCTGTTCGATTATGCGATCGTGCTCCGGTCCATGACGCAGGCAAGAGGTAACTTCTCCATGCACTTTGAACGGTATGAGGAAGTGCCGGCTCAGATCGCGCAGAAGATCATTGCAGCGCATCAGGCTGAGCAGGAGAAATAGAGAAGTCTCGTGTGAGGAACTCCGGCAGGGAGTTCTGATGACGGAATTTCGCTGACGGAATTTCAATAAGGGATATTCGATCATGTAAGGTCGATCCAGGGGGCGCTGCCGGAGGCAGCGCCCCTTTTGTCGACATTAACAGGCATACATCAATTCGGATATCTTCACACGGTCGTCATTGACTTTAGCGGGAAGATATATTATTCTTAAAGGAACAAATGTTTGCGAATGATGAGAGGCTGAGAAGAAGCGGAGCAGCAGAGCTCCCTGGAGGAAGGAAGACAACATGGCGAAAAAAGGGAAGACGATATTTGTCTGTCAGGAATGCGGATATGAGAGTACGAAATGGATGGGCCGGTGCATCTGCGGTGCCTGGAACTCCATGGTAGAAGAGAAGCAGATCGATCTGAATACGGAAGACAAGCGCAGACGTACCGGCAGTACCGCTTCCGCGAAAGGGGCGACGGGGGCAGCTAAAGCGGGAAAACCGTCCCGCCTTTCGCAGGTTACTTCTGGAGAAACTAACCGGATCGATACCGGCATAGGAGAGCTGAACCGGGTGCTGGGCGGAGGTCTGGTGCCGGGCTCGCTGACCCTGATATCGGGCGAGCCCGGCATCGGGAAATCGACTATCATCATCCAGGCGGCGGCGCATATCGCGGCGTCGAAGGGAACGGTGCTGTATGTCTCCGGGGAAGAATCAGAGGAGCAGATCAAGATCCGGGCTGACCGGGTGTGTGCGAAACTGCCCGAGGATCTCTATATCCTGGCAGAGACCAATATAGACGTCATCGCGGAGGTCTGTCAGCAATTAAATCCAGTCTTTCTCATCATCGACTCCATCCAGACCATGTACACCTCGGATATCGAATCGGCACCGGGCAGCGTATCCCAGGTGAGAACCTGCGGAAATGAACTGATGCGGATCGGCAAGATGCACGGGATCCCTGTCTTTATCGTAGCCCATGTGACCAAGAGCGGTGATCTGGCAGGACCGAGGATCGTAGAGCATATGGTGGACTGCGTTCTCAGCTTTACCGGTGACAGGAGTCATGAGATGCGGATCCTGCGGGCGCAGAAAAACCGTTTTGGCACTACCAGCGAGATCGGAGCGTTCGAGATGGCGCAGCAGGGGCTGATGGAGATCGAAAATCTTTCGGGGACACTGCTGGAAGAAATGGAGAAGGACAGTGAAGGCGCCGTTGTGACAGCTGTTTATGAAGGGACCCGGCCGCTTGTTTTAGAAGTGCAGGCACTGACATCCCAGGCCAACATCGGATTTGCGCGGCGTACAGCGCTGGGAGTGGATAATTCCAGGCTCAGTATGATCCTGGCAGTCCTGGAAAAGAAAATGGGACTTTCTCTGATCAACCAGGATGTATACGTCAATATAGTCGGTGGAATCAGGCCGGAAGGGACGTATACCGATCTGGCGGTAGCGCTGGCGGTCTATTCGTCTTATAAGGGCAAGGCGCTGGGAAGCGGCACTCTGGCCTTCGGGGAAATCGGCCTGACAGGCGATCTGAGAGCCGTACAGAACGGAGAGAAGATCCTGCGGGAGGCTGGTCATCTGGGATTTGAACGTGTCGTTCTGCCGATCCGTAATGCGGAACGGCTGAAAAAACCGCTGGCGTCCATCAACAAGGAGCGCCAGGAGAAAGGCATGCAGCCTATGAAGCTGGTAGGGATCAAGAACATCGCTGAAGTACAGAAGCTGTTTTAGCTTCGGGGAGGCGGAGTGCGGCAGCTGGAGCCCGGGGAATACCGGTGAAACAATTTCAGATCAATGTAAAAAAGCGGATGCATGAAGCACCCGCTTTTATATTGTCATTTTGAAAAGTTAAGAGCGATTGTCATTTTGATATCATTTCAAAGAACTCTTTGAATGTGATCGGCTCCTGAAATGCATTCTGCATGACATAAGCCGCAAGACCGGCCGTCGATAAAATCAGCAGAAATATGAATAATATCGTTCCTATAAATTTTCTCATGATTAGATCCTCTTAATTTGTTTGTACTAAACGATCCATGCGATTACGAACAGCAGAACGCCTGCGATAGCAGCGCAGTAAGCGCCGATTCTCCAAGCCTTGTACTGCTTGTCGAGCTTAGCCTTTTCTTCAGCACTCGGTTCAGCAACAGCAAGTGTCAGTGCTTCTACATCTACAGCTTCCTGCGGGATCGGTCTCTTGCGAACGAAGATTACGAAGTACAGGATAGCCAGTACGTCCCAAACGATGTTGTACCAGATAGCAACTGGATCGTATGCCAGGATCAGCAGGATCGCAAACATGATGATGCTGAACCAAGCTCCGAAAGTACCAGCAGGGCACTTCCAAGGTCTCTTGAGATCCGGTTCTTTCTTACGCAGTCCCAGGAAGGATGCGAATCCGATGATGTATGCCTGGATCTGGTTGTAAGCACACATCATTGCAACGATCTTGATGGAACCGGACAGGATGAAGAATACGCCCAGGACTCCGCAGAGAACGATTGCACGGTAAGGGCTCTTGTATTTCGGATGAACTTTACCGAAGTATTTCGGGAAGTTTCCGTCTTCTGCCATGATGTACATGTAACGGGCAGGACCTGCGATACAAGGGTTCATTGTGGAGAAGTCTCCGCCTAATGTAATACCTAAGCACAGGATGATCAGCGGCAGTCCGACGATGCCTGCATACTGCATTGCTTCTGCATAAGGTGCAGCAGCTGTGTACAGATCAGGAACGTGCTGAGCCGGAGTCAGTGCGCACAGGAACCACTGGAATAACAGGTTAACTGCCAGTACGCAGAACGGCGAGATCAGCAGAGCTCTAGGAATAGTCAGCTGCGGGAACTTAACTTCGGAACCCATACCAACGATGGTTTCATATCCGAAGAAGCACCACAGTACGAGCAGTACAGCCTGAGCGAATGCATTAACGCCAGCAGGGATTCCTACGCCTGCAACCATTTCAGTAACGCCGGAGAAGTCTGCCTTGGCGATAACTGTTGCAAACCATACCAGGGAGCATGCCCAGAAGAAGAACATGAAGAAGTTCTGTGTTTTACCGTTCATTTCGATTCCTCTGTAGGAAATTACCGTGAAGAGGATGAACAGACCGATTGCAGGGAGAACCTTCCACAGGAATACATCTGTAGGAACAGCTCCCTGGAAGTAATCGATCAGGGAATAGTCATTGTTGTCGATAGGAACGTTCAGACCCAGAGCGTTCAGCAGTCTTACGAAGTAGTTGGAGAAAGCCATTGCTTCGGAAGCACCGATACCAACCTGAGCCAGAGTGTAGTTCCAGCTTTCAAATACAGCTACCGGGTAGTTGAGACCTCTCTTAGCGAAAGAGTATGTACCTCCTGCCAGCGGCAGTGCAGCACCCATTTCACCATACATAGCGCATGGGAACAGGATGAGAACGAATGAGATCAGGGATGCGACGATTACAGTACCGCCCATCAGACCAACGATCTGCGAACCAACTGTGAACAGACCTACGCCGATAACAGCACCAGCTGTCGTGGTGACGCATTCTGCCAGCCCTAACGATCTGTTTAGCGTTTGGGCCTTTGCATTGTTTTCCATGAAAAAAACCTCCTTTGAATAGTAAAATAATAATGAATATAAATAAATTAATAGTAATTAAATTAATTATATTGTCTTAATTCTGTTGACCGGACTCCTCCTTTGCGCTTTCAGGCTCTTCCTGCAAAGATTCCTCCGGCGCTTCCGACGCATCCTGCGCGTCTTTGGTCTCCGCCCCGGTTTCCTGAGCGGCTTCTGCTCTCGCAGCTTCCGCAGCTGCTCGCATCATACGACGCTGTCTATAATAAGGAAATAAAAATACAAGCGTCGCGATGTTAAAGGTCAGCCACATTCTGAGACAGAAGATGCCCAGCCCTTCATACTGACCGGCGTCCGCAACCAGCAGTGGCCGGAATGCCAGGATTGTCGCTGCAACAAAGCAGATCACAGGAAGTATCAGTCCAATCCGCGGATTCTGCTTCTCGCACAGCGATTTCTGCAGGCTTACGATGAAGTACATTGCCAGCAGTGCCGTTGGAAGCACGATAACCATTTTATCAGGATCCATGTTCTGTAATATCTGCATAAAAAATAACCCTCCTGTATCTTTCCCTATTGTATACTTTTCAAAACATGAAAACTAGGAAAAAACAGAAGTTGACAGAACCAATCTCAAGGGATATGATAAACATGACAGAACTTAAGGTTCTGATTTTTACCAAAAAGGAAGCAGAGATGTCATTTGTCATCAGCAGAAAGCAATATTTGGCTCCTAATGAGCCAAGAGCACAATATGAACCGTTGATTCTTGAGGAAGAAGATTTCGAGGTCAAGAAGATCGACGTAACCTTTGGACATCCGCTGTATACAACGGTCGCGGACATTTTCTATATCCGGTCCAATGCGGACACGCCTCGTGTGCTGCCCATCATACCGGACGGATGCATGGCGCTGGTTTTCTGCGGAAACCGCGAGAAGGAAAATATACGGGCGTATATATGCGGTGTTACAGATGAAATAAAGAAGATCGAGATCGCACCGGATGAATACTACATATTCATTCGATTTTTGCCGGGTATCGGTTATTCGCTGCTGGATCAGCCGGCTAACAAGCTGACCAACAAGGCGATTCCGCTAAAAGGTCATATGGCTGGCGGCGAACAGATCCTTTCCATTCTGGAACGGGAAACCCATCTGGTGGAACGGATCCGGCTGATTTCCAAGGTGATCCGCGTCAATCTGCACAGCGAATCCAATAAATACCTTATTAAATATTGTACGGAGCGTATTTTGCAGACGCAGGGCAATATCAAGGTGGAAGAGCTGGCGGAGGAGAGCGGATTCACAGCAAGACACATCGGCAAGATGTTTGAGCGATGCGTCGGCATTTCACCGAAGCTGTACTCGCAGATCATCAGACTGCAGCTTTCCATGACGAGGATTTTAGAGGATCGGAACATGCTTCTGGTAGATATCGCCATTGACAGCGGCTTTTTCGATCATGCACATATGAACCGGATGTATAAGAAGCTGATACACTGTTCTTCCGGTGAGTTCAGAAAGAATTTTTTCAACCGACTGGACTACAGCACAATAGATGATTACATTTCCATTTAGAATTAAAAAATAAACAAAGAGAGGAAATGATTATGAAAAAAAAGTACTATATTGGACTCGACCAGGGAACGACAGGAACGACAACGCTTCTTCTGGATGAGGAATGGAATGTGGTAGCAAGAGGCTACAAGGAACATACTCAGTATTATCCGAAACCGGGCTGGGTAGAGCACGATCCGCTGGAACTGTGGCAGAGAGTGATGGAATCCATGTCCATGGCACTGGCTGAAGGCGGCGTGTCGGCAGAAGATGTAGCGTGCATCGGTATCGACAACCAGGGTGAAACCGTTATGCTCTGGGACAAGGTGACAGGCGCTCCTGTTTACAACGCCATCGTATGGCAGGACAGAAGAATGGCTCGTTATGCCGATGAACTGACGACGGAATACGGAGAACTGATCCGTGAAAAGACAGGTCTGATGGCTGATTCTTATTTCAGCGGTCCTAAGATCAAATGGATCATCGACAACGTGGACGGCGTGAAGGAAAAGATCAAGGAAGGACGCATCCTGGCTGGTACACTGGATTCCTGGCTGATCTGGAAGATGACCCACGGACAGGTACATGTAACGGACTGCTCCACAGCATCCAGAACCATGATGTTCAATGTACATACAGGTAAATGGGACGACGAGATCCTGGATATTCTGGGCATCAGCAGATCCATCCTGCCGGAAATCTGCGACAGCTCCATGGTATACGGATACACGGATCCACTGGACTTCTTCGGTGCGAGAATTCCGATTTCAGGTTCGGTGGTAGACCAGCAGGCAGCTCTGTTTGGACAGGCTTGCTTCGCACCGGGGACCATTAAATGTACTTACGGAACCGGCTGCTTCATGCTGATGAATACAGGTGAGAAACCAATCTACTCCAGCAATGGACTGTTAACGACTGTTGCGTGGAGACTCAATAAGAAGATGACGTTCGCACTGGACGGCGGTATCTACATCACAGGTGCTGCGACCCAGTGGCTGAGAGACGGCATCAAGATCATCGACAATGCTGCTCAGACGGAGCAGATGGCTTACGACGCCAAGTCCAACGGAGGCGTATATTTCGTACCGGCCTTTGCAGGACTGGCAGCGCCGCACTGGGATTCCTACGCCAGAGGAACTATGGTGGGAATCACGGGAGGAACGACGAGAGAACACATCGTAAGAGCAACGCTGGAATCCACAGCATATCAGGTGAAGGATAACCTGGACGTTATGAACATGGACGCCAGCATGCCGATCTCCATCCTGAGAACCGACGGAGGCGCTGTTGCCAACAACTTCCTCATGCAGTTCCAGGCTGACATTCTGGGAATTCCGGTAGACGTTCCGGTGATCAAGGATACAACACCTCTGGGCGCTGCACAGCTGGCAGCTCTGGGAATCGGAGAGTTCGACTCCATCGAAGATCTGGCAAGCCACTGGAAGCTGGCGAAACGCTATGAGCCGAAGATGAGCGTGGATGAGAGAGAATCCCTGCTGTATAACTGGCACAGAGCAGTAGAGCGGGCTAAGAACTGGTCCGAAGAATAGGCAGAGAACCTGCGCTGCAGGCTTTGCAGAAACAAAAAATATGTGAAATACGGCAGCTGCCGTTTCAATAAGTAAAGTAAGTAAAGTAATACGTTGAACGCACAAAGCATCGAATATTTGAAAGGAAGTGTAGAGATGAGTGCACCAAAATTATTCAGTCCGGGACCGATTATGGTCAAAGACAACGTTAGACAGGCATTAACTCACTATGATATCTGCCACAGAGGAGCAGAATTCGAAGAACTGTTTGCTCGCGCAACAGCTAAGATCAACAAGCTGTTCAAGGCAGACGACACATACAGATCCATGATTATTTCCGGCTCTGGTACTTCTTCCAACGAAACCGTTCTGTCCTCCATCTTCAACGAAGGAGAAGAGGTTCTGCTGATCAGAAACGGCGTATTTGGCGAAAGACTGCTGGAGATCATCGAAAAACACAACATTCCGCTCGTAGACTGCGAATTCCCGTGGGCTGAAGAACCGGATCTCGCTAAGGTAGAAGAAATGATCAAGGCTAACCCGGCTGTTAAGGTTATCGCTATGGTATTCCACGAAACATCCACTGGTATGATTAACCCGGTCAAGGCTGTCGGCGAACTGGCTAAGAAGTATGACAAGTGGTTCTTCGTTGACTGCGTATCCGCAGCTGCAGGCGAAAACATCGACATCGTTGATATGAACATCACATTCGCTACTTCCGTTGGCGGCAAGTGCCTGGGAGCTTATCCTGGTTCCGCTTACGTTTGCGGCAAGATCGATGCTCTGGAAACACTGACTCCGGAAATGGGCAAGACGACTTACCTGAACCTGGCAAAGCATTACATCTCTGCTAAGACTAAGAACCAGACTCCAAACACACCGAACGTAAACCTGTTCTGGGCTCTGGACGTTGCTCTTGACAACGCACTGGCTGACGGCGGCGTAGAAGCAAGAGTAGCTAGATACAAGGAATGCGCTGGAATCCTGAGACAGGGTATGAAGGACATGGGTCTGAAATTCCTGCTGGACGATGAAAGCAAGATGTCCAACACTGTAACATCCGTATTCCTGCCGGAAGGCAAGGATCTGAAGGCATTCCTGAAGGAAATGGAAGACAAGGGCTACGTTGTTTACAGCGGCAAGGGCAAGTACGAAGAAATGGGAATGTTCCAGGTTGCTAACATGGGTGAGATTTACCCGGATGACTGCAAAGAATTCCTGAACGTTCTGAAGAGCTGCCTGTAAGCTGACAGACAGCACAGCCGCCTCGTGCGGCGAAAGGTCAACTCCTTTCAACACCCGGCTGAAGAGCCGAATAAGTAAGAAATTAAGTAAAAAATAAGTATAAGTAAAAACCAATAAAAAACACTTTCGCGGTTGCTCCTCATCTTCCCTCTCGCAGGAGACCGGAAGTGTTTTTTATTTTTTGCCATAAAAAATCCCGCAGGGCTGACTCTGCTGTTTGCTGCAAAGAGTGCTCTGCGGGGTTGTTTTTTATGGCAGCTTGTAAAACTCCGGTTTTCTCTGGCGGAACTTGCAGTAATACCGGAAGCCGATGGAGCGGGCGAATTCCACTGCATCGTTGAAATGATACTGATAATAGAACGGATCGTGAGCGTCGGAACCGAATGTCAGGATCTCGCCGCCCAGATTGAGATAGCGGCTCAGGATAGAGCGGCGGGGCAGCCAGGTACCGGTGCCGTACTTAAAGCTGGACGTGTTGATCTCCAGCCCCTTGCCATTGCGGATCAGCAGCTTCAAGATCTCGTCGATCTGATCCTCTACAGGACTGTAATCATAGAGCGTTCCGATGTAACGATCCAGAATGCTGAAATGTCCGGCGATATCGAAATCCTGGAACTCCTGAAGACATTCATACATGTAGGTGTAGAAGTCTTCCAGCTCGGCAGGACCGTCGGCGTGGGCGAAGTCGTACCGGTACATGTCGTCGTTTCTCGTGCAGTGGAACGATCCGATGATTACATCGAATGGATAGCTGTTTACAGCGCGGCGGGCTTCTTCAAAATGTCCCTTTAAAATACCGATTTCCATACCGGCTAGTATCTCGATCTTGTCGCGATATTTTTCTTGAGCAGCCTTGACGGCAGGCAGGTAATGGTCGAAGTCCAGCTGGAACGGAAATTCCGGATCCGGATAGCCGGGATCGTAGTGATCGGTGATCGCCAGGGTTTCGATGCCGTGGGCGATGGCTCCTTCCAGCATCTGTTCCATGGGAATATCGCAGTCGTCGGAAAATCCTGTATGGGTGTGGAAATCACACGGGAGCACGCAGGATCCCGGCTGTTTTTTGTTGCTTGTTGTATCGTTCATAGTTTTCATCTCGTTTTCTGTTAGTGTTTCTATTTCTGTTCTGTTTCCGGCTGTGGGTTTCCGGTCTGCTGATCGGCTGCGGACTTCTGCTCCGGTGTCGGATGTGTCGATCCCGGTCCGTCCAGTGCCGGGGCAGCAGGCTTTTCTTTTTCCGTCTTCACGTAGTTGAGCTCGAACCAGAAAGTGGTTCCGGCTCCCAGCGTGCTTTCTACGCCGAAGTTGACCTTGTGGAGGGTCAGGATCTCCTTTACGATGGAAAGCCCCAGACCGGTGCCTTCCGTAGCCCGTACCATATTGGAACTGGCCTTGTAATAGCGATCCCATACATGATCCAGTTCTTCTGCTGCGATGCCTACACCGTGGTCTTCCACGCGGCATACCACAAATTTACCTTTCTTTTTCAGGGTGATGATGACCGTTTTATCTTCGCCGCAGAACTTGATGGCGTTGGTGAACAGGTTAGAAATGACCTGTTTGATCTTATCCTCGTCGCCGTTGACGATGAAGTTGGCCGGAGCGTTGAGCTGGAAGTGATAACCTTCCTCTTCCTCCATGATCCGGTAGGTGTTGAGAATCATCTGAGCCGCTTCCGTGATGTTGAAATTCTGCCGCTGCAGCGTCATTTTTCCGGATTGCATCCGGGAAATGGTCAGAAGGTCGTTTACCAGTCCGTTGAGACGGTCGGCCTCGTCGATGATGACCTGCAGGTGCTCTTCCCGTTTCTCCGGGTTGTTGCCGGAGATATCCTTGATCATTTCCGCGTAGGATTTGATCATGGTCAGCGGTGTCCGCAGGTCGTGGGATACGTTGGCGATCAGGTCTTTCTGCAGCATGTCGGACTTCTCCAGGTCGATGGACGCCCGGGTCAGGGTGTCCGCCAGATTGTTGATCTCCGTATAGTGACCTCCTTTGAATACGATGCCGTATTCGCCGTCAGCCAGCCGTTCTGCCGAATGAGCGATCTTTCGGATCGGCCGGGTGATCCTGCCTGACAGATAGAAGGATACACAGCAGGCCAGCAGCAGGGCGATAAACGTAACGTAAACCAGCTGGTTGGTCAGTATCTGGATCGTCGAAGATACCGGCCACAGCGGGGAGAAGGTATAGACGATCAGAGGTGTCTTGTTTTTAGCGATCAGCACATTGCCGTAAGCCAGGATCCGTTTGGAATCATCGGTGCCTTCGATGGTGAAGGAAACCGAGTCCTCCTGAGATTCCAGCAGCTTTTCGTTGACCGTTGCGATCTGGTTAGCGTAGTAACGGGAACTGGTATTGTCCCCCGATGGTTTGAAATACATAGTACTCCCGTCGAAGGAGGCAATGTAGATATAAATGTCATGGGTGTCGGAGATTTCTTCGATATTGTCGAGAAATCTCTCGCTGTTTTTGACCTTGTAGGCTTTCTTGATGTTCTTTACGACAGCATCGGTCTGATCTTTTTTCATGACCTCATAAAAGTTGTTGAGAAACAGTACCTGCAGGAACCACAGGATGATCATGAGGAAGGTGGTGAACAGGATGAAATAAAGCCAGGTTTTAAAGGTGATGCTGTGGTAGTCCAGTCGGTGTTTATGCTTCAAACTTGTAGCCCACTCCTCTCAGGGTCACGATGAAGTCCCTGTATTTGCCGAGATTGTTCCTGAGATTTTTGATATGAGTGTCGATGGTTCTGTCATCGCCGAAGAAGTCATAGCCCCAGATATCGGAGAGCAGCTTGTCTCTGGAAAGGGCGATATTCTTGTTTTCCACCAGGTAGAACAACAGATCGTATTCCTTTGGCGTCAGCTCTACTTTTTCGCCGTCTACGGTAACGGTACGGGCCGGGATATTGATCTCCAGACCGTCGAATTTCATGATCTTTTCCACCGGTTTTTCGACGCTGCTGTTTCTGGAAAGGACCGCGTTGACGCGGGCCATCAGTTCCTTCGGGCTGAAGGGTTTCACTACGTAGTCGTCGATACCCAGTTCGAAACCGAAGAGCTTGTCGTATTCTTCGCTTCTGGCGGAAAGCATGATGATAGGGATATCCTTGATCTTTCTGATTTCCTTGCAGGCAGAAAATCCGTCCAGTTTCGGCATCATGATATCCATTATGATAAGGTCGTAATCGTTGAGTTTGCAGAGTCCTACCGCTGTCATGCCGTCGGCAGCTTCCGTAACTTCGTGACCGTTAAATTCTGAGTATTCCCGGATGACCTCTCTGATTTTCTGTTCGTCATCCGCAACAAGTATTTTAGCCATTGTGCAGCCTCCTTTTGTTTCTATAGTTAAAGAATAAAAGTCGAATGTGTTTCCTTTGTGAAGCTTATGTAGTGATTGTACCACAATTCCTTTGCCAGGTACAGAAATTGTGGTATAATTAGAAAGCATATATACAGGAAGGAGGTGAACGAAAAATGCTGAGAAAACTTGTGAGAGCTGTCTTTACGATCGCAGGTGCCATACTGGGTTACGGTGTGTTTCTGCTGGTAGAGTTTTTAGCTCGTTTCTTCGGTCACAGTGACTGGGTCAACTTTACAAACATGCAGGAATTCTATATTTCTGTTTCATTCGCACTTATTTTTGGATTAATATTCTTCCAGTTGACCCCTACCATCAAGAAACAGGGCAATAAAATGGCGGATAATATCGAATCCGACCTGAAAAAAGTGTCGACCAACGATATCGTACTGGGCACCGTCGGCTTGATTGCAGGTCTGATCATCGCGTTTCTGATCAGTCAGATCTATGCGGGGATCAAGATCCCGTATCTGGATGTGATCCTTAATATTATTACTTACATCCTGCTGGGATACCTGGGTATTACCATTGCGACCAAGAAGGGAACTGATATCAAGGCGCTGTGGCTCACTTCGAGACGCGTTTCCTCGGTGGGCGGCAAGAACAGCAAGCAGAAGACGGATGCAGCGCCGAAGATCTTCGATACCAGCGTTATCATCGACGGTCGTATTTCCGATATCATGAAGACGGGCTTTATCGAGGGTCCTATCGTGATCCCGGAATTCGTGCTGGTGGAGCTGCGTCATATCGCGGACTCTTCCGATGCGCTGAAGAGAAATAGAGGCCGGCGCGGTCTGGATATCCTCAACAAAATACAGAGCGACTACGGTATCGAGATCTACAACACGACGGCGGAGAAAGCACTGGATGAGATCCCGGAAGTGGACGTTAAGCTGCTGAAGCTGGCGCAGATCATGAACGGCAAGGTGGTGACCAACGACTTCAATCTCAATAAAGTGGCTGCTATTAAAGGCGTGGAAGTCCTCAATATCAACGAGCTGGCCAATACCCTGAAGCCGGTGGTACTGCCGGGCGAGATCATGACCCTGTCACTTGTCAAAGAGGGAAAAGAAAACAATCAGGCGGTCGCTTATCTGGACGACGGAACCATGATCGTCGTGGAAGAAGGCAAGCGCTTTATCGGTAAAAAAATCAAAGTACTGGTTACCAGTGTACTGCAGACGTCTGCCGGCAGGATGATCTTCGGAAAACCTGCAGGAGGCAGACAGGATCGAGGATAGTTATGTATGAGAATAAGAAAATCGCAGTCATCATCGCGGCGGCGGGCAAGGGTACCCGGGTCGGAGGACCTGTGCCGAAACAGTTTCTGAAGATCGGCGGGGATCCTGTGATTCTGAAAACCCTCAAGGCTTTCAATGCTCTGGATGAGGTGGATCATATTTTTATCGTAACAAATGAAGAATACATAGAGCATTGTGCAAAGATCGTGGCGGACAACGGCATCGAAAAGGTGCGGGAGATCGTCAAAGGCGGTGCGGAACGGCAGGAATCGGTTTACAACGCTTTGCAGGAAGTAAACCGTATCTGTCCGGGCGTATCGTATGTGCTGATCCACGATGCTGCCAGACCGTTCGTCAGCGAACAGGTCGTAAGAAATGTCATCAAGGCTACGGCGGAGAAAGGCGCTGCCGTAGCTTGTGTTGCTATGAAGGACAGTCTTCGCCGGATGAACGGCGAGGCCAGCCAGGGCGTAAACCGGTCGGAATACTGCTCCGTACAGACGCCGCAGGGGTTCCGCAAGGCTGATCTGATGGAAGCGCATGACAAGGCGCTTCGCGAGGGACTGCAGGCGACGGACGACGCCATGCTGGTGGAGCTGGCCGGATTCCCGGTGGAAGTGGTGGATGGCGACTATCAGAACATTAAAATTACGACGAGGGAGGACTTACCGGTGGAATACCGCACAGGGATCGGATATGATGTACATGCTTTGACAGAAGGGCGAAAACTGATTTTAGGCGGCGTGGATATCCCGTTTGAGCGGGGACTGGACGGACATTCTGACGCGGACGTGCTGGTCCATGCGCTGATGGATGCTCTGCTGGGAGCGGCGGCGCTGGGAGACATCGGACAGCACTTCCCGGATACGGATGATACTTATAAAGGCATCTCCAGCATGGTGCTGCTGGAAAAGGTTCGGGATCTGCTGGCAGAGAACTTTTTTTCCATTGCCAACGTGGATATGACCATCATGGCACAGCGACCCAGGATCGGTCCTCATATCGAAGCGATGCGGGATAACATCGCAGAGGTGCTGGGGATCGGCACAAGCCGTGTCAATGTTAAAGCGACAACAACCGAACGGCTGGGCTTCGTAGGACGCGAGGAAGGCATCGCGGCGGAAGCCATCTGTTCGATATACCGATAAAAGACAGACAAAACAGAAGGAGAAGAACGACCATGAAATTATCGAAAATGCATTTAAAGACGCTTCGTGAAGTGCCGAATGAAGCGGAGATACCGAGCCATGTGCTTCTGCTGAGGGCAGGTATGATCCGCAAGCTGGTTTCCGGCGTGTACGGATTTATGCCGCTGGGATGGAGATCCGTTCGCAAGATAGAGGACATCATCCGTCAGGAAATGGACGCTGCAGGCGGACAGGAGATCCATATGTCTGCAGTACAGCCGGCAGAGCTGTGGCAGGAATCCGGCAGATGGGGCGCTTACGGTCCGGAGCTGTGGAGATTAAAGGACAGAAACGGCAGAGAGTTCTGCCTGGGACCGACACACGAAGAAATCTTTACGGATATCGTTAGAAACGACATTTCTTCCTATCGTCAGCTTCCGACCAATCTGTATCAGATCCAGACCAAGTACAGAGACGAAGCAAGACCTCGTTTCGGACTGATGAGAAGCCGTGAATTCATTATGAAGGATGCCTACTCTTTTGACAGAGATTACGAAGGTCTGGACAAGAGCTACAAGGAAATGTACGACGCCTACGACAAGATCTTTACAAGATGCGGACTGACGTTCCGTCCGGTAGAAGCGGATACGGGCGCCATCGGCGGAAGCAACTCCCATGAGTTCACCGCGATTTCCGAGGTGGGCGAAAGCGAGATCGCATACTGTACATCCTGCGACATGGCTGCAACGGTAGAACGGGCAGAATGCAAAGACGCTGCGCCGCAGACCGATGTAGAAGCACTGCCGCTGGAAGAAGTGGAAACGCCGGGAACCAAGACCATTGAAGACGTAGCGGCGTTTCTGAAGCTGGACAAGACGCAGACCATGAAGGCGCTTCTGTTTGTGACTTACGATATGGAAGGCAATGAAAACGGCTATGTGGCTGCCTTCGTTCGGGGCGACAGGGAGCTGAACATGACCAAGCTGGTCAATGCACTGAATATTCCGGAGCACGCCATTGAATTTGCAGATGAAGAGAAAATGTCTGCAGCAACGGGATGCGTAGGCGGGTTCACAGGTCCTGTGGGACTTCACGACTGTACTATCGTTGTGGACAGCGAACTGCCGGGGCTGAAAAACCTGTGTGCGGGAGCATGCAAGGAAGACCATCATCTGCTCAACGTCAACTACGGCAGAGATTACGAAGGCGATATCGTAACGGATATCAAGAACCTGGCAGAAGGCGATCCGTGTCCGGTATGCGGAGCTCCTGTAAAGCATGCCCGCGGCATCGAAGTGGGACAGGTATTCAAGCTGGGAACCAAGTACAGCGACGCTATGGGCGCCGTTTATAAAGATGAAAATATGCAGTCTCATCCAATCGTGATGGGATGTTACGGAATCGGTGTTACGAGAACGCTGGCGGCTGTTGTAGAACAGAACCACGACGACAACGGCATCATCTGGCCGATGTCGGTAGCTCCGTATCACGTGATCATCACGGTGATGAAGCCGGACGATGAGACGCAGGCGAAGGTGGCAGAATCCCTGTACGAAGACCTTTGCAGTGCTGGCGCAGAAGTCCTGCTGGACGACAGAAAAGAACGTCCTGGCGTTAAGTTCAAGGATGCAGATCTTCTGGGTATTCCGATCCGTATCACCGTAGGACGCGGTGCAGCTGACGGCATCGTGGAATACAAGATGCGCCGCGACGCAGAGAAGACAGAGATGACGGTGGAAGAAAGCAAGGCGCTGGCACTGAAGACTATTCAGGAAGAAAAATAAATGTCGGAAAAGAGCAAAAAAGCTTATAATAGAAATCTCTTCTGGGAATTTTTTAAGATCGGCATTTTCACCATTGGAGGCGGGATGGCTATGATCCCGCAGATCCAGCAGGTGGTCGTGGAAGATAAAGGGTGGATGACGGAGGAGGAAATGATCGACTGCATCGCAGTGAGTCAGTCCATGCCGGGAGTCATCGCTATCAACAGCGCGACCTATATCGGGAAAAAGACCAACGGATTTGCAGGTGCGGTATCGGCGACAGCCGGTGTTATCGCTCCATCGTTTCTCATCATCATCCTCGTGGTTTCCTTTCTGGGAATGGTAGGGGAAAACCGCTATATTCAGGGGGCGTTTACCGGTATCAAGGCGGCGGTCTGCGGACTGATCCTGATTTCGGCTGTCAAGCTGGGAAAGCAGATCCTCAAGGGACCGTTTCAGTGGATACTGGCTATCGCGGCGCTGGTGGCCATCGGCGTGTTCGGCGTTACGGCTGTATGGGCTGTGCTGGCAGGCGCGATTATTGGTATTTTATATAATGCTTTCTGGATGGGACGCCGAAGCGGAGAAAAGGAGGATGAGAAATGATCTATGCATCACTTTTCGCCATGTTTTTTCGCATCGGGCTGTTCAGCTTCGGCGGCGGTCTGGCCATGCTGCCTCTGATCTTTCAGAGCGTGCAGGATTTCGGCATGATGACTGCTGCGGAATTTTCCGATCTGGTGGCTTTGTCCCAGGTAACGCCGGGGCCTATCGCAGTCAATGCGGCCACGTATGTGGGCTTTAATGGAGCCGGCATTCCGGGAGCGCTAGCGGCGACGCTGGGAGTGAGCCTGCCTTCCTTCATTCTGATCCTGATCGTGGTGAAATTCCTCGAACGGTTTCAGGAAAGCAAGGGAATCCAGGGAGCCTTTTTAGGGATCCGTCCGGTAACGGTCGGTCTGATCGCATCGGCAGTTCTTTTCGTAGGAGAAACGGTGCTGGTCAATGGACCGATCATTTCAACAAAACTGTTTACGGAAGGGATAAGTTATTTTAACGGGATACCGATCATGCTGTGTGCGGCGACGCTGCTGCTTTCCGGTGTCTTTAAAGTCAAGCCCATCACGCTGATGATCGTCATGGGCGTTGCAGGAGCATTATTATGTGGATAGGCGGAGTAAGAGTCATCGTGCTGGATGATGAAAATCGCATGCTGATGGTCTGTCAGCATCATGAAGACCGGGATATCTGGATGGTCCCGGGAGGCGGCATCGAAGAAGGGGAGAGTTCCATGGAGGCTGCTGTCCGGGAAGTGGAGGAGGAGACCGGTCTGGACATCGAAGTCCAGAAGCTGCTGTGGCACGTGGAGGAAGTTTCCAAGCGGGGACAGCGGTTTGTGAATTTCTTTCTGGGAGAAATGACGGGAGGAACGCTGGAACTGGGCGAGGATCCCGAATTTGATGCGGAGCATCAGGTGCTCCGGGAAGTGAAATTCCTCTCGAAAGAGGAGATCCAGGCGCTGGAGCACGTATATCCGGACTATCTGCGAGATGAAGTATGGCACGTACTAGCCGGAGAAGATCTGGGGTACGATGTGTTTAAAGAGCGTGAAAAACGTTAAAAGTAGAGCATATAAGGAGGAACTTAAAATGCAGTATGTAATAATCGAAATGGAAAACGGAGATGTAATGAAGGGAGAACTGTATCCTGAAACAGCTCCGAAAACAGTGGAAAACTTCGTAAAGCTGGTAAATGAAGGCTTTTATGACGGACTGATCTTCCACAGAGTTATTCCGGGATTCATGATCCAGGGCGGATGTCCTGACGGAACTGGAATGGGCGGTCCTGGCTACTCCATCGAAGGTGAATTCGCAATGAACGGATTCAATAACGAACTGAAACACGAAAGAGGTGTTCTGTCCATGGCTAGATCCATGAACCCGAACTCCGCAGGCTCCCAGTTCTTCATCATGGTAGATGATGCTCCGCATCTTGACGGACAGTATGCCGCATTCGGCAAGATCATCGAAGGTATGGAAGCAGCTGACAAGATCGTGGCACAGCCTAGAAATGCCATGGATAAACCGGATGAACCGCAGGTAATGAAGAAGGTAACTATCGTAGAAGAGTAAAGATACGATTCCCTGTCACTTGGGTATTGACATCTCAAAATCCCGGTGGTAAGATTGTTACTATCTTAATAGTAAACCGAAGACGAGGAAGTAAAACTGAGGGACGGTTTTTCAGAGAGTCCGGGACGGTGGGATCCGGATAAATGCAGTTTCAGTAAATGGGCCTCTGAGGGCGAGGTGAAAGGAGCTGGAGAGCTTTCAGTAGCTGAGACGTATGCCGACGTAACAGGCAGGGAGTGTGATGGCACTCTGCAGAGTGAATGCTTTTAGCATTAAACAAGGTGGTACCGCAGGCTAACGCTTGTCCTT
Source organism: uncultured Clostridia bacterium (assembly GCA_934281605.1). Classification (GTDB taxonomy): domain Bacteria; phylum Bacillota; class Clostridia; order Peptostreptococcales; family Anaerovoracaceae; genus Lentihominibacter. Next base: position 33,097 of record CAKQXD010000005.1, on the reverse strand, counting down.
GAATGAGGACAGGCGTTTATTTTTTATGACCTGCCCAAATCTCTGATACAGCGCGCCGCCTTTTGCAGAGACTCCGAAGGTGTAGTCCATAGAAGAGAAAGAGAGGAAGAACAACATGAGAAGAAAGAGTATTGCGGTGATCGCCGCAGCATTACTGGTGATGGTAGCCGTAATGGCAGGATTCACAGGATGTGGAAGCAAATCGGCTAAAAGCGATGGAGACAAGGTGATCAAGATCGGACTGGTGCAGCTGGTGGAACATACCTCACTGGATCAGATCAGAGAATCCATCATTGATGAGCTGGAAGAAGAAGGCTATGTCGATGGCGAAAACATCGAAATAGATTATCAGAACGCACAGAATGAGCAGTCCAACCTGAAGACCATCTGCCAGGGATTCGTGGCAGACGACGTGGATCTGATCATCTCCATTACGACGCCGGCAACTCAGGTAGCTATGAGTGAGACAAGCGACATTCCGATCGTGTTCTCAGCAGTAACCGATCCGGTAGCATCTGAAGTTGTAAAAGATCTGGACAACCCGGGCGGAAACGTAACGGGAACATCCGACGCCATCTCTATCGATCAGATCATGGAACTGGCAGAGGAAGTGACGCCGGGATACAAGACTATCGGCGCTTTGTACAACTCCAGTGAAACCAACTCCGTATCGGTAGTAGACGAACTGAAAGCATATGCGAAGGATAAGGGTTACAAGGTAGAAGACGCGGCTATTACAAGCGCTAACGAGATCCAGCCGGCAGCACAGAGTCTGGCCAAGAAGTGCGACATCGTCTTCTCGCCGATCGATAACACGGTAGCATCCTCCATCGCAACAGCAAACGACGTATTTACCAAGAACAAGATCCCGTTCTATGTAGCGGCTGACTCCATGGTAAAGGACGGCGCGCTGGCAACCTGCGGTATCAACTATGAAGACCTGGGCAAGGAAACTGCTAAGATGGCGGTAGAGATCATCAAGGGAGGAGATCCTGCCAAGATGCCTGTAAAGACCATGAAAGACTGTGACGTATACATCAACAGCGATACGGCAAAGAAACTGGGAATCACAATTCCGGACGATGTGCTGAAGAAGGCTGTAGATTTAGCAAAGGAAGATTTATAGAATGTTAGTTGTAACGTTATTAGAAGCATTAGAGCTGGGGCTGATATATTCCATATTGGCCCTCGGCGTATTTTTATCTTTCCGGACGTTGAACACGCCGGATCTGACCGTAGATGGCAGCATCGTAACAGGTGCTGCTATTTCTGCCGTTGTATGTACAGCGGCTGGTGACCTGGATCCATCGGTGCAGGGGATCGTCTGCATCCTGGGACTGGTGCTTTCTTTCCTGTTTGGAATGGGAGCCGGCGCCATCACCGCACTGCTCAATACGAAATTAAAAATCCAGCCTCTGCTGGCAGGTATTCTGGTCATGCTGGGGATCTACTCCATCAATCTGCGGATCCAGGGCAAGGCCAACATCAACCTGTCTTCCCGCAAGACCATCTATTCTATGATGGATGACGCCATGGGCGGATTTCAGTGGAGTTCCATCGTGCTGGGAGTCATTATCGCAGCCGTTGTGATCATCCTCATGTATGGATTTCTGAAGACGAGACTGGGATTCGCACTGCGGGCGACCGGCGACAATGAAGATATGGTGCGGGCAGCAGGGATCAGCAGTGACAGGATGAAGCTCCTGGGTCTATCCGTTTCCAACGGTCTGGTAGGTCTGGCCGGCGGCATGCTGGCTCAGTACCAGGGATATTCCGATGTGGGTATGGGAACCGGTATGGTGGTCATCGGCCTGGCATCGGTCATCATCGGCGAAGTTCTCTTCGGAACACGCAGTCTTATGCAGCGTCTCATTGCGGTTGCGCTGGGCGCAGTCGTATACCGCATGGTCATCGGCGTCGCCCTCTATCTGGGTATGCCGCCGACGGATCTGAAGCTGGTTTCGGCTGTGATCGTAACCATTGCGCTGGCGATGGGAATGATGGGAGAAAACTTCTCCTTATGGAAAAAGAAATCCCGGGGAGGTGATAAGAATGCTTAAGATCGAACATCTCACCAAGATTTTCGGAAAGGGTACCATCAATGAGATGACCGCACTCAACGATGTCAATTTTCATGGCAGTGCCGGTGATTTCATTACCATTATTGGCAGTAACGGCGCCGGTAAATCCACGCTGATGAACTGCATTGCCGGCGTATTTCCGGCTGAAAGCGGAACGATCACGCTGGACGGCATCGATATCACGAAGATGTCGGAGCATAAACGCGCAAAATATATTGGAAGAGTGTTTCAGGATCCGATGAAAGGAACGGCTTTCGATATGACTATTGAAGAGAACCTTTCCATCGCTTATAACAAGATCCGCAAGCGCGGTCTGCAGGCAGGTATCAGCAAGGCGGACAGAGAGCTGTTTCAGGAGAAACTGAGTCTGCTGGGTATGGGACTGGAAAATCGTATGAAAGAAAAGGTGCGTCTGCTGTCCGGCGGACAGCGTCAGGCGCTGACGCTTTTTATGGCGGTTATTGCAAAGCCTAAGCTGCTGCTTCTGGACGAGCACACGGCGGCGCTGGATCCTTCGGCAGCCAGGAAGGTACTGGAGCAGACCGACTACTTTGCAAAGGACGAAAAGATGTGTACCATGATGATCACCCATAATATGAAGGCGGCGCTGGAGCACGGCAACCGGACCATTCTCATGCAGGGCGGACAGATCAAAATGGACATCAGCGGCAAAGAACGGGACGAAATGACCGTAGAAAAACTCATCGAAAAATTCGAGATCGACAATGACAGAATGCTGCTGTAATTGTGAAGAAACGACAAGCGGGCAGGAGGGAAGCAAAGGCTTCCTGTTCTGTCCGTTTTTCTTTTGCTTTTTCATGACATTCTCATCCGATCGCCATGGAAATATGGTATACTCTTATGATAGTATGCGTATAGATACGAAATAACTGAGAAATACATGAAGGAGGAATCATTCATGAGACGAAACTGGGATATATCCATGATCATAATCGTGTTAATACTGGCGGGAACATCGTTGCGCAGCGGTGCATTCAGTGATCCGATGCAGTGGCTGATGGATAAACTGCTGGTACTGCCGGCCATCATCATTGGTCTGTCTTTTCACGAGTACGCTCACGCTAAAGTGGCATATAAGCTGGGGGATCCGACGCCGAAGATGCAGGGCAGGGTATCCATCAATCCTATGGCACACATCGACTGGATCGGCTTCGCAGCTTTGATGTTCGCAGGATTCGGCTGGGGACGTCCGGTAGAGATCAATCCGGCTAATTTCAAACACAGAAGAAGAGATGAACTGCTGGTGTCTCTGGCAGGTGTTGTGATGAACCTGATCATTGCTGTGATCTTTGCATTTGTGGCCAAGATCCTGCTTCTGACGCTGGGATACAGCTTCCTGACCGGGACTTTCGGCAATATCTTGTGGCAGATGGTGATCTATGTGATCGTGATCAATCTGGTGCTGATGCTCTTCAATCTGATCCCGTGTCCACCGCTGGACGGCTTTTCGGTGGTCACAGAGATCTTCAACATCAAACACACGCAGCTGTACTGGACGGTATATCAGTACGGTAACTGGATCCTGCTTGCGCTGATCGTATTCGATATTACAGACAAGATCCTGACGCCATGCCTCAACTTCCTGTATGGCATTCTGGCGAATTGCATTATATATTAAGGCAAACACAGCAGGGAAAGGGAGCAGACGATGACAGAACCTATGACATCCAATCCATTATTAAGTAAATTGAACAAACAGCAGCAGGAGGCGGCCATGTGCACGGAAGGACCGCTTCTGATCCTGGCAGGTGCGGGCAGCGGCAAGACCAGCACCATGACTCACCGGATCGCGTATATGATAGAAGAGTTACATATCAACCCGTACCAGATCCTGGCGGTGACCTTTACCAACAAGGCGGCCGGAGAGATGCGGGACCGTGTCGAAGCACTGGTGGGAGAAGGACTCAACATGTGGATCCTCACCTTCCATTCGGCCTGTCTGCGGATCCTGCGAAAGCATGCGGAAGTTCTGGGCTACGGCACAGACTTTGCAGTATACGATCCGACGGATCAGAAAACCGTAGTGAAAAACATCATCAAGGAGCTGGGGCTGGACTCCAAGAAGTTCAAACCGGCGTATTTTCTGGGCGCTATCAGCAAGTGCAAGGAGCAGAAGATCTCACCGGCGGAGTATCAGCTGGAAAACGGGGACGACTACAAGGAAAAATGCATCTACGAAGTGTATTTCCGCTACGAAAAGACGCTGAAGAAAAACAACGCCATGGACTTTGACGACCTGCTGCTTAACGCGGTGCGGCTTTTTGAAAAGGATGAAGCGGTGCTTTTGGAGTACCAGAACCGTTTTCGTTACATCATGGTGGACGAGTATCAGGATACCAACATGCTCCAGTATCAGTTCGTCAAGATGCTGGCGGAGGCTCACGACAACATCTGCGTGGTGGGCGACGACGACCAGTGCATCTACCAGTGGCGAGGTGCTGATATCCGCAATATTTTAGAATTTGAAAAGGACTTTAAGAACGCTAAGGTGATCAAGCTGGAACAGAACTACCGCTCCACATCCACCATTCTGGACGCCGCTCATTCCGTCATCGCCCACAACCGGGGCAGAAAGGCGAAAAAGCTGTGGACGGAGCATGAAGCGGGTCACAAGATCACATACTATAGAGCAGAAAACGAACGGGACGAAGCCTATTTCGTGGCCGCCGAGATAAATCGTATGAAGACGATGGATCGTAAATACAGCGATTTTGCGATCCTGTACCGAACCAACGCCCAGTCGCGAACCTTTGAAGAGGCGCTGTCTAACCGTGGCATCCCGTATCGGGTGCTGGGCGGTCTGCGCTACTATGACCGCAAGGAAATCAAAGACATGCTGTGCTACATGCGTCTGGTACAGAACCACGCCGACGATCTGGCGCTGACCCGTATCATCAACGAGCCGAAGCGTGGAATCGGCGGCAAGACGCTGCAGAAGCTGACGGCTCTGGCTTCGGTGCGTCAGGAGAGCCTCTTTGAGACCCTTTTGGATGATGAAGTGGTTTCTTCTTTTTCTGCAAAGGCTTCGGCCAACATTCAGAAGCTGGCGGAGCTGATCGCCATGCTCAGCATCGAGCAGAGCAATATGAGAATTTCCGATTTATATGATGAGCTGCTGGTCAAGACCGGGTATTTGAAAGACCTGGAGGATCAGAACACGTTAGAAGCGGAAAGCCGCATCGAAAATCTGATGGAATTCAAATCAGTTATTTACGATTACGAAAATAACGATCCGAATATTACACTGCCGGAATTCATGGAGCGGATCGCCCTGCTGGCTGAGGTGGACAACCACGACGCTGACGAAAATGCCGTAGTGCTCATGACCATGCACAGCGCCAAGGGACTGGAATTTCCGTTTGTCTTCCTGCCCGGTCTGGAGGACGGTTTATTCCCCGGCTGGCGCGCCTTTGACCGGGAAGACGGTCTGGAGGAGGAGCGGCGGCTGTGCTACGTGGGGATCACCCGGGCCAAGGAGCGGCTGTGGATGACCAGTGCCGAGATGCGGACCATGTACGGCAAGACCGATTATACGCGAGAATCTCAGTTCCTGCGGGAGATGGACAAGAACCTGCTGGAAGGAGACGCTATCTTTGAAAAGAAGCGAAAGAATCCGGCGGAAGGTGCTTTTTCTAATGGAATGACGAAGGAAACACCGTTCCAGCCGTTCGATCAGCTGAAATACGCGCGGCAGCAGACGAAGCAGAAGGTGGAAGCGCTTTCTGGCAGTTTTCAGCCGGGTGACCGGGTAACTCATCCGAAATTTGGAGAGGGTGAGGTGAAGGCGGCAGATGCACGAACGGTGACGATAACCTTTGCAGATGGTACGAAAAAGCTGGCCATCGGCTTTGCACCGCTCAAGAAAATATAACGAGACTGATCAAGGAGTGAAATCATGGAAGACAAGCGAAAGCTTATGGAAGAGAAGGTGGCTTATTTAAATAAGGCTGCCAGGGCATACTATCAGGAGAGCCGTGAGCTGATTTCAAACCAGGAATACGATACATTATATGATGAGTTGCAGGCTCTGGAAGAGGAGACTGGAATTATACTGGCCAACAGCCCTACGATCCACGTGGGTTATGAGGTCATCAGCAGCCTGCCCAAGGAACAGCACCCGTCGCCCATGCTTTCTCTGGATAAGACCAAGGAAGTGGGTGCGCTGGAAAGCTGGCTGGACGACAAAGAAGGACTGCTGTCCTGGAAGCTGGACGGCCTGACCATCGTACTGACCTATCAGGACGGCAAACTGGCCAAGGCGGTCACCCGTGGAGACGGGATCACGGGGGAAGTCATCACCAGCAATGCGCGGGTGTTCGACAATATCCCGCTGCAGATCCCGAGGAAAGAGGAAATAGTGATCCGCGGAGAGGCGGTCATCACCTATGCGGACTTTGAAGAAATCAACCGGACTATCGGAGACGCTGACGCTAAATATAAGAATCCGAGAAACCTTTGCAGCGGCACGGTGCGGCAGCTGAATAATGAAATCACGGCCCGGCGACACGTCAAATTCTACGCCTTTTCGCTGGCGGCCGGTGGAGACGACTGTGAGACGCGTCAGGAGCAGCTGGAGCTTTTAAAAAAGCAGGGGTTTGAGACCGTAGAATATGTAAAGGTGACGCGGGAGACTATCGCAGATGCCGTGGCAGACTTTGAACAGAAGATCGCAGATTTTCCGGTGCCGTCTGACGGTCTGGTGCTGATTTACGACGACATCGCCTATGGAAGATCCCTGGGGAGCACGTCCAAGTTCCCGCGGGATTCCATCGCATTCAAGTGGATGGACGAGCAGAAGGAGACGATACTGCAGGACGTCTTGTGGAACGTGTCGCGGACGGGACTCATCAATCCGATTGCCGTGTTCGAGCCTGTAGAGCTGGAGGGAACAACGGTGAGTCGGGCTTCGGTGCATAACTTGAGCATTGTGCGGGAGCTGGCGCTGGGAACCGATGATACCATCAAAGTCTACAAGGCTAATATGATCATTCCACAGATCGCGGAGAACTTGACCAGGAGCGGGAGCATCCGGCCGCCGGAGCACTGCCCGGTATGCGGGAGCACGACGGAAATCAAAGATGATAACGGCGTGGAGACGCTCCACTGTCCGAGTCCGGACTGCCCGGCTAAGCGGATCAAGTCCTTTACCCATTTCGTCAGCCGGAATGCGCTGAATATCGAAGGCCTTTCGGAGGCGACTCTGGAAAAGTTTATCGACGAGGCCATGATCCGGGAATTTGCGGATATTTTTAAATTAGAACGGTTCCGGGAGCAGATCGTAGAGATGGAAGGCTTCGGGGAAAAATCCTTTGAGAACCTCATTGCGGCGGCGGAGACGGCGAGTCACACCACTCCGGCAAGGCTGCTTTACGGACTGGGGATCCCTAACATCGGGGCGGCCAACGCCCGGATGATCGCAGAAGCCTGCGAGAACAAGTGGGAGAGCATCCAGCACCTGAGTGAAGAGGATCTGGTGGCTATTGACGGCATCGGAGACGTGATGGCCAAAGCCTATACGGAATTCTTTGCAGAGGAGGAAAACGCCCGGATCACCGCGGATCTCTTAGAGGTGTTGACCCTGGATGAAACCTTTGCAGCGAAAGAGGGCGGAGCACTGACGGGACTGACCTTCGTCATCACCGGCAAGGTCCATCATTTTGAGAACAGAGACAAAGTCAAGGAAGCCATCGTGGCGGCGGGAGGCAAGGCGGCAGGCTCGGTCAGCAGCAAGACCAGCTACCTGATCAATAACGACAACACATCGGCTTCATCGAAGAATAAAAAAGCCAAAGAATTAGGAATACCAATTATCACAGAAGAAGAATTTATGAAAATGCTGGAAGAGGTGTAGCAATGAAACTGGAAACGGGAAAGCTGGACAGCGAACTGCTGAAGAAAATCGTGTTTGGGAAAATCACATACCGCAGCGACGATGTGAGCGTGCGGCCTGGTATCGGCGAGGACTGCGCGGTCATGGATTTCGGGGATTACGACTGTATCATGTCGACGGATCCCATCTCATCGGCGGTAAGCGATATCGGTCGTCTGGCCATCCACATCACCTGCAATGACATTGCATCTAACGGAGTGCAGCCGCTGGGGATCATGCTGGCGGTCATGCTCCCGGAGGGAACTACGGCGGAAGACGTGGAGTGCATCATGGGACAGGCGGCGGAAACGGCGGCGGACGTAAAAGTGGAGATCATTGGCGGGCACACGGAGATCACACCTGCGGTAAAGCAGCCGGTCATCGTATCCACGGCCATCGGCAAGGCGCTCAAAGGCGTTTCTCAGAGCGGCAACGACATGGTGCCGGGGGACTTTATCATGATGACCAAGGCGGTAGGATTGGAAGGTTCAGGGATCATCGCCTGCGATTACGAGGAGCAGCTTTCTGACATTCTTTCTGCAAAGGAGCTGGCGCGGGCTAAGTCTTTCTTAGACCTGGTGAGCGTGGTGCCGGAGGGTATCGCGGCAGGCACGGTGGGTACTCACGGTATGCACGACATCACGGAGGGCGGCATCCTGGGGGCTGTCTGGGAAATGTGCCAGATCTCCGGCCGGGGAGCACAGGTCTGGAAAGACGAAATCCCGGTGGAGCCGGAAACGGTAAAGATCTGCGACCATTATGACATTGACCCGCTGCGTCTGATTTCCAGCGGTTCCATGGTGATCATCGTTCCGAAGGACACGAGAGAAGAGATGGAAGTAGCCATGGCACAGGCAGGCGTTTCCTGCAGTATCATCGGCCGCATTGAAGAAGCCGACTTCGGCATTCGCCTCGCAGAGGGTGGAGCACCGGAAGCGGGAGCATCCGTTTCGCCGGAAGACCTGGCAGAGATCGATCCGCCGTATATGGACGAGTTGTATAAAGTCGTTGGAAAGGAATAAAGAAAACAGTCTTTTGACGTAAAAAAGAAAATGGCAAAAGAGCAGAAGACCTGAATGTGGAAAACGCATTGGGGTCTTTTTTTATTGTGTAATAAACAGAAGATGGGGGAACAAAATATATTCAAATGTGAATAGCACTTTGAAAAATGGCAATCTAAAAATGAATTAAGGGATGCTGGTATTCAAAAATGAATGACATCAAAAGAGAAGCTTTTTTAAGAATGTTTCTTAAATTTAAAAAAATGATGCGAGATAAATGTTGAAATTTCAATGTTTTAAGAAAAATATCGAAAAAAGTAGAAAAAGAATGAAGAATGTTGGCACGCGTGTTGCTCTATATAGGGGCATCAAGGAAAACATGGTAACAAAGTAAAGTTGGAGGACGAAGCAAGATGACAGATTGCAAGAAACCACTTCAGGGATTAAAAGTTTTAGATTTTACAAGAGTATACTCCGGTCCGTACTGCACCATGATGCTGGGCGACCTGGGAGCCGATATCATAAAAGTAGAACGAAAAGGTGTAGGAGATGAAACTCATTTCTTCGCACCGATGAAAAATGATGAAAGCGGATACTTCGCTTACTTCAACAGAAACAAAAAGAGCCTGTCCCTGGATCTGAAAGCGCCGGAGGCTGTAGAAGTTATAAAAGATCTGGCTGAATGGGCTGACATCGTAGTAGAAAACTTTTCGCCGGGCGTTGTGGATCGTCTGGGAATCGGATACAACGATCTGAAGGAACGCAACCCGAAACTGATCTACGGTTCCATCTCCGGATTCGGACAGACGGGACCATATAAGAAAAAGCCGGCATACGACGTTGTCTGCCAGGCAATGGGCGGGTTCATGTCTTTGACTGGTGAAAGAAACGGCAAGCCTTACAAAGTAGGACCGTCGGTAGTCGATGCACTCGCAGGCATCCACATGGCATTCGCCATCATGGCGGCTGTTCATCACAGAGATGAGACAGGCGAGGGACAGTTCATCGACGTGGCTATGATGGATACCGCATTCTCCGTTCTGGAAAACTTCGTCGTAACGAAGACCCTGACAGGAGAAGCACCGACGAGAAACGGCAACGCCAACCTGGGCTCCGCTCCGTTCAATACGTTCCGGACCAAGGACGGCTATGTAGCCATCGCCTGCGCCAACAACGGTCTCTTCACCAAGCTGGCTAAGGCCATCGGCAGAGAAGACCTTCTGGAGATGCCGGAATACGCTGAAAACCACCTGAGAAAAGCTCATGAAGATACATTGAATCCGGAAATCGAGAAATGGACCATGCAGCGTACGGCAGAAGAAGCTGTAGAAGTTCTGGACGCCGCCAAGGTTCCGGTAGGCCCGATCCTGGGAATCGACGATCTGGTAAAAGACCCGCAGATCGCAGCAAGAGAGATGCTGGTGGATATCGATCATCCGGTACTCGGCAAGGTGACTTATCCGGGTAATCCGTTGAAATTCTCCGAAACCTCAGAACTGTGCTTTGACAGAGCGCCGCTGCTTGGAGAACACAACGATTACATATTAAAAGAAGTCCTTGGACTTGATGAAGACAAAATCCAGCAGTTAAAAGAGAAAGAAATCTTTTAGCATAAAGAACATGCTTTGAGGAGTGCTGTGAAAGCTATTACATTTATTCACTGCGGACACTCGAGTAAGTCGTAACAGACAGGACTCCTGCAAAGCTGCGTTCCTAAAATAAAACAATGAAATAACTAACAAATTTGTCTCCATTTATCCATGTATGTCATGAACACGGAGTATGCAGTCTGCATCTTCGCAGGCTGCAGCTTCGGATGACATGTTGGAAAAGTAAATATAAATTATAAATACATAACATAATAAACTAACTTAAGAAACATTCTTAACTTAATTTAGTACTCCTTTTTTAGGTATCCGATAAATGATTTTAGAGAGAAGAGTTCGTCGGATATCTAAAGCAGGAGAATAAAGGGTTTTCCTGAATGTAACCGTCAAGATAAAAAGGAGGAGCATATGGATTTTTCGTTAAAAGAAAAGACTGCCATCGTAGTTGGAGGAAGCAAAGGTCTGGGCTTCGGCATGGCGACAGGACTTGCGCAGGCAGGCGCCAACGTTGTACTGGTTAGCCGGAACCAGGGACAGCTGGATGATGCGGCTGCAAAGATCTCTCAGGAAACTGGGAACGCCAACGTGGTAGGCTTTGCAACGGACATTACATCGGTAGAAAACATCAACGGCCTCGTTGCAAAGGTTTGCGATAAGTTCGGACAGATCGATATTCTGTTTAACGGAGCAGGCGTCAACAAGCGTTTTTCCGCTCTGGAGTTCACAGAAGCCGACTGGGACATTGTGCAGGATACGCAGCTGAAGTACGTATTCTTTATGTGCCAGGCAGTAGCAAAGCAGATGGTAGAAAAGGGCATCAAGGGCAAGATCATCAACATCGCTTCGCTGACAAGCCAGCTGGGACTGCCGAACATGATCTCCTACTGTGCCGCTAAGGGGGCGATCGTGCAGATCACCAAGGCTATGGCTAACGAATGGGCGCAGTACGGCATCAACGTAAACGCTATCGGACCGGGATACTATGAGACCGAAATGACAGCACCGCTCTTTGCAGATGAAAAGCGCAGAGCTGAGCTCTTTGCAAGAATCCCACAGAAAAAATTCGGTCTGCCGTCCGATCTGGCAGGAGCTGCAGTGTTCCTCGCATCGGAAGCGTCAGACTATGTGACCGGACAGGTATTATATGTTGACGGAGGATTCCTCTGTTGTTAATTCATACAATAATAACCAATTAAATCAACCGCTTTAGCAAAAAAGGAGAGTAAACAAAATGATGAATGGAAATGAGTACAAGGAAAGTTTAAGAAAGATCCACCCAACGATTTATTACATGGGCGAAAAGATTGACTGCGTGGTAGATCACCCGATGATCAAGCCGCACGTAAATTCCGCAGCTATGACATACGACCTGGCCTGCGATCCGATGTATGAGAACCTGATGACAGCGACTTCTCATCTGACAGGCAAGAAGGTAAACCGTTTCACACATATCCACCAGAGCATTGAAGATCTGGTAAACAAAGTAAAGATGATGAGAATGATCGCGCAGAAGACTGGCACATGCTTCCAGAGATGCGTAGGATTCGATGCGATGAACGCTACTTTCATCACGACTTACAACATGGACAAGAAGTACGGCACAAACTACCACGAAAGATTCAAGAAGTGGATGACATACGTACAGGAAAACGATCTCATGATCGCAGGCGCTATGACTGACGTTAAGGGTAACAGAAGTCTGAAGCCGTCCAAGCAGGCTGACCCGGATCTCTTCACACACGTTGTAGAAAAGAGAGAAGACGGCGTTGTGATCTGCGGTGCTAAGGCTCATATGACTGGTATGGCCAACTCCCACGAAATGCTGATCCTGCCTACTACAAACCTGCTGGAAGGAGACCAGGACTACGCGATCGCATGTGCTGTTCCAGTAGATGCAGAAGGTATCACTCACATCTTCGGAAGACAGACAAACGACCAGAGAAGACTGCAGGGCGACCTGGATACTGGTAACTCCGAATACGCTATCGTAGGCGGCGAAACGCTGACAGTTCTGGATCACGTATTCGTTCCTTGGGACAGAGTATTCATGTGTGGCGAAACTGATTTCGCACAGGACTACGTAGCTAGATTCGCAGCATACCACAGACAGAACTACGGTGGCTGCAAGGTTGGTAACTCCGACGTTCTCATCGGTGCAACTTCCATGATCGCCAAGATGAACGGAACGAGAAAGAACAGCCTGATCAAGGATAAGCTGACTGAGATGATCCACCTGGCAGAAACGATGTACTGCTGCTCCCTGGCTTGCTCCTATGAAGGTGTAAAGGAAGAAGCTGGCAGCTACTATGTAAATACATTACTGGCTAACGAAGTCAAGCTCAACTGCACAAGAAATATGTATGAGATCTCCAGACTGGCCCACGATATCGCCGGCGGATTTATCGCAACACTGCCTCATGAATGGGATCTGAACAATCCGGAAACAGGCAAGTGGATCGAGAAGTTCTTCGTAGGAAACGAAGAGTACACAGCAAGAGACAGAATCAAGATCGCAAGACTTCTGGAAAACATGTCCGGTGGTACTGCTCTGGCAGAATCCATGCACGGTGCAGGTTCTCCGCAGGCTATGAAGGTAATGATCCTGAGAGAATCCAACGTAGAACAGAAAGAACAGTTCGCGATGGATCTGGCGCATGTGAAATTATAGTTTCGATCACTACATCGCGCCGGACTAACCAACCGGCGTGATGCTCTGATATAATCTAAAGTTTAGCAAATGCGGGTGTAAAAAATGATTTTAGAGAAAGTCTGCGGACTTGACCGCAGCATAGAATGGAGGAAGAACAATGAATGAAGTTGTAATCGTAGAGGGGGTCAGAACCGCTACCGGCGTGTTCGGAGGCTCATTAAGTAAAATTCCGGCACCGGTACACGGCGCAGAATGTGTAAAAGCGCTGGTTGAAAGAACAGGAATCAAGCATGAAGATATCGATGAACTGATTATCGGAACTCACTTCCAGGCAGGCACCAAGGCTAACCCGGCTCGTCAGTGCGGTATCTATGCAGGTCTGCCGGATACGATCCCGGCATTTACACCGAACAAGAACTGTGCAACAGCTATGAAGGCTATGCAGTGTGCAGCACAGTCCATCCAGGTTGGCGACAACGAAGTCGTAATCGCAGGTGGATGCGAGACCATGAGTGCGATCCCTTACATCCTGCCGAAAGCAAGATTTGGATACAGAATGGGACCTGGAAAGATCGAAGACAGCATGCTTCATGACGGACTCGTTGACCCGTTCATGAACTACCACATGGGCATTACAGCAGAAAACGTAGCTGAGAAGTGCGGCATCACAAGAGAAATGCAGGACAGATTTGCTGTAAACAGCCATAACAAAGCAGAAAAAGCATGGGCTGAGGGGAAATATGACAATGATATCGTGCCTATTACAACAAAGGTAAAGGGACAGGAAGTCGTATTTGACCACGATGAAACATATAGAAAAGACGCAAAATATGAAAACTTTGCAAAACTGAAGCCTATCTTTAAAGAAGGCGGAACAGTAACAGCAGGAAATGCTTCCCCGATCAATGACGGATCGTGCGTGCTGCTGATGATGTCGGCAGAAAAGGCGAAGGCTCTGGGTTACAAGCCGATCGCTAAATATGTTGCAGCAACGTCAACAGCTCTCAGTCCATCTATCATGGGATATGCACCGGTAAGCGCTATTGAAAAGCTGGAAAAGAAAACTGGAATCAGCCGTTACGACGTAGGTCTTTACGAACTGAACGAAGCGTTTGCCGCTCAGGCAGCAGCATGCGTACAGGATCTGAAGCTGGATCCGGAAATCGTAAACGTAAACGGCGGCGCAGTTGCTCTGGGACATGCAGTAGGATGTACAGGAGCTAGAATCAGTCTGACGCTGATGCGTGAAATGCAGAGAAGAAAGGTTCAGTACGGAGTCGCTTCCCTGTGTATCGGCGGTGGACAGGCTATGGCAATGATGTTTGAACTGTGCGAATAATAATTTGGAGGAATCAGGATGACTGTTAAAAAATTATATGTCGTAGGTTCCGGAGCAATGGGCTCCGGAATCGCACAGACGGCGGCAACACACGGCATTCAGGTTATCATGAATGACATCAATGAAGAATTTGTTGCCAAAGGCTACAATAAAATCAAGAAGAGCCTGGAAAAGGCTGTTACAAAAGGCAGAATGACGGAAGAGGCAAAGGAAGAAGCACTTGCAAACCTGACAACTACAGTCTCGCTGGAAGATGCTAAGGATGCTGATTTTGTAATTGAAGCTGCATCGGAAAACAAGGACATCAAGCTGGGAATCTTTAAGCAGTTAGACAAGATCTGTAAACCGGAAGCAATTCTGGCTTCCAATACATCTTCTCTGCCGATCACAGAGATCGCAGCAGCAACAGAAAGACCGGATCAGGTAATCGGAACACACTTCTTCAACCCGGTACCGGCCATGAAACTGCTGGAGATCGTAATGGGACTGCAGACGTCTGAAACAACTTATCAGGCAGCTCTGGCTCTGGGTGAACAGCTGGAAAAGGTACCAGTAAAGGCAATCGACAAGGGCGGATTCATCGTAAACAGACTGGTTGACCCGTTCATCAACGAAGCGGTATTCATGCTGGAAGAAGGCGTAGGTACTGCTGAGGATATCGACAACGGCTGCAAGTTCGGACTCAACCATCCGATGGGACCTCTCGCATTAGGCGATATGATCGGCTGGGACGTTATGCTGGCAGTTATGGATGTGTTGTACTATGAATACGGTGATCCTAAGTACAGACCGGCGCCGCTGATGCGGAGAATGGTAAGAGCTGGACATCTTGGCGTCAAGACCGGCAAGGGTGTCTATGATTATTCGAAATAACGAGGTGCGCTATGGAATATAAGAATATTATCTTTGAAAAGAAAGACGGTATCGGCTACGTTACCATGAACCGTCCTAAAGCTCTGAACGCTCTGAACACAGAGGTTCTGACGGAGCTGGACGATGTGTTCCGTGCCATTGACAAGGACGACGAAGTACAGGTTGCGATCGTGACCGGAGAGGGCAGATCCTTCATCGCAGGTGCTGACATTGCACAGATGAGTGAACTCAACGGCACAGAAGGTCGTGACATGACGATCCAGGGTCAGCTGGTAATGGAACTGATCGAAACGATCAACAAGCCGGTTATCGCTGCAGTAAACGGATTCGCTCTGGGCGGCGGAAACGAACTGGCTATGGCATGTGACATCAGAATCGCTTCCGAAAAGGCTAAGTTCGGTCAGCCGGAAGTAAACCTGGGAATCATTCCTGGATACGGCGGAACACAGAGACTGCCGCGTCTGGTTGGCAAAGGCATGGCTAAGAAGCTGATCTACAGTGCAGAGATGATTGACGCACAGGAAGCTTACCGCATCGGTCTGGTACAGGAAGTCGTACCGGCAGAAGAGCTGATGGAAGCTGCAGAGAAGCTGGCTAAGACCATCATGAGCAAAGCACCGATCGCGATCAAGATGGCCAAGGTTGCTATCAACAACGGACTGAACACGGATCTGAAGACTGGCGTACAGTTCGAAGCGGAATCCTATACGAGCACATTCGTATCCGAAGACAGAGTTGAAGGCATGAAGGCATTCGTAGAAAAGCGTCCGGCTGAATTCAAAAATAAATAAAAAACGAAATAACGACATGAAAAGAAGAATTACTTCTTTTCACAATACATAATTTTGAACCTTTCCTTAAAGTAAAAGATGCCGAACTGCTGTAGAGTCCGGCGTCTTTTATTTTTGCAAAGAGAAAGCTGGCTGCGATGTGCGCGGCCAGCTTTAATGCCTGCTACTGGATCCCGTTGGGGAACAGCTCCTTGTATTTGCGGAAAAACGTCGGCTGGCTCATGTCCAGAAGAGCGGCAGCCTTGTAGGTGGAACCACCCTGCTCCATGGCTCTGCGGATCAGATCACTCTCCATGGTTTCTTTGGCCTGGGCGTAGGTCGGGAGGGTGTCGGACACCGGTTCTGCAGCTGTGGCTTCCGCTTCACGAGATTCCTGTTTTTCTGAAAAGGCCGGGGTCAGGGGTGCATCCAGTATGTCGTCGTCGGACAGGACGAACTGTTTTTCGATGAAGTTCTTCAGTTCGCGGATGTTTCCAGGCCAGTCGCAGCGCAGCAGATACTGGATAAAATGCTGGGACATGATCTTGTGGATGCCGTATTTCTGGTTGAGATCAGCCAGTGTTTTTTCTGCCAGATCGGGGATATCGCCTTTGCGGTCCCGCAGCGGCGGGATGTTGATGGACACCACATTGAGGCGATAATATAGATCGCTTCGGAAGGTTCCTTCTTCGATCATTTCTTCCAGATTGCGGTTGGTGGCGGCGACGATGCGAACGTCGACTTTTTTGCTCTTCTGTCCGCCGACCCGGGTAACTTCTCGATCCTGCAGAACCCGCAAGAGGGCCGACTGGAGGTTGATCGGCAGTTCTCCAATCTCATCCAGGAACAGAGTGCCGGTATCGGCCAGTTCGAACATGCCGGGCTTGCCCTTGGCGCTAGCTCCGGTGAATGCTCCCGGAACGTAGCCGAAGAGTTCTGATTCCAGCAGATTCTGCGGGATTGCGCCGCAGTTGATCTTGATATACGGTTTGCCTTCCCGCATACTGTGCTTGTGGATGTACTGGGCGACGATCTCTTTGCCGACGCCTGTCTCTCCCAGGATCAGCACGGTGGAATCCATGCGGGAGATCTTTTGGGCCATCGTCAGAACGGCGGAGAATTCTTCGCTGCCGCAGACGATATTTTTATCGGATGATTCCTGCATCAGCTGGCTCTGGTAGAGATCGGCACGATCCATCTGTGCCTGCAGTTTTTTGTTCAGGCTGATCAGCTCGGTGATGTCCCGGACGTTGGTGATGACGTGGTGGACATTACCATCCTCGTCGAAGACCGGATTTCCGGTGATAAAAACTTCTTTATTATTGGAGTTGGTCTGGGTTCGCGTAACGACATCCCTGCTGTCGACTACATCCTGGGTCACGCTGGTAGAGAGGATGCCCTCTGCGACCAGATCTTTCATATATCGACCAATCAGTTTTTCACGGGGAATGTCAAAGATCCGCTCATAGGCCTTGTTGACCAGGAGCGTTTTTCCCGATGCGTCGGTGATATAGATTCCATCATAGGAATTATCGATGATGTCATGAAGAAACGGTTCTGCAAACTCATTGATTATGTCTAAAAGTTCCGGATGACTGCTTTCGTAATCCGGGAAAAACAGCTTTAAATATTCTGCAACAAACGTTTGTGAAATCATATTCCTCACCTCTCGATTTTACTTCGTTTTTTTCTGGATATAAGCTGTAAATACAATAATTGTGATATAATAATATATAGAATCGTTACTATTATATCACAAAACAGAGGTATTCAGAAATGAAAAATAAGGCAAGCATCGGGGTCCTGTTTTGCGGCGGCTGTAACTGCTACTACGATCGGGAGGCATTTTATAAAAAAATCAGGGAGGACTTGGCGGATACGTGTGACTTCTCCTATTACCAGGAGAATGGATCCTACGATCTGGTGATGATGGTTAACGGCTGCCAGTCGGAGTGCTTGATCGGCCATGAGTATGGCTCGCAGAAATTGTTAATTAACAATAAGAACTTCGAGAAGGCGGGCGAGCTGATTCGGGAGAAGGTGGTTTATAAATAACCATATTTTGCATATAATTGCAGCTATTGAAAGGTGAAATGTTCAATAGCTGCTTTTTTATTACACTGATATAGAAGTGGAGTAACGACTGTAATTCCTGCATTTCAACGAGTTTATGGGTATAAAATTTATTTATGGAATTTTAAAAGAACGTGTATTTCCGTAAATGAATATCGATGGTTATAATTAAATAAACTGAAATTTCAGAAGTAACGTACTACTATTATGAAGATGATTTACAGGAGGATACCATGCTTGATTTAAGTAAATCGCCGGTTGTGCCTACCAGTGCACCGGATCGCACAGAGAAGAGAAGACTCTATGAAGATTATGTAAGACAGTGTTGCCTGAAGGTTCCGGAAGAAGTAGCAGAGCTGTTTATTAATTATACGAGATGGATCTGGGAATACAAGTGCATTGGTGCAGTTGCCAAGTTCTACAATGATCAGACCATCTGTCACACGGAAAATGGGGGAGTGACCGTAGGTGCTGAACCGATCATTGCGGGAAGCCTGCAGTCCATCTGTTCTTATCCGGACAAGATCAACGATTTTGTGGATATCATCGTGGAGGGAAATGAAGAAGAAGGATACAGTTTTGGACAGTCCTCCAAGCTTGGAAATATCAACAAGGGTTACAGCAAATACGGCCCGGGAACAGGAAAATGGCTAGGTGTAGGCGATGTGCCTCTTTACTCAATTTGCGAATTGACCCTGAGAAAAGTGGATGGTCGCTGGAGATGTACCGAAGAATGGGTTGTAGAAGGAACAGAGGTAAAACGTATGACATTAAATGCTGCAGACCGGGAAGAAGTGGAACGGAACATCGGGATCATGCCGGAAGATGACACGGTTGTAAAGGTAGCACAGGCAGCGGCAGAAGCAGCACAGGCAGCGGCAAAGGCTGCAGAGGCGGCGCTGAAGGTTATGGGAATGACAGACGGAGAACTTCCGGATGCAGAAATGGAGGAATAATCATGTACGAGAAAATGAGAAGTGATATTTATATGGATAAAATCGAAGAATTGTGTGATGCAGTATATGCCAATCCGATGGAGGATGTGGAGGATGCACGTCAGTATGTCAAGGATCTGACTGCCCTCATTTATGATTACAAAATGCTTGGCATGATCTATGACTTCTATGCAGAGGACGCGGAAGTCATTAAACAGAATTGCGAAAAACTGGTAGGACCGGATGAAGTGTTCCGGAATGTTTCTACCTTTACGGCAGCATTCCCGGATCTGGTTGCTGATGTGGAAAATGTTATCATCAATAAAGAAAGTGATGAATCCTTTAAGGCGTTTCGTCGTCTCAGATACAAGGGCCATAATACAGGCCTCAGCAAGTATGGCCCGGCAACAGGCAAGTCTCTGGAAGACAAGTGCCTGAACTTGACATTGATGTATCTGAAGAAGATTGACGGCAAGTGGAAGATTACATTCGCAGTAGATTCTGATAGTGAAGATACAATTCGTGATGCTCAGATTATGGGGATCTAGTAGAAAAGAGGATTAACTATGGCTGCAAGTTATAATAGAAAAGTTCAAATAGTATTGTTTTTTATCATTAGTGTATTGTTCTTTGTATCAATTTCCGCCTACTCTTCCTATGTTACGCCATTTGCACAGGGGCAGGGTATGACTCCAGCACAGATCGGTGTGATCTTGGGGGCAACCGGAATGGTATCCATGTTTATCCGGTTCCCGATTGGTATTTTCGCACAGTTGTTTAAGAAGAGAAAGCTGGTCTGCATCATTGGCCTTATGCTGAGCGCCGTTGCTTGGCTGATAGCATTCCTGGCACCTACTTATGCGACGCTGTTTATTGCAAAGGGTGTCGGCGGCATCACGGGTGCGACCTGGGTTATATACACTGTTCTTTTCTCTAATTTCTTTACAGAAGAGGAAATACCGGGATCCATCGGTGTGATCAATCTGGCATCATCCATCGGACCGATCATCGGTGCGACGGCAGGCGGTGCTGCAGCAGAACTCTTTGATTTCCAGTATTCATTCCTGATTGCAGTAGCAGCAGCGATACTGGCCAGCATTCTTCTGCTGATCCTGAAAGAACCTGATAGCAACCCGGCTGCAACACCGGCAGAAACGTGGGAAATCGCTAAGAAGCAGGTAAAAGACAGGAATGTATGGCGTATCGGTATTCTGGCAACGCTGCCAATGATGGCAACGTATGCGTACATGGATTTCCTGACACCGACCATCGTTGGATCCTTAGGCGGTGGCGGAGCGGAAATCGCTATCACAGCAAATTGTTTCCGTATTTCCTGTATCGTAGCATCACCGCTGGTTGGATTCCTCTTCTATAAGTTACTGGGCGTAGAATGGACTGTAGCTGTCGGCGCCATTGGCTTGGGACTGGCCTGCATCATCATGCCGCACGCTTCCAGTCTGATCATGGTTTACCTGCTGCATTGTGCAATCGGTTTTTTCTTTACGATGAACTTCACGATGCTGCTGTCCCTGATCATCATGGGTGTGCCGAAGGAATACCAGACGACACGTATGGGATTTCTGCAGAGCTTCTACTCCATCGGCCTGTGGATCGGACCTATGGGTGCAGGTATCATTTCTGGAGCACTGTCGGTAACTCATTGTGCATACATTATGGGTGGTGCAGTTCTGCTGATCGCAGTACTGACGAAACTGCTTGTGCCGAAAGAACTGGTAAGGTTAAAGAAAGCAGCTTCAGAAAACAAGTAAATGCATTAGAAATGAATTAAGTCGAGTCGGAATAAAGGAGGGAAACATGAATCAAAATAATACAGTAGGAAATCGAAACTTGCAATTAATATTGTTTTTTATCGTGGGTGTATTATTCTTCATATGTATCTCTTCTTTCGACCCGTATATTACACCATATGCGATGCAGCTGGGAATCCCGGTATCTAAAATCGGACTGGTGCTGTCCATCGCAGGAGCCGCTTCTATTGTAGTGCGGTTCCCCATTGGTATTTTTGCAGAGATGTTTCGCAAGCGTAAGATCCTGGTCCAGTTGGGACTGATGCTTACCGTAGTCTGCTGGCTGCTGGCATTCCTGTTTCCGTCTATCACAACACTTTCCTTTGGAAAGATCGCGGATGGTGTGACAGGAGGTACGTGGGTATTGTACACGGTGCTGTTTGCTTCCTATTTCAGAGATGAAGATATTCCAAAGGCTATGGGCATGATCCAGCTTGCCTCGACCATTGGACCTTTTATCGGAATGAATATCGGTGGAACAGTGGCCAAACTTCTAGGATATGAATATTCTTTTGTAGTTGCAGTCATTGCGGCGATCATCGGCTGGTTTCTGCTGTTTCTTATCAAAGAGCAGGATGTTGTTACTGGTGTTGATGCCAAGACGGCATGGTCCTATGGCAAGGAGCAGCTGCTGGACAAGGATGTCTGGATCCTGGGTCTGGTTGCCAGCGTAGCGATGATGACCACTTATGCCGGCAGAGATCTGCTGCAGCCGCTCATGGTGCATGAACTGGGCGGCGATGCAGTGGCACTGACGATCCTGCCAAACCTGTTCATGATTTTTAACAGCATTGCAACGGCTTTATCAGGAATCTTCTTTCAGAAGTTTGGTTTGGTCAGGACTGTGACTGTCGGAGCGCTGGGGCAGGGAGTCATTGCTATCCTAATGCCATTTTCTCCGAATCTCATCATGCTGTATGTGCTGCAGGCGGCGGGAGGATTTTTCTTCGGAATGACCGTGACTGTGCTGCTGGCGCTGATCATCATGGGGGTCAGACCGGAGGTGCAGACTTCGAGAATGGGTTTGTATCAGAGTATCTATTCCGTAGGACTGACGGTAGGCCCTATCATTTCAGGTTATATTCTGGAAGCTACCAGCTTGAAGGTCACTTATTTTATTTTGGCCGCTGCAGTCATCGTGATCGGTTGTTTTTCCAGGAAGCTGCTACCGACCCATTTATTGAACAAAGAAGTGCAGGAACAGTCTCACATTGCAAAAAATATGGACTAAAGAAGTAAAGGAGAAAACATGCTAGATTTAAGCAGACCGAATTCGATCCCTGTCAGGGATCCGGATCAAACAGAAAAAAGAAAGCAGTTTGAAAACTATGTCAGAAACTGCGAACTGCATTTGCCAGAAGAAGTGGCAGAACTGTTTATTAGTTATACACGATGGATCTGGGAATATAAATGTGTAGGGACCATCAGCAAGTTTTACTGTGACCAGACTATTTTTCATGGGGAAAATGGTGTGCTAAAGGTTGGATTTCGCCCTACGATTGAAGGAACGCTTGGTGCTGTCTGTGCCTGGCCGGATCAGATCAATGAATTTGTCGATATTATCGTAGAAGGCAATGAAGAGAATGGGTACTGCTTCGGACAGTCATCGCTTCTTGGTATCGACAACGATGGATGGAGTCAGTATGGCCCACCGACCGGCAAATGGCTGGGAAAGAATGGTATCCCTCTTTACTCCATTTGCGAGCTGACCGTAAAAAAGATAGATGGAAGATGGCGTGTGGTAGAAGAATGGGTCGTTGAAGGAACTGAAGTAAAACGGCAGTGCCTGACCATGTAGGGGGTTAATATGACATTACAGCAGTTACGTTATATTATAGAAGTTGCCCGTTATGGGAGCATTTCAGAAGCAGCGGAGAAGCTTTTCGTAACGCAGCCCAGCATTACGACGGCGATCCGAAATATTGAAAGTGAATTTAACATTGAAATTTTCAGTCGTTCTGCCAAGGGCGTGGAAATCACCAACGATGGAGAAGCTTTTCTCTGTTACGCGAAGCAGGTGCTGGAGCAAGAAGACTTGATGCGGGAGTACTTCTTTGGAAAGAACAATACGAAGAAGACCATATTCTCCATTTCCAGCCAGCATTACAGTTTTGTAACAAAGGCCTTTTGCAGGACACTGGAGAAAATTGATACACAGAATTACACTATCGATCTGGTGGAAACCCAGACTCATGAGGTGATCAATAACGTTGCTTCTGGTAAGAGCGAGCTGGGGATTCTCTATTTTAATCAGAATAATGAAACGGTCCTTACCCGGATCGTCGAGAGTAGTGATGTGGAGAGTCTGGAAGTAGCGACTTTGAAAATATATGTACTGTTGTCGGCGGATCATCCGTGCGCCGGATGTGATCCAGTGTGCTTGGAGGACCTGACAGGATACCCATATATCGTGTACCTGCAGGGAGGTAATTCTAATTACTTTGCAGAAAAAGTGGTGGATCGGATGCGATTCCCCAAAAACCTTCTGGTCAATGATCGAGCGACTTTAGAAGACCTGCTACGGTATTCCAACAGTTTTACTGTAGGACCTAGGACCCTGGCAGATGAATGTCAGGATAAAAATATCGTAGCGAGATCCATGAAAAATTCCCAATCAATCCGTATCGTCGTACTAAAGAAGCGAACGACGCAGATGAGCGATGTGGCCAAACAGTATCTGGAATCGCTGCAAAGCATACTTAGCGAATATAGCGAGCCAGACAGTTCTTATTTCAAATAATAAGTTTTGCATGGAAGATGCCATACTTTTCACAAGAAGTGAGGCATCTTTTTTGTACTTGCAAGTATTCATCAATGAATACACGACGAATTAAAAATGAATCAATATTCGTTATTGAATTTTGAATAAATAAAATTTTTAGAAAATTTATAGAGCTCTGTCGAAACCTGTTGAAATCAGGCGTTTGAGCCCATATTTAAAATAAAATAAAAAGAATGAAAAAATGAATAAGTTGGCACGTAATTTGCGATTATTATAGGCAGGCGCCGAAAGAAAGTTATTATAATTGACATTTTATTTATTACAAAACGATTCGAAACATTTATATGAAATGAGAAAGGAAAAAGTATGAGTACACAGAACAGTAATCTGGAACGACAGACTTTTGCCAAAACTCTTGGAAGAGGAGAGATCTGGGCGTTCGCCTTTGGTTCCGTTGTAGGATGGGGCTGGGTAATGCTTGCAGGAGGCTGGGTAAGCTCCGCAGGTAGTTTAGGAGCTATCATAGCATTTGTGATTGCCGGTCTGGTTTGTGGATTTATTGGAATGGCTTTTGCAGAACTTTGTCCGATGATCCCGCAGACTGGAGGCGTACTGGTATTTGCCTACAGAGCTGGAGGATATAAATTTGGCTGGTTTGCGGCCTGGGCGATGGCCTTTGCTTATGTAGCTGTAGCATGCTGGGAAGGTCCGGCATTCGGTAGTGCGGTAGAATATCTGATCCCACAGCTGACGCATAATGCGGATGTTCTTTATTCTATCGAAGGATATGATGTAACACTGCCATGGGTTATCATCGCAGTAGCAGGTACTGTATTCACTATTATCTGTAACTGGATCGGTATGAGCTTTGCCAAGATCGTAAACACCATCGCAGCACTGGCACTGGTTGCAGGCGGTCTGATGTTCTTCATCGGCGGCGTAACATTAGGTGATGCTGCCAATGCACTGCCTACGTTCTCTGATGGATTTAATGGTATCTTTATTGTATTAATGGCAGCCCCGGCTATGTTCGTTGGATTTGACGTTATCCCGCAGTCTGTAGAGGATATGAAGATCCCGATGAAGCAGGTCGGCAAAATGGTTATCTTAGCTATCGTATTAGGAGCTGTCTGGTACATTCTGATGATCCTGGGTTCCTCCTTCGGAGCACCGGCATCCGTTCGTGACACTGCCAGCATTCCGGTGGCTGACATCGCTACTTATGTATTTGGATCCAAGATCTTCGGATCCTTCGTTATCATCGCTGGTATCGGCGGTATCCTGACAAGCTGGAACGCTATGTATATTGGAGCAACGAGAATCATCTTCGCACTGGCAAGAGCTAAGATGCTCCCGCCTGTATTTGCAAAACTTCACCCGAAATACAATTCGCCGACAGCGGCTCTGATCCTGGTTGGAGCACTGGGTCTGGCATCCATTTTCCTCGGAAAGAATGCGCTGGGCTGGTTTGTAGATGCATCTTCCTTCGGTACTGTAGTAGCATACTTCTGCGCTGCAATTGCATTCTACAAGTTAAAGGTGGATGAACCGAATACGGAAAGACCATTCAAGGCTCCTCTGGGCAAGTTTATGGCTATCCTGGCAATCGTATCTTCCGGATTGTTCATATGCATCTATCTGCCGTTCAGCCCATCCGGTGGACTGGGTCACATGGAATGGATCATGGTAGGTCTGTGGACAGTAATCGGTATCATTCTGGCAATCTCTGTTCGCTGCAGCAGCTACTCCCACGTTACAGCAGCTGAGCGTGAATACCTGATCTTTGGTGAAGAATACGCTAGAAAATCTATCGTAGAAAGTGACAAATAATCAATATAAATTGGATGTGAAATTCCACAAATGAGTAACCATGAAAAAAGCCCTTTTGCTTGAAAGCAGGGGCTTTTTTCTTTATGTTATGATTTCATCCATAATTGTATGAATGGTATTGCAGGTATTGTCATAGCAAAACCTCCATGTATCGCAGTACTTTGGGCTTCACGTGAAGTTGATCAGCATACTGCATCAGTTTATGAATATTCTTGTCTTTAGATGTTGCGTAGCGTTTCATAGCATCGTTAACAATTTGGATGTCGCTACCGCTGCCATGTAGGATAGCGCAGGAATTGTGTAAAAGAAAACGCCCTGCACTTTTGCAGGGCGTGGTTCGTATCTCTTTTAAAGCGTGTTCCTAAATAAGATTCATGTCTTTGTACTTGTTATATTTTCTTGAGAACGTCGGCTGACTGATTCCCAGAAGTTTGGCGGCTTCTTTAGTGGTGTTTGATTTGTTTAAAGCAGTTTTGATTAGTGCAGCTTCGATGGAAGAAACTACTTTATCTATGTTAAGGGCATCGGGATCGGTTGCAGCAGACGAGGATATGGAACTTTGAATTGTTCGGTAAGCATCTCCCTGTTTGTTGTAACTCATATCATGGATTGATGTCAAATTATCGGATTCATTGAGAATGTATTGGCGTTCTACGAAGTTGGAAAGTTCTCTGACATTTCCTGGCCAATTCATGGACATGAGTTCCAGAAGGAATGTATCCGATACTTTTTTTCTTGTATTGTATTTTTTATTAAGACGTTCTATGAACAGTTCTGCCAGAGCTGGGATATCATCGCGGCGCTCCCTCAGGGGAGGAATATTGATAGAAATTACATTTAGACGATAGAACAGGTCTTCACGGAATGTCTTTTCTTCAATCATCTGCTTGAGATTTCGATTGGTTGCAGCGATGATTCTCACAGCAACTTTTCTCGTCTTAGTACTCCCGACGCGGGTTACTTCGCCATCCTGCAGAACGCGAAGCAGTGCAGACTGCAGATTCAGCGGCAGTTCGCCGATTTCATCCAGAAACAATGTCCCGTTGTCAGCAAGTTCAAATAATCCCGGTTTGCCGTTAGGATCAGCTCCTGTAAAAGCACCGCCAACATATCCGAACAGCTCGGATTCCAGAAGATGCTCTGGTATAGCGCCGCAGTTGATTTTGATGTAGTTGTTGTTTTTACGCATGCTGTTGTAATGAATATACTTTGCAACAACCTCTTTGCCGACTCCCGTTTCTCCTGTAAGCAGCACGGTAGAATCCTTCGGAGCGACCTTTGCAGCAAAATTGAAGACTGAGATCGTGTTAGAACTCTCGCAGATGATATTCCTCATAGTGGAGGTGTCGAAGAATTGTTTCTGATAGCGGGAAATGACCTCCTTGGCCAGACGTTCCTTTTTCTCCAGAGAAATGATCTCGGAAATATCGCGCACATTGGTTACAACTGCGATAATTTCATTGTTATCGTTAAAAATGGGATTTCCTGTTATGAGTACATCTTTGCCGGAAATCAATTCTTCTCTTGTAGTAACGGATTTTCTGGAGGTGATTACATCCCTGGTGATATGAACTTTCATTATTCCAGATTCAATAAGATCATCCATGCTTTTGCCAACATATTCAGATCGCTTATGGCCGGTTAAGTTTTCGTATGCTTTGTTTACATATATAGTCATACTGTTTTTATCGGTTATATAGATGCCGTCGTAAGAATTTTCTAAAACAGATAAAATGAAATCTTTATTTGTAAACATGGTATTATTCATAGAATCACCAGCCTTTCTAATAAGGGAAAAAGAAAAATAAGCCATAGGGGCAGATGGATTGTCGCTATGGCTTATGGATGTCGTGTATTTAATATATTTATAATATATTATTTTTTCAGCATAGGGAAGATATAATCGAAAATTTCAAGTGTTTTGGCAATATCTTCCTCTGTGTGTGCTGTAGAAATGTAGATTCGACCTCTTGCAGACGTCAGTCTTACGCCATACTGTGTTGCCAGCAGGAACAGCTTGTCATAGGATTCCTTATCTACGTTTTTCAGACAGTCACGGAAGTCTTCAGGTGGTCTGTCGATACCCAGCTGCATCTGACAGATGGCATTGTGGTGGTTTGCATATACTTTGATACCGTGCTTCTTGCCCAGTTCCATCAAGCCGTCCGTTAATTGCTTGCCCAGCGCATCCATTTTTTCGTAAGTGCCTGGTTTTTCCAGCTCTGCGATGGTTGCCAGAGAAGCTGCTACTGCGATCGGTGTAGCGTTGAATGTTCCGGATGGGTGAACCTTTTCCATGAGTTCTTTTTTTCCACAAATCATGGAGAGTGAGAAACCTCCGGCGATAGCCTTACCGAAGATTGCCAGATCTGGTGTTACGCCGAAGTACTGCTGAGCACCGCCCAGGGAAAGACGGAATCCTGTGATTACTTCGTCAAAAATCAGCAGAACGCCGCGCTTCGTGCACATATCTTTTACAGCCTGCAGGTATCCTTCCTTCGGCAGGATAGGGCCTTCGTCGCACATGTATGGCTCCATGAGAACGGCAGCGATGTCATCATGTGCATCCAGGATGGATTCCAGTGTTTCAGCGTCGTTCCAAGGGGCTACGAGGATGTCATTTGTAGTATCAAGTCTCTGTCCTGCTGTGTTCATCAGTTTGTTGATGTTGGACTTTGGACCCAGTTCGTCGATGGTGTCTGCCCCGATGGTTACCTTCTGTTCATCTGCCCAGCCGTGATACTGTCCTTCAAATTTTACGATCTTCATTTTGCCAGTGTGAGCTCTGGCAACACGCCATGCGTGCATGTTTGCTTCAGTACCGGAACTCTGGAAACTTACCATTTCTGCGCATGGAATGATTTCTGTCAGCTTCTTGGCCAGTTTGCAGAGATCTTCTGTCGGTGTGGAGAACTGGGAGCCTTTTTCCAACTGTTCTCTTACGGCTGCATTAACAGCTTCTGGTGCATAGCCCAGGATCATCGGACCGAAACCTGCTACATAGTCGATGTAGTCGTTTCCATCTACATCGTACATGTGAGCTCCTTTACCGTGGGTCATGCAGATTGGATATTCCTCATTGTGAGCCTTGTGGAAAGAACTGCTGACTCCGTCAACAAGGTATTTCTTTGTTTCAAAGAATAAGGCTTTTGATTTTTCAGTGTTGAATTTTTCCATTGTTGTGTAACTGGTGCTGTGAGTGACCACCAGTTATTCCTCCTTTCATGTCTAATAAACGATGTTATTGATAGAAAGCTATTTTATTGACATTTATATATAATGCAAAAGCTATGCCAAACACTGTCGAAATGGGTGGATTTCTCTCAAACGCTGTAAATTGAAAGGGTTTGGGCATTTGCGAAAAAAGAAAATTGAACGGATAAGGAGAAAATAGCACCTTGTTATTCATTTATGAATAAGCGAATTGCTTGTGAATTAAAAAAGTGAATATAAAAGCTTTAAAAATTTTCGGGGGGGGGGTACGGCTATTTGAAATGTAAAAAAATATGCAAAACTGAATGAAAATTTTATTCTGATTTCATTTTTAAATCTGTTGCAATTACATGGTTTGATGGGATTTGGGGAAAAATAGAAAAGTATTCTATTCAACAATGAGTCGAATCATGATCAATGTTGGCATATTCATTGCATTATGTATGAGTAAATATTAATATTTTGAAATTCATGAAAAGCGCTTTGGATGAAGAAGGAGGTAAAGTATGGCGTATGAAAGTGACATTATAAATGTTGCCGTAGTCAATTTCAAAGTGGCGCCGGGAGAAAAGGAAGTCAACCTGAGAAGAATGATGGACATGTCCCGGGCGGCGGCCAGAAGAGGGGCGGATCTAATCCTGTTTCCCGAAATGGCATTGATGGGTTACGGGATGTTTATCGATGAATCTATTCCACAGGAAGAGAAGATTCGTATAACCGAAACCGTGAATGGTCCATCTACTAAGGCGCTGGAACAGGTAGCAAAAGAAGAAGGTATCTACATCATTTTTGGAATGTCAGAAAAACTGAAGGAAGAAGATACGGATATCTATAATTCTGCTGTAGTTCTTGGTCCGGAAGGTTTGATTGGATCGTATCAGAAGATTCATCCATATGGATCAGAAAATATGTGGTGTAAACGTGGTGAAAACCCATTTATGTTTGATACAAAATGGGGTCCGATATCATTGGCGATTTGCTACGACAACTATCAGTTCCCGGAACTGGCCAGATATTATGCCTGGAAGGGAGCGCGTCTCCATTTGAATCCGACGTTCTCCGCAGAAGAAGTTCCTAACGATGGCAGCAGAAAGGCGTGGGTAAGATGCTATGCGCCGCATCTGGAATATCTGGTTCTGTCCAGTTCCATTTATGTTGCTACATCTAACATGACTGGATGGGATGCAGCAGGCTGCTACGGCGGCGGTGGAAGCATGGTCATCGGCCCGAAGACCAACGCCTTTGAAGAAGTGGAAGTCACCACTTACATCGGGGATGTCAATGATCAGCAGGTCAAGGTCCTCATCGGCACGCTGGATCTTTCTCTGGCAACCCGTCATCAGTGTGTGGACAACCCTTGGGGCGGTGGCCCGGATTACAGGCCATCTATTTATAAAAAAATGTTTGAAGATATTGGATAGCATTTGAAACGAACTTATATGTAGCAGTTATTTGCACTAATCAAGGAGGTAATTATGAGCAACCAGAATGGATCAAACAGTTCTGCACCGGCAGAATTGTCGAGAGTCCTGACACTCAGATCACTTGTTTTTTACGGAATTGCATTTATTATTCCGCTGGCGTTTTTCACAACTTATGGGATCGTAACCAATACGACCCACGGACATGTTTCCATGACGTACGTTGTAGCAACGCTTTGTATGGTATTTACTGCATATAGCTATTGCCGAATGTCCAAGGCATTCCCGTCTTCCGGATCGGTATATGCCTATGCGACGGAAACATTTAATCCTTATATTGGATTTATTGCCGGATGGACCATCGTCCTGGGATATATGTTCCTGCCGATGCTCAACTATCTGGCCTCTGCTATCTTCATGCAGGCTGCTCTTCCGAGCATCCCTCTGTGGGTATGGGTCGTGCTGTTTACCGTGATCGTAACCGGTGCTAATCTGCTGGGCATCAAGGTGGCAGATATTTTCAACAATGTTGTTGTTATCATCCAGCTGATTTTCTTAGTAATTCTATTGATCATGACGATCAGATACATAACAGGTCACGATCTGGCTATTAACATGAGCGCATTCTATAATTCTGAAGAATTTGCCAATATGGGCGGCGTCAAGGGTATCGCTTCCGGTGCCGCTATCGTATGTCTGGCATACCTGGGATTTGACGGTATCGCTGCCTTGGGTGAAGAGGCTATCGAACCGAAAAAGAACATCCCGAAGGCTCTGATGATCTGCTGCATCGGCGTAGGTGCTATGTACGTGATCTTTACTTATCTGCTGCAGGCAGCATGGCCGACAGCGTGGAATGAAATCGAAAATCTGGACGGCGGTGCAGTAGAAGTCATCGCGCACGTTGCGAGCACAGGCATGAGTTATTTCTTTATCGCAGCTTATGTAGTAGGATGTATTGCGGCTTCCATCAACGCAGTAGCATCTGCTTCCAGAGTCCTGTACGGCATGGGAAGAGACGGGCTGCTGCCGAAAAAATGTTTCGGATACATCAACCCGAAATTTCACGTTCCGTCTTATAACATCCTGATCATGGGAGCATTTGGCCTGACGGCGCTGTTCTTCTCCCTGACCATCGCATCCTGCCTCATCAACTTTGGGGCGCTGCTCGGGTTCACATTCGTTAACGTGTCCGTGATCGGTCACTATTATGTAAAGAACAAGAACAGAACGGCAGGAGACTTCTTCCGCCATCTGCTGATCCCGCTGGTGGGTGCAGCATACACGATGTATATGCTGATCAATCTGAGCGGCACGTCCATCATCTATGGAATCATCTGGCTGGTGATCGGGATCATCTGGCTTGCGATCGTAACCAAAGGATTCAAGAAATCTGTTACCATGAGCCTGGACGAATAAACCGTTTTAACCGTTTGAAAAGCTATTATTGACACAGAACAAATTCATAGAACGATATATGAAAAACGCACTTTTTTCCGGTGCGTTTTTCTATTTACGATATCATTCAACTACGCCGTCAATGACAAGTATCAGGGAGGGCGGTATAATGAGTCTAGGAAAATATAAAAAATAAGCAAAAGGAAAATATTGACATACAGCTGAGCTCGTGGTAATATATGGAAAATAAGAAAGGGGAATGTTTATGTTAACGAAACAGGATATTGCAGTTTTGTCGGATCTTTTGGATCAGGGATTGCATCCGATCAAAGAAGATTTACAGATGCTGCACAAGGAGTTTATTGGATTAAATAATAAGTTCAATGGTTTAAGGCAGGACATGAATGAGAAAATCGATGGCTTGCGGGAGGAGATGCACGCCGAAATCAGTCGTCTGGATAATAAAATTGATACTAAGATCGATGGTTTGCGAGAAGAAATGCATGCTGAGATTTCCGGTTTGCGGGAAGAAATGCATGCTGAGATTTCCAGTTTGCGGGAAGAAATGAAAACAGAGATCGGCCGCCTGGACAACAAGATTGATATTAAGATCGATGGCCTGCGAGAAGAAATGCACGCAGAGATCAGCCGTCTGGATAACAAAATCGATGGATTGCGTGATGAGATGCACGCAGAGATCAGTCGTCTGGATAATAAAATCGACAGTTTGCGAGAAGAAATGCATCGGGGCTTTGCTGAGATCCATACCATTTTGAATACGGACATTTCGCCTCGGTTAAAAACGATCGAAGACTGTTATTTAAAAACTTTTGAACGGTATTCGGAAGGCGCTGAGCGTCAGAAAAAAATGGAAGAAGATATCAGCGTTATGAAGGATGTTATTCAGGAGCATAGTGTGCAGCTGCGGAAGCTTTGCAGTTAGAGACGATGAAGTGGTGTAAGGAGAAGTGTAGTGTCTGACAAAACAGAATATAGTATGAAAGTGATCGGAAGAAATTTAAGAAGACTCCGAAGAAAAAACCATTTGTCTGTAGAAGAAGTCAGACAGCATTTGGGCCTGGGATCGGTACAGGCGATTTACAAATATGAAAACGGACTATCGTACCCGCCTCTGGATAAATTCCTGACAATGCTGGAATTGTATGAAGCGCAGTGGCAGGATGTTGTCCGTGGATCTTGCGGTGATGAAGCGGGAAAGGAGCCAACACATCATTCGGGGACAACGACGATAGCTGTCTTTGAGCTGCAGAGGAAAATGACTTGCCGGTATCTGGATTTGCTGGAAGATCAGATAAACGCATGGGTGTGCAGCCATGCGGGAAATAACTCTTGACGGCTTCCGGAAAAACGAATATAATGAAACAGTATGAATTGCCTTTTGATGGCTTCGCTTGCATGGTTTGGGTCCTGCGCAATAGGACGCCGTGAACCTTGTCAGGTCCGGAAGGAAGCAGCAATAAGCGGA